>CAWITX010000007.1:0-305333 GCA_963839235.1 uncultured Flavobacteriaceae bacterium | reverse complement strand
AGTTTTTTTGAGTAGTGAGTAGTGAGTAGTGAGTAGTGAGGGTTTAATTTTTCCTTGCTTTGTTCTAAAAGTCTGAAAAATAGTATTGATTTATTTAATTTAGTTTTTTTTAAAAAAATAGTTTGCGAAAATGAAATGGAGTGGTATATTTGCCACCGCTTAATACGGCAAGGGAAGAGTCCCAAAATGTATGGTAACAATTTTTCACTTTGCCCAACTGTTGTTGGGGTCTTCCGGAAGGAGGATTGAAAACTTGGTCTGGTAGTTCAGTTGGTTAGAATACCTGCCTGTCACGCAGGGGGTCGCGAGTTCGAGTCTCGTCCAGACCGCTACTTCGGCTTCGCTCAGTAACCGCGGAGTTGATTAATGAAGTTGTGTTGAGTCACTTTAAGTGGCTTGTGGTTTAGTCCCGAAGTATCGGGATTACCGATGAGAAGCTTTTCCTAACTGGAGAGGCTTTTTTTGTTTTGTCTCCTTTGGTAATTTGATTTTTCGGAGGGATTTTGGGGGCATCCTCTGAAATATTTGTTGCCCCAAAGTTAACGGGGTTTCAAGGATCTTTTAAATATCGAGGCCGTCATAACCACTTTTAAGAATAACGGAAAGCATCTTGAATTTTTGGTTGGCCTCAACCGTATAGGAAGTATGCCCCGGGATAATCATCGATTCATTATTTTGCAGATACATAGAGCTGTTGTTTACCACTACCTCGGCTTTCCCCGCAATTATATGTATTAGGGTAGAGAAAGGTGAAGGCTTTGGTTTAAACACCTTGCCATAATCTACCGCCATGGCCAGAATGTTTCCCGTCTTTTCGTTTAAAATGTGCTTTTTTACTATTGCATTGGATTCATACTGCAAGCTTTCATCAATATTAAAACCTACCAATTTCTCAAATTCATTGTTCATAGCGCACTCCTTATCGGTTCTTTTTTCCTCGTTTCTTTTCGGCCTTGGCCTGTTTTTTTTCTTTTGGACTTTTGGAAGCCAAGGTTTTACCGTTTTTGGCTTTTCCTTCTTTTTCTTTTGACATATTTTAATTTTTAGGTTGATATTAGGAGGCATGGGGGGTGGAAAGGACAAAAAAAGGAACAGTTTTAAACTGTTCCTTATGATAAACTTGGGCCACAACTAATTAATTATATTTTAAATAATATTATAGGTGAACATCAAGACTTTAGATACAACCTAATGTTTTTTCGCTTCCGGCTTTTTGTTGGTGTCAACATTCTTTTTTTCGAAGGTTGTTCCTTTATTGGTTCCTACCGCACTCTTTTTTTGTTCTTCTACCTTTTTGGAATTTTCCATGATATTTTTATTTAAATCTGTACTTAATTGTACATAGCTAAGATAGGCAGTAACATAGGTGTAAACTTTACACTCCTGAAGCATAAACTTACATATATCACAGGTTTTCGAGATTACTCTTTCTTTTTTGACCTATTTTCTTGTAAAAGGAAGGGGTATGACCGGTTACTTTTTTAAACTGGTTGGATAGATGGCCCAAACTGCTGTAATTTAAGCGGAAGGCTATTTCGGTAAGGTTCAGCTCATCATATAGGATAAGCTCCTTTATTTTTTCAATCTTATGCTTGATGATGTAATGTTGTATGGTAATACCTTTTACCTCAGAAAATATATTGGAGAGATAGGTATAATCGTATCCCAATTTTTCACTTAAAAAATCGGAGAAATTTACTTCGGGGACCTTTTCGGAATAATGGATCATTTCTATGATCACATTTTTAATTTTTTCTATAAGAATACTTTTCTTATCGTCCAGAAGTTCCAAGCCTGAAACGGCAAGGTTGGCTTTGAAAACTTTTGTCTGGGTCTCGGTCAGGGGATGTCTCATTTCAACCATCCCGAGTTCAATACTGCTATAATCCAACCCCAACCGTTCCAACTCCTGTTTTACCATGAGTTTGCACCTTAAACTTACCATGTATTTGATATAGAGTTTCATAAAAAGGTAAGAACCATTGCTTTGTTCCCTTAAATATAGGGCATCGGGATTGCAAATGGCCCAATTAATAACAAAACATTAGTGAGGATTTAAATATGAAAATGGGGATTGCCAAGCATAATTCAGATTGCAATTACAAGAGCCCGCTGAACTAGCGAAGCAATTTTTAAAAACTTGTAAGCATTAAAACCACTACTTTTTTTAAACGTGTTGGCGTGGCATTTTTATTAATTTCTCTCCAATTTAGTTGAGTCCCAGTGAGAAGTTTTAACTGCCGCATCATAAGTGCTTTGTAAAAAAGACAATAGGACTCTTTTCAGGGTTTGTAGCTTTTTGTACATCCTCGTATTTCAAGAAAAATTCTCCCATTTCATCACTCCAAAAAGCCTGCTGGGGTTGCACTTTTTGTTTTCCAAACTCCGTGGCACTGGGATATGCGTAAGCGTAAAATGCAGGGAAAGGGAAATCTTGTGAACCCAACCAGAAACCGGCACTACTTACTTCTTTGGAGTACGCTTCCTGCATTACCTCCAAGGGCATATTTGGCATTCCCCCTGGGTGCAAGGGCGCGTCATTTCCAGAAAACCTTGTCACGGCCAAATCAAAGGCTCCCCAGAATAAATGTACGGGACTCGATTTACCAATAAAGTCACTTCTGAATTGATTAAATACTTCATTTGCCTTAAGCATAGCTTTCCAAATAGCCTGTACGGCATCCTTGTCATAAGATTTGTTAATGGTATTTTCCTTGAAGGGAATGGCCGGCTCCATTTCATTGGGGCGCGCATGTATTTTTACGTTTATGCCAAGCATTTCCAACTTCTCAAAAAACTCCTGATAGAAGTCAGCTACAGTTCTCGGATATAAGTCCATTTCAGCCTTGCCGGAATTTGAACATTCAATAATTAATTTATGTTGTTTAAAATCAAAATCTATTTGAAAAATTCTGCCCTCGTAGGGGATAGGATTGGTAGTGAATCCTTTTGAACTTATATACAGGGCGACGTGCCACGAATGGTTTTGCCAGGGCATTGTTTTCAATCTCACCTTCCCGACAATTTGAATCCATTGATGCAACGTTTCCAGAGTATCTTTTATATCTGAAAAGTTTAATTCCGGCCAGTTTTGTTGAGTACCCATATTTCAAATTTTTAAATTAATGTTCGCCTAAAATGTTTGGCAATTGTTACGTGGCGATTCGCACGCACAGCAAATTGGGCGCAATTTTTAAATTGGTGGGGACAGGCCGTTATTTTTTACACAGTTTTACCCGTCTTTTTATGCTACTCGCTTGGTAAATATTTTCTGTTCTTTATTGATTGCAAATCCGATGTTTTCGTAGAATCTATGGCTTTCTTTTCTTATCACATTGCACCTTACCCTCACGTTTGCACATTTTTTTAATTTACTCCATTGCAATACTTTTTCTACTAATTTTTTGCCAATTCCGTGTTTCCTGAAATGTTCATCCACAATTAAACCGCCGATTTCTACGAAAAATTCTGATTCAATACGCAAGGAATAAAATCCGTGGATCCAACCGACGATTTTTCCATTTTGAACTGCGACGTAAACGCAATTATCATCATTTGCCAAAATTTTTTCCAATCGGTTTACAACTTCCGCATGCTTGGTTTCATAACCCAATTGGTTTGAAAGTTCGGTTAGGGATTCCGAGTCGTTTATTGCCGGCAACTCTTATGGATATTTGCATTTTAGAGCGGGTATTTTAAATTACTGCCAGCGATTTTCGGCTAGGGTTTGGTTGCGTAAAGATCCACAGCCTGCTTTCCAATGTAACCGAAAGATAGCAAAACGGCGTGAGTTTTCGATAGGACGAGCACAGGCAATAACTTATCGCTATTGTTACCAGTAGTTTTTATTCAGTTTTAGTCAAAAGGAATTAAATCGGGTTCTAAAAATTCCGTTTTGGCTTTTTCAGAGTTATAAATATCAAAACCATAATGACAAGCCATTAATTCTTTGAAATTATATTTAAGTCGCGGGAACTCGCTTATAAAATCTTTAAAATTGTCAGAATCCGATTTGAGCATAAAATGATGTACTGCTCTAATAGCGGCCAAAGTCAGAGTGATATTGTATTTGTCTTTTGCTCCCACAAATTCCACAAACTTCTGTAATTGATTTTGAATATTTTTTTCGGCTCGTGTAATTCCGTATTTGTTGATGTTAATCCACGCCAATCTCAGGTGGGCTTCGTGGGTAAAGTGGGAAGGGTTTAATTCGCAGCTAATGAATTTTTTTTCGAAATCGGAATCAGAAAGGGCAAAATGATTTTCCATAATTGGTTTTCTTGGTTTTTTATAGATTTACGGATGCGGAAGGAGCGTTTTGCAAATTATTGGTAACGGTTTTGTATAAGAATAAAAGGGCAGAAAATGAGCGCAAACCATTCGGTTGAACACAAGCCAGATTTTTAAATTTTACTATTTATCTTTTTTATTCAAAATCGTCAAATTTAAAAATTTGGCGACTTTCCAAATATGCCTTAACTTCGGTTAAGAAACTAATTAGTTCTGAGCTATATACGGTGTTGTGTGTCGTTATTTTATCTGTTGTATAATAGTTTTAACTTGCTCAATATTATTATTCCAGAAACCTCTCATTCTCTTGGTTCCCATGCGAGGAACAGAAATAATTGGTATATCTGACCAGTTAACCTTTCGAATATATTGTTTTTTGCCGGTTTTTGGAATTACAGGAATTAAATTGATTTTATCATTGATTTCTAAGGCATTCATTAAATTTTCGAAAACTGCTTTTCCTTGAGTGATAATTAATTTCGGGTTTACATCTTTAATCTCATCGGATAAATGTGACTTGGCGTATGTTTGTCTAATCTGATGCCAATTTTTATTTCCACCAAGGATTTGGTCAATTTTGTCAGCACTTCCAACTGCTAATCCGTTCCCTCTAAAAGGGCTAAGAGGAAATAGATCAGTCAAATAACATTTTTCCAATGCCTCTTTATTTGAAACATTAAATTTACTTGATACTATTTCTGATAAATATTTATAATTGGGATTGTCATCAATAATATAATTCTCTATGCTTTTTTCGTTATTAAAACCATAGACTGTTTGTAAATATTTAAGATGGATATGAGGTTCTTAACCTATGACAAATACATCTTTACCCTTTTTTTCGTCATATTCCCCGTGCCAACTTGGAAAATCAATCGACCAAGCACTGATGTCAGTAACACTATTTGAAATGTCTTCTGGAATTAAATTATTTGTTAATTGACTATCCGTGAAATTTTTAACCTTTTTTCTTTTTACATTATAGTCTATATCATCATTTTTAACTTCTTCAAAGTATTATTCATAATTTAAAAACGATGAAATGACTTTTTTATCGTCATAGAATTTTTGCTTTAAAAATTTCATAATCAAATTTTAATTCAGTTTCCAAGAAAGATCACCAAAATCTGTTCCATTATACATTTTAATATGTAGCCAAGAAATTCCACCTTCAATTACATTTAAAGTAATTGAATAGCCAGAAAAAGTTTCTTCATTTAAATTCAATTCTGTTCCATTATTTATTTCGTTAACAAGAGTTGATGGTTTGGGTCTTGAGTTATTTCAATTTGAATCTGTTGCATAAGTTTTTGTTTAATTACATACGATGGTCTTGTATATGAAACGTAGTTCAGAAAATAGGCAGTTTCGTTTCGGTAACACAAGCCGAATTTTTAAATCTTTCTAATTTTATTTTTTTCTCAATTAGCCAAATTTAAAAATTTGGCGATTTTTCAAAAATCCCCATACCTTCGTGTTAACATTCGACTTGCATTATGCTTTATATACTTTGTTGGCACAGGTGTGCTTGGCTCTGTTTATCTTATTCCTTCGCTTCAAATTTTATTTCCTCCCATATGTTTTATTGAATTCGTGTACGTCTTTTTAAATCTATTCGATTACGCCTTTAATTTCTTTTGATGCCAAACTGTATCCAAAAATTCTTCCGTTTGTTCCTGAGCTTGGATTAGAAAAATCCTTAATCTGTTTTTCTAAAATTTCCTCTTGATTAAGTATTTTAAAAGGTTTTCCTTTCGGCGTCTGTATAAAAGAAATTTTATTTGTTAAGCGAATAAATTCTTTTCGGCCATATTTTTTATTCGGTTAGTTCAGAATTTTTTGTAACTAAAAGCATTTTTTCTTGAGCTTCAAGAATTTTTGTTTTATTAGCATCCAAGATAACCTTATCTCTTGCTAAAATATTGTATTTTCTGAACGTAACTTTTTAATAATACTTGAAGGGTCATTAATGTAATACTTATTTAAAGATTAAATGCCATTTAAAAATTTAGTTTCATCAGGTGCAATGTGCAAATTGGTTGGCAAATTGGTTTTAAAAACTGAATGTTTACTGAAGTCTGCAATTTTGACGATTAATTGCTTTCCATTTTTTAAATATGGAAAATCAGAATACTTTCACTTTTAAAGGATTATTTTTTAAAACTTCCTCGGTTGTTTCATTAATAATTTTAATGTTTTTATTAGGTTTTAACATACCATATTTAGCTGTTTGGGTTATAACTTCGTCTGCCTTTTTTAAAACTTTATTATCAATTGTTTTCCAAACTGTAATCGAGCCTGCGATTATTACTCCCGAAACTATTGTAATGATTTTTTTCATTTTTATTTTATCTTATTTTTAATTTGAGTTGTAATATCATTTTTAATATCGTTTTTAATTTTTTCTCTAATGCGTTATTTGAATATTCGCCGCTATAAACACCAATAATGATAGAAACTACAAAAGCAACATATGTTGCCTAATGTGCTGTTTTTAAGTCAATACTTTCTACTCTTTCACTTCTTTTTTTGCTTATTCTTTTCCATTTTCCATAAGAAAATTGATATGTTACATATGCAAAAACTTCCACCGCTGCGAATGTAAATCCAAAGAATATATCTAATAGAAAATCGAAAAAACCTTCCCCTATTAGTACTGCAAAGGATAGGCTAATTTTATGAATATATTGACTGATTTGTTTATCAGCTTTATTCAATTCTATATTTACTGATTGTTCGGTTTTTAAATTATCTTCAATTTTTTTCTCTAAAGCTTTATTGTCATAAACTTTATTCCAAGTTCTTAAAGTTCTATCTTGAAAACCTTCCTCTCCAAGTCCTACATAATCTCTAATATTTTTCCAACCTAAAAATCCCTTTTTGGCATCCATAGAATCTTGAAATGTAGATATTGTTATGTCCAAATGGTCATTTACAATTTTACTAATTTCATCTTTATTATATTTTGTTTGTTGAAAATCTTTATCTGAATTTGAACAACTTAAAAAAGTTGAAATTAAAATAGTGATTACGAGAAGCTTAAGTAATTTTTTTTTCAAATTATGTTCTTTTATTAATTTATACGAGGTTATTTTTCACTTGTTGCCAACACGTTATAAAGTAACCTTCATTACCAATATCCCGCCAAAAGTCAGCATATCACAATTTTTAAGTTACCGTTATCCGGTCAAGTTAATTTTTAAATATTAATAGGAAACCACCATTTACGTCAGCCGTAAATGATAATTATTAAGAGGGGAGAAAAACAAATATAAATTTTTTTACAATAAAGTTGAGAATCAGAGAACTTTTTTAATTGGTACATAGGCTGGAAATGCAGATTAGCGCGGTTTGGTAAGTCTAAAGCTTAAAGCTTACAGTTTAAAGCATACAGCCTAAAGCATACAGCTTAAAGCCTACAGCCTACAGCCTCCAAAAAAAAAGGTTTTTTTATCCCCCAAGCTACAGATTGGCCTTTCTTTTACTATATTCACGCACCAAATTCTCACAATGATTTCAAATATAATTAAAGACCGCAGGGCTGTATTCCCTGCCCAATATAATGGCCAACCCATCCTAAAGGAGGAAATACAGGCGATTCTGGAAACCGCCAATTGGGCGCCTACGCATAAACGTACCGAACCCTGGCGTTTCAAGGTATTCCACGGAACTTCACAGATAGCGCTCGGAAAATTTCTTGCCGATACCTATAAACTGACCACTGAAAATTTTTCTGAATTCACCTACGCCAAATTCCTCGAAAATCCGGTAAAGGCGGGATGCGTAATCGCCATTTGTATGCAGCGCGATCCAAAGGAAAGTCTGCCCGAATGGGAAGAAATTGCCGCCACTGCCATGGCCGTGCAAAATATGTGGCTTACCGCCCACGATATGGGGATTGGCGCTTATTGGTCGTCACCCGGACTTGTAAAATATATAGATCAAATAGTGCAAATGGAAGAAGGGGAGCGTTGCCTCGGTCTTTTCTACCTCGGGAAATATGACGGCGAGCTGCCCGAAGGAATCCGCAAAAGTTCCATTCGGGAAAAGACGGTTTGGGTTTAACGATCCTAAATTAAAAATCCATTCTTAAGACCTCACAGGTTCCTAAAAAACCTTGAGGTCTTTTTTTATTTCGAAAATTTAATAACTAAATAATTAGTTTAAACTAAAAAATTAGTTATATTTGAAAATCCAAAAATCCAACAATCCAACAATCCAACAATCCAAAAAATGAAACAGTTAACCAAAGCGGAAGAAGACATCATGCAAATTCTTTGGGATTTGCAGGAGGCCAATGTATCATCAATAATAGAAAAATTGCCCGAACCAAAACCCGCATACAATACCGTTTCCACCATTGTCCGGATTCTTGAAAGCAAGGATTTTGTCGATTACAGAAAAGAGGGGCGCGGCCATGTTTATTTTCCAAAAGTGAAAAAGTCGGAGTATAGCAACCAATACTTAAATAAGTTGATGGACGGCTATTTTCAGGGTTCCTTTAAAAGTATGGTTTCCTTTTTTATGAAAAAAAACGACATCAGCATACAGGAAATGGAGGCCATTATGGAAGAAATTAATTCTGAAAATCCTGAAAAATGATACATACACTATTTCAAATACTCGTTTTTCAGGTGCTGTTTTTGGTGCTTTACGACCTATTCCTAAAAAAGGAAACCTTCTTCAATTTAAATAGGTTTTATCTTTTGGTAACACCAATTTTGGGCTGCGTGCTCCCTTTTATCAGCCTCGGTTTTCTTCAACGTAACATTCCTCAGGAATATATTTTTCAGTTGCCGGCAGTGGTAATTGGCGAAACCAATCAGGAAATATTTTAAGTGAAAGTCCATCGTGGCTCCCTGGTTTATTGGAGTTTTGGATTTTCGGAATTGTTTTGAGCGGGTTGTTTTTAATTTGGAAATTTTACAAAATCGCAAAACTGAAAGCTTGGGGCTCTGTTCAAAATTTCCAAAATTTTAAATTGGTAAACCTCCCTAAAACGGACGCGGCATTTTCCTTTTTCAACACGATTTTTTTGGGCGAAAACATTTGCGAAGAAAATAAAGCGAGCATTATTGCCCACGAAAAAATACACATAGAACAAAAGCACACCGTGGATCTACTTTTTTTTGAATTGCTCCGCATCCTCTTTTGGTTCAACCCCATGGTATATATATTCCAAAACAGAATTGCCGCGCTGCATGAATTCATTGCGGACGCAAAGATTACGCTTCAAAAAGACAAGAAAACGTACTATCAAAATTTACTTTCCGAAGTGTTCCAAACCCAAAATATTTCATTCATCAATACATTTTTCAATCAATCATTAATCAAAAAACGAATCGTTATGTTACAAAAACCAAAATCCACAAAAACCGCCCAATTAAAGTATTTACTGCTCTTGCCGGCAATTTGCGCCATGTTGTTTTACACCGCCTGCAGCAACGATCCAAAAGCAGAGGAAGCAGCAGCCGTTCCACAGTCAGATTCTGAAGTGATGACCAAAATAAACGAGCTTTCCGAGGCTATCATGAAAAAAGGAACAATGACTCCCGAGGAAGAAAAAGCCCTGAAATTGCTCACTACCGAAGCACAGCCCGGCGATAAAGTTTATACTTCGGTGCAGGAATATTTAGATGAAACCAAAGGAGAAAATGATGTGTCCGTTGCTTTTTCCGAAATTGAGAAAGTGCCAACCTATCCGGGATGTGAAGGCGACAATGAAGCTTTGAAGAAATGTTTCTCAGAAAGTATTAGCGCTTTTATTGGAGAAAATTTCAACACAAAACTTGGGAATGATTTAGGACTTGTGGGCAGGCAGCGAATTGTTGTTCAGTTTAAAATTGATAAATCAGGGAACATTGTTGGGGCAACAGCAAAGGCCCCAAAACCCGAACTTGAAGCGGAAGCTATTCGTATCATTTCAAAACTTCCAAAGATGAAGCCCGGCGAGCAAAAGGGAGAAAAGGTGGGCGTACTTTACTCCTTGCCCATCGTTTTTGATGTGCAATAATTTTTTTGCCAAAACTTATAAAAAGCCGAAGAATTTCTTCGGCTTTTTAAACTCATAATACTTCCTATTCCAAGACATTTAGTTTCAGTAAATTTGTACTTTTCAAAGTAGAATTCTTTCTGAAATGAAGCACGCTTTACTTTTGGTTTTTCTTTCGCTACTGGCAACTTCCTGCCAGTTTTTTGAGACCGAAAAGGTTTCTTCCGAAGAAATTTACAAAGAGGAAATGCAAACCATTGATTGGAAGGACGTGGACCGTTATCCCTCTTTCCCCAACTGCAAAAACACTTTGGAAAAACCCGAGCAGAAAGCTTGTTTTATAAATACCATTAGCACCCATCTCTATAAATCCATTAGCCACGAAAATATGGTGGCCGTCCGTGAGGTTTACGATACCGTAAAAGTGAATTTTGAAATAAGCGGCGAGGGCCAACTCTCTATTTTAGAAATAAAAATGGACACGCTGCTGCGAAAAGAATTTCCAAATCTGGAAACATGGCTTTTGCAAAGTGTGGATTCGCTGCGACCTGTGGCTCCGGCCTATAAACGCGGCATTCCCGTGAAAACGCAATTCACTTTACCAGTTGTCATCAAAACAAATTGATTACAGATTGAATTTATATCCAAGCGTAAAATCTACCGGAAATTCGTCGTTGCTCTCCACATTTAACCCCACAATATCGTTGTAATTGAAGGTGATATAACCGTTGCCAACCTTATAGTCAGCGCCAATCCCAAAGGTAATGGGCGCACTGAAATCACTGCCCGATGTTTTATTGACGACAGCCGGACCACCAAGGTAGTATTCGGTAGTCTCTTTATTAAAAAAGGAAAGAGCGGCAAATTTGCAGTTCGCAAAAAAGTCAAATTTTGGGGTTTTTATAAACTTGAAGCGGTAGTTCAATGAAAATTGCGACGCTGAATAGTTGTAATCACTGTTTTTAAAAGTCTCCTTAAAACGCAGCACCAGCGCATGCCTTTTTAATTTCACATTGTCTATCAATTCCAAATCAATCCCGGCAACGGGCAAAAGTTCATTTGTTGGGTTTGCCGAAAAAATGGCATTGCTTACCCCGGCAAAAGCGCCCAATCGTAAATGCAAGGAAACGGAAGGTTTGTCTTCCGAAAAATTTGGATCCTTCGTTTGGTTGTATTGCACAAAAAAGTCGTGCAGGCTGGGCAGCGTAAGTTTCACTCTTTCCGTTGAAATGGCCGCGTCGCTGGTTTGTTGCCTCAAAGTTGCCTTGTATTCTTCCTGAAAATCGCCGTTTTGTTTGGTGTTTGTCAGCTCTTTTATCTCAGTTCCTTTTTTTGAAAAATAGCGGTATTCCCCATTTATTGAATTCCAAAGCAAGGTCAATGCGCCTTCAACCTCGGTATTTAAAGTGTAGGTTTGGCCATCAACAGTATATTCCTGCTGCGCGTGAAGTGTGGTTGAAAATAGGAATAAGGTGAAGCATAAAATAGATAGGAGCGATTTCATAAGGGCGTGATTTTAAGTAGGGCTAAGGTAAAAAATTAAATCAATTTATCACTGTTTTTCAAAGGTTCGCCCTTTCCACAAATAGGTTCCGCGGAAACTTTTTAGGGCTACAACTACCACGACGAAGGCATATATAAAAGTTTGTAATGAAAATTTAAAAATTCCTATTTCCATCTGAAAAAATCGTCCGGCTTGGGCTACCACTATGTAATCGGCAACAATTTTTAGGAATAGTAAAAGCAGATAGATTCCTGAATTTTCAAAATCGAAAACCATAAAGAGGGGAAGCAACAAAAAGCAAAGGTTTACCAAAAGCACCAGTATGCCCAAAAAAAGGGAAAAGGCATTTTGTTGTTTCGAAGTTTTGGAAGCCCAACGAATGCGCTGGTTTATTACGTCTTTCCAACTTTGTTGGGGTTTTGTGGCAACAATGGCGTCTTTCGATTTTAAAAAATGCACGCCCTTCGGAAAGGTCTTTTTCATCTTTTCCAAAAGAAAAATATCATCGCCGCTGGCGAGGTGGTCGTTGCCAGAAAATCCGTTTACTTTTAGAAATGCATCCTTGTTGTAGGCCAAATTTGCGCCGTTGCTTAAAAGTGGATTATTAAAACCGAAACTTCCCATGGTAATCGCCTGCAAACTCAGGCCGTCCAATTGCTGGAAATTTTCAATAAAACTTTTATTCGATTTGTAAAGTACCGGCGCGCAAACCATCACCGGTTTTTCCTTTTGAATAAAGGCATCGAGGGATTTTAACCAATTTTCGGGAAGTTCGCAATCCGCATCCGTAGTTACAATCCATTCAAAATTTGAATTTTTGATAGCTTGGGTAATGGCATCTTTTTTCGGGGAGTTTGAAAGGCGTTTATTTTGCAGCAGGTTTATTGAAAAAGCACTGTTTTTAATAGCTTCGGAAACAATGGCTTCGGAAGTATCCTGGGAGGCGTCGTTCACAAAAATGATTTCAAACAACTGTGGCGGATACTTCAATTCTTCAATGCTTTTCAACAGAATTGGAAGATTTTCCGCTTCATTTCTAAAGGGAATTACAATGCTAAAACCTGTTTCGGCCGCTACTTCTTCCGAAGAAAAACTGGCTACTTTTTTAAAACCGACCACAAAAGCAATCATACAAAAAAAGTAGATCGAAAAAAGGAGTGCAAAAGCCAGGATCATTTGGTAACGGGTTGGTAGGAAATAATGTAAAAACTGCCAATAAGCGCCGGCAGCACAAAATTGAAAACCCACATGGTGAGCACGGTTGATAGCACCACCAATTCGGGGATTTCTGCAAATGAAAATAGCCAAACGGCCACGCCACCGCGGATTACCACATCAAAAATAAAAAGGGTGGGGATCACCGAAACCAAAAAATACATGCTGAAAATGAGCAGCAGGGTTTGCGGAAAATCGATTTTGGCCCCAAAAAAAAGAAGCAATCCGCAAAACATTCCACTGAAAATAATATATCGGAATGTTGAAAAAAGAACGGTTTTTAGCTTCGTTTTAAAGGGAATCTTTTTTAAAAACTGGAGTACTTTTGAAATGGAAAAACCTTTCGTCAGCAATTCCTTTTCCTTAAAATAAAATCCAACGGCAAAAAGCAAAATGAGGCCAATCCCAAAATAACAAAGGGTTTTTAGGGAGTAGGCAATGTTGAAATTCCCCAGAAAATAAAGTAGGCCAAAAACACCAAAGAAACTGGTAACGAGCATTTGGGTGCCGCTGGAAAAAAAGGTGAGCAAGAGGACTTTTTTTCTTTTTTTCGCTTCAAAAAATAGTGCTTTTGCGCCGTATTCCCCAATGCGATTGGGCGTTGCCAACGAAAGGGTGAGCGAGGCCAAACTCTGTTTCATGGCAGTTTTGAAATCTATTTTTTCGAAAGAGGAAACCAAGTTTTGCCATTTCAGGATTTCAAAAAACCAATTGGCCGCCGCCAAAATAAAGAACAGCAAAAACAGATATCCGGAAACAATTCCCTGGGAAAGGATGCTGGATGCAAACGCCTTATAATCCAATGACTGATTGCTTTTCAGCCTATAAAAAATATACCCGAAGGTAACCGCAAGTACCAAAACTTTCGCGCTGGCAAGCAGATATTGTTTAGTTTTGTGCGAAGTGGCAATCATGCGACTAAAATACAAATTCCCTCGAATGCATGAATCCCCTTAAAATGGAAAGCAAAACCGAAAAAATAATTTTAGGAATAGACCCGGGAACCACAATCATGGGATTTGGGCTTATAAAGGTGGTGGGAAAAAAGATGGAGTTTTTGCAGTTGAACGAGCTTCAACTAAAAAAATACGAAGACCATTACCTAAAGCTGAAACTTATTTTTGAAAGGACCATCGAACTCATTGAAACCCACAACCCGGACGAAATAGCCATTGAGGCGCCGTTTTTTGGAAAGAACGTACAATCCATGCTCAAATTGGGAAGGGCGCAGGGCGTGGCAATGGCTGCGGGACTTTCGCGCCAAATACCCATAACGGAATATTCGCCAAAAAAGATAAAAATGGCAATTACCGGCAACGGAAACGCCAGCAAGGAACAGGTCGCAAAAATGCTGCAAAGTCTTTTAAGCCTAAAGGAACTGCCCAAAAACCTTGACAGCACCGATGGGCTGGCGGCGGCAGTCTGCCATTTTTACAATTCGGGAAAAGTTGAGGTGGGAAAAAGTTACACTGGCTGGGCGGCGTTTGTGAAACAAAATAGCCCCCCAACCCCCAAAGGGGGAGTAGCGCAAGTGGATTTGCGAAAAAAGAAATAATACTTCAGAAATAATTGATATTAAACCAAGAAATTATAAAGAAAAATGATAAAGGCTCCCCCTTGGGGGGCGGGGGGGCATTGTATATCCACATCCCTTTTTGCAAACAGGCCTGCCATTACTGCGATTTCCATTTTTCAACTTCCTTGAAGAAAAAAGGCGAATTGGTGCATGCGCTGTGCAAGGAATTGGTTCTGCGGAAAGATGAGTTGAAGGATCAAATTGAAACCATTTATTTCGGCGGCGGCACGCCAAGCTTGCTTTCTTCAGAAGAATTGCAGCAGATTTTTGAAACTATTTATTCAAATTATAAAATTTCAGAAAACCCCGAAATCACCCTCGAGGCCAACCCCGACGACCTTTCAGATTCACAGATTCACAGATTCACAAATTCACGAATTAACAGATTAAGCATCGGCATCCAATCCTTTTTTGAGGAAGATTTAAAATTGATGAACCGAGCGCACAATGCCGCCGAAGCTTTGGAATGTATTGAAGAGGCGAAGAAATATTTTGAAAATATCAGCATCGATTTAATTTACGGGATTCCCGGCATGACAAACGAGCGATGGAAAAAAAATCTGGAGATTGCCCTACAGCTGGATGTTCCGCATCTTTCCTGTTATGCCTTGACGGTGGAGCCAAAAACCGCCCTAAAAAAATTCATAGAAAAAGGCATCGTTCCTCCCGTGGATGAGGAAGCTGCAAAACAGCACTACGAAATACTGCTTGCGGAAACCGAAAAGGCGGGATACGACAATTATGAATTTTCAAATTTTGGAAAGCCCGGTTTCCATTCCCGAAACAATACCGCCTATTGGGAGGGAAAACCGTATCTGGGCATCGGTCCATCGGCGCACAGTTACGACGGCAAATCGCGGAGCTGGAACGTTGCCAACAACACAAAATATATTAAAAGTATTGAGGAAGAAATTCTTCCCTCCGAAATTGAAATGCTTTCAAAAGAGGATAAATACAACGAATATATTATGACGGGACTGCGCACCAAAAAAGGGGTTTCGCTTGAAAAGGTTGAAAATGAATTCGGAAAAAAATTCTCTGAATATCTTTTAAAACAAGCTGAAAATCACCTTCAAAACGAACTCCTTCTTCTCGAAAACGATACGTTGAAAATTTCAAAAAAAGGCAAGTTTTTAAGCGATGGAATTGCGGCAGATTTATTCTTAGTAAATTTAGATTGATGAAAAGCACCATTCAAATTCTTCAGCAAACAATTGAGGTTGACCTTAGCCAACCATTGGATATTTCAATCCCGTTACAGGCTTCGGAAGAAAATCCGTTAGCTTGGTATTTGGGAAAACCCACGATTGAACCCGTAAAAATGGGTGATTGGACGGGTAAAGTGACGGAAGGCGCTTCGGTAAATTTCAACAATGTGTTTTTCAATCCGCACGCACACGGCACGCATACCGAGTGTTTTGGGCATATTTCAGAGGAATTCCATTCGGTTAACGATTCGCTTAAAACCTTTTTCTTTTTGGCGGAGGTTATTTCAGTAAAACCTGAAAAAATTGGCGGGGACGAAATCATTTCCGAAGAAAGCATTGAGAATGCATTAAATGGAAAAACCCCCGAAGCGGTTGTAATTAGAACCCTACCGAATGATTCCGGAAAAAAAATCAAAACATTGGTCGGATACCAATTGGCCATTTCTTCACGAAAAAGCAGCCTTATTTTTACGGGAAATTGGAGTAAAACATTTGTTGATTGATTTACCTTCGGTTGACAAAGAAAAGGACGAAGGCAAACTTTTGGCGCACAAAGCTTTTTGGAATTATCCCGAAAATCCCCGCAAGGATTGTACAATTACGGAACTGATTTTCGTTCCGGATTCGGTGAAGGACGGAAGTTATTTGCTGAATTTGCAGATTGCATCATTCCATAACGATGCTGCGCCAAGCAAACCTGTGCTGTATAAAATTCTATAAAATGAAGACAACCTTAAAAATCGAGGAACTGGCGCAATTTCTATTTGGAATTTTCCTTTTTGCCCAATTAAACTATGCGTGGTGGTGGTTTCCCGTACTTCTTTTTTTGCCCGATATTGGGATGCTGGGATATATTTTTAATACCAAGGTAGGGGCAATTACCTACAACATTTTTCACCATAAGGCCATCGCGATTGCAATCGGTTTGCTCGGGTTTTATCTCGCGAATCCGCTATTAATTTTAATAGGTGTAATTTTGTTTTCCCACGCTTCCTTCGATAGAATTTTCGGTTATGGGTTGAAATATCCGGACAGTTTTAAAAATACACATTTGGGGAAAATTGGTAACAAACTATGAACATAGAAGCTTTCAGGGATTATTGTCTTTCAAAAAAAGGGGTTACCGAATCTTTTCCTTTTGATGAACAAACACTCGTATTCAAAGTAATGGGAAAAATGTTTGCGCTCACGGGCTTGGAATACAACCCCGCCCAAGCCAATTTAAAATGCGACCCGGAGCGGGCAATCCAATTGCGCGAGGAATACGATGGCTTGATAATTCCGGGCTATCATATGAGCAAAGTACACTGGAATACCGTGGAATTGGAAAGAAATTTGCCCAACGAATTGCTACTTGAATTAATAGACCATTCGTACGATTTGGTGGTAAAAAGTCTCACTAAAAAACTTCAAGCTGAACTCGCTTCACTTTAAAACTTCAACAAATTAAATGGCCCATCCTTCCGATTTTTACCAATTACAGATTGAAATCCATACTGAGGAATTACAAAAAATAAAGAAGAAAACTTGCCGTTTCCAGCACCGTTCGGTTGGTTCTTTTTTTGCTTGCATGTTCGGGCGTTTATTTCTTCTTCGGAAATGCAAAATTGGTCATTGGCATCATTATTTTTGCAATTGCCGCTTTCGTTTATTTGGTTTCAAAACACAGCGGGTTGCAATATGAACGCGATCTGCAAAAAGCGTTGATTGCCCAAAACGAAACCGAACTGGAAGTATTGAATCGCGTTTTCAATCACTTGCCAGCCGGCGAAAAATATAAGGATCCACATCATTTTTACAGTCAGGATATCGACCTTTTTGGCCGTGGATCCTTTTTTCAATATTTGAACAGGACATCATTGGAAAGTGGAGCCGATTTTTTGGCGCAGCTTTTAACGGAAAATGAAATAGAATCCATTCCGCAGAAACAGGCGGCGGTAAATGAATTGTCCGAAATGCCCAAGTGGCGACAATGCTTTTCGGCGATTGCCTCTTTGGTGAAAACAGAAGTTTCCGCAGCCGAAGTGGAAGATTGGCTGAAAGATTATAAAACCTTTGTGCCGAAATGGATAAAGCCTGTTTCCTTAGTGTTTTCAGGCATTTCACTGCTTTTGCTAGTACTTTACTATTTCGATTTTGTTTCCGGTTACGCCGTAGGTGGATGGTTCTTTTTGGGCCTTGCGATTAGCGGAAAATATTTAAAGAAAGTAAACGATTTGTCTTCTGAAACCTCAAAAATCCAGAGCACTTTTGAGCAATTTCATAAACTTATTTTGGAAATTGAAAGGCGTGATTTTTCTTCGGAACTGCTTTCCCAAAAGAGGAATTTGGTTGACAATTCAAACTACAAAAGCATCGCAGGTTTTAAGAAAATTTGCCAAACATTTGGATGCTTTGGACCAACGCAGCAATATGCTCGTGGGCGTATTTGCCAATGGGTTTATGCTGCGCGATCTGCGGCAAAGTTATAATATTGAAAAGTGGATTGAAACGTACAAGGAAAGCGTTCCGACCTGGTTTAAAACCATTGCTTTTTTTGATGCGTACAACAGTCTGGGAAATTTCAGTTTTAACCATCCGCATTATGTTTTTCCAAAAATAAATAATGATGTTCCAGTTTTAAAAGTGAAAGGCGCTGGGCATCCGCTTCTTGAAAGAAACCACGATGGTGCGCAATGATTTTCAAATTAATGCGGAAGAATTTTTCATTGTCACGGGGGCGAATATGGCCGGGTAAAAGTACATTTTTACGCACCGTTTCCCTTCAAATTGTAATGGGAAATATTGGGCTTCCGATTTGTGCAGAAAAGGCCGAATACAATCCCATAAAACTCATTACAAGTATGCGTACAACGGATAGTTTGACAGATGACGAATCTTATTTTTTCAGCGAATTGAAACGGTTGAAATTTATAGTGGATGCCATAAAAACCGACCGTTATTTTATTATCCTCGATGAAATTTTGAAGGGAACCAACAGTACCGATAAGGCCATCGGTTCGCGTAAATTCGTTGAAAAATTGGTTGCGAGTAATTCCACGGGCATTATAGCCACACATGATTTAAGCCTCTGCACGGCGGCAGAAGAATTGCCGGAAGTAAAAAACTATTTTTTCGATGCCCGCATTGAAAATGACGAACTCTTTTTCGATTATACCTTTAAACGTGGAATTTGCCAAAATATGAATGCATCATTTCTGCTAAAAAAAATGGATATCGTGGATTAATTGAATTTAAATAACACAAATACAGTTATTTATCAAGATATTTTTACTACTTTTAAATACTTCAAATTTTAGTATTTACTCCTCAAAAGGCCCCAAAAATTTGAATAGTTATCAATTTTAATATTTATACTAATTTAATTTTTCGGGATTATGAAAACAACCATCACCTTTAAATTTATTGTTATAGCATCGCTTTTGATGCTTTTTAATTTAAATATTCTCGCACAGGAGAATGCAAACATGCCCAAGTACATATCCGTTACTACTATGCATAGAAATATGGATAAGCAAGATTTTGACCGAAATGCTTGGATAGCCTTGGAAAAGGAGTATATGCAAAAAGTGGTTATGAAGAATGAAAATATTCTGTCCGCATCTTATTACACCCATCTTTTTACACCAAACAGTTCGGAGATTTTATATGTGCAAACATATCCTTCATGGGAAGCTATTGGTAAGGTTGCCGCATAGAACTGAAGAATTCATAAAACAAGCCTGGCCCGATGAAAATGCCCGGGATGCCTTTTTTAAAAAACTTGGATGATTATTTTTCCGTAAACCATTCCGATGAAATTTATGCTCCATTAGAAGGGGCTAAAGTATTGCCGGAGAACAATACCAAGGACTTGGTTTTGTACGTGCGAAGAACCCATTTTACCTATCCGGAGAATGGTTCACAAAAGGAATTTAATGAAATGCGCACAGAAAATTTTTCAAAAGTCCTTTCTAAAAATGAATATATAAAAGGCTACTACCCCCTTGTGCACGCCTGGGGAAGTGATAGAACCGAATTCGTCGAAGGCTTTTTTGTAGAATCCTTGTGTGATATGGAAAAAATGTTCGCCAAAAATCAAGAGTTGATAGACCAAACCTGGCCTGGAGCTTCTGGCACGGAGCATGGCAAAAAATGGGGAAAATACTTTACCGGCATCCACAGCGATGAAGCTTATACTCTAGTTGCAGCGCTTTCCAATCGGTCTGCTCGGATTTTATCTCGCCAATCCTCTATTAATTTTAATAGGTGTAATTTTGTTTTCCCACGCTTCCTTCGATAGAATTTTCGGTTATGGGTTGAAATATCCGGACAGTTTTAAAAATACACATTTGGGGAAAATTGGTAACAAACTATGAACATAGAAGCTTTCAGGGATTATTGTCTTTCAAAAAAAGGGGTTACCGAATCTTTTCCTTTCGATGAACAAACACTCGTATTCAAGGTAATGGGAAAAATGTTCGCGCTCACGGGCTTGGAATACAACCCCGCCCAAGCCAATTTAAAATGCGACCCGGAGCGGGCAATCCAATTGCGCGAGGAATATGATGGCTTGATAATTCCGGGCTATCATATGAGCAAAGTACACTGGAATACCGTGGAATTGGAAAGAAATCTGCCCCACGAATTGCTACTTGAATTAATAGACCATTCGTACGATTTGGTGGTAAAAAGTCTCACAAAAAAACTTCAAGCTGAACTCGCTTCACTTTAAAACTTCAACAAATTAAATGGCCCATCCTTCCGATTTTTACCAATTACAGATTGAAATCCACACTGAGGAATTGCAAAAAATAAAGAAAAAACTTGCCGTTTCCAGCACCGTTCGGTTGGTTCTATTTTTGCTTGCCTGTTTGGGCGTTTATTTCTTCTTCGGAAATGCCAAAATTGTCATTGCCATAATTATTTTTGCAATTGCCGCTTTTGTTTATTTGGTTTCAAAACACAGCGGGATGCAGTATGAGCGCGATCTACAAAAAGCGTTGATTGCCCAAAATGAAACCGAACTGGAAGTATTGAATCGCGTTTTCAATCACTTGCCATCCGGCGAAAAATATAAGGATCCACACCATTTTTACAGTCAGGATATCGACCTTTTTGGGCGCGGGTCTTTTTTTCAGTATTTGAACCGGACTTCTTTGGAAAGTGGTTCTGATTTTTTGGCGCAGCTTTTAACGGAAAATGAAATAGAATCCATTCCGCAAAAACAGGCGGCCGTAAATGAATTGTCTGAAATGCCCAAGTGGCGACAATGCTTTTCGGCGATTGCCTCTTTGGTGAAAACAGAAGTTTCCGCAGCCGAAGTGGAAGATTGGCTGAAAGATTACAAAACCTTTGTGCCGAAATGGATAAAGCCTGTTTCCTTAGTGTTTTCAGGCATTTCACTGCTTTTGTTAGTGCTTTACTATTTCGATTTTGTTTCCGGTTACGCCGTAGGTGGATGGTTCTTTTTGGGCCTTGCGATTAGCGGAAAATATTTAAAGAAAGTAAACGATTTGTCTTCTGAAACCTCAAAAATCCAGAGCACTTTTGAGCAATTTCATAAACTTATTTTGGAAATTGAAAGGCGCGATTTTTCTTCGGAACTGCTTTCCCAAAAGAGGAATTTGGTTGACAATCAAACTACAAAAGCATCGCAGGTTTTAAGAAAATTTGCCAAACATTTGGATGCTTTGGACCAACGCAGCAATATGCTCGTGGGCGTATTTGCCAATGGGTTTATGCTGCGCGATCTGCGGCAAAGTTATAATATTGAAAAGTGGATTGAAACGTACAAGGAAAGCGTTCCGGCCTGGTTTAAAACCATTGCTTTTTTTGATGCGTACAACAGTCTGGGTAATTTCGGCTTCAATCATCCGCATTATGTTTTTCCGAAAATAAATAATGACGTTCCTGTTTTAAAGGTGAAAGGAGCGGGGCATCCGTTGTTGAAAGAAGCCACGATGGTTCGCAATGATTTTCAAATTAATACGGAGGAATTTTTTATTGTGACGGGCGCGAATATGGCGGGTAAAAGTACTTTTTTGCGCACGGTTTCCCTTCAAATAGTAATGGGAAATATTGGGCTTCCTATCTGTGCTGAAAATGCCGAATACAATCCCATAAAACTCATTACAAGTATGCGCACCACGGACAGTTTGACCGATGACGAATCCTATTTTTTCAGCGAATTGAAACGGTTGAAATTTATAGTGGATGCCATAAAAACCGACCGTTATTTTATTATCCTCGATGAAATTTTGAAGGGAACGAACAGTACCGATAAGGCTATAGGTTCGCGTAAATTCGTTGAAAAATTGGTAGCTAGCAATTCCACCGGCATTATAGCCACGCATGATTTAAGCCTCTGCACGGCGGCAGAGGAATTGCCCGAGGTAAAAAACTATTTCTTCGATGCCCGCATTGA
This sequence comes from uncultured Flavobacteriaceae bacterium, assembly GCA_963839235.1. Taxonomy (GTDB): domain Bacteria; phylum Bacteroidota; class Bacteroidia; order Flavobacteriales; family Flavobacteriaceae; genus Aequorivita. Next base: position 283,142 of record CAWITX010000007.1, on the reverse strand, counting down.
AAATGGCGAACTCTTTTTCGATTATACCTTTAAGCGCGGAATTTGCCAAAATATGAATGCATCCTTTCTGCTAAAAAAAATGGATATTGTGGATTGATTGAATATAAATACCACAAATACAGTTATTTGTAAAAATATTTTTACTACTTTTAAATACTTCAAATTTTAGTATTTCCTCCTCAAAAGGCCCCAAAAATTGGAATAGTTATCAATTTTAATATTTATACTAATTTAATTTTTCGGGATTATGAAAACAACCATCACCTTTAAATTTATTGTGATAGCGTCGCTTTTGATGCTTTTTAATTTAAATATTCTCGCACAGGAGAATGCAAACATGCCCAAGTACATATCGGTTACTACTATGCATAGAAATATGGACAAGCAGGATTTTGACCGAAATGCTTGGATAGCCTTGGAAAAGGAGTATATGCAAAAAGTGGTTATGAAGAATGAAAATGTTCTGTCCGCATCTTATTACACCCACCTTTTTACACCAAACAGTTCGGAGATTTTATATGTGCAGACATATCCTTCATGGGAAGCTATTGGTAAGGTTGCCGATAGAACTGAGGAACTCGTAAAACAAGCCTGGCCCGACGAGAAGGCCCGGGATGCCTTTTTTAAAAAACTTGATGATTATTTTTCCGTAAACCATTCCGATGAAATTTATGCTCCATTAGAAGGGGCTAAAGTATTGCCGGAGAACAATACCAAGGACTTGGTTTTATACGTGCGAAGAACCCATTTTACCTATCCGGAGAATGGTTCACAAAAGGAATTTAATGAAATGCGCACAGAAAATTTTTCAAAAGTCCTTTCTAAAAATGAATATATAAAAGGCTACTACCCCCTTGTGCACGCCTGGGGAAGTGATAGAACCGAATTCGTCGAAGGCTTTTTTGTAGAATCCTTGTGTGATATGGAAAAAATGTTCGCCAAAAATCAAGAGTTGATAGACCAAACCTGGCCTGGAGCTTCTGGCACGGAGCATGGCAAAAAATGGGGAAAATACTTTACCGGCATCCACAGCGATGAAGCTTATACTCTAGTTGCAGCGCTTTCTAAGTAGAACTGTGGATAATTATTTGGTTGAAAAGGAGGATGCCTTAACGGGCATCCTTTTTTGTTGCTAGCAGCTCATATCTGCCACGATCCGCCACACGCCTTCAATCTTTCGGAATATTATTAGGAAAACACCATTTGCATTTCCAGCATTTCTTTCCAGATTATATTTGCCCATTACGTAATATGAATCCCCGTCAATCTTGGTAATTGCATCTATTATGAAGCTTAACGTACCGGTTTCGTCTTTGGTGGGATAATGTTTTTTGTAGTTCTCCAGCGTTTTCTGCCAGCCTCGTGTAAGCCCGGCGCTGCCGTAAAATTTTAAGGAATCGCTTTTCCAATATCCTTGCATAAAACCTTCGAGATCATTTTTGTTCCAATCATTCTCCTGCATTTTCAGTACCATAAGTATTTCCTTTCGATCGACTGCTTCGGTTTGGGAAAATGTGGTAAAAGTTGTGGCCAAGTATACAAAGAATAGAAAGATTTTTCATAGGTAGGATTTTTAGGTTTAATTACACAGCTACTGTTGGAAAATTAATTTTTAATCTTCGCGATTAAGTTAGAATTCCTTTGGAATATGTCTCCGATAACAAAAAAAATTCTGCTAAATTTACAATTATTGTTGCGCCACCACGCTTTTTAAAGCAAAAAAGAAAGTAATATTTGAGCGATTCCAAAATTCATATTTCCAGCATCTATTTAATTAAGGCTATGCTAATTGTGGGGGGCTTATTTGCAATTTTGTATGTAGGCTCGGGGATTCTGCTGCCATTGTTGGTGGCAACCATACTTGCAATTTTATTGGACAAACCAACAAAGCAATTCAAAAAATGGGGTCTTCCAAACTGGCTCTCCATTTCCCTGTCCATTCTTATTCTGCTTGTGGTTTTCTTCCTTGTATCCTGGCTCATTGGCTCCCAAATTAATACCATGGCGAATGATTGGCCGACCATTAAAGATAAGGCCGCCGAAAAACTGAATGGTATTTCTGAATGGATGAACCAACATTTAAATTGGGACTACCGTGATTATATGGACAATAACAAACGATTGATACAAAAGGCTGAAAATTTTGCCAGCATTTTTTTGTCTTCCTTAATGAACCTTCTTTCACAATCGCTTTTAATCTTTGTGTATATAATTCTCTTATTGATGCAGAAGAAAATGTTCATCAAGTTTTTTAAGAAACTTTCTTCAGATTCAGCGGCAATGGGATCTTTATTAAGCGATTCGGCCAAAGCCGTAAGCGGTTATTTGTTGGGCAAGGGGAAAATTATGATCGTGCTTTTCGGTATTTACTATTTAGGTTTTGAATTGGGCTCAGTTCCCTATGCCTTATTTCTTGCTTTGTTTGCTGCGCTATTTTCGATAATTCCCTATGTGGGAAATATTATCGGCGGGGGAATAGCATTGATTCTGGCATATTTATATTCGGGAACTACCGCTGCAATTATTGTTGTTAGCGTGATATCGGCAGCACAACTTTTGGAAAATTACGTTTTAACCCCTTGGATCATTGGGGACCAAATAAACCTGAATCCATTTATTACGGTTGTTGGAATTATTATTTTCTCCGTTCTCTGGGGCATGGTGGGCGCCATCATTTCCCTTCCTTTAATTGGTGTTTTAAAGGTTATTTTTGAACATACGGAAGGAATGGAAGCATATGCGTATTTGATCAATAAAAGATGATTAGCTTCTTCGCTGGCAATTATTTTTATTCTCTTTTTTATAAAAACCTTCGGCTGAAGGCAGACTGAAATCAAAAATTCTCCAAGAATAGAAGGGAAGGATTCGGACATATTTCTTTCCACCTTTCAATTTCTGATGGAAAAGCTACTCCGGGAAAATTTTCGGTATTCCCCAAGCAATAAATCCAATAGTATTTGAAAATGAAGGTGCGGCGCCCAATTGCCATTTTCTTCCGGTTCGCCAATAAAACCTAATAATTCACCGGCTCGAATATTTTCTCTTTTATTGTGAAGCGACAGACTTTCGCGGGAAAGATGGCCGTAAAGGGTGTAAAATACTTTGCAACCTTAAAAGTATGTTCCAAAACTATGGTTGGACCGTAATCCTTTGGAAAATTATTGTCCTGCAGAATAACTATTTTTCCATCAAAAGGTGCGTGGAGGGTGTTTGGGCAGGGATCCAAAAATCCGTTCCCAGATGCACGTTTCTATATTCAAAACCGGTTTCGGTAGCCCGTTTATAAACATCGGTAGTGTAAAACCTTCGTCTTTCCAAATAACCATTTGTTAAAAGTGCGGTGGGGTTTTTATGTTGAATTGCGGAAATAAAATCACCCAATTCCGAAACGGTATCGTAAGCAGAATCGGGTGAAAGTTCTGAGGACATGTCAATTTGCAAAACTTCTGAAAAAGAAGTTTTTGGAAGAACATTGTGTGCAATGAAACGAGAGTGTTTCGAGATATAATCTTAAATTCTTCCGAGGAAATGGCACTGGTTGTTTGCATCAATAAAAATTGTTCCGAAAAATAAGAAAAATCCAGTCACCCGCCGGTTAAACTTTTAAAACGTATCGCCTCTAAACTTCTCGACCTATCGACTTACAAAACACTTTTCTGCTTTCTATAAAAAGCATCCGCCTGCATCTGCATCAGCTCGCGGGCTTTTTTGCGTTTGTAATCGTATAGTTCCTGTTCCTCTGCAATGTCTGCATACACCCGGTTGTTGAGGTCGCGATCCGTTGTTACCAGTACATCGCGCTGCGTTTTTTGTTGGTTTACCCAAGACTTTAAAGCGCTTTCCTGTTCTTCCAGTTTTAAGTCGTAGGCACCTTTTGGTGAAAGTAATTTTGCAAAAATGGGCGAAGTTTCAATTGCTAAAAAAAGTAAAAAGATAAAAAACGAAGGCAACCACGGAAGTTTTTCCAATGCGTTTACACGGGCCATTAATCCGTCAAAACCATCGATTACAGGTTGGGTTTCGGCAACTTTTGTTTTGTAATCCGTTGCCAGTGTTGCGATCTGTAACTCCGCTGCAGCTATTTTTTCAGCATTTGTTTTTTTGAGTTCGATTAATGCGGCGAGTTCGGCATCGTGCTTTTCCCGCTTTTCTTTATACACCGGTCCTTTTCCTAATTTTTGTGTGCCGGCGGTGCCTTCTGCTTCTGAAATGTAGGTATCGTAAAGTGCGTTTACTTCGGTTTCCTTATCGGTTATTTCCTTTTTGAGTCCTTCAATTTCAGTTTCCAAAGATTTTACTGAAGGGGTGTATTGCAAAGCCAATTGATCTTTATTGGCGAGGGTCATTTCGTTTTTTTCGGTAAGAAAACCTGATTGATTTCCTTTTCGAAAATCTTCATCTCCAAAGGTTTTGAAATAACGATTGCAATGATTATTGCCAAGGCTATCCGTGGTGATGCCTGTAACAACTCATCAAAAAAACTATTGCGTTTTTTGATGGTAGAAACGATGAATCTATCGAGATTGAAAATGAGCAATCCCCAAATTAATTCCGAAGAAAATAGCAGAGAAATAATTGTCGAAAACCGTATAAAGGGCATAAGCGGCGGCAATGGTCGCCATAACGGCGGTAAAGAAAACAGTGGCGCCAATGCCGGCATATTTAGTGCGTTCGCCAGGGGAACATTCGTCAAGAATGGCCGTATCTGCGCCGGAGCAGAAAATGAAAAAACGTTGTAGCATAGGATTTTTAAGATTGATGAGCCTATATAACGTTATTTATTTCAGAATGTTACAATTTTTAAAAGTTCAAAGTTCAAAGTTCAAAGTTCAAAGTTGAAAGCTCAAAGTTGAAAGTTCAAAGTTGAAAGTTTTAAAAAGAAAACCCCAAAGGTTTTGGAAACGTTTGGGGTTTTTGGAATGTTTTACGCAACTCGTTTATTTAGCAGCCATCTAACTTTACGATGGGATAGTTGCTTACGTCTATGCTGGGATTGTTGTTTTTTTGAAGCATTTCAATGGCTTCATCGGCAGTATATTCGTGCGGACCTATGTAAAACCTGGCTCCTTTTTTTGCCAATTCCTTAATGTATTCTACGGGATTTGCATTTGGCGCTGGCGGTGCCTCGGGCACGGTAAAGTAATTTTCAGTGGCTGCTTTTGGTGCCTCCGCTGCTTCGGGCGGTTCGGGTACCTCCGGTGATTTGGGTGCGGGCGGAGACGGTGGCGCTGGCGGAGGAGGACATTCTGGGAAAGCCTCTGCCTTTGCTTTTTGTTCTGCAGTCATTTTTCTGTAAATGGTTTCCAAAACCTTTAAATCTTCCAATGGAATTATTCGGTTTTCAATTACTACCGCATTGTATTTTTTCGCCAGTTTGTTGTACTCGGCTATTTCTGCCTTTGTGGCTTTTTCCTTTGCAATTTCAGTTTTTTCCGGGTTTTTTTGAAGGACCTCCGTGGTGCTAAATCCATAAACCAATACTGCCAATAGTGGCAATAATAATAAACTTCGAAGCCAAATGGCTCTTTTTGAGGTGTGTGTTTTCATGACTGTAAATCGTTTTTTTATTGATGAATAATTCAGTGAATGTGCCAAAGCTGGCGTATTGACATTTGATGAGAATGCAAGTAAAATTTTTTGATAATTTGAGGTTTCCGCCCCGGCATTTAAAACAGCCCGATCTGCCAGAAATTCGTGGTTTAGTTTTATGCTTCTTTTTATGAAATATAACAGGGGATTAAACCAAAATACAATCTGCAGAATTTCAACAAAAAGAACGTCAACACTGTGTTTTTGGAGTGGCGTGCGCTTCTTCGTGGAATATAACTTCCTGCGGAATTTCACTGTTTTCAAATTGATTTTTATTCAGAAATATATAATTGAAAAATGTATGTGGAATCACCGTTTCGCGCAGAAGAACATTGATAAAAGTGCTGTTTCGGTATTTGGGATTTTTTCGGATTTTTTGAATAAGGCCGAAAAGATTTCTTATAAATTTTATGCTGAAAAATAGCACGCCCAAACCGTAAACCACCTTTAAAATTAACGGCCAATAATTGGCAGTTTTTTCAACTTCATTATAGGTTATTTGCGGGTTTACTTCAGTATAATTAGGGATAATTTGCGATACTTCTATATAGCTCGTAAACGTGATTAGCGGAATGGAAAAGGATGCCAATAAACTTCCAAATAAGTAAAAACGCTTAAAATTATGGAATGGAAGTGTTTTCCAAAAATAATTTGTAAAAAGCGAAAAGAATGGCGAGAATGGCGGCGGATTTCAGACATGTAAATTTCCATGGCTACTTTTTTTGAATTTCAGAATCTATCAAGTCTTTCAGTTCCTCCAATTCTTTTTTTGAAAGATTGGTTTCTTCGGTAAAAAAGGACGCAAATTGCGACGGACTATTGTTGAAGAAATTTTTTATCAACCTATTTACGTGCTTTGAAAAATAATCCTTCTTTTTTACCATCGGAAAGTATTCCCGAGAGCGCCCAAGTTGTTTATAGTCCACAAAATTCTTGTCCTGCATCCGTTTCAAAAGTGTGGCTACGGTTGTGGTTGCGGGTTTTGGTTCGGGATAGGCGTCAATTAAATCTTTCATAAAAGCGCGTTCCTGCTTCCATAAAATCTGCATTAATTGTTCTTCTGAATTTGATAAGGCTATCATAATAAAGTATTTTGCTCTACAAATGTAGAATATAACATTTTAATTCTACAAATGTAGAGCGTTAAAAGTTTTCAATTTGGTATGTTGAGCACATAAAATTCACGGATCATTTAATGTATAGGTATATATTTCGAATTAAACTATATTTGCCAAAATTTTTAAAAATGAGTTTGAAAACGAATTACAGAACGAAGCGGAAATAAATGTGAACTTTGCGGAAATGAAGAAAATCTGGTGGTTTTTGAAGTGCCAAATTCCCCTACAGACTTTTGGAAATACTGCTATTTTAATATGTGAAACTTGCAATGAACAAATTGAAAATCCGGAAAAAGTGGAACCCAATCATTGGCGTTGTTTAAATGAAAGTATGTGGAGCACTGTTCCCGCGGTTCAAGTGATGGCGTGGCGTATGCTTAATAGGTTGAAAGCTGAAGGCTGGCCGCAGGATCTGCTGGATATGATGTATTTGGAAGATGAAACGAAGGAATGGGCAAAAGCCGGTCTTGCGGAAAATAACCCAAATAAAATAGTTCATCGCGACAGCAATGGCAACATTCTTGAAGCCGGTGATTCAGTGGTGTTATAAAAGATTTAAAAGTGAAAGGGCAGCAGTATGGTCGCAAAACAGGGAACGGCTGTCCGCAGAATTTCCCTCGATCACGAAAACGAAAAATACATTGAAGGAAAAGTTGATGGCCAGCAAATTGTAATCATTACTGATTTCGTGAAGAAAATCTAAACTGTGGCACAATGTTTGGCAATGACGATAAACAAACTTAACTATTATGAAGAAAATAAACTACTTCCTTCTCTTTTCAGTTTTTATTTTTAGCAGTGCCATAGGCCAAAAAAGTTATAACCTTGAATTTTTTACTCAAGATACTGCTCCGTTCACCGTCTTCATTAATGGTGTCCAGCAGCACGAAGCGCCTACCAAGAATGTTCGGATTGAAGGTTTTATGCAACCGGCATTAAAACTACGCGTAACATTTTCAGATAACCAAGATGAGATTACAAAAACACTTTACATGCCAGAGCAATCTTCGGAAATAGCCTACCAAATAAAAAACACCAAAAAAGGAATTAAGGTTAGGCTTTTTAGCGCCGTTGCTTTACAGGAATTTTATCCCGTAAATAACAGACCAGATTTTATTGTGGTGCCTTATGCTACAGTGCCCAATGTTTCACAAACTACTACAACTACCACCACTATCGGGAATAATTCTGGGGTTAACGTGGGTTTTAATGGTGATGATTTAGGGGTAAATGTTTCAGTAAATGTTGGAAATAATGGTGGTTATTATGAACAAACAACAACCACAACTTCTACTGTAACCAATGCTGCGGTAACCGATAACTATATCTTGGAAGGTTATAATGGAAGAATAGGATGCCCTTGGCCAATAACCAATGCAGATTTTCAAGAAGCAAAAAGGACCATAGAGAGTAAATCTTTTGACGATACAAAATTGGATCTTGCAAAACAGATTATTCAATCCAATTGTATGTTTGCAGATCAAGTTCGTGATTTGGTAGAATTAATGAGCTTCGACGATAGCCAATTGGAACTCGCTAAATTTGCGTATGGCTACACATATGATCCTGGAAATTATTTTAAAGTAAGCCAAGCTTTCAATTTTGAAAGCTCTGTTGAAGAATTAAATGAATATATAGCAAACTACCGCTGGTAGAATTAATAGGGCTTAAAGCAAAGACCTGCAAGTAAAAGCTGACGCTTTCTTGCAGGTCTTTTTATAAACATGCTATAGGTTTGGAGATGTCGAAAAGCTGATGGATTTAAATTTATTTACTCATCTCCGTAAAAAAGTGATAGAACTGTGGAATGGTTTCAATTCCCTTTAAATAATTCCAAATCCCAAAATGTTCGTTGGGTGAGTGGATGGCGTCACTATCCAAACCGAAGCCCATTAAAATGGTTTTGCTTTTCAATTCTTTTTCAAACAATGCAACAATAGGGATACTTCCGCCGCTTCGCTGTGGAATAGGCGTTTTCCCAAAAGTTTCTTCATACGCTTTTTCAGCAGCTTTGTAGCCCAAACTATCAATTGGCGTAACGTAAGCCTGTCCGCCATGGTGTGGTTTTACTTTTACGCGAACGCCTTCCGGAGCAATGCTTTCAAAATGATTTTTGAAAAGTTCTGTGATTTTTTTCCAATCTTGGTTCGGCACCAAACGCATACTTATTTTTGCATACGCCTTGCTTGCAATTACCGTTTTTGCGCCTTCGCCAATATAGCCGCCCCAAATTCCGTTTACGTCCAAGGTTGGCCGAATGGAATTGCGCTCATTTGTTGAATATCCTTTTTCACCATACACGGAATCAATGTCCAGCGCTTCCTGATATTTTTCAAGATTGAAAGGAGCCTCAGCCATTTTCTCGCGTTCCTTTTTTGAAAGATTTTCCACATCATCATAAAACCCGGGAATAGTAATATGATTGTTTTTATCGTGAAGCGAGGCGATCATTTTTGTCAAAACATTTATTGGGTTTGCAACCGCGCCTCCGTATAACCCACTGTGAAGATCGCGGTTTGGGCCGGTTACTTCCACTTCCACATAACTCAAGCCTCGCAGTCCCGTGGTTATTGACGGAACGTCTTTCGCAATCATTCCCGTGTCACTAATCAAAATAACATCATTGGCCAGTTTTTTCCTGTTTTTGGTAACAAACCATTCCAAGCTGCTACTGCCCACTTCCTCTTCGCCCTCGATCATAAATTTTACGTTGCACGGCAGTTGGTCAGTTTTGGTCATATATTCCAAAGCCTTAACGTGCATATACATTTGGCCTTTATCGTCACAGCTTCCGCGGGCAAAAATGGCGCCCTCGGGATGCAATTTCGTTTTTTTGATGACTGGCTCAAACGGTGGGCTTTCCCACAAATCCAACGGATCTGGCGGTTGCACGTCGTAATGGCCGTAAACCAAAATGGTCGGCAGTTTTTTATCGACCACTTTTTCACCATAAACAATTGGATAGCCTGGTGTTTCACAGATTTCGACGGAATCGCAGCCTGCTTTTTCGAGTTGGGTTTTTACGGCTTCCGCTGTTTTCAGAACGTCCTTTTTGTAGGCAGAATCGGCACTGATGGAAGGTATTTTCAGCAGCTCAATCAATTCATTCAAAAAGCGTTCTTTGTTTTTTTCAATATAGGGTTTCGCACTTTTCATTATATGTTTTTTTGAAGAGTTGCTAAGGTACAAAACAGCCTTGAGACAGTATGCAATATGCCGTTTTGGAAGATGTGTTTAACTTTCATTTAAGAGAAACAACAATTTCTGAAAAGATATTGTTTGTAAATTCCAAATCTTGTTTATATTTGCACTCCTTTTACAATAAGTCCTAACTTTTGTAAAGGATTTTGATGCAGGCGTGGTGGTCCCGATAGCTATCGGGATGGCAGACACGCAAAAGATAAAATAAATGCAGGCGTGGTGGAATTGGTAGACACGCTAGACTTAGGATCTAGTGCCTTACGGTGTGAGAGTTCGAGTCTCTCCGCCTGTACAAGTGAAAAGCTCTTCAGAAATGAAGGGCTTTTTTATTGCTTTTGTTTTTCTTCCTTTTGGTGTTCCTTTCCCTCCTTTACCAATTCCTCAACTTCCTTTTTGTCGTCGCCGTTCATTTTTGGGTTTTTGGGGGTGGCTTCATTTTTTTTGTGGTGAATTTCATAATACATCGCATAATGGTCGCTGCCAAAGTTTTTGGAGCGCATCATTTTCCCAACATATAAGTCGCGGGTGTGGAAAAGATGGTCTAGTGGAAACCTTAAAAAGAAATAATTGGCGTTATAGGTAGAAAAAAATCCCCGGCCCACACGCGGGTCTATCATTCCCGTCATTTTTTTGAAAAGGCGGGTTGTTCGGCTCCACACCACATCGTTCATATCGCCGCAGACTACAGTGGGTTTATCTAAACCCCTTATTCTTTTGCCGGTAAGCATCAATTCGGCATCGCGTTCCTTGGAAGTTTCATTTTCGGTTGGGCTTGGAGGGGCGGGGTGGAGGCAGCAGAAAAAGATTGGTGCCTTTCCTTCAACCGGAAAATCGAAAAAAATGGAGGGTTTATCATCTTCAATCTGATATTTTATTTCGGCGTTTTTCAGTTCTTTTTTGGAATAAAGATGCATTCCGTAAAAATTTTCCAAAGGAACTTTTATTGAATATGGATATGCTTTATCCAATTCCGAAAAACTGTCTTCCCAATCCCGGTTGGTTTCCATGGCAAGTACCAAATCTGGATCAAAACGCTTTACTTCCTTCAAAAAATCTTTATAATGAGTATTGGTCTGCAATACATTTCCCGCCAAAATAGATACGTGCCCATCTGTTGCAGCATGCGATCTTCGGCGCGGAAACAGTGAACTATAAGGAAAGACCTTATATAATTGGTACATCATAACAACAACGAGAGCTGAAAGGACAATCCAACTGAAAATTGAAAAATTTTCTTCAAAATAGAGGAATAGGGCCAACAACACTAATTGAATAAACAGTGATTGAAGTCTTACGAAGTCTGCGGTCCTAAAAAACCAATGCGAAATGCCCATGGCGGGGAAAAAGGGACTGATGATAAAAAAAATTATCAGGATGTATAAAACCATTTTTCAAAGGTAGGATTTTTTGTAAATCATAAAGACAACAAATAGCTTTTTTGACCAAACCCTTATTCCTATTTTTATGCCCTCAAAAAAAATCATAACATGAAAAAAATTATTCTTACTTCTTTTTTAACCCTTTTAACTTGCGCCTTTGTTTTTGCACAGGATTACACCACCCCAAATACCGGTGTAATTTGGACGCTGGATGACATTGCCGCAGCAAGCCCAACAACTATTACGGTATCAGGAAGCGATTATACGCTCTTGGGGAATTTGACAATCGCAGAAAACGATACTGTGATTATTGATTCAGACTTAACACTTTTAATAGACGCAGGAAAACTGGTCACTGTTTTCGGAGCATTTACGGTAGATTCCAATGCCGTAACTATTACCGCCTTGGACCAAAACGCACCGTACGAAGGTTTTCGTTTTGAGGAATTTTCAACTATAGATATCAGTAACGCGACTATTGAATACGGCGGCGGACTTCGGGTTTTGACCGAAACTTTTTCCATAGATAATTGTTCATTGACAAACAATGTTTCCGGTGCAACTTCCAGTGCCGTTATTCAACTTTCTAGAGGATTACCACAAATAACCAACAATACAATTTCCTTCAATGAAAATCCTGCAATTGGTTCCGCTGCAAATTCTGCTGTTTCAGGATATATCTTTAATAATATGATTGAAGGGAACAATACCTCCAACGGCAACCGCCCACAAATAAATCTGGGTACAACGCTTGCAAATGACCAATTGCAGATTGTTCAAAATACAATTATTGGCGATCCCACTTTGGAGCAGACCGGCGGAATTGCGGTCGCAAATTTTATTGGTGGAAGCATAAACGTACTTATTGAAGATAACATAGTGCGCGGAAACCGCTATGGAATCACGATTCTTGGCACGGTAAATTCTGCAGAAATAAGAAATAACGTTATTGAAGACAATAACATTCAAGGAAACCCAAATCTTGGTGGCAGCGGGATTAATCTTAACAGCTCTGCCGTAGGGCCGGATGTTGTGGTTTCAGGAAATGAAATTCGAAGAAACCTTTGGGGAATCACACTTCAAGGCTCAGCTACAATCAATTTGGGTGACGATGTTGATAACCCTGGAATGAACGTTTTTGCCGAAAACGAAAACGGCGGACAAGTTTATGCGCTTTATAACAACACTGCAAACACAATTTTGGCAAAGCACAATTGCTGGATTGAAGGCCAACAAAGCACGGCCGAAGAAGTGGAAGATGTAATTTTCCATATTGTGGACGATTCCACTTTAGGTGAAGTGATTTTTGATCCTTTTGAATGTGGCGTTCTGGGCGTGGCGGAAAATACTATTGAAAATTTCAATTTTTACCCAAATCCGGTAAAAAATGAAATCAACTTCAACAATAATGTTTCTTTTGAAAAAGTTGAAATTTATGGAATTCAGGGCAATTTAATTGTTTCAAAAAATATTTCCGAAGGTCAGCAAACAATTACCATCAACCTTACTTCGGGAATGTATTTTGTGTATTTCAGCAACGATTCACTAAACGTTACAAAGAAAATGATTGTTGAATAGTTGAATGTCTGTCTAAGCGCAGTCGAAGACTTTGCTATAGAAGAATGAAAATGCCTTGGCTTTTGTCAAGGCATTTTTTATTGTTTAATTCCCTGAAATTCCTTTGTTAAAACCGTAATTTTGCACTTTCAAAAAAATAAAAAACAAATACGTGAGAATTCAGAATAAAGCGACACTGGAATTGGGGAAGGAAGAAATGAAAACCTATGGATACGAAGTAGTTGACGCCATTGTGGAACACTTTGCAACACAAAACGAAAAGTTGCCCGTGGTTTCTGGCTCGCGGGAAGAAATGGAGGAATTGTTTTTGGAAGAAGCGCCCGAAAAGCCCAGCGACCCGCATAAAGTCTTACACTTTGTTTTAAACGAAGTGATGACGAAAAGCAACATTGTTTCGCATCCAAAATCGTACTCTTTCGTACCCGGCCCAAGCAATTATATAAGCGCGATGGCAGACAGTTTAACTGCGGGTTTCAATATATTTTCAGGGGGTTGGGCTGCATCTCCGGCGGCGGCGGAAATGGAAATCGTAGCGATGCATTGGCTTTTGAAAATGTTCGGATTTCCGCAGAAAAGGGGCGGCGGCATTTTTACCAGCGGCGGTTCTATGGCAAATCTTACCGCGTTGGTCACTGCGCGCACCGTTAAATGCGGTGACGATTTCAGCAAAGCGGTAATTTATCTTTCAGACCAAGCGCACTCTTCAAATATAAAGGCGATTCGGGTTTTGGGTTTTAAAAAGGAACAAATCCGGATAATTCCAACCGACGGCGAATTCAAATTTTCATTGAACAAATTAAAAAATGCCATCGCAAAAGATAGGCTGGAAGGACTGCAACCTTTTTGTTTAATTGCAACTGCCGGCACCACAAATACGGGTACGGTTGATCCGCTTTCAGACCTTGCAAAGATTTGTAAAAAAGAAGATATTTGGTTCCATATTGACGGTGCTTACGGCGGATTTGCAATTCTTTCCGAAAATGGAAAACAACTTTTAAAGGGAATTGGAAAAGCCGATTCGCTTACGGTTGATCCGCATAAATGGTTTTTTCAGCCCTATGAAATCGGGTGTCTTTTGGTAAAAAACCACAAATGGTTAAAGGGAACTTTCACCGAAAAACCGGAATACTTGCGCGATATTGAAGGCAATACTTCCGAAATAAATTTTTACGATCACGGAATAGAATTGACGCGGCGTTTTCGTGCACTTAAATTTTATATGTCGGTGAAAACCTTTGGAATGGGCGAGTTCCGAAAAGCGATTACCTATAACGTAAAATTGGCCGAGGCAACGGAAAGTTTTCTTCGGAAAAGTTCCAATTGGGAAGTGATTTCCCCTGCAACTTTGGCGGTTATAAATTTCCGATACAACCCAATTGGCAACAAGCTTTCAGAAAAAAAATTGGATGCACTCAACCAGCGGATTTCAAAAAATGTGGTCGACTCCAAACAGGCTTTGCTCGTAACGACGGTACTTAACGGACAGGTAGTTTTAAGAATGTGCTTAATAAATCCGCGCACAACGCTGGATGACGTGAAAGAAACCATAGCACTCTGTGAAAGTTTTTCAGAAAAAAATACGGAGGCTTGAAACAGGCCGATGTCATAGTGATTGGCGGCGGTGCTGCGGGATTTTTCACGGCGATAAATGCGGCGGAAAAAAATCCGAAACTTAAAATAATCATTCTCGAACGCGGCAAGGAAGTACTCACAAAAGTGAAGGTTTCCGGCGGCGGTCGTTGCAACGTAACCCACGCCGAATTTCTTCCGAAGGAATTGACGCAGAATTACCCGCGGGGCGAAAAAGAACTTTTGGGACCCTTCCACACCTTTATGACGGGCGACACTATTGAGTGGTTTGAAAAAAGGGGAGTGGAACTGAAAATTGAAGAAGACGGTAGAATGTTTCCCATTTCAGATTCTTCACAAACGATAATTGATTGTTTTCTTTCCGAAGCGAAAAAATTTGGAATTGAAATTCTACTCAATCAATCTGTAAAGGAGATTCAAAAAGAAGAAAACCGTTTCAAAATAACAACAAGTACCGATGCTTTTTCAGCAGAAAAAGTAGTGGTCGCAACCGGAAGCAATCCGAAGATTTGGAAACTGTTGGAAGGTTTGGGACATACTGTTATTCCTGCGGTGCCCTCGCTATTCACATTTAATATAAAAGATCCGAGAATTTTAGATCTTTCGGGAATTTCAACAACCGCAAGCGTCAAAGTTTTAGTTCCGAAAGGACTTCCCCCTTTGGGGGTTAGGGGGCTTCCTTTGCTAATTACCCATTGGGGAATGAGCGGTCCGGCAATATTAAAACTTTCGGCTTGGGGAGCCCGGGTTTTGGAACCTTTAAAATATCATTTTAATATTGAAGTGAATTGGTTGAATAGCCTTTCCGAAGAAGAAGTTTTGGATGCCTTGAAGGATTTAAAAACATCTCAAGGAAAGCAAACCATTTTAAAATACGCGCAGTTTGAGTTGCCGAAACGGCTGTGGCAAAGTCTGGTAAAAGCGTCGGGAATTGACGAGCGGCTTACCTGGGCAGATGCTACACGGGAAAATCTTCAGAATATCGCAAACCAACTAACCGCTGGAATTTTTGAGGTTACAGGCAAAAGCACCTTTAAGGAAGAATTCGTTACTGCAGGTGGTGTAGCTTTAAAGGAAGTAAACTTCAAAACTTTTGAAAGCCGCAAGGTTGACGGTCTTTATTTTGCCGGTGAAGTGCTTAATATAGATGCCATTACAGGCGGTTTTAATTTTCAGAATGCGTGGACGGGCGGTTTTATAGTTGCGCAAAACCTGTAAATACTTCATTGGATTTCAGGGTGTGTTTGTATATATTTGATATATACAATCTATATACAATGGGAAAGACAAAAAAATTGATCGAGCTGGATGATAAAACGATAGCAATTCTGGAGGAGCAGGCAAAACTTCAAAAACGTTCCTTAAAAAATTATCTTGAATTTATGATCGAGGATAGGGCTCTTCATTTTGCAGAACCTTCGGAAGAATACAAGGCGATGATGGATGATATGCTTGAAAGAGATAAAAAAGGCGAGATTAAATGGATTTCATCTGAAGAAGTGAGAAAACGTTATGGCCGTTAAAATTGTATATAGTGAGCAATCTCAAATTGATATACATAAAGCCAAATGCTACTTTGATCTTTACGGAAAGGGAGATGATTTTTTGGATGATTTATTCAGACATGAAGATTTAATTGGATTGATGCCCGAAATGTATCAAATTAAATATAAATCCATTCGAATAGCAAATTTGGAAAATTTCAAATATGCTATTCACTATATTTTTCAGAATGGACAAATATACATTTATAGAGTTTATCCCGACGGCCAAAAATACTAGCTATGCAATCCCACATCGCCCTGCTGCGCGGTATAAACGTGAGCGGACAGAAAAAAATAAAAATGGCAGACCTTAAACTTCTTCTTGAGGATTTGGGTTTTAACGATGTGGTTACTTATATCCAAAGCGGAAATGTTCTCTTTAATCCCAAAGCTAAAAGTGTAAAGGAAGATTGTGCTGAAAAAATTTCCGAAGGAATAAAAGAGCAATTCGGGTTTGAGGTTCCCGTACTCGTGAAAACTGTTTCTGAAATTGAGAAAATTTTAGCTGCCTGTCCTTTTTCCGAAGAAAAGAAAATAGCTTCCTATTTTACATTGTTGAATGAGTCTCCGACCCAGGAACTAATGAAGGAAATTAGCCAACTTGACTATTCTAACGAAGAATTTATAATTACTGAAAATTGCGTTTATTTATTTTCTGAAAAAGGCTACGGAAACGCAAAATGCAATAATAACTTTTTTGAGAAAAAGCTGAAAGTTGGCGCTACTACTCGAAACTACCGAACGCTTGTAAAGCTTATTGAACTTACAAAGTAATTTTACTATTAAACTTTTGACAGTGCGGAACCTTTATGCGCCGCAATGTGGTCTGTCTTGTCGCTTTTTATTTCGTATTGCGGGTCGTCCTTGCTGGCGTGGTGGGTGTAGCCTTTGTATTGAAAATCTGAATGATGCACTTTAATTATTTTACCCCTTACGTGCCCTGCTTCTGAGTTCCATTTTACGTGGTCGCCTACTTTGAAGGTTTTCATTGCTTTTTTTTAAATTAATTTTTCTTTTAACCTAAAGATAAGTATTTGTTGAAAATTATAGAAATCAAAACTATTGAAAAAATTGATTGGAATATTCCATTCAACCTTCATATTCGTGGTATTCCGTAACCGTCCAATAGTAGCCATCTGGGTCGCGGAGTGAAAATTCCTTTTTAGTGGAGTTTGGGTTAACGTGAATTTCGTCTTCAACGGAAGCCCCGATTTTTTCAGCGTTCTTTCGAATTTTTTCCAAATTGTCGGTTTTAAAATAAAGGAGCAAGCCATTGCCGGGAGTAATTGCAGCATCCAACATAGTAGGATGTTCGTGAGCGCTCCATTTGTGAAGGCAGATTAAAACTTCATTTTTTTCAGAAACTAAAACTGCAAATTCTTCGCCGCCGTGCTTTCTTTTACAACCAAAAACCGATTGATACCACTGCGAGCTTGCTTCCACGTCTTTTACGGCAATTATTGGATCAACCTTAGTCATGATATTTTCTTTGGCAACATTTATAAAGCTACGAAAAAACTCTCCAAACCAATGATGACATTTTATAAGGTTGTTCGATGTGTGGGTATAATCCTTTAAAATTTCAGTATCATGAAAAAAATTATCTTTCT
Source organism: uncultured Flavobacteriaceae bacterium (assembly GCA_963839235.1). Taxonomy (GTDB): domain Bacteria; phylum Bacteroidota; class Bacteroidia; order Flavobacteriales; family Flavobacteriaceae; genus Aequorivita. Next base: position 265,533 of record CAWITX010000007.1, on the reverse strand, counting down.
TTTTGCTTTCAGTTTCGGACTGTTTTTTAATGCCGCTCAAGCGCAGGACATCAATAATATGTTTAATAGGGCAGCAACAGATGTGTATGTAATGGAGTTTTTTACCAATCCGGGACAGTTTGGCACCATTCCGCTTGCGGGGCCATATTACCCCATTCCAAACATTATCACCAACAATGCCTTCACTATGTTGGGCGGTGATTTTAACAATTCCAACACACTTTATACCGTGGTGTATATAGACCCAGATTATCTTTTGGGCACGGTTGATTTAAGTACGGGCGCGGTTAATTATGCCGCGAATATTTCTGGAGTGGTCAGCACACAACAGTTTTTGTCGCAATTATCCTATAATGAAACGGATGGCACGTATTACGCCATGAGCCACGACCCCAATAATAACAATGGTTCGCAATTATATTCGTTGAACGTAACCACAGGGGTATTAACGCCCATTGGCCCATTGAATACCATGCCTAATGCCATTGCCTTTGAAATTGACAACAATGGCATAGCCTACGCTGCAGATGCTGTTAACGGTAAACTTTACACCTTAAATCTTACCACTGGTGAGGCCACGGAGGTTGGAACGATGAATCCAAATGGGTTCTATCCTGTGGGTCAAGGTTTTTCAATAGACAACAGCACCAATACCATGTACGCCGTTTTGCAGAATAGGAACGGAGTAATACGCAGTGCTTTTTATACAATAAACCTTGCAACTGGGGCACTTACCAATCTGGGTGATGGCAGTTCAAGAAAATACAGTCTGTTTGCCATAAAAGACCAAAATTTGGGAATTGAGGACGTTTCTTTGGGAAGCCTCGCAATCTATCCAAATCCGGCGACAAACGTTATTAAGATTGAAAATCCAAAGAGGTTTGAAATAAAAAGCGCAAAACTCTATGATATATTGGGAAGGGATACCGGGACGGTTTTTTTAAATGATGAGATGGACGTTGAAAATCTTTCAAACGGAATCTATCTGCTCCGTTTGGAAACAGAAAATGGTACGATTACAAAGAAAATCAGTAAGGAATAGTTTTAGGTTAACTATTGAGGGGAAAAACTTCCGAAGCAATTTGTTTCGGGAGTTTTTTTTCATTCAAAAAACAAATACATACCCCGCTCATCGGTATGGATTACCGGCTCCAAACGATAGGCCGTTTTCATATTCTCTTTGGTTAGAACCTCTGTCCTGGTGCCCGCAGCCAAAAGTTGACCGTGGTTCAATAGCACCAAATGATCGGCAAATTTTGCGGCAAGATTGAGGTCGTGAACCACACCGACAATCACTAAATCCTCTTGTTTTAAAAGTTCCCGCAGCTTGTGCATAAACTGAAATTGGTAATGCACATCTAAAAAAGTAAGCGGCTCGTCCAAAACCAAATAGCGGCTCCCGTTTTCTGAAGGATACCAAATTTGTGAAACCACCCGAGCAAAATGTACCCGCTGCTTTTCCCCGCCACTCAAGGTTAAATAATCGCGATCTGCCATGGCTTCCACATCAAAAAACTGCATTGCCTCCTCGATGGCGATTTCATCTTTTGCAGTTGGGTTTACCGAAAAATGCGGATAGCGGCCCATCATCACTACTTCCTTCACTTTTAAAGGAAAAGCGAGCTCCGTATTCTGCGAAAGCACGGCCCGTACTTTGGCGAGTTCGGCCACGGAAGTATTTCGAATGTTTTTTTCTTCATAAAAAACAGTGCCTTCCTGCGGTTTCAATTGGTTGCAGATAACTTTTACGAGCGTTGATTTACCTGCGCCATTGGGCCCGAGGATGAGGTTTATCTTCCCCGGGGCAAAATTCACTGAAATATCGTCCAGAATGGTTTTGCTTCCTATTTTGTACGTTATGTTTTTGGCTTGAATCATTTAGAAATTTTAGTAAAAATTGTAAACAGGACTAAAATGGAAACACGAAAAAAGAAGGATTTTCGATATATCGCTTTTGTGTCCTGTTTCTTGTATCCTACGTCTTGATTCTATTTCATTCAAAAAAAATAATTTTTCCGTTGAAGCAAAAAGATGAAAATAGGAACGCCAACCACCGAAGTCACAATTCCGATAGGAAGTTCTGCCGGGCGAAGCACCATCCTTGAAATCAAATCTGCCACGCAGAGTAGGATTCCCCCGAGCAATGCGCTGTTCCGAATAAGAAAACGGTTATCGCTACCATTTATGATTCGCAAAAGATGGGGTACAATTAAACCCACAAAACTGATAACGCCCACAAATGCCGTTGCCACAGCAACCATTATTACGTTGATGAGCAAAATTTTCCACTTTAAACTTTTGATATTTACTCCCAAAAATTGTGCTTCTTCCTCCCCTATCATCAATGCATTTAAATGTTTTGAATATCGAAGCGAAATTAAAATAGTCCCAACGGTTGAAATTCCTACGATTAAAACGGAAGTCCAATTAGCACCACTCAAGGTTCCCAAATTCCAAAACACTATGGAGCGCGCCTGTGGATCGCGAGCTATATAACTCAAAAACCCGACTCCGCTTAAAAACAATGCGTTTATGGCGATACCCGTAAGCAACAAAGCCACAATGGAACTTTTACCACTATTTCGCGATTGCGAAAGGAAAAAGACCAAACCTGTTGATAATAAAGCGCCAAGACAAGCGGCTAAAGGTAGCGTCCATTTGCCAACACTGAATCCGAAAGTTGCTCCCAAAGCAAAGTAAAGTGCCGCGCCAAAAGCCGCGCCACAGGAGGTGCCGATGAGTCCAGGTTCTACAATGGGGTTTCTGAAAAGCGCTTGTAATAGAGTTCCGCCCACAGCCAAACTTGCTCCAACGAAAATACAGAGTATAGCCCGGGGCAAACGGATTTCCATGAAAATACGCTCGGTAAGATCCATATTTTCGGGTGCGGAAAAATAATTTTTAAATGAAGAAAAAATTTCTTCCAAAGAAATGGAGACCGCTCCATACCGAATAGAAAAAAAGGTAATGACTACTAAAAGAAGCAGCAGTATGGGAAATGTTCCGCGATATTTATTGATTTTTTTATTCAATACTTAAGATTCAATTTTAAATATTTTTTACTGAACACTGAACACTGAACACTGAACACTGATTACTGATTACTCTTTTCCATGAATCAACTTCTGCAATTCAATAATATTCTCGCCCGTTCTTGGACCTAAATACACCATATCGTGCTCTTCCACCCGAAACACTTTTCCTTCTTTATAGGCTCTGGTACTGGCAACTCCGGGAAGCGAGCCAACCCCTTCTGTGGAACCTAATTTATCGTACCCAAAATCCGTCAATAGAATTACATCTGGGTCGCTTTGTGCCACTACTTCCGGAGAAAATTGTGTCATTCCGCGTTCGCCATCAACGGCCATTTCGCCACCTGCCCAATCAATCAATTTTCCGGCGGTGCTGTTTTTGGTCATCACCAAATATATATTGCTGGCCTGCCCGAAGTGGATCATCAAGACTTTTGGTTTCTTTTCATATTTTGCGGCTTCAGCTTGTGCCTTTTCAAAATCGGCATCGAGTTTTTTTACGAGTTCTTCGGCCTTTTCTTCTTTATGGAAATAGCTTCCCATTTCCCGAATCAGCGAATCTGTTCCTGCAATGGTATTTTCATAATGGCCAAATTGTTTCATGGGGATTTTTAAATCCTTCAATTGTGTAACCACGTGTTCGGGGCCAATATTATTGTCTTCCAGAATAAGGGTAGGTTTCATGGAAAGAATGGGTTCGGCGGCCAATGCCCGGTGGTAGCCAATCGTTGGCAATTCTTTTATTTCTGGCGGATAACTGCTGGAAACATCTACGGCTACGATATCTTCTTCGGCGTCGAGAGCATAAATTATTTCGCTGTACTGTTTCGAAATACACACGATACGCTCCTCGTTTTCTTTCTTTTTGTCTTCATTGCCAAACCTTCCGCAGGAAACTAATGATAGGGTAACAATAAGCGCTACAATTATTTTTTTCATATTGAAATTGTTTTAATTGTCAGTCCGAGCGCAGTCGATAACATAGTTTCGACTACGCTCCATCTGACCTTGTGCTTATTTAAAAATTATATTTCAAATTAACCCCACCGTAAAATACGGTATCCAACGGAGCGGGAATATATGCATCATCCAACTGGTTAATGAAAAGCATATTGTAATACTGCACGCCCATAAGGTTGTCGGCTCCGGCATACAAATCAACATTGAATGCACCAAATCCTATTTTGTATCCTAATTTGGCGTTCAATAAATTATAACTGTCGGCCACATTCTCCCCATCTGAAGTAAAGGGAACAGGATCGCGGTACTGGTAGCTAACGTTTCCGTAAAGACCGACATGCGTTAGGAAATCGATACCTGCGTTCACAACCCAAGGAGCCACACCTGCAACATCATTTCCGCTATAGTCTGCAGTTACTATTTCGCCATCACGATTTACGGATTCATAGCCATAATCGTCATAGGTAAAGTCTGAATAAGCCACATTCATATAGGGGCTCACATTGCTGAAAAACCCGGTTGCCGCTTCATAAGCGGTGAATTTTACGAGAGCCTCTACGCCTTTATTGTCCAGCGATCCGCCGTTGGTAATATAGGAATATGCGGTTGTGTTATCCGGGGCGGGAACGGCAATGGAAGTAAATTTATTTTTGAATTTTGCCTGAAACAGCGCCACTTCATAGTGCAGGCGATTGTTTATTACATTTCCTTTTGAACCTATTTCGAATTGGTTGCCTTCCTCCGGAACAAGGCCCGTATTCAATTGTCCGGTTGCCGAAATAATAATATTGCCGGTAACAGGCGCTTTATACCCATTGCTGAAGGAAGCATACACCGAAATGTTATCATTGAAAATTTTGTTCAATGCAAAATGCGGTGAAAAAAGGTCTTCGTAATTGGCTGAGAAAATACGCTGTTTGTTGGTAGTTGGGTCGTACTGTCGGTCTTCGAGATCGAGGTTCAACGAGCTTTTTCCAACGCCTGCGGTAAATGAAAGGTCGTACGGCATTTTCAATATCCATTCAGTAAAAAGCAATTTACTTTTCGATTTTGAATATTGGTTGCTCCGCACGCCGCCAATAATATTGTAACCATCGGGATCATTCGGATTTTCAACCATGGAATAGCTTATATTCTGTGCACGTTGTTCTTGAAATTCAAGACCTGCAATTCCGGAAAGCCCAAAACCTTCGCCAAGTTCAAAATTGAAATCAAAAGTCATTCGCGTACCGTAATTAATTGGATCCTTATCCGTCCATCCGCCGGCGCTACTTGAGTTGGTATTAAGCCCAGAGCCAAAAACGGTAGTGGTGTTCGAAAGCCAATGGTTAAAATCATATTTATGGCTCAAGCCTGCACGGAAGCTTACCACTTCGCTGTGCGCGTTATTTTTAATATAGCGTTGGTTACCGCTATAATCTAAAGTATCGTACTGGCCAATGGTAAGCTCGCCGCCGCGTTCGTCATAACTATTGCTGAAACCAAAATAGGTGCTGATCGTCTGCCTTTCGCTTGGGCGAAAATCCAGAATTGCATTCAAGAAATCTTTATTCGAAGCGTTATGATCTAAATATCCATCTGAAATTTGATGGCCATAATTCAGCATTATAGAAGTTTTGTCCATTCCAATTCCCAATTGTGTGGTAAAACGGGCAAGGCCATAACTGCCGCCAAGAAATTTTTGTGTTAGGGAAGTTTCCCCTTTTTCCGGACGCATAGTAGTAAGGTTTACAACTCCGGCGATGGCAAAACCATAAACCGATCCGGCCGGGCCTTTTATTACGTCAACACTTCCGATGGAACCAAAATCAATATCGTCCAAAAGTGTGATTCCTTCCGCATCGGTAATGGGGATATTGTTGTAATAAACTTTGTAACCCTGGCCATCAAAGTTATTGTTGGCGCCGCGGAAACCTACGCCATTTCCGTATCCGCGGATATTAAATTGTTGGCCCGAGGAAACCGCCCGTCGGTTCATGGTTACCCCAGGAACGTTGGCGTTTATTGCATCGTCCAGATAAAGGCCAGTGCCTCGGTTTAATTCCTTTTCTTCCAATTTAATTACAGAAACAGGTTTGTCGAGTACTTTTTTGTTATTGTCCAAGGTACCGGAAAGCTGCACTTCGTCCAGCGCGCTTACGGAAGTTCGCATCGAAATATTTAAGGTTTCGGAACAATTTTTAACTTTGGTTGTATACGTTTCGTAACCAATAAAGCTTACTGAAATGTTTTGGTTTGTAACACAAGGAATGCTGAAATTACCGTTGGCATCGGTGCTGGTTTTTTCGGTTCCATTCACTTCAATTTTTGCTCCGGAGAGGGGGGTGTTGTTTGCGGCATCGTATATTTTTCCATTTAGTTGGTCTTGACCAAATATAGACGCGGTAATAAACAATCCGATTAAGGAAAGATATAGTTTTATCATTTTAAGAATTTTATAATTTTACAAAGGCATAAGGGCCTTAATTTTCAAGGCCTTATAAATTTTGGGCAAGCGTGAAGCCTGCGGGTAAATTATAAAATCTGTTTTGGGGGAGGGCTTAAGATATCAATGGAAAGCGGGGAGTAGTTTTCCGCATAGTTGAAATAAGTTTTGGAATTGCTTTCCAAATATGCAACTTCCATCTTTTGTGGCAGGGGATTTACCTGCTGAAGGAATTTTACCGTTTTAACCGGGATGTTCCGGTTGTTTTTATCTTTGCGTTTTCGTTGTAGCTCTTTGTTATACTTCGCAATAAGCTTGGTTTCCTGCACGTCTGAAATACAGTGGTAAACCGTGCATTCGTCGCGGACTTCAACCTTTACAACATCGTACATGCTGCCTTGATAGCTGAATTCTTTTTTGTCTTTCCAAATAAGTTTATTGGCTTGTTCCGGGGTTACGGCAATCTGGGTGAGCTCACTTTCTGAAATGCCCTCTTTTATCTGGGCTATCATCTCTTTCCGAAGTTGATATTGCTGCACTTTCAAAATAAGAAAAGACCCTCCAATATTGAAGGTGAAAATTAAAAGTAGCAATATCACGGTTGCATTCTTCAAATACCGTCGTTTTTTTAATGGTGGCTAATTTAATAAAAAATTGTGAAGGGAATATTTATATAATCGAATAATAAAGGGAATACTTCCGCTGCCAGAAATGCGCTATCCATTTGGAAATGCAATAAGGTTTATTTTCAAAATTGAATAAGATAAAATTTAAAAAAAGCCCCAATAAAGGGGCTCTTATATTTAATGCGGAAAAAACCTATTATAGCTTGTTTATCTTAAGTGTGGCCTGTTTTCCTTCCTTCGTTTCTATTTTTACGAGATATATGCCGGAAGCGCCAGTGATTTCAACATCGAGCAGTTGGGCATTTTTATAATTGGCAGAAACTACTTTCTGTCCTAAAATAGAATAGACCGTAACGGAAGTCTCGGAAAAGGTTTCGCCAAGATTTATAGTGAATCTTCCGTTGGTTGGATTTGGATACATTTCAAGTTTTGGCCCAAAGGAATTATTTGAAACTCCCAAAATTGCAGCTGTTGTTTTAAAGACCCAATAATCGTCTAGGCCTTCGCTATCTTCATTTTTGTCTCCCGAGATATTGCTGTCTGATGAAACCAACATGGCAAATGTGCCGTCGTTATTTTCTATAATGTAAGATCCGCTTTCATCGCCAGCGCCGCCAATGGAGTTTTGTGAACTAACGTTACCGGAAGAATTTAGCCTTACCAGCCAGTAATCATATCCCCCATTGCTGTTTTCTGTCTTGTCCCCAGAAATATTACTGTTGCTCCACCCCCCAATTATATAATTGCCATCCATAAGCTGCTTGACATCCCGTGGATAATCTATGCCGCTTCCGCCTATAGTATTCTGCCAAACCAAGTTACCGGTACCGTCCATTTTCACTATCCAATAGTCGTAATCGCCCTGTGAATTTTCGGTCTTGTCTCCCGAAATGTTTGATTTTGAATAACCGGCCCCTAAGAAGCCGCCATCGGCTGTAGCTATTATATCGCGCAGCACATCGCTATCATTTCCTCCATACGTTTTATCCCATTGCACGGTTCCATTAGCGGCGAGTTTTACAATCCAATAGTCGCTTCCGCCACGATTGGCTCCCGTTTTATCCCCAGAAATATCCGACATTGAAAACCCTGCCAAAATATAGCCGCTATCCATGGTTTGGAAAGCCGCCTGCGGGCGATCCACCAAACTACCGCCGAGGCTGTTTTGCCAAACAATGGCACCGTTACTATCCAATTTCAACGCCCAATAATCGCGCTGGCCATTTGTAGGATCGGTTTTGTCGCCGCTCACATCGCTGTCTGAATATCCGCCGACAAAATATCCGCCATCGGAGGTTTCAACAATATAGGTGTCAAATTCTGGTTGGCTACCGCCGTAGGTTTTCTGCCAAACGATATTACCCGAACTGTTTAATTTCAAAATCCAATAATCCAATCCGCCTCGGGAATTTTCGGTTTTGTCGCCAGAAATATTGGAGTCTGAACCAGCCCCAAGGATGTAGCCTCCATCGGTGGTCTGTTTAAGTGAAATAAGAAAATCATCCCCACTGCCACCTATGGTATTCTGCCACAAAATGTTTCCGGTAGCGTCTATTTTTACAATCCAAATATCTATTTGTCCATTGGAATTTTCTGTCTTGTCTCCAGAAATGTTGCTAGTTGAATAGCCTCCAAGGATATAACCGCCATCTGCTGTTGCTTCAAAGGCTGTTACAAAATCGGTATCGCTTCCACCAATGGTGTTCTGCCATAAAATAGCAGGATCTTGGGAATAGACGGTAAACACGCCTATCAATAAAATAATGAAGGTAAGATGTGATTTCATAATATGGATTTTTAAGGATTATATAGGTATATCGAAAGTGTCGCGAAAATGTCATCAATTAATTGGAAATGAGTCAATAGAAAAAAAATGCCCCCATATTTCAGAGGGCATTCCGGTTGATATTCAACCTACAGGCTATCGAAAAATCTACTGTTTTATAATCCTTAAAGTATTCGATCCTTCTTTAGCTGTACTTACCCTCACAAAATAAATTCCAGCCCCGCCTGTGATTTCCTTCTCGATGCTTTTTGCCGAAGCGTACTTTTCCGAAGAAATTAGTTGTCCTAGCATATTAGTTATTTGCACGTTTACATCGGTATATTCCCTGCCCAGATCAATGGTGAAATGGCCGGTTGAAGGGTTTGGGTACATAGATATGTTATTCAAAGTGAAGTCTTCCGTACCCAATACAATATTGGTTACTTTTAAGGTAACGTTGGTTGGGTTGCAGATTACGTCAAAAGTGTGCTGCATAAAATTATAGGAACCTGTTACGGTTGCGGGAAGATTGCAGCTAGTAATGTTGGGTGAGGTTACTATTACAAATTCGTCATCAACATTGGCCACAAAACCCATTTTAACGTCTATATCTCCATCCATTATTGCATTTCCGCTAATGGCAAGTAGGTCGTAATCCACCCCTTGGCTTGTGCCGTTAATATCTACTTTCAGAACTGATGATGGCGTGGATTCAAAATCGCCCAAAATTGTTAAGGTACCCGCAGATTCGCCGGGTGAAAATATGCCGTCATTGGTAAAGTCAACCGCGGGCGGTACATCTAGCGTTGCCCCACCCTTTATGATGCCATTTACGGTATTGTTTAGGTTTCCATCAAATTCAAGTGTGCCCATCATGGCATTAATGGTTCCGGTATTTGTGGTGGGCACGTTTATGGCAAAAATGCCTGTGGAGGTGGTTCGTCTTAATAGGCCATTATTATTTAGAGCACCCGTGCCGCTTAAATAAATATTTCCAACCTGCAAATCCATAATTCCTGAACTTTGATTGTTTATTGTGCCATTTTCTACATAAAGGTTGCCGGGTTCCTCAAAATTCATAATACCTTCATTATTTAACGTGGTGTTCTGCTTAAGGAACTTATTTGCGCCACCATTTAAGGTAATTTCACTCCTGTTGATTAAAGTACCCGAACCTGTTATGTCTAAGTTTTGCCAAATAACGCCTGTGCTTCCCGTAAAATCAAAAATAGCGGTTTTACCGGGGGCAATTTTTGTGGAAGCGTTTGAGCAGTATAATTCACCGTCCAAAACCCCACTTAACGTTCCCTCGCACACAACTTCGGTATTCCAATATAATCTGGCGCCTGGGGAAACATTGTAAGTTCCATCGGTCAAATATTTAGATAATCCATATAAGTATAGTGTGCCGTTTTCCACGGAAATAGTTCCATTATGGTTTTGAAGTTCTACCTCAATTGTTTGGGTACCCGTAGCTATTGTATTTTTTATCAACCCATAATTATGTAAGATATGTGTGGCTCCATTTCCATACGAGAAGTAAGCGTAGGGACTTTGTATATCCATAATCCCTGTGGATTGATTGTTCATTGTTCCGTGATTAATATAAAATTCGCCCGTTCCCTGAAACCGCATTGTTCCTTCATTATTAAGGGTAGATTGGTCATTGATGTATTTGGAGCCATCTCCAGTAACAGTGATATCACCTAAATTGGTAAGCGTTCCCCCACTCATTAAAATTCCATAATCGGACCAATTGACCCCATTGTTGCCAGTGAAATTAAATGTAGCTGAATTGGGAACACTAAATTTGCACTTCCAGTTTAGGTCGCCATTTAAAACACCTGTTAAAGTTCCTGAAAGTACTGTTTCATGATCTGCTGGGGTTAAAAATGTTAATTCACTTCCAGGGCTCACGTTATAAGTTCCGTTGGTTAGGTATTTTGAAAGGTAATTAAAAACAAGATTGCCACCTTCCACAGATATGGTGCCCCCATTATTGTGAAATTCTGCGGTTACCCAAACCTCTCCAGTCCCGGTTCGCTTTAGAAGGCCTTGATTATTGAATAAATGGACTCCGGAATTATTACTGTATGTAATACTACCTCCTGCGGTCTGGAGATCAATAATTCCTGAAGAGTTGTTATTTAAAGTTCCATCCAGCAAATAAAAATCTGCATTTCCTTGATAAAGCATGGTGCCGTTATTGTTGATGGTCGTATTCTCGTCCACAAATCTATGTTGCGAAGGATCAGCATTGGTGGTTAAAATTGTAGTGCCGTTGAGTGTCAAACTTCCACCGCCTTTTATAGTTCCCATAAGCCAGTTGAATGTAGATCCCGCGCTAAAAGAAGAAGCGTTTGTAAAGGTAAGATCAAGGCCAGAGTTATTTGTAAAATTAAAAATTGCATTGCCCTGTAACGTGATTGATTTGGCAAATCCATCAACGTCCAAATAAACCGTAGACCCTGTGGGAATTATCACGTCTTCGTTTATGTTAGGCGCATGGTTCAAACTCCAAAAGGCGGCTGTGCTCCAAGACCCATTGTTGCCATTCCATGTATTGGTCTGTGCTGAAATGGTTAAGCATAAAATGCTCAATATTGAAAATAATAACAATCGTTTCATAATATTTGGTTTTTAGGATTATAGGGTTATATCGAAACCTTTTTTAAATGTCATCACTTAAACCAAAAAGTATTTTATTTTTGTACCCTATTCCATTTTTATGCCCGAGCACCGTTTTATTGTTTGCAGTTATTCCGAAAGTTTAACCCAAGGACGCGTTGCTTGGCAATCGCCCAGCAATATTGCCTTGGTGAAATACTGGGGCAAATACGGCGAGCAGTTGCCAATGAACCCCTCGGTTAGTTTTACCTTAAAGAATTGTAAAACCGAAACTTCCCTCTTTTTCGAAAGAAAAGCTTCCGAAGGATTTGATTTTGAAGTGTATCTCAACGGAAATAGGGAAAAAAGTTTTGAGCCCAAAATCCTGAAATTCTTTGAAAGAGTAGAAGTTTATCTACCATTTTTGAAGGATTTCAAATTTAAAATTGAAACCTCAAACACTTTCCCACACAGTAGCGGCATCGCTTCCTCCGCTAGCGGAATGAGCGCCTTGGCTGCGTGTTTAATGGAAATGGAACGGAAGATGCAGCCGCAAATTACCCCTTCGTATTTCAACGAGAAAGCTTCATTTCTTGCCCGATTGGGATCTGGGAGCGCTTGCAGAAGTGTGGAAGGCCCATTAATTGTGTGGGGCGAACATCCCGAAATAGAAGGTAGCAGCAATCTTTTCGGAACGAAATATCCATTTGAAATCCATCCTAATTTCAATAATTACCAAGACACCATTCTTTTGGTTGACAAAGGGGAAAAACAGGTGAGCAGCACCTTGGGCCATGAGTTGATGCTGGACCACCCTTTTGCCGAGCAGCGTTTTCGGCAGGCGACGGGAGAATCTTTCAAAATTAATTCCTGTCTTCAAAAACGGCGACCTCCCCGAATTCATCAAAATTGTGGAAAGTGAAGCCCTTTCACTTCACGCAATGATGATGACCTCCATGCCCTATTTTATTTTGATGAAACCAAACACGCTGGAAATAATAAACCACATTTGGGAATTTAGGGAAGAAACGGGCAGCAACCTTTGTTTTACCTTGGATGCCGGTGCCAACGTGCATGTGCTTTACCCGGAAAACGAAAAGAATACCGTGATAGAATTCATAAAAAACGAACTTGCAAAATTCTGTAAAAACGGCGATTTTATTCAGGATGAGGTGGGTTTTGGGGCTACGAGAATTTAAGAGTCAAAATTCTAGAAGATTTTTTAAAAGCGAAATTTATTCCTTCCTCTGCGAAGTATAGCATATACTGGGGTAGCAGGTTTTTCGGTTTTTCGCTCAAAACTGGGAAGGTTGGAAGCGATATTTTTTCTTTCCTTCAGAATAAGAAATAGCAGCAACATTAGCACAATTCCCGCTAAAAAGTACCACCACCAAGCTAGGCTTGCATCCAAATCTATAGGAGATGTGTCGCCTATAAGTACAAGCCCTGCCCAGTATTGGGGAGCGGCAGTACGGCCTTTGGCATTGGCAATGTAATTTAGTTTCGCCTTGCGCAAAGCCTCATCCTTCGGCATTTGTTTGGAAAGGTTATCGTAAAAAAGTTGAACAATCTTTGCGCTGGACTGCTCGTCAATTTCCCAAAGGCTGGTTAAAATGCTTTCGCTGCCCGCATAATTGAAGGCGTGGGCTAGGGAGATCATCCCTTCGCCGGCCTGATAGGTGGGTTTTCCCGTTTCGCAGGCGGTAAGAATGGAAAGGTTGGAGGAAAGGTCTATATTGTAAATTTCATAGGAATACAGGGAGTTTTCATTATGGTCTTGTACACTATCCATCTTTTTGGCAAAAATCAGCCGGCTTAGTTCTGGGCTGATATTATTGCTTTCGGCGTGGGTGCCAATATGGATTATTTTGTGCTCTTTGGCTCGGTTCATAAACAGCTCTTTTGAAGCTTGGCCATTCAAAAAATAATCACCGCCAAAAACCTTGGCGTACCTTTTTGCCAAATCCTCGCTGAAAGGCTGGGGCAAAAGCGTTAAATAACCTTTATCCATCTCCACGGAATCCTTGATTCCCAGTTGGTATTCGTGCTTCATTTTTTCAGTAAAACCGGGCGCGAATGCAATATATTTTGAAGAATAATCTGCAACATTTCGCTGGTCTTTATACAACAGCAAACTGAAATTATAGGAAATATCATGAGTTGCCAAAAGGCTATTGGTTGCAAGTTCTGCAAAGGATTTTAGGGGTTTTGGGGTAAGCGTTTCAAAGCTGAGGTTGAACAGTTCACGGTCCGGAAGTATCACCACTTTTTTGGTCAGCACCTTTTTTTCAATGGGAAACCATAGCGCACGATAAAGCTCATAGAGCAAAGGGCGCGTTTTTTCTACTGAAAACTCATCGTTTTTAAGTTTTGAAATATGATTTTTTACGGGAGCGTAATTGAGCGGTGTAATACTTTTGCTCTGTGCCGTAACCACAAAAGCATACAATTGGTCATCAATAAATAGATAGCGGATTACCGTCGTGTTTTTGGGTATTTTTTGTTGCAGGTCCGCAACGGATTCCTCAACCGTTGCATAGCGCATCTTGTAATATTTGGGGAATTTTTGGTTCAGTGAATCCAAGAAATCGTTCCACGCGACCGATGCTTCAAAATAAGGTTTTATGCTGCTGTTTTCTGAATCGTTCAACGAGGAAGTCATTTTGGACCTCAATTCATTTTCTCGTTTTATCACTTCCTTTGGAACATTGTTGAAGGCCACATTGTCCCGAAGGTTCAATCGCGACCTAATCCGGCTGTAAATGCTGGATTCGTGCAGCGCTATAAGTTTGTCCAGATACGAATCATTTTTGGTGGCTTCATAAAGTTCCAGCCTCAGCTTTTCCGCAAAGCTGAACAATTCCTGGTTTTCAGAAATCAACAATGTGACATCTGCGTTATTGTTCACCACTTTTTTGCGCTGTTCCAAAATTGCCAAGCCTTCCTCAACCTTCTGCAATATTTCTGTGAGGAAAAAAACATTTTTGTCTTCGGTTAAATGGTATTTTGATTGTGCATTTATAAGCAATGCCTGCGGTTTACGGTAGCGGATAAGAATAGAATCGGTGGCACTTGCCTTTTCCCCCTTGTTCAAAATTGTAAAGCGCAACGCCTCTTCGCTGTATTTTTCAGCTTCGGCATACTCCTTCAGCAGGTAGTGTACCTGTGCCAAGTTGACGATGTGATAAAATTCCTGTAGCGTATTTTTGAAATCACCCGTATGCGTAAAATGATAGGTTTCAAATGCAAGCGAAATGGCTTTTTTTCGCATTTGGTTTTTGGCGGCAAAGAGAGAATACTCCGAAATATTGTCAAGAAAATCCTTGGTGTACCCATCGCCCATGGTTTTGCGATACATATCTTGGGCTTTTTCGTAGTAGATTGCCGCATTTTCCACGTCATCCATGGATTCATAAATAGTCGCACGGGTAGAAAGCGCCGCGGCCTCCCAGTATAAATCTGCGCTTGCACTACTATTCAAAAGTTCTAAGGCGGTGTCTGCATTTGCCGCTGCGCCTTCAAAATCGCGGCTTGCCGTTTTTGCTTCGGCAAGAATAATGTTTGAAATAATTATATTGATGTCGTTTTTTTCAAAAAGCTTTTTCTTTTCCTCGAAGGAATATTCAATCAATTCCTGCGACCGGGAATATTCGCCCAGGGTATTGTAAAAAGTGGCCATGTTATCAATTACAACGCATTGGTGGTTTTTTGCTTTATAAATTCGCGCCTCATCGGTGGAGCGGTTTATGTATTCCTGAAATCCTGCCAACGCCTCTTCCGAAATTTTTATGGCCTCGTTGTTTTTTCCGAGGGCATTCCATAAAACGGCGAGGTTCATTTTTACCAGTGAAGGGCGATAATAACGGTTCATGATATCAGATTCATCCGTTTTTTCAAGAACCTTCACCGCTTCCTGAAAATAATATTTTGTGCTGTCCAGTTGTCCTTCCTGCCACATCATTCCGCCCAGGGCATTGTAAACTTGATTGTAAAAAACGTAATCAGGTTTTCCCGTTTTTTTCAGCAAATACAATGCTTTTTGGTAGTGTTTTTTCGACAACGGAAAGTCACCCAATTTTGAGGCGTAATATCCCTGCCTGTATTCCAAACCGGCGAGGTCAACATTGTTCGGTTCCTTATTTTTTAGGGCGAAGGGAATTGCGGTTTTTAGCAGATCATAAGCTTTTTGGTGCTTTCCGGCGTCGTCATAAATCCAGCCCATTTCGGTAATGGCCTCAACCACAAAATGTGGCGAGGCGTTTTTGGTTATTTCCTTTAGAAGGATTTCGGCTTTGGCAACGGCTATTTTCTTATCGCCTTTGTTCATTTTAAAACTTCCCTCAAACTGTATGTAATTGTAGAGACTATCGTATAATTTTTGGGAACGGTAAAGAGCCATGTTTTCTGAAACTTTGGCACGTGCTTTGGAGAGGGAATCCTGCTCTATGAGCGTCTGTATTTCCTTTACCGAAGCTATTTTTTGTTGTGAATACAGGGAAATGGCAAAAAGGAAAAACAGAAAATAATGGAAATAAAAAAATATCCCGCCCTTGAATTTCATAAAAGAAAAGTTTCAAATTAAACTACAATCCAGGGGATATTTTGAAGAAAGATACGAATTATTGTAAAGAAATTTAAGGATGGGCTTCAATTCGCAACTTTTCACGGCAAGTATCGTTATAATACCTATCTTTGTAACCTGTAGCCAATTACGGATTGGCACGATGTTTTAAAAATTTAGCTTTAAATTTTATGCGCGGACCCCTATTTTATTCAAAAATCCTTCTTTTCGGTGAATATGGAATTATAAAGGATTCCAAAGGACTTTCCATTCCCTATAATTTTTATAACGGGGCGCTGAAAATTGATAGGCACCATACGGTGGCTACACATAAATCAAATGCCGGTCTTAAAAGATTTGTCGATTATTTGGAAACCCTACAAACCGAAAATCCAAATTTGGTTTCTTTTGATATGGAAGCCTTAAAAAGCGATGTTGAAAGCGGATTGTATTTTGACAGCAGCATCCCGCAAGGTTATGGAGTGGGCAGCAGTGGCGCTCTAGTTGCCGCCATTTATGACAAATACGCAAAGGAAAAAATTACAATACTTGAAAATCTTACCCGTGAAAAACTGCTAACGCTAAAGGCAATATTTGCCGAAATGGAATCTTTTTTCCACGGAAAATCCTCCGGGCTCGATCCATTGAACAGTTATTTGAGCCTTCCAATTCTCATTAATTCCAAAGACAATATTGAAGCTGCCGGAATCCCTTCGCAAACAGAAAACGGGAAAGGCGCCGTATTTTTATTGGACAGTGGCAGCACTGGTGAAACCGCGCCAATGGTTCAGATTTTTATGGAAAATATGAAGCAGGAAGGTTTCCGGAATATGCTGAAGGACCAATTCGTAAAACACACCGATGCCTGTGTGGAGGACTTTTTGCAGGGCGATGTAAAATCGCTTTTCGGAAATATAAAACAACTTTCAAAAGTTGTGTTGGACAATTTTAAGCCTATGATTCCGGCCCAGTTCCACAAACTTTGGAAAAAGGGAATCGATACAAATGCTTACTATCTAAAACTCTGCGGTTCCGGAGGCGGTGGCTATATGCTCGGCTTTACCGAAGATATTGACATGGCCCGTAAAGCCCTAAAAGATTATAAGCTGGAAGTGGTATATAGTTTTTAAAAAAGCTTTCCCTTCTAACGCACTTGAGGCACGATTATCATAACACGGATTTAAAATTTTCTACTGCGTATTTTCAACCATGAAAATGTATGTTTAACAGAAAACAAAAACTCTTCCTTCTAAAGTTTTTTAGCCTGTTTTCTGTGGTCCGCGGATATAACATCCTCATTATTGTCATTGCGCAATACCTCACCTCTGTATATATTTTAGCGTCAGATTTGCCCGTAAGACAGGTTTTATTCGATGTAAATTTATTGATGTTGGTGCTCGCGTCTTCCTCCGCAATTGCGAGCGGCTATATAATAAACAGTTTCTACGACAGCGAAAAGGATCTTATAAATAGGCCCCGAAAAACGATGCTGGATAAGCTCGTTAGCCAACGCACCAAGCTTTCGGCGTATTTTGTGCTCAACTTTCTGTCGGTTATTTTTGCCAGCTACGTTTCCTTTCGGGCAGTAATTTTCTTTTCCATTTATATTTTTGCCCTTTGGTTTTATTCGCATAAACTGAAAAAATATCCTTTCATAGGAAATTTTACGGCGGCCATCCTTGCGGTGGTGCCATTTTTTGCGGTTTTTGTGCATTACGCCAATTTCGATTTAGTGATTTTTGGCCACGCCACTTTTCTGTTTCTTATTATTTCCATGCGCGAATTGGTAAAGGATCTTGAAAACCTTACCGGCGATCTTGCCCATGGCTATCACACAATTCCCGTGGTTTATGGTGAAAAAGTCGCAAAGCGAATGCTTACCCTGCTAAGTCTACTCACTTTAGTGCCCATCATTCTTCTTATTACCGAATTTGAGATTGAAATAGGTTATATGGATTTTTATTTTTACGGCAGCATTTTCGCATTGGCCATTTTCCTGT
The DNA here is from genome assembly GCA_963839235.1 of uncultured Flavobacteriaceae bacterium. Taxonomy (GTDB): domain Bacteria; phylum Bacteroidota; class Bacteroidia; order Flavobacteriales; family Flavobacteriaceae; genus Aequorivita. The sequence continues at coordinate 247,557 of CAWITX010000007.1, read as the reverse complement.
TGATTTTGTGGAATTCGGAAAAAAAACTGCATTATGTCCTGCTTCACAATTTGTTGAAATTCATCATCGTCATTGGGGTTTTCAGCATTGTATTGATACATCCAAATATAATTTTGAGCCGTTTCCAATAATTCAACCGCAATGCAATTCAGTATTTAAAATTTGGCGTTTAAATCCTGTATCTTTGCTGAAATTATTCTAATTTTTTTTGAATTTATATATTTGAATAGTTCGAAATAACAACAAAATATGAGCACACAAGACAATTACGATAGCGGAAGAGGTTCCAAAAAACAAGGAAAAAATGCACGAAAGAAAAGTATGGCACGTGGAAATGCTCCTTTAAAATCCGATGCTTCCAAAAAAAATACGGGACGGCAGCAAGATCCTGCAAAACCAAAATTGAAATTCGATAAAACCGGAAAGGAAATTGGCCGTCGCGAAAAAGCGCCTGTAAAAGAGGTTAAGAAAAGCGATCCCGCAGATGGAATACGTCTCAATAAATACATTGCCAATAGTGGTGTTTGCTCCCGCCGGGAGGCAGATACATACATTGCCACAGGATTGGTGAGCGTAAATGGAAAAATCATTAACGAAATGGGCTATAAAGTGCAGTTGAGCGACGATGTGCGTTTTGACGGCCGCCGTTTAAATCCGGAACCAAACACCTACGTTTTATTGAATAAACCAAAAGGTTTCGCGACCACCGACAGTAACGCAAAGGGAATGACCGTCATGGATTTGGTAGCGAACGCTACAACCGCGAAAATAAAACCTTTCGGCCGTTTGGGCAGAAATGCTACAGGATTGCTTCTTTTTACAAATGATGATGAGTTCGTGCAAAAATTCACCAAAAAGGGGATTCCACGCCTCTTTCATATTGAACTCGATAAAAACCTAAAAGCTGAACACCTTAAAAAAATTAAGGAAGGTTTCACGGTAGATGGGAAGGAAATTACCGTAGAAGAAATTAGCTATGTTGATAATTCGCCAAAAAGCGAAATAGGACTAAAAATAAAGCACACGGGAAACAGCATTATCAGAACCATTTTTGAACATTTGGGGTATGATGTGGTTCGCGTAGATTGCGTAACCCTCGGCCCGCTCACCAAAAAGGATCTTCCCCGCGGTCGCTGGCGAACGCTGACCGAAAAGGAGCTGAGTTTGTTCAGTATGATTTAACGAAACTGAAAATATTATAGCATCAATAAATTATTGAATTTTTTTCGCATTTTTGCAGTGTTACTCAAATGAATTATTTTTAATTGGTTTTTGAAAATTTCAAAAACAAAGATTTTAAATGAACAACGCATTTTTACTTCAAATGGCTCTAAAACAGCTTATTTCGGGCATAAGTTCCAATCTAAACACTTTGCCTATTCGCATCTGAACTTCAAGTTAATTTTTTGTTATACTACCCGTTTTTTCGGGAATACGCGACAAGAATTTTTAATTTACACCATTCAACCAAAAATAAAGAATGAACACCAAATACATAAATTTGATAGACCAAACGTATTATTTTCCGCAGGAAGAATTTCGTTTGGGCGATAATGGGCTTGAATTCCACGGCGTGGACTTGATGGGGTTAGTTGAAAAATACGGCGCCCCCCTCAAATTTACATACCTCCCAAAAATTTCTGAAAATATAAACCTTGCCAAACAATGGTTTGAAAAGGCCATTGAAAAGAACGACTATAAAGGCAGTTACAATTACTGTTATTGCACCAAAAGTTCGCATTTTAAACATGTTTTGAACGAGGCGCTTAAAAATGATATCCATATTGAAACTTCCTCGGCCTTTGATATTGATATTGTTGAAAGTCCTAAAGGAAAACGGAAAAGTGACCGATAAAACCTACGTTATCTGCAATGGTTTCAAAAGAGACCGATATATTGAAAATATTGCACGCCTCATCAATAACGGCCACGAAAACTGCATCCCGATTATTGATAATTATGAGGAAATTGAGTTGCTTTCCGATAGTATAAAAAACCATTTTAATGTGGGAATACGGATTGCTTCGGAAGAGGAACCAAAATTTGAATTCTATACTTCCCGATTGGGAATTGGCTACAAAAACATTATTCCGTTTTACGAGGAACAGATTAAAAACAACGAGCGTGTAGATTTAAAAATGCTCCATTTTTTCATCAACACCGGCATTCGCGATACGGCCTATTATTGGAACGAATTGGTGAAGTGTTTGAAGGTGTACGTTCGCCTTAAAAAAATATGTCCTTCTTTGGACAGCTTGAACATTGGCGGTGGATTTCCTATAAAAAACTCCTTGCATTTTGAGTATGACTATCAATATATGATAGACGAAATTTTGAATCAGATAAACATTACCTGCGCTGAGGCGGAAGTACCCGTACCCCATATTTTTACTGAATTCGGAAGTTTTACCGTGGGCGAAAGCGGAGGTGCCATTTATGAAATTCTGTACCAAAAACAACAGAACGATCGCGAAAAATGGAATATGATAAATTCATCTTTCATCACCACTTTGCCCGATACTTGGGCCATAAGCAAGCGTTTTATTATGCTTGCCATTAATCGGTGGAACGATGAATATGAGAGGGTTCTTCTGGGCGGGCTTACTTGCGATAGCGACGATTATTATAACAGCGAGCAGAACATGGCGGCCATTTATCTGCCGAAATTCCGAAAGGATAAACCTTTGTATATTGGCTTTTTCAATACGGGTGCGTATCAGGAAACCATTGGCGGTTTCGGAGGCCTTCAGCACTGTTTGATTCCATCCCCAAAGCACATTTTAATTGACAGAGATAAAGATAATAATATAACAACCAAACTTTTTTCAGAACAACAAACAAGCGAGCAATTGCTAAACATTTTAGGTTATGAGCACTAAGACGTACGCAGGTATCCCGCAAAAATATGCGGCCCTAGAAACATCAAAAATTGTATTGATTCCAGTTCCCTATGACGGAACTAGCACTTGGCAAAAAGGCGCCGATAAAGGTCCGGAAGCGTTTTTGGACGCTTCGGAAAATATGGAACTATACGATATTGAAACCCAGACCGAAGTTTATAAACAGGGAGTTTACTTGGCGGATGCCATAACCGAAAATTCCTCGCCCGAAGCCGTAGTTGCCGAAGTGCATAAAACCACAAAGGACTATATAAAACGAAATAAGTTCGTTACCATTTTTGGTGGTGAGCACAGCATTTCCATAGGTACAATCCGCGCTTTCAATGAGTGTTTTGATGATCTTACCGTACTTCATATTGATGCCCACGCCGATCTTCGTAATGAGTACCACGGCACAAAATGCAATCACGCCTGCGCCGTTTATGAGGCAAGCCAAACCACCAATTTGGTGCAAGTGGGGATACGAAGCATGGACGTTGCCGAAACCCGTGTAATGGATGAGGAAAAGGTTTTCTTCGCCCACGATATGGCCAAGGATGAATATTGGATGGATAAAGTTGTGGAAGCACTGGGTGATAATGTTTTCATCAGTTTTGATTTGGATGCCTTTGATCCGTCAATTCTACCATCAACCGGAACGCCCGAGCCGGGTGGACTTTTTTGGTACGAAACCTTGGACTTTTTAAAACAGGTTTTCGAGGAAAAAAATGTGGTAGGTTTTGATATTGTTGAACTTTGCCCAAATAAAGATGAAAAAGCTTCAGACTTTGTTGCCGCAAAACTATACTACAAAATGTTGACCTATAAGTTTGCAGGAACCGAAGAAGGCGACGAATACGAAAGCAATTTTAACCTCTCGACTCAAATCGAGGGCAAAAAAGGAAATTCAAAATTTAATACAGAAGAAGATGAGTACTAGCAAAGGATCTATTTCCCAATTTATTGAAAAATATTATTTACACTTCAACGCCGCCGCCCTCGTGGATGCTGCAAAAGGCTACGAAGCACAATTGAATCAAGGTTCAAAAATGCTCGTTTCCCTTGCCGGTGCGATGAGTACTGCGGAAATGGGAAAGATTTTTGCCGAAATGATTCGCCAAGACAAGGTTCATATTATTTCGTGTACAGGTGCAAACCTTGAGGAAGATATAATGAATCTCGTGGCCCACAGCCATTACAAACGCGTTCCGAATTACCGCGATTTAACGCCACAGGACGAGTGGGATTTATTGGAAAACGGAATGAACCGCGTTACCGATACCTGTATTCCTGAGGAAGAAGCCTTCCGAAGAATCCAAAAACACATCGTAAAACTTTGGAAAGAAGCCGAAGCAAAAGGCGAGCGATACCTGCCGCACGAATATATGTACAAACTACTTTTAAGCGGCGTTATGGAAGAACATTACGAAATAGATTTAAAGGATTCCTGGATGTATGCCGCTGCGGAAAAAAACTTACCTATCGTCTGCCCAGGTTGGGAAGACAGTACCATGGGGAATATTTTTGCAAGCTACGTTTTGAAAGGCGAATTGAAAGCTTCAACAATGAAAAGTGGGATTGAATATATGACTTTTCTGGCTGACTGGTACACCGACAATTCGCAAAAAGGAATTGGCTTTTTCCAAATTGGAGGAGGAATTGCAGGAGATTTCCCCATTTGTGTAGTGCCGATGTTGTACCAAGATATGGAAAGAACTGATACCCCTTTCTGGAGCTATTTCTGCCAAATCAGCGATTCCACAACAAGTTTCGGAAGCTATTCCGGAGCAGTTCCCAATGAAAAAATTACTTGGGGAAAATTGGATATGGACACGCCTAAATTCATCATAGAAAGTGACGCCACCATTGTTGCGCCTCTTATTTTTGCGTATCTTTTGGATATGTAAGGAAGCATATTGTAACCCGTACTAACCATCCAACGCATTACAAGACTTTAAAATCTTTTCCGGCAATAAATATTGTTGGAAGGGATTTTTCACTATTCATAAAAAAATCAAAATGGAAAATCAGAAGATTGAAAATATAGAACTGAAGTTTTTAACGCTCAAAGATTACGAAGCGTTAAAAAAGGCTACAATTCAATCGTACGGCGGAATGCCCAACAGTTATTGGAAGATAAACGAAATAGGAAATTTAATTGATATTTTTCCCGAAGGGCAGGTGGTAATTATGGCGGACGGCGAGATTGCGGGTTGTGCGCTTTCCATTATTGTAGATTTTGATGAACTGGGCGAAAAGCACACCTATAAAGATATTACCGACGATCCTACTTTTAAGGTCCACGACCCCGAGGGCGATGTTCTTTACGGAATAGATGTCTTCATCCGTCCAGATTTTAGAGGGTTGCGTTTGGGAAGAAGGTTGTATGATTATAGAAAAGAGCTTTGTGAAAATCTGAATTTAAAAAGTATCGTTTTCGGCGGAAGAATGCCGAATTACCATCTGCATGCAGATAAACTTTCCCCAAAACAATACATCGAAAAAGTAAAGCGCAAGCAGATTGACGACCCGGTACTGAATTTCCAAATTTCCAACGATTTCCACCCTGTGCGTGTATTGAAAGGTTATTTGGAAGGCGATAAGGCTTCAGGTGAGTTCGCGGTTTTGATGGAGTGGGACAATATTTATTATACCAAACCTATTACAAAGCCAAAACCCAGCGCCATAAAAAGTGTGGTTCGGCTTGGTTTGATTCAGTGGCAAATGCGAAGCTATGCGGGGATGGAAGACCTAATGCACCAAGCCGAATATTTTATAGATTGCGTTGCCGGGTACCGTTGCGATTTTGCAATGTTTCCTGAATTTTTCAATGCTCCCCTAATGGCGGAATATAACGAAATGAGCGAGCCGGACGCGATTCGCGAATTGGCGAAGCATACAAAGGAAATTACCGAGCGGTTGTCACAATTGTCCATTTCATACAATATAAATATCATAACCGGAAGCATGCCCGAAATTGTTCGCGGAAAACTTTATAATGTGGGCTATCTATGCCGTCGGGACGGAAGCGTGGAGCGATACGAAAAAATACACGTAACTCCGGATGAGGAGCGCGTTTGGGGTATGGTAAACGGAAATTCGCTAAAAACTTTTGATACCGACTGCGGAAAAATCGGGGTATTGATTTGTTATGATTCCGAATTTCCTGAATTGTCGCGACTCCTTTCCGATGAAGGGATGGACATTCTCTTCGTTCCATTTTTAACAGACACGCAAAACGGATATTCCCGTGTTCGCCTCTGCGCCCAAGCTCGCGCCATTGAAAACGAATGTTACGTAGCAATTGCGGGAAGCGTTGGTAATCTGCCAAAAGTCCACAATATGGATATTCAGTATGCACAGAGTGCCGTTTTCACTCCTTGCGATTTCTCTTTCCCAAACAATGGAATAAAAGCCGAAGCAACTCCAAACACTGAAATGATTTTGGTGGCTGATGTTGATATTGATTTGCTTCGCGAATTGCACACTTTCGGCGCCGTGAGGAATTTAAAAGATAGAAGAAAGGATTTTTATAGATTGGAAAGAGTAAAAAAATAATAATCAACTTAGTTCTCCTTCCCCTTTTTCAGGGGAAGGTGGATTAAAAATCATTGAAAATGATTTTTAAGACGGAAGGGGCAAATCTCCCAAAAAGCCACTCCAATTACCACAAAATATTCCAAAGCAACAAGCGAAATCTTTTCATCAAACCCATCTTTTCCGTAGGCGGAATAGCTCAACATTACCAAAAAACTCCAAACAATCGGGAATTTATATTTCGTAAAAACGGAAAGTAAAAGGGGCGTAGCGATGTACCACGGATGTACGGTGGTTGAAAGCAAATAGTAAAAAGAAATCGAAAAAAGCATTGCAACCATTAATTGTTGAGGTGTTTTATTTTTTCTAAAAAAAGAAATTCCCAAAACAAATAGGAAAACCAAAAGGGGAAAAATTTTGCCCACAATTCCAATGATATTCCATCCCACAACTTGAAAACCAATCCAACGGATTATGTAATAAACGCTCGCATTAAACTCAAAATTCTGAAACCAAAGAGCGATGGTTTCTGAAAAATTTTGGAGGAATGCTGTAGAAAGAAAGGGTAGAAAAGTGATGAAAACCGTAATTCCTATTATTAAATAAAATTTCAACAAAGAGGTTTTGTCAAAGATTGAAAATTCCTTCGTAGAAAAATACTGCAAAAAAAGTGGCAAAAACAAAAGCGGAATCAATTTCACAGAAATGGAAATCCCCATCAACACCGCAGCCCAAAACCATTTTCCTTTAAAAAGTAAATACAACGCCCAAACAAAAAAGAAAAGCATCACCCCTTCAAAATGCAGGTTTCCGGTGAGTTCAATTATTATAAATGGATTCAGAAATAACCAAAAAATATTTCTGATGGGCAGATTTAATTTTTCCAAAATTTTCTTTCCGAAGTAAAGGATTCCCACATCCGCCAAAACGATAATAACTCGTAAAACAACCACCGAACCCAAAATGCTTTTTCCCGCAAACAGTGCGGCAATCGCAAAAAACAATTGATTGATGGGCGGATAATTGCTGAAATGGCTTGCGTTTAGCGTCCCCATTCCATCAATTAACATTTGCGATTGAGCAACCGCAATTTGAGAGTTTTCAGGTGTAAAAAGATAGGGACTGATGCCTTGCAACATTAAGCGTCCATCCCATAAAAACCGATAAAAATCCTGCGAAAGATTGGGAACGGCAACAATAAAAGCAAGTCGAAAAACAATTCCCAAACCAGCCAAAAACCAAAAATTATCCCGAGAATTCGGGAGAAATTTTTCAATAAAAAGATAGGCTGTAAAAAATAATGCAGAATAAAGCGCGACAAGTTTTACAAAATCATTTCGCTCTAAATCATACCCAAAACTGATATAAAATGCGATGGAAAGTATCGCAAATAGAAGTGGAATTTTATAGATTTTAAAGAAATTCAAAGACAGTACATTTATTCGTTAAATTGAAATTCCGAAAATAATCCGCAATCTAAAATCAGAATCATCAATCAACAATCAGTCCTTCCATTCAGCGATAAAAAGGTTGGTATCGTGCCCGCCGCCATTATTTCTGTTGGAAGAAAACGCCAACTTTTTTCCGTCGTTTGAAAATACCGGAAAGGCATCAAACGTTTTGCCATGGGTTACGCGCTCCAGATTTTTCCCATCAATATCAATTAAGTACAAATTGAAGGGAAAACCTCTTTCCGCCTCAAAATTGCTGGAAAAAAGGATTTTTTTGCCCGATGGATGAAAGAACGGCGCCCAATTGGCATTCCCCAAATGGGTCAATTGGCGAAGTTCGCTGCCGTCAGCATTGCATATAAAAAGTTCCATTTCGGTAGGTTGTACCAAACCTTGGGCGAGCAGATCTTTATATTCTTTTATTTCTGCTTCGGTTTTGGGCCGCGATGCCCGGAAAATTAATTTTGTTCCGTCGGGTGAAAAGAATGCGCCGCCGTCATAACCCAATTCATTTGTTATCTGTTTTACGTTTTTTCCATCGAGATCCATGGTGTAAAGTTCCAAATCACCACTGCGCATCGAGGTAAAAACTATTTTATCACCTTTGGGAGATACGGTTGCTTCAGCATCATAACCGGGCTCATTGGTGAGTTGCGCGGTTATATTTCCCTCCAAATCTGACACAAAAATGTCGAAACTGTCATAAACGGGCCACACGTATTTTCCTTCTTTTTTTAATGGAACTTCTGGACAGTTTTCGCCTTTTAAATGCGTGCTTCCGTACACAAAATGCTTTCCGTCGGGCAGAAAATAACTGCAGGTGGTTCTTCCCTTTCCGGTGCTTACCATTGGGGGTTGCGCATTTTTGAAGGTTTCTTCTGCATCCATCAAGAAAATCTGGTCGCAATTTACGCCCCAGTTTTTATTATTGCTTTGGAAGATGAGCTTGCTGTCATCAAAACTCCAGTATGCTTCGGCATTATCACCACCAAAGGTTACTTGCCGGATGTTTTTGAAATGTTTTTCCTCGGAATAAATTAAAGTATCCTTGGTTTCTTCATCGATCATTGCGGATTTTTCCTTTGTTGAAGCAGTATCGGTGTTTAAATTTTCACCTTTTTTATTTTCATTTTTACAAGCGGTAAATATTGAAATAAGGGCAATACCGTATAATAATTTCATTTTAATGTATTTTTGGGTAAAAATAGTGATATGCGTGCAATTACAATGTTATTTCTGACAATGCTTATTTTTTCCTGTAAGGAAACAAAAGTGCAATCTATAAGTATGCGGGAAGATGTTTCCGTTTTGGCGAATGATAGTCTCAATGGTAGAAAAACGGGCTCGGCAGATGAAAAGAAGGCTGCCGAATACATAGCGAAACGTTTCGAAAATTTAGGCTTGCAGCCCAAAGGAACGGATGATTATTTTCAGAAATTCACTTTTAAAGCAAGTAAAAACCCGCATCAGGAAGCTGAGTTTACTTCTGAAAAAAATGACAGCACCGAAGTGGGCGAAAACGTTATCGCATATTTGGATAATAATGCCGAAAACACCGTGGTTATTGGTGCCCATTACGACCATTTGGGAATGGGTGGCGAAGGTTCACTTTATCGCGATGGTGAAGCCATACACAACGGCGCCGACGATAATGCGAGCGGCGTGGCGATGATGCTTCATTTGGCTGATTCGCTGCAAAAGAAGGATTCGCCAAAAAATAATAATTATCTTTTTATAGCTTTTTCTGGGGAAGAAGAAGGACTTTTAGGTTCTAATTATTTCGTGAAAAATCCTACTATTGACACGAAAAAGGTGACATATATGCTGAATATGGATATGGTGGGAAGGCTGAATGCCGAAAAAAATCTTGCAGTTTATGGTTTGGGAACTTCGCCCTATTTGAAACAGGCCGTTAAGGCAAATGCCGGGAATTTAAAAATTACTGAAAATGAAAGTGGCGTTGGGCCGAGCGACCATACTTCATTTTATTTAGCCGATATTCCGGTGCTGCATTTTTTTACCGGGCAGCACGAAGATTACCACAAGCCAAGCGATGATACCGAAAAAGTGAATTTTGAGGGAATGGAAATTGTTTCGAATTATATTTTCAGCATTATAAAAGATTTGGATTCGCAGGCAAAGCTGCCCTTCCGGAAAACGAAGAATGAAAGTGAAGCGGTCCCGGATTTCAAAGTAACGTTGGGCGTTGTACCCGATTATCTATACAGCGGAAAAGGAATGCGAATTGACGGCATCAGCGAGGACCGTCCCGCCCAAAAAGCTGGATTACAAAAAGGAGATATTGTTGTAAAAATGGGCGATTTTGAAGTAACCGATATGATGAGTTATATGAAAAGCCTGTCAAAATTTGAAAAGGGGCAGACTACCAAAGTGACCATCGATAGGGGCGGGGAATTGAAGGAGATGGATGTAACTTTTTAAAAATCAGAACGTTAAATATTGATAATTTATGCAAAACAAATTTTAAAATTTTGATAATGAGATAGTTGTTTGCTATTTTAAGACAAAACAACTATTATGAAAAATTTTAAACGCTCACTCCTTATTTTACTATCAATAATTGCCGTAGGTTGCGGAAGTGCCGTAAAAACGGTAAATCCCAATGATACAGATTTAAGCAAATACAGTACGTATGCTTATTTGCCCAACTCCAATGTAGAAATACAAGGAAAAAATTATAACGATGAAAGGGCAAATTCGATGGTTATTGATGCCATAAATGAAAATATGCAGGAGGCAGGATATACTCTAGATAGGAACAATCCCGACCTGTTGGTATTAATTAGCACAAAAACAAATTTGGAAACCACTATGGAGCGAGATCCCATTTACGCCACATACCCGTACACTTATGGCGTAAGTACGATAAGCCCGTATTACAATCCGTATTATTTTGCAGGATATCCAACCTATACAACCATAGTTGGATATGATACGGATACCTATCGTTATAAAGAAGGAACCACAATAATTGATTTGGTGGATAGAAAATCGAAAAAAACCGTTTGGAAAGGTATTACCTCGCAGGATTTATACAATTCAGAGGCTACATCGGTAACCACGATGGTGAATAGGATTTTTGAGAAATATCCCCTGAAAAATTAAACACAGTTTATTGCGAAAATTGTAATAAAAAACCTCACAGGTCTCAAAGAGTTGTGAGGTTTCTATTATTAATCAAACTAATAATTACATCATTCCGGGCATTCCTCCGCCCATACCGCCTGGCATTCCGCCGCCGGCATTTTCTTCTTTTATGTCAACCAAAGCGCATTCGGTGGTAAGAATCATTCCCGCAACTGAAGCAGCATTTTCAAGCGCGATTCGGGTTACTTTTTTAGGATCGATGATTCCGGCTTTTAGCATATCAACATATTGTTCTGTCTTGGCATCGTAACCGTAGTTTTTCTTGCCTTCCAAAACTTTATTGATTACCACTGAACCTTCACCCCCTGCGTTTTCAACGATGGTGCGCAAAGGGGCTTCGATGGCACGGGCTACGATCTGTACTCCCGTTGTTTCATCTAAAGTGTCCGTAGTGAGTTTTTTCAAAACTTCGATGGCGCGCACCAAAGCTACACCACCACCGGCAACAATACCTTCCTCCACAGCCGCGCGGGTTGCGTGAAGTGCATCGTCTACACGGTCTTTTTTCTCTTTCATTTCAACTTCCGAAGCTGCACCTACATAAAGTACGGCAACACCGCCAGCCAATTTGGCCAAACGCTCCTGCAATTTTTCTTTGTCGTAGTCGCTGGTTGTTGTTTCAATCTGCGATTTTATTTGGTTCACGCGACCTTTGATGTCGTTTTTATCACCAGCACCGTTTACAATCGTAGTATTGTCTTTATCGATTGTAACCGTTTCAGCAGAACCCAACATATCAATAGTTGTATTTTCCAAGGTGAAACCGCGCTCTTCTGAAATTACGGTTCCTCCAGTTAAAACTGCGATGTCTTCCAACATTGCTTTTCTTCTATCGCCAAAACCGGGAGCTTTTACGGCCGCAATTTTTAACGAACCGCGAAGTTTGTTCACTACCAAAGTAGCCAAGGCTTCGCCATCAACGTCTTCAGCAATGATCAATAAAGATTTTCCTTGTTGCGCCACTGGCTCAAGTACAGGAAGTAAATCCTTCATTGATGAAATTTTCTTGTCGTAAAGCAAAATCATTGGGTTTTCCAATTCAGTTTGCATTTTTTCGGTATCGGTTACGAAGTAGGGGGAAAGATATCCACGGTCAAACTGCATTCCTTCAACAACATCAACATAAGTTTCTGTTCCTTTTGCTTCCTCAACGGTAATTACCCCTTCTTTTCCAACTTTTCCGAAGGCTTTTGCGATTAATTCGCCAATTACATCGTCGTTGTTTGAGGAAATAGCGGCAACCTGTTTTATCATTTCTGAAGAATTGCCCACTTTGGTAGTCTGCTTTTCAAGGTTTGCAACAATGGCCTCAACGGCTTTGTCAATTCCGCGTTTCAAATCCATTGGATTTGCGCCGGCAGCCACGTTTTTTAAACCTTCTTTTACGATTGCTTGTGCAAGCACGGTTGCGGTGGTTGTACCATCACCAGCAAGATCGTTGGTTTTGGAAGCTACTTCCTTTACCATTTGTGCGCCCATATTTTCAAGAGCGTCTTCAAGTTCAATTTCTTTTGCAACGGTTACACCATCCTTGGTCACTTGTGGTGCCCCAAAGGATTTGCTGATAATTACGTTGCGGCCTTTTGGGCCTAGGGTTACTTTTACTGCGTTCGCCAATGCATCAACACCGCGCTTTATTGCGTCGCGTGCATCAACATCAAATTTTATGTCTTTTGCCATTTTTTAAAATGCTTTAGGCTTTAAGCTGTATGCTTTAAGCGTTGGTTATACTAATGTTTTTATGAAATTTTTTCTTTGGAAATTTAGATGATCGCCAGGATATCATCCTCGCGCATGATGAGATAATCTTTCCCATCGAACTTAAGTTCGCTACCGGAATATTTTCCGTAAAGAACGGTGTCACCTACCTTTACGGTCATTTTTTGGTCTTCTTTACCTTTTCCTACGGCAACTACTTTGCCCTGTTGTGGTTTTTCTTTTGCGGAGTCTGGAATGTACAATCCCGAAGCTGTTTTGGTTTCTGCCTCTTGCGGCTCTACAAGCACGCGATCGGCAAGTGGTTGAATTTTTAATGCCATAGTAAAATTTTAATTTTTATCATTTCCGTCCTTCGGCTCTCGCTCAGGATATACTTCGGCGGAAATCTCATTGTTAAACTTAGGTTCGAATGTTTGGATTGTTAATGGGCAGAAATTGTGCCACTGCCCATAAACTGACAGTTTCGGGAAATGGAAATGCCAGCTTGGCAGAAACTTTTAATTTGGGAAATCGCCACAGCATCCAATATTTGAGCCAATATTAGATATGGCGATTACAATAGCTGCAACTAGAGCAGCCCCCGCCGCAATAATTGAGATTAAACCGACTGTTTTGCCAGTAGATTTTTCGGCAGTTTCGATGACTTTGATTTCAGAATAGGGAATTTGGATAATTCGATCTCCTTTTTTTAAATAGAGTGAATTCTCTCCGATAGAATCGATCTGCGCCTGAAATTCTTTGCCGTTGGTTAAATCGAATTTATACAGTTCGCCAACCGTTGTTTCGTCTGGGCTTTGGTTGAAGGTTTTAAAGCTGTAACAACTTTGGAATAAAATGCAGAGAATAAACAAGCTCACAATATTCCTCATAAAACTTTAATTTCTTCAATATACGAATTATTAAAAAGAAAATGCCAGCTTGTGTGAGCTGGCATTTAAAAATATTGTAAAAACTAAATTTTAGCTTGTAGTATCTGTTGTAGCAGGGGTTTGGGTTTCAGTAGCTGGTACCGCTGGCACGGCACTTTCATCAAAAGTTTTTGATTGCACGGTGTTGCTTCCCATAATAGGAATATTTGAAAGCAAAATCAACGCAAGCATAATAGATGCAAGTGTCCAAGTACTCTTATCCAAAAAGTCGCTCGTTTTTTGTACCCCGCCAATCTGTGCGCCACCACCGCCACCAAATGACGATGAAAGTCCGCCACCTTTTGGGTTTTGTACCATTATAACCACGACCAACAAAAAGGCCACTATCATTATTAAAACTAAAAATATTGTAAACGTACTCATGATTGTTCTGTATTGATCAATTTTTCTATTGCCCGAATTTGGTCTGCAAAGAAACCACTTTTTTCGGGATTTTTCAAAATTAAAATTTTATATGCCTGAATTGCTTTCTTATAGTTCTTTTGTTGCAGATATACTTTAGCCAAAGTCTCCGTCATCAACGAATCTGGCGTTTGGGTGTATGCGGTTGAGAGATTTTTACGTTCTTCTTTTTGGGCGGTATTTTGGTTGAATTCTGAAGGCGCAATTTTCGGATTTTCCTGAATAAACTTATCAATCAGCTCAGATTTTCTTTCTTTTTCCTCCTTAATTTCTTCTTCTTTTGAATTTTCTTCTGCGCGAATTATGGGTTGCGCCTTGGTAAGTTTTAACCATTCCGCAAAAGAGTGGGTATCCGTTTGCGTGAATTCCAAAGGTTTGTTGGGCTGCAGAATTTCCTTCGGATTTTGCTCTTTTTGTATTGTTTCGGTTTTCTTATTTTCGACTAAATGGGATACGGATTCTACCTTCCTCTCAAAAAGTTGGGGGTTTAGTATGGCTTCCGCCTTTTGCATTTCTGCTTTTAGTTGCTTGTCTATTTCCAAGCTTATCTGCTCCGAAACATTTTCGGCTTCCACTTTTATTTCCTTTACCGAATCGTCGTGTTGCAGGATTAAATTGGAAATTTCATTCTGGATGAATTTTTCCGAAGTTATATATTCAAAAAGAATATCGCGGTCGGCGGTATAGGCAGCGGTAATTTTTAGGGTGTCGTTATACCGAAAGCTTTCCTGATTTTTAAGCCCTTTTAGTTGAAGGGCGCGGGCACTTTGAAAATAGGGATATTTTTTTATTATCACATCCAATGCCGAAAGATCCTCAGCGGTAATTTTCTGCGGATTGGCCAAAAGGTATGTGTAATTTTCAATGTTCAAAGTTCAATATTCAAAGTTCAATCAATGTTCAACCCTTCGACTGCGCTCAGGGTGACAATAATTTAATTTACCAGTTTGCAAGCGATTTATTGAAAATATCCTGGGTAATTCTTTCAAAAATAATATCAATTGCAGCGTCAAGTTGCGACCCCACCAAAAGCGAGGAACCTTGATAGTCATAATAAAAACTGAAAGATTGTTCAAAATCCTTCAACGAATCCTTTGTATTAAAAAAACGAACATTTATCACAATCGTGAGCCTGTTTTGTGCAGCAGTACTGTTGGAGGTGGCGGTAATTGGGGCGGTGTAAAATTGGGTTATTTCGCCTTCGTAAACCAAATCGCCGTTGCTGTTTACCAGATCCAAACTGGTTTGGTTCAAAATAAGATCCTGTAATTTTAGGGTGAAATCGCGCGCAATTCCCGGTTCAACAATGGGGGCGTTATTCTGGAAATAATTTACCTGAAATGTCTTTGTAGTACTGTAATTTATATCGGCCCCGGTGAACGAATACGGTCCGCAGCCCTGTAAAATAAACAAGAAAAATGTCAAAAGTGAGAACCCCAACAGAAACGCAAATCCAAAATCTATAAATCGATAATCGTAAATTTCTCATAAGTCGTACTGCTTTATTTTTCTATAAAGCGTTCTTTCGGAAATTCCCAATTCGTCCGCTGCGTCCTTTCTTTTTCCGTGATATTTTTCAAGGGATTTCCGTATAAGCTCCAGCTCCTTTTGTTGAAGGGAAAGATTTTCCTCTTCCTCAATATCCTCGGCAAATTCGTATTTGTCCTTTCGTGCTTCCGAAGCTTTTTCCGGAATGCTGAAGACTTCCACATCGCTTCCATCCCCGTTGTTTTCATCCTCAATAATGGAAGCCAACTCTTCTTCAGCGCTGCTTTCCTCGGAATATATTTTATTGATGAGAGACGGATTTTCCTCTTTTACTTTTGCTGCATTTCCCGTTTTCATCAACTCCAAAGTAAGTTTTTTGAGGTCGTTTACATCGCGTTTCATATCGAAAAGCACTTTGTAAAGAATCTCCCGCTCACTACTGAAATCGCTTTCGGCCTTTTTGTTGTTCACCACCGCGGGAAGGTTGCTGCCCATATCGGGCAAATAATGTTTCAGGGTTTCATAGGAAATTTCCCGGTTTTGCTCCAAAACCGAAATCTGCTCGGCAACATTCCGCAATTGGCGAATGTTTCCGCTCCATCGATATTTCAGCAATAAATTCTGTCGCGTGGTCGTCCAAACGGATGGTGGGCATTTTGTATTTCTGGGCAAAATCTGCCGCAAATTTTCTGAAAAGCAAATGAATATCTTCCTGCCTTTCACGAAGTGGCGGAAGGTTTATTTCCACCGTACTCAACCTATAATAAAGATCTTCGCGGAATTTCCCTTTTGCAATTGCATCGGCCATTTTTACGTTGGTTGCGGCCACAATACGCACATCTGTTTTTTGCGCTGCGGACGAGCCGACTTTCAAAAATTCGCCATTTTCCAAAACGCGGAGCAAACGCACTTGTGTGGGCAACGGCAATTCGCCAACTTCATCAAGAAAAATGGTACCACCATCGGCTACTTCAAAATAACCACTACGGGTTGCGGTTGCGCCTGTAAACGATCCTTTTTCGTGACCGAAAAGTTCGCTGTCAATAGTTCCTTCGGGAATGGCACCGCAGTTTACGGCAATATATTTTCCGTGCTTTCTATGCGAAAGCGAATGGATTATTTTCGGAATACTTTCCTTACCCACACCACTCTCACCCGTAACCAAAACCGAAATATCCGTTGGCGCAACCTGTATTGCTTTTTCCACGGCACGGTTCAGTTTTGGGTCGTTGCCTATTATTCCGAATCGTTGTTTTGTTGCTTGTATGCTTTCCATAGGCCCCCTAGCCCCCGAAGGGGGAATTTGTGTGAGTTAAAGAAATAGAAATTATACTAATTAATTTCATTTTAATTTTTTTTGATTTTTTTCAGTCTGGTTTCCCCCTTTATGGGTTAGGTGGCTATTCCCAACGCTTCCCCAATAAGAGTTGCCGTAGTACACTCGTTTATTTTTACAAGTACAAAATCTCCGGGTTTATAATTTTCCTTCGGAAAAACAGCAACCGTGTTTTGTGGCGTTCTTCCGCTCCAATGCTGGTCGCTTTTTTTGGATTCGCGCTCAATCAAAACTTCCACGACTTTGCCAACCGTTCTCTTGGTATGATAAGCACTGTGTTTTTGCTGAAGGTCAACAATTTCAGTCAATCTTCTTTTTTTAATTTCTTCGGGAATATCGTCTTCCAGTTTGCGCGCAGCCAATGTGCCGGGCCTTTCGGAATACTTAAACATAAAACCAAAATCGTATTTCACATACTCCATCAAACTCAGCGTATCTTGATGGTCTTCCTCTGTTTCGGTTGGGAAACCTGTGATCATATCCTGTGAAATACCGCAATCGGGCAGAATCTCACGCACTTTATCAATCAGCGCAAAATATTCCTCGCGGGTGTGTTGGCGATTCATTTCTTTCAATATTCGCGTGCTTCCGCTTTGAACCGGAAAATGGATGTAATTACAGATATTTTTATATTTCGCCATTGTGTGCAGCACATCCTCGGTCATATCCTGCGGATTGCTAGTTGAAAACCGAATTCGCATTTTAGGCTGTGCCTCGGCCACCAAAGCGAGCAATTTCGAAAAATTGGTGGCAGTTGCCTGTTGCATTTCGGAAGCATTTTTGAAATCTTTTTTCAGCCCGCCGCCGTACCATAAATAACTGTCCACATTTTGGCCGAGCAGCGTGATTTCTTTATAACCTTTTTCGGCCAAATCGTTCACTTCCTGCAAAATACTTTGTGGGTCACGGCTGCGTTCTCGCCCGCGGGTAAAAGGAACGACGCAAAAAGTACACATATTATCGCACCCGCGGGTAATGCTCACAAAAGCGGTGATTCCGTTGCCGCCCAAACGCACCGGCGAAATATCGCCATAGGTTTCTTCTTTTGAAAGGATAACGTTCACGGCATCGCGGCCTTCCTCAACTTCTTTCAGCAAATTTGGGATATCTTTGTAAGCGTCGGGACCAACTACCAAATCGACGATTTTTTCCTCCTCAAGAAATTTTTCCTTCAATCTTTCGGCCATACAACCAAATACCCCGACCTTCATTTTTGGATTTATACGCTTTACGGCGTTGTATTTTTCAAGACGTTTTCTTACGGTTTGTTCCGCTTTGTCGCGAATGGAGCAAGTGTTCACCAAAACCAAATCTGCCTCTTCCAGCAAATTGGTAGTGTTGAAACCTTGATCGGCTAAGAATGGAAGCCACGATTTCGCTGTCGCTAAAATTCATTTGGCAGCCGTAGCTTTCAATATAAAGTTTTCTGGAATTGCCTTCGCGCGCCTCCAATGTTAGCGTGTTTCCCTGTGTATTTTCGTCAATTATTTTTTCCATAAAAATCAAACTTCAATGCAAGTTCATATGCTTAAATCATTGAATCGGCAAAGATACAATTTTAAGAATCAGTGACAAAGTGGCAGAATGATTTAATCGAAATGTAAAAGACATGATTAATACACAAGTTTCCTGAAAGGTTTCCAAACCTTTAAGGTTTTAGATTGTTCGTGTATTCGGCGAAAACAGGAATGACGAAATTCAAATTTCCCCATCAAAATCATTCGTATTAAAAAATTCATATACTTTTGCAAACATAATATATAGGTATATGGCAAAGAATTTAGTGATCGTTGAGTCCCCGGCAAAAGCAAAAACCATTGAAAAATTTCTTGGGAAAGATTTCAAGGTTTCCTCCAGTTTCGGGCACATTGCAGATCTTCCGTCCAAGGAATTGGGCGTAGATGTGGATGGCGATTTCACACCTAAATATATAGTGAGCAGCGACAAAAAGAAGTTGGTGGCAGAATTGAAAAGTCTTTCCAAAAATGCCGATATGGTTTGGCTGGCGAGTGATGAGGACCGAGAGGGAGAAGCAATTGCGTGGCATTTGGCCGAGGAATTGAAGCTCGATAAAAACAAAACCAAACGTATTGTTTTTCACGAAATCACAAAATCGGCAATCTTAAAAGCGATTGAAAACCCCCGGCAAATAGATTATAATTTGGTAAATGCCCAGCAGGCGCGCCGTGTTTTGGACCGTTTGGTTGGGTACGAACTTTCGCCTGTTCTTTGGAAAAAAGTAAAAGGCGGACTTTCCGCAGGCCGCGTACAATCTGTTGCCGTGCGATTGATTGTGGAGCGCGAGCGCGAAATTGAAGCTTTCAATCCTGTAGGTTCGTATAGAATTGATGCAGAGTTTACAACTGCTGATGGAAGCAAATTCAAAGCGAAACTGCCAAAGAATTTTGATACTGAAGAAGAAGCACGCGAATTTCTTCGGAAGAATTTAGGTGCCGATTATAAAATTTCAGATTTAACGAAAAAACCCGCCAGCAAAAGCCCGGCGGCGCCTTTTACTACTTCAACATTACAACAGGAAGCAGCGCGAAAACTCTATTTTTCAGTAGGAAAAACGATGACGATCGCACAACGTTTGTACGAAGCGGGTTATATAACCTATATGCGTACCGACAGCGTCAACCTTAGTAACGACGCCAAAAACGCTGCCCAAAAAGAAATTATTTCCTCATACGGAAAAGAATATAGCAAACCCCGCGACTATAAAGGAAAGAGCAAAGGCGCGCAGGAAGCTCACGAGGCAATCCGTCCGACTGATATGACGCAACATTCCATTTCGGGCGACCACGACCAAGCGCGCTTGTACGATTTAATTTGGAAAAGGACGCTTGCTTCTCAAATGAGCGATGCCGCTTTGGAACGTACCAATGTTAAGATTGATGTCCTTTCAAAAGAGAAAGTATCAGAAAATTTCACTGCGAACGGAGAAATGATAAAATTCGACGGTTTCCTAAAAGTGTATTTGGAAGGAACCGATTTTGAGGAAGAAGAGCAAGAGGGAATGTTGCCGAATATGAAAAAAGGCGACTCGCTTGAAAATAATCACATTACCGCCACGGAACGATTTACGCGTCCGCCATACCGTTTTACGGAAGCTTCGTTGGTAAAACAGTTGGAGGAACTTGGCATTGGCCGACCTTCCACCTATGCGCCAACTATTTCAACCATTATTAGCAGAAATTATGTTGAAAAGGGAACAGTGGAAGGGGTTGAAAGAAAATACCTTCAGCTTACGCTTCAAAAAGAAAACATAAAAGACAAAACTTTGACCGAAACTGTTGGTTCCGATAAAGGAAAATTGGTGCCAACGGATATCGGGATGATCGTGAACGACTTTTTAGTGGATCACTTTGAAAATATACTAGATTACAATTTCACCGCAAAAGTAGAGCAGGATTTTGATGACATCGCCGAAGGAAAAGAGGAGTGGACGAAAATGATGAAGGATTTCTACGGGAAATTCCATCCGCGTGTTGAGCATGTTGAAGAAAACGCAGACCGCGAAAGTGGCGAAAGGATTTTAGGGGAAGACCCGCAAACCGGAAAAACCGTTTTGGTCCGTCTCGGAAAATACGGTCCGATGGCACAAATTGGCGCGCCGGACGACGAAGAGAAAAAATTTGCAAGCCTTCGCCCAGACCAGCAATTGCATCTTGTTACTTTTGAGGAAGTGATGGATTTGTTTAAACTTCCAAAGACTTTGGGCATTTATGAAAAGGAGGAAGTTGAGGTGAACAATGGGCGTTTTGGTCCGTACGTTCGTTTCGGAAAAACCTTTATTTCACTTCCGAAGGGAATGGATCCATTGGATGTAGATATGGCTTTTGCGAAAGAGCTTATTGAAGAAAAGAAAAAAGCGGATGCACCTATATATATGTATGAGGATCTGCCTGTTCAAAAAGGAGTTGGGCGTTTTGGACCCTTTATAAAATGGAACAATATGTTCATAAATGTGAACAAGAAGTATGATTTCGACAATCTTTCAAAAGAAGATGTTACCCAACTTATCGAGGACAAAAAACAAAAGGAAATAGATAAGCTCATCAACGAGTGGCCAGAGGAAAAAATAAGGATTGAAAAAGCGCGTTGGGGACGTTTCAATTTAATTAAAGGCAAAACAAAAGTGGAGCTTCCGAAAGGAACCGAGGCCGATAAAATTACTTTGGAAGAAGCCAAAGATTTGCTCGAGAAAAAAGCTCCGAAAAAGAAGAAAGCCGCCGCTAAGAAAAAAACTACCACTAAGAAGAAAGCTACGGCCAAGAAAAAATAATGATAGAGTTTTTATCCCC
Source organism: uncultured Flavobacteriaceae bacterium (assembly GCA_963839235.1). GTDB lineage: Bacteria > Bacteroidota > Bacteroidia > Flavobacteriales > Flavobacteriaceae > Aequorivita. Next base: position 226,341 of record CAWITX010000007.1, on the reverse strand, counting down.
AGTTTCAAAAAAAGTATTGGCGCATCGGGAGATTCTTCCGCCCGGAACTTTGGGCAAGGAAATAGAAATTCACGCCACCAAAGGAGAACTTCCCGATCTTAAAGAAGTAAAGTGTGCTCTTTTGGGCATAAAGGAAAATCGGGGAGATGTAAACTATATTGGTTCGGACTTATCTTTTGACCAATACCGAAATGCATTTTATTCACTTTATCCCGGCAACTGGAACCACAAAATCATAGATTTAGGCGACATTGAAAAAGGTGAAACCGCTCAGGATACGCGTTTTGCCGCTAGAGAAGTAATTTCGGCTTTATTGAAAAAGAATGTTATTCCTATCATTTTGGGCGGAAGCCAAGAAACCGCGTACGCGCAATATCGTGCCTATGATGGCTTGGGTGAAATGGTGAATGCCGTAAATATAGATTCCCGTTTCGATTTGGGCGATGCCGAACAGCCCATCAGCAATAAATCTTACGTGGGAAAAATGGTAGTGGATGCCCCTTATAATCTATTCAATTACAGTGTTCTGGGCTATCAGTCTTTTTTCAACCCACCACAGGAAATAGGGTTGATGGAAAAATTATATTTTGATGCCTACAGGTTAGGGGAAGTTTCTGCAGACATTACTACCGCGGAGCCTATAATGCGTGATGCAGATATGGTAACACTGGATGTTACGGCAATAAAAGGTGCGGAATTAAGTTATAAAAACAGTGAGAGCCCAAATGGGTTCGATGGCCGTGAAATATGTGCTATTTCCAGATATGCGGGAATAAGTAATAGGGTTAGCTCCTTTGGGGTGTATGAGTTATATAATTCCATAGAGGGTAAAAGTGGCCCTATGCTCATAGCGCAAATATTATGGTACTTTCTAGAAGGGATCAATTTCAGGATAGACGATGGGGATTTTGATAATGAAAAACTTTTCACTTCCTATAAAGTACCTGTTGAAGATGAAGTATTGCTATTTAAAAAAAGTAATAAGACCGAAAGGTGGTGGATTGAACTGCCATTTATTTCAAATGTTAATAATAAATTAAAGAGACGTACGTTATTACCTTGCACTTATGGCGAATATTTGGGTGCGTGCAATCAGGAAATTCCTGAAAGGTGGTGGAAGGCCCGCCGCAAAAATGAAGTATAATCAAACAAATCAAGTAAATTGGGCTTTGAGTGTTTTTCAAAAAAAAATTGTTTTTTTGAAATTTTATAGATACGTTTACGCCCTTGAATTTCGAAATTTAACCTAAATACCTATGAAGAAGTTTATTGCATTAACTGCGATTGTTGCCTTTTTATTCAGTTGTAACACGGGCGACCGCGGTGAACTGGTGGGCGCGAAAGGTAAGAAATGGTATCCTCAAAAACCTTACGGGATGACGCTTATACCTGGCGGAGCATTTATCATGGGTAAAAGTGATGATGATTTTGTCGCCGTTAATGACGCCCCAACAAAAACTGTTACCGTTCGGTCTTTTTATATGGACGAAACGGAAATTACCAATTCGGAATATCGCCAATTCGTAGAATGGGTTAGAGATTCCACAGTACGACTTCGCTTGGCAATTGCCGCCGATGAATACGGTCAAACAGGTGAAGAAGGAATAGGTGAATTTGCTTTCGTAGATCAAGAAAGTGAGGAAATGACTCCCTATGACCAGTATATGTATGACAATTATTTCGGGATGGGCGATGATTATTACGCTGGCCGAAAGTTGAACAATAAAGTGGACCTTATTTGGGACACTGCGGAATACCCAGACGAATATTATGCCGAGGTAATGGATTCAATGTATATTCCTGCCGAAGAAGCTTACAACGGGCAGCGAACCATTGATGTTGAAAAACTGAAGTTTCAGTATACCTACATGGATATCCAAGCAGCCGCTCGCGATAAATCAAAAAGTAGAAAAGATTTCATAAAAAAGGAAGAACTGAACATTTATCCCGATACTACGGTGTGGATTAAGGATTTTAATTATTCCTATAACGAGCCTATGCACAACGATTATTTTTGGCATGCGGCATATGGCGATTATCCAGTAGTTGGTGTAAACTGGCACCAGGCAAAGGCATTTTGTGCGTGGAGAACTTTGTATAAAAATGCTTACCAAAAATCAAAAAAGAAAAATCAGATAAACTCCTTCCGTCTTCCTGGTGAAGCAGAATGGGAGTATGCCGCTCGTGGCGGTCTTGAATCTGCTACCTACCCTTGGGGAGGACCTTATGCCAAAAACGACCGTGGTTGTTTTATGGCTAACTTTAAACCCCTGCGTGGCGACTATGCAGCAGATCAAGCTCTTTACACCGTTGAAGCTGATGCTTACGAGCCAAATGATTACAACCTTTATAACATGGCCGGAAACGTGGCGGAATGGGTAAACTCATCCTACGATCCTGCTTCCTATGATTTTTCATCAACTATCAACCCAAATGTTAACGATTCCGACAATCAACGCAAAGTGGTACGCGGCGGTTCTTGGAAAGATGTCGCTTACTTTTTACAGGTGAGCACCCGTGATTATGAATATGCAGACTCTGCGAGAAGCTATATTGGTTTCCGTACTGTACAGGATTATATGGGTACCGACATTACCCCAGGAAGATAATTTCGTCCTACCAAAAGAATCCTAACATTTAAGAATTTTAAAATTTCACTCAAAAAATCAACTTAACCTTAACTGCTTAACCCAAACTAAAATTTAACTCATTATGGCACAATCAAGATCATCAAAGAAACTATTTAATATGGCCTACGGGCTTGGAGCATCCGTTGTAATTTTAGGTGCGCTTTTCAAAATTCTTCACTGGGAATTGGGCCCGCTAAACGGTGGACTTCTTTTGGCAATCGGTCTAATTACCGAAGCTATTATTTTCGCTATCTCAGCTTTTGAACCAGTAGATGATGATTTGGATTGGTCTTTAGTTTACCCTGAATTGGCAGGCGGAATGGCACAGGACAGAAAACAACCAGAGGACACGCAAGGGCTTCTTTCTAAAAAATTAGACGAAATGCTCAAGGAAGCGCGTATTGATTCTGAATTAATGAACAGTCTTAGCGCAAGTATCCGTTCATTTGAAGGAGCTGCGAAAGGTATGGCACCAACTGCTGAGGCAATGAGCTCAACCAAAAAATACAGTGAGGAAATGGCACTTGCCGCCGCACAAATGGATTCGTTAAACAGCCTTTACAAAGTACAGATTGAATCAACTAGCCGTCAAGCAGAGGCTAACGAACAAGTGGCGGAAAATGCCGAACAGCTAAAACAACAAATGCAACATTTGGCCACGAACCTTTCTTCGTTGAACGGAGTTTACGGCGGAATGCTTTCAGCAATGACCAATAGAAACTAAAGTTTCCTTACCAACCAAAATAATTTTTATCAACTAAAAAACTAAAAAATGGCTAAAGGAGCTTTATCCCCCAGGCAGAAAATGATTAACCTAATGTACTTGGTTTTCATCGCGATGCTTGCATTAAATATGTCAAAAGAGGTGCTTTCCGCTTTTGGCCTTCTAAACGAAAAAATAGCAAAAGCAAATGTGGCGTCAGATAATCGTAACCAAGCATTCTTAGGTGGTTTGGCCGAAAAAGCTGAAGAACAGCCCGCAAAATATCAGCCTATTATGGCGAAAGCCGAACAGGTTAACGCTATGGCAACTGATCTTGATAACTATATTACCAGCCTTAAAGCTGGAATGATGGAGAAAATTGAAGATCCCAATGATTATGAAACACAGGACAAAGCGGATTATCTGGATCAAAAGTTCTTCACTGGCGATAAACTTTCAAAAGATGGACAAGAATTCGTAAATAAAGTGAATTCTTTCCGAGAAGGAATTGTTTCGGTAATTGGAGACGATTACCCAACTATCGCCGCAGACGTTAAGGAAAAATTCAGTACTGCAGATGAAACTAACCGTGACGGAAAAAAAATAGACTGGCTGAAATACAATTTTGAAGGGTTTCCTCTAATTGCATCAAAGACCAAACTTACCCAAATGCAAGCCGATATTAAAACTACCCAAAATGAATTGTTATCGGCAATGTTGGCCGGCGAGCAAGTAAGACAGTTGTCTATGACCAACTATCAAGCTATCGTGGTTCCTGAAAAAACGGCTTTCTTCAGTGGAGAAAACTTTAAGGGACGCGTTGTTTTGGGCCGTTTCGACAATACACTGAATTTCGATAAGGTTACCGTAAACGGAAGAGAATTGGACAATATAGCTGGTGGCCAAGTAGTACTTGATTTCCCCGCTGGAAATGTTGGTGAACAGGAATTAAAGGGAGAACTTCAATTTAAAGAGGGCGATTCCATTGTAACTATTCCTATCAACAGCTCCTACGCTGTAATACCAAAACCTAATTCTGCGGTAATTTCCGCAGATAAGATGAACGTGGTTTATCGCGGGGTAGATAACCCGATGACCATTTCCATTCCTGGAGTTGGCGCGGTAAATGCCAATGCACCCGGACTTAAATCTGTTGGCGGTGCTGGAAAATATATGATGAACGTAACAGGCGTACAAGGCCGAGAAGTAAAAATTAGCGTTAGCGGAAAGCTTCCTGGCGGTGAAACAGTTTCAGACAGCAAAACCTTCCGCATAAAAGATATTCCACGACCAACCGGAACAATTCGTGGTGAAGATGGAAACGGCGGTGCGGTACGTATGGAACGCCAAGGGCTTGAAATTTCAAGTGTAGGTGCTGCCTTATTGGACTTCGATTTCGATTTGAGTTTAAATGTTACTGGTTTCAGCTTTAAGGTTTCAGGACAGCCTACCATTAAGGTTAACGGAAACAAACTTGACAGTTCTGCAAAAGCAGCTTTGCGCAGAGCGGGCAGGGGCGAAACGGTACAGATTTTTGATATAAATGCAAACCTTTCAGGAAATTCAGGTTATAAATTGAAAAAGATTTCACCGGTATTTATTGAATTGACAAACTAGTAAAAAACCCATTCGGTATGAATTTGAAAAATGTTGTTTTAATTGTTTTTGGCTTCGGAATCGTTGCTGGCGCAAATGCGCAGGTTAACATTCTAAACGCCAAGACTCCCGAGGAAATAGGTGAAAAGACGCTTGACCAATTAACCTATGATAATGACGAACCCTTGCCTTATGGCTATGTGGATGATAGGGATATACTGTGGTCCAAAACCACTTGGGAAATTGTTGACCTTGATGAAAGGGTAAACTTCCCACTGTATTATCCTATTGATACCAACAACATTGGATCTGACAGACGCTCGCTTTATGATGTGCTTGTAAAAGCAATCAGAAATGGCGAGATTGATGATGTTTATGCAGATTCCTATTTCACCGAAAAACGTACCTTAAAAGATATTCAAGCTTCTTTGGTTTACAGCGATACCACAGATTTAGGAGTAGAGCAGTACAATGCCGAAGGAACCGTAGATCCACAATACATTCGTCGTTTTACTTTGGACGCCGGTGATATTGAGGAATATCACATCCGCGGTTATTGGTATGTGGACAAGCGTGAAGGCGAACTAAAATATCGTTTATTGGGTATTTGTCCCGTCGCCAATGAAGCGCGTTCAAAAGCTTTTCCGGATGATAATTTAGATAGTAAAGTTGAACTTTTCTGGGTATGGTTTCCGGGTGCCCGCGATGTGCTGAACAACGCAATGGCATTCAATAGGAAAAATACCTCGCAGCCAATTTCTTTCGACCACCTTTTGAATTCGCGCCGTTTTGACGCCGTTATTTATAAGGAAGACAACGTACAGGGCGATAGGGATGTTAAGGACTACATCAACGATAATGCACTAATGCAACTCTTGGAATCACAACGAATAAAAGAACAGATTCGAAATATTGAAATAGATTTGTGGAACTACTAAACGAATAGAGTTTTCACAAATTACAGAAACCCTTCAGTGTGCCTAACGGAAACTGAAGGGTTTTTTGGTGAAATTAAATTGTAATAAATGAAGGAAGTAGATTATATAGTGGTGGGACTTGGCATTGCGGGTATAGCCATTTGCGAACAATTGCAGCGTCGCGAAAAGTCATTCGTAGTTTTTGATGTTGGCAGCGGCGCAACGGCAAAATCGGGCGGCATATTGAATCCCACGGTTTTGAAACGTTTTACAGCGGTTTGGAAAGCGAAGGAGTTTTATCAAGCTGCCATTCCTTTTTATGAAACGCTTTCGGAAAAACTGAAATTTCCTGTTTTTGAAGAAACTTCAATCCTCAGAATTTTTAAGAGTGTGGAGGAACAGAATGATTGGACGGTCGCAAGCGATAAATATGAATTAAAAGAATTCCTTTCTTCGGAATTTATAAAAAATAAAAATCCGGCAATAAATGCGCCTTTAGGTTTCGGAAAAGTTGATGGTGCAGGCCATATTTCAGTTGAAAATCTTATATCGAATTACAGGCAACTGCTTTCTTCAAAAGGAAATATCGTTTCAGAAAAATTCTATTACGATAAACTTCAACGGGAGGGAAAACTTCAGTACAAAGATTATTCAGCAGAAAAAATAATTTTTTCCAACGGAATTTCCGCAAATCAAAACCCTTTCTTCCCAAAAGAAATTTTAATTAAAAACAAAGGCGAATACGTAATCATTAAAGCGGAAAATCTAAAAATGAACCAACTTTTAAAAGGTCCGATGTACGTAATTCCACTGGGAGATAATGAATATAAAGTGGGTGCAACTTATAGTAGGGGTGAAAATGATTTGGAAACAACTGTTGAAGCGCGGCAAGAAATTATTTCAAAATTAAAAACCTTCATCAATTGCGATTTTGAAGTTATTGGCCAAACCGCGGGCATCCGCCCCACCACAAAGGATAGAAGACCTTTATTGGGTAATCTTCCGCAAACCCCCAATATATTTCACTTAAATGGATTGGGCTCCCGGGGATTTTTAATGTCGCCACTTCTGGCTGAAATTCTCATAAATCATTCAGAAAATGCGAAACCGATCCCAATGGAAATCGATATTAACCGTTTTTCATAAAACTGATTAATGGTTATTTGTTACCTTCAGCGGCCTTTTCATCATATTTGAAAAAGAAGTTGATCCAAATATTCCTCGAAATCCGTAGAATTAGTGGGAGTAAAAGAACGAGCGTCAAAATTATTGCGAGAAAGGTATAATCGCGATCCAGGCCAATAAAAAAGAAGGCAATTATAAAAACCGCCACGGCAATTGCCACGCCCACGGCGTAACTAACATACATTGCCCCATAAAAAAAGGAAGGCTCAATTTTGAATTTCACACCGCAATTACTGCATTTTTCATGCATTTTTAAAGTGTCTGAAAATTTGTAGGGATTGCGTTTCACGTACAGTTCACCTTTGTGGCACACTGGGCAGGTGCCTGTAAAAATGCTGTAAAGTTTGCTGCCTTTCAGGAAGTTCATTTTTGTTTTTTTAGCATTGTAAAAATAGGCATCTTTGCAAAAATTTCGGAGGGTATTTATAATTCATAATTTATAATCCCGAATTTATACTTAAACAATGGTCAACATCCACAACCTTTCGGTTTCATTTCAAGGAGAATATCTTTTTGAAAAAATAACGTTTCAATTGAAACCGGGCGACCGCGTGGGCTTGGTTGGAAAGAACGGAGCGGGAAAATCCACTTTACTGAAAATAATCGCCGGCGAGCAGGAATACGACACTGGCCAGATTGCGACCGATAAGGAAATTTCCATCGGCTTTTTGAAACAGGATATAGATTTTGAAATGGGCCGCACGGTGTTGGACGAATCCTACGAAGCGTTTACCGAGATAAAACGTCTTGAAAAACAGTTAGACTACATAAATACCCAACTCGCCGAGCGCACCGATTATGAAAGTGACGGCTATCATCAATTAATGGTGGACCTGAACGATGTACAGCATCAATATGAAATTCACGGCGGGTACAATTATCAGGGCGAAACTGAGCGTATCTTGCAAGGTTTGGGTTTTGAGCGGGAAGATTTCAATAAGTTGACCGAAACATTTTCCGGCGGTTGGCGAATGCGTATTGAACTTGCAAAACTGTTGCTTCAAAATAACGATATCCTCTTGCTGGATGAGCCCACAAACCACTTGGATATTGAATCCATTCTGTGGTTGGAGGATTTTTTGAAAGGCTATACAGGCGCTGTCGTTATCGTTTCGCACGATAAAATGTTTTTGGATAACGTAACCAACCGTACCATTGAAATTTCACTGGGGAAAATTTACGATTTCAACAAACCGTATTCAAAATATTTAGTGCTCCGCAATGAATTGCGCGAGCAACAATTGGCTTCGCAAAAAAACCAGCAAAAGCAGATTGAGCAAACTGAAAAGCTTATCGATAAGTTTCGGGCAAAGGCGAGCAAAGCTTCCATGGCACAATCGCTTATAAAAAAGTTGGACAAAATTGATAGAATAGAAGTTGACGAGGACGATAATAGCGTAATGACGCTTCGCTTTCCGGTTTCGGTAAATCCCGGAAAAGTGGTTATTGAAGCGCGGCACGTTGCAAAAAGCTACGGTGGCAAAAATGTGCTTAAAAACGTGAACTTAATGATTGAGCGCGATACCAAGGTTGCTTTTGTGGGGCAGAACGGGCAGGGAAAATCTACGCTCGCCAAGATTATTGTAGGTGAAATACCGCACGAAGGAACGATGGATTTGGGACATAATGTGGAAATAGGATATTTTGCCCAAAACCAAGCCGATTATTTGGACGGTACCAAAACCGTGCTGGACACGATGATTGACGCTGCCAATGAAAAAAACCGAAGCAAGGTGCGCGATATTTTGGGCTCTTTTCTCTTTAGAGGTGAAGAGGTGGATAAATATGTGCGCGTACTGAGCGGTGGAGAACGCAACCGTTTAGCGCTCGCAAAACTCCTTTTGCAGCCCTTTAACGTGTTGGTAATGGATGAGCCTACGAACCACTTGGATATAAAATCGAAAAACGTACTGAAGGACGCGCTAAAAAGTTTTGAGGGAACGCTATTATTGGTTTCCCACGACAGGGATTTTCTTCAGGGTTTGACGAATAAGGTCTATGAATTCAAGGATCATCACATTCGTGAATATTTGGGCGATATAGATTATTTCCTTGAACAGCGAAACCTTCAAAATCTTCGGGAGGCTGAAAAACGTACGGTTAAAACCACTTCTGTTTCCGAAAAACCCAAAGTTGAAAAGCAGTCGCACGAGGATCAAAAGAAGCTCAAAACACTTCAAAATAAATTGAGCAACGTGGAATCTTCCATTTCAAAACTTGAGAAGGAAATTCAGGACATTGACGCAGAATTGGCTGCCAATTACGAGGAAACAATAGCCAAACCCAACTTTTTCGATTCCTATAACAAGAAGAAAAATATGCTTGAAGAATTAATGAAGGAATGGGAAACGCTTCAGCAAAAAGTGGAAACTTTTTAAAATTCTTTTAAACTATAGGAAGCGTTAACTTTGTTTTATTGGTTTTACGATAAAAATCATAGTTATGTACGAGCATTTTTTTCAGTGTCCCTTTTGCTGGGAAACCATTTCGATGCTGTTGGATAGTTCGGTCCGGCAGCAAACCTATATTGAAGATTGCGAAGTATGTTGCAACCCCATAGAAATTGAGGTTTGTTTTGAGGAGGGGGAGATTACGGTCTTTTCTGCCAAAAGCATTGGGCAATGAAAAATTGTCTATCTTTAAGGGAAGTAACTCTTTCTTTCACATCATGCTATCCAGTTTCAGTTTTTCCGAAAATACGATCGGTTTTCTCATAGAGGGAAAATTTGATGGAAATACAACGGAAAAACTTCACCGGGAAATAAGCCAAAAGCTGAAAATATACGATCGGATAAATCTTTATTTGGAAGATAGTAATATTGATAGTTTTTCCCTCAGTACCGTAGCTGAAGAAATTGCTTTAAATTAAAACACGCCAGCAGATTTCGATAAAATCGCGCTTGTAACGGATCGGAAATGGATACATTTGTGTGCTTCGATTGACAAACTATTTATGGATGCAACGATAAAATCTTTTCCTGCCGAAGAACGAATGCAAGCCATTGCCTGGATTGCAGCGGTGTCTTAACTGTCCTTTATTGTGACCGGTCATACTTTTCAAGAGGGCGCCCTTTATGCTGATCCACAGAAAATTGAAGAACGATTTCGATTTATTGCGGGTTGCATCGGCGGTTCCTTCGCGGTAATAATCATTCTTTTTGGTGCTATCTTTTGATATGAAATATATTGGCAACAGTAGATAGAAATCCATTTTTTTCCTCGCCCTCTTTTTGAAGTACGGTTACCTTGAAATCTGAATAACTTATTTTCATATCCGTAGTGGAGGTATTATTGTTGCCATCAATTGTGAAAAAGGTTTTATTCGTGTGCCCTTCCAATTTAACCGCAGATTCGGCCGGGTAAAATTGTTCATTCTTTCAGCCATTAATGCTCCCATATCCGCTTTAAATATAAATTGGTCCGACTGGTCCTGTACATTGAAATTCCAATCTACGGTAAACGGAGTTTTCTCCATAAAATGGGCATCTATGTGGATATTGGTTTTAGTGGGCGCCTCGTAGGTATTGCTCACATTTTCCATAGTCTGCATTTAAATTTGAAAAACTAATGGAGCCTGCGGGGTTTCCTTCCTTTACCTTTTCGCTATATGTTATATTGCCGTTATCTATTTTAAGGGAATCTACGGTGATTTCAATAGGAAGGTTACGCAGCATTTTGCTATACAGCGGTTTTGTGGTCTCGTCATCTGCCACTAGCTTATCGCGAAAAATGTTTCAGGTTTGGGCTATTTATTTTTATTAGACTGGTTTTTGCGAAAAATTTGGAATTATCAATAAATCCGAAATCCACTTTCTCGGACCGAAAGTGAGTCGATTTGTAGATTATAGTGGTCACGTTCCTTTTTAATATTTTGCGAAAGTTGGCTTCGGGAATATTTTGTGGCCAGTTTGATTTTTTTCAACTGAACGTTTTTATTTTTTATCTCCAAATCGCCCACGGTCAAGTTGTCGTATTGCGCTCACTTTAACGAAAACCGAGTCGGTTTTGGCCCTGTAATCGGAAAATTCAATGGGAAGTTTTCTGCTTAGCGTTTTGTTGTCCAGCTTTATGTTGGAAACATGCACGGTGAGGTTTTTAGTGAAAAGTTTCGTAGAATCTTCGGCTTTTACATAAATGCCCAAGTTAGCTTTGTTTATTTCAACTTCATCAATAATTACCGGTTTATGCAGCTGGACCAAGGGTTTTCTTACGGTGTCCTGCGATTGTTTCAATCGATCCCTGTAATAGGTAACCTTAGGACTTTCCAATTGGATAGATTTTATATGGATTTTTTTATTTACGAGATAATCCCAATAGCTAATATCTGCGATTTTCAGTTTTTCAATATGTATGAAGGTATGTTTTACGCTATCGGTTTTATTTTTAAAGATTACCGAGGCGTCATGGAGAATAATAGAGCCATCCAAGGCATGCACGCTTATATCTTTATAGGAATGTAGAATGTTGTCGGGCAGTCCGCTTTCAAGGAAGTTTTCAATTTTATTCTTTATTATATAATTTATTGAAACAACACTGGCAATAAAAATGGCGATTAATGAGAGTAGTATTGAAATAGATATGCGTAGTGGCTTTTTCATATTTAAAGATAGAAAAAGTATAATTCCCAAATTTAAAAATGGAATTTTTTATAAAGTAATTAAAAACGGAGTGGCTGAATTAATAGAAAATAAGGTGTAAAAATATGTATAATCGCGATACCGGTTATAAGCAAAATCATTAAAGAAATTTTATAAATTTAAGGTTAGTAATAATCCGAAAAGTTAGGCCGAAGAATTCCCAACTGGTCATAGCCCGAACGCTGACTATAATTAGTGGTCTGCATAGGTTGCTAATATAATTAGATTGACATATTTTATACTTAATTTTCCAATATGAGCTCTATAAAATTAAAACGGAAAGTTAGCCTGATTTATCTAATTGCCGTTCCCATTGTAGGGTTTGCAATGGCATTTGGAATAGGTCACTCAAACTATAAAATTTATTTTCCCTTGTGGTTAATAAATGTTGTGCTAATGGTATATGCGTCTTGGACACTTGGTCTAAACGTGGTTAAATTAAATGATTCCCAAAAGACTTTACTTGCCAAGGGTGCATTTTTCCTAATAATCCCTTTGATTCTTACCTCCATTTTCGCAGGAATTGGCATACCTCCCGAGACGATATCTGGATGGCTTGAAACCGAAATTGAACAAAAGATACGTTATTTTATTCTCGTTATTTCAGGGGTTTTTATTGCATATGGGTTTGTTTTATTAAGGGAAAAACTTAAGCGAGATGGTGAAAATTTCTATTCACTTCTTGCTTGGACGTCTATTTCGATTGCTATTCCTTTGTTTATTTTAAATATGCTGTATTGGGGATTTTTCTTGCCAGAGTTATTTAAAATTCAAATGAGCAGTGGAATTGAAACCAAACCAGAGTGGTTTATACCTATAAGACAACTTTTTGGGTTAATATCAATTGCCGAAGTTGCGTTAACCTATGTGGCGACAGGGTTTATCGCTATTGCGCTAAATTTAAATGGATTGTTGAGTAAAATATCATTTAGAATTTATTTATCAATTAGCATCATGGCTTTTGTAATAATTGTGCTATCTGCATTTTTACAACAGCAAATGGCTATTCCAAATTTTATAGTTTCCATTCCAGCTGTACCGTTTTTAATGCCTTATTTTATTGCACTTAACATTTTGAACAAACTGGGAAAAGAACCTCAGTAAAATAACTGTTTATTATTTCAAAATGTTCTCCAGTGAAATTGAGAAAACTGTTTCCATAAAAAATTCTGCGCCTGCTTATCTGAAACCAACCCCGCGCCATCTTGACTGTGCCGGCAACGCTGCTGGTTGAAATTTTGTTGCTTGCAATCACACGCGTAATTGCAAAGGTCAGTGCTTAATCGAAAAACCTCGTATATTTATCCGTAACTGCGGTTATACTAAACCCTCGCTGTCATTATAATAAATAGTCCAGTATGAACAGACTTGTTTCTTTCTTGATTTTGCTCTTTCTGACAAATTTAATATTTGCTCAAACTGAAAATTATAAAATTGCAATCAAAAACTTTCAGTCAAACTATAATGATGCCCAATATGATGACATTTTTAAGGGTTTTTCACAGGAAATGAAAAATGCATTGCCTCTTGAAAAAACCAAACAGTTTCTGACCAACTTAAAAAGTCAACTAGGAAATATTGAAAGTTTTGAGTTTATCGACTATCAGCATGAAACCTATGCAAGTTATAAAACGAAATTTGAAAAAGGTATTTTCGTTGTCAACATTTCACTTGACGCCCAAAATCAAATAAACGGACTTTTCATTAAACCTTACGAAAACCTTGAGGAAAATGGGAGTATCGCGATAAACGCCTTGAGCACTTATCCCAAAGAAATTGCCGAAATCATCTTCTCAAAATCAAAAGATTTACCGAACAACACACAACTTTCCATCGCGATAATTCAAAATGGAAAAACAAATTACTACGGTATTATAAAACTAAATGACACCATAAAACCAGTTGAAAATCAAAAGAAAATTTTTGAAATTGGCTCAATTACGAAAGTATTTACAGCAACGGTTTTAGCTTCCCTTGTTGAGGATAAAAAAATAAAATTGACAGACGAAATCAATTTTTATTATCCTTTTACCTTCAAAGACGATATCAAAATAAGTTTTGAAAGTTTGGCTAATCATACTTCGGGCTTGCCTCGGTTACCTGGAAATTTAGATCTAACCAATAAGTCCAATCCATATAAAAATTACGGCAAAACCGAACTCGAAAAATATCTTAAAAATTTGTTGAAACTTGATAACGACACATCCCAAACGTATTCATATTCAAACCTTGGGGCGGGACTTTTAGGTTATACACTCGGTTTGTCCCAAAAAACAAATTTTCAAACCCTTTTACAAAGGAGAATTTTTGATAAGTACAAAATGAGAAATTCATTTACCAGCTCACAAAACTTGGAGACTAGCCTAATAAAAGGTTTAAACAAAAAAGGGGAAATAGTTTCTAATTGGGATTTTGACGTGTTATTTGCGGCAGGTGGAATATTATCTACAACAGAAGATTTGGCAAAGTTTGCAAGTGCCCAATTCGATCCTAAAAATAAAGAACTTGAATTAACCAGAAAAACAACCTTTCAAATTAAGGATGACACTAAAATTGGTTTAGGTTGGCATAAATTAGAAGCCACAAATGGACACGATTTACTTTGGCACAATGGAGGTACAGGCGGATATTCATCTTCAATAGTAATGGAAGTGGAGGAAAAAACGGCTGTCATTATCTTGTCTAATGTATTTGACATTAATGACAAAATTGATGCGTTATCCTACGAATTGATAAATAAAATCGCGAAAAAATAACGACAGCTAATAATGTATAAAAATAATTTCGCAATTTTAGGCTTAAACAAAGGTAGTTGCAAGTTTACTGGGTCTGATTTTGCTGACGCAAGTTCGCTTCGCAAGTGTTCTGCGGAAAATACTCGTGCGTAAAATTGCAACTGTTTTTCATACTAACCTTAAGCAAGAACGAAAACCATGAAAAAATCATTGATTTGTCTTTTAGTATCAGTTTTCCTGGTTAATTGCTCCAAGAATTTCGTAGTGGGCGATGTGGTTATAACCAATATCAATATTATTGACGTTAAACAGGGCAAGACCATTCCGAACCAGACCATCGTTATTCAAGATGATAAAATAGCAAGTATAAAACCTTTTTCAGAAGCTGATGAAAACAAAGCCCAAACCATCATCGATGGTACTGGCAAGTTCGTTATGCCTGGTCTTTGGGATATGCATGCCCATGGCATAACCAGAAATGGTGATTTTTCTGCTCTGTTTGTCGCCAACGGTGTGCTGGGCGTTAGAGAAATGAGCGGTAATCTTAAGGTAAGAGATTCATTTGTGAAAACAAATAAAGTAATGCCCAAGGATTTTGATTCGGGCGGCGTGCTGTATGGTGATGCACCGGGAGTGCCAAGCCCTGCAATTTTGACTGTTGCGGATGCACTTAACGCCGTTGATTCATTGTACAAAGCCGGAGCTGATTTTATAAAGGTCTATGAATTTCTTTCTAAAGATCAATTTAATGCCATTGCTGAAAGATGTGCAGAATTGGATATCCCTTTTGCAGGCCATTTGCCTATGGAAATAACACCTATACAAGCTTCCAATAAGGGACAGAAAAGCATTGAACACTTAAGTTGGATTACTGAAAGCGTCTCAACCAATTCAGAACGTATAGATTCTCTCAAGCTTCAAGTATTGGCACACATGCGAGGTGGTGAGTTTCAAAAAGTAGGGGAAGACGCCAAGAAGATTACTAAACTTGTTGTGGATAGTGAAATAGCCAAAAGTAAACTCGAAGAAACCATTGCCACGTTTAAGAAAAACAATACTTATATAGTACCTACACTCACAGTTGTTTATGGGCGCAATAGTATGGATACGCTTAACACAGCCAATCTTTTGCACACAGCATACCTTCCAAAGCAACTAGTTGAGAGTTATAAGGCTGAAAACACCTTTCCCTATAATATGTTCACGGAGGAAGATTGGGAGTATCATCATAAAGGAGTGGAAAGGTTTAAAACCGTCACCACCAAACTATTTGAGAACGGGCTGCCTATTATGACAGGTACCGATGCTCCTTATTCCAGCGCAATGCCAGGCTTTGGCTTACATAAAGAATTACAAAATCTTGTTGACCTAGGAATGACCAATGCTAATGTACTAAAGGCTGCAACCTTGACACCAGCGGAATATCTAGGTATCCAAAAATCCTATGGAACGGTGGAACCGAATAAAATAGCCGATTTACTAATTCTTGAGAAAAATCCCTTGCTTAAAATAGAAAACACAAAATCAATTGCGGGAGTTATACAAAACGGGAAATATATGGACAGAGAGGTGTTAAACAATTTGCTGAAAAATGCAGAATTTAGGAAATAGGAAATGTGAAATACGAAATACGAAATAAGAAATGCGAAATAGGAAATATGGAATATAGAATATGGAATAGGAAATTTGAAATGAGAAATACAAAATTCGAAATACATTACTCATTACTCATTACTCATTACTTATTGACTCCATACTCATTACTCAATTCACAAACTCACCCATCACCATTCACCCTTCACCAAAAAAAAGCCACCCTAAAAAAGAATGGCTCTATTTTAAAATACAAAAAACTCTTAGTTACAGTCCTTGCATGCACAGGTACTTCCACAGTTGCAATTTACACAAGTGCAATTTGATTTACCACAAGATTGATTGTTGTTAACAATGCTACCTACTTTAAATTCTGATTTCATAATGTTTTGTTTTAAGTTATTAATAATTTTATAGGGCAAATGTACCACCACTGTGGTCGTGTGGTTTTACATCACTTTGGGAATCACTTACAGAATTTTGTGTTTATACCTGGTCAAGCAATTTTCGCTTTTGTGAACCTATTTCCTTAAAATGTGAAGGGGTTAATCCGGTAATCTTCTTAAACTGGTTTGAAAGGTGTGCAGCGCTGCTATAGTCCATCGCAAAAGCAATTTCCGACAAAGTCATTTCTTTATAAACCAACAGTTCTTTTACTTTTTCAATACGTTGTTCAATAAAATAATTTTCAATGGTGCGCCCTTCTATTGCCGAAAAAAAACTGCTTAAGTAAGTATATTCGTGATGCAGGTGCTCTGAAAGGAAAACAGAGAGTTTTGTTTTTTGATCTTTTACATCAGTTTCTTTTCGAGCTCGCATCAGTACAAGCTGTTTTATTTTTTCAACCATTCCGCGCATTCTGTTGTCAATCAATTCAAGCCCTATTTTCATTAGGTCTTTGCTTAACCTATCATTTTGCTCCTGCGTAATCGGCTCCACTAAATGTATTTCGCCAATGCTGACCTGTTTAAATGGTATGGATAGGTTCATTAAAATTTCCTTTACGGCAAGAATACAGCGATGGCAAACCATATTTTTCACAAATAATATATTAAGTGCCATAAATAAAAACGGGATTAAGATGCTTTGAAATAAAGGGTTAGGGAATGTCATGATTGGGTACTTGTTTGTCTAAATAGATATGGAGGCATCCGGGAGAACAAAAGTAAATATCCTCCAAAGTAGGGTGTTTGGTGGCTTGGTCCTTATCTAAAATTAACATTCTGCAAACGCTATCAATTAAAACTGAGTTTTTGTTTTCGCTGCTCAATTCATACAATTCCATAAAACCGGAAATGTTTTTAAAGCTGTGCTTCCCTACGGATTGCAATTTAATTTGCGATTTAAAGGAAAGTGATGCAATAAACTCTTCCGAACACCAAAATGTGCCAGGACTGGCTTTTGCCGCAATTCTTGAGGTGAGGTTTATGGTAGAGCCAAAATAGCTGTCCCGCCTTTTTAGAACATTGCCATAGTGTAGGCCGCCATGAACTTGAAGAAAGTTATGTTCGTTGGAGGTTGCGTTTATAATTTTTGCAGCTGTGGCAAGTAAAAACTCGGGTGTGGTTGAAACAATCATCAATTCATCGCCCGTACGTTCGTGCAGCTGGCAATCACCCACCAGACAATCTTCCACAATGGCTATATATTTATCAATTAAATCGGCTGCAGAAATAGCGCCGTGTACTTCTGTAAGAGCGGTATAACCAGACAGATCAGACATGAGGATGCAGATATTTTCTTCCATACTGTTTGATTTTAAAAATAAATGTACGACTATTTTAAGGCCCTTTTAAAATTGATAATTGAAATTTTAATCGATTTACGAAAGATGAAATAGGGGTTAGGGAATAGTAATAACCAATACTCAATTTTCAATGCCCGCTTCATGCTTCACCTATCGCAGCCCTCACCAATTCACAAACTCACAACCTCACTCTTCAGATACAGCCTAAAGCTTAAAGCAATTAATTTAATAATTGATGAAATTTTAAGTTTTATGGATATATTTGAAATAGAAACTTTTTTGTTTTATTCTCCCCTCTTAAATAAAACCTTTAGACGTGTATATATTGTAATGGTGTCGCTTTGCTTGAAAATTTTAAAAATAGGATAAATACCATAGAGTCTATTAGGGGTATAAATGCAATTGTGGTATTTATCCTCATGTTGTGGGCAATCTGAAAAAACTTAATGAATAGAATTTTAATCATATTATTGACCTTATTATTTTCAGTTTCATCTTGCAAAGTTTCTGACAAAATTGCGGGAAATTTATCCTGTGACGGAAATATAGAAATACAATATGATAGAACGAAATTGTCGGGAAACGACAATCCCAAAGCGGATAAAAAATTAGATGCTTTTCAAGTAATATTCTTATCTGATTTTGATGAAAATATAAAAGCATACGTAAATGACAAATTGGTATTTGATAAATATGTGAAAATTGGAACTGAATCTCATAGTTTAGAAAATACTTTCGGATACAATTATGAGTCGGATTTAAAATTGCCAATTTTAAAAGTGAAGTCAACGGAAAAAGGAATTTGCTTTGACATTGAGATTAACAAAAATTATAAAATTATTTATCTTTTTATAGAGAAAAATGGAAAGTGGACTGTTCGATTTTCGAATGAATATTATTTAATTTGAGAGCGGAAAAGACTGCCCACAACACCGTATATAAGCCATAGCTGGGTCTGTGCCGACACCGAAAATTCCTGCGGAATTTCTACCGGTAGTTTCTGTTTGCAAAATTCAGGTCATCACACGCTTCGGCTCATATGCAAACCGTTCCAACGGTTAGAAAAAAAATGCGAGTTTATTGGAAATCACCGTTGAAATATATAAATGCTTTTGAAGCCACCAAAATGGCAGCGGTTATCTAATTCAAATTATCCCTTAAGGGAACCGAAAAAACTGTTTCCAACAAAAAGTTCTGTGCCTGTTCATCCGAAATCAACCCAGCGCCATCCGTCGCCTGTGAAAGCATATCGTCCGCGGCTGCAATGCCGTTGCTTCCACTGACGACATCTCTTTAAAGGTAGCACTCTCCCTAATATTCTTCGGTATAAGATATTTCAAGACGAAAGGTAATATCCATTGTTTTATTCTACACACCTCAATACCATTAAAAAATACGTTAGGGATAAAATCAAAAATAGATTCCATAAAAAAACGGTTAGGAATGAACCTAACCGTTTATTTCTGGCACTTTGACCGTTGTAGCGGGAACAGGACTCGAACCTGTGACCTTCGGGTTATGAGCCCGACGAGCTACCTACTGCTCTATCCCGCGATGTGGACGGCAAAGATACAAACCTTTTTATGGAATGCAATGAAAGCTTAACAATTTTTTTCCTTTAAAAGAAATAATCGAAAATGGATTTTTTTCAGTTCTAAAAAAGATAAAAAATTAACATCCTTTTACATTAACGAAATTGATTATTCAATTGACCGATTTGTGGTTAAACACATAATATTTAGTCAATTATAAAAATAATGGATACTACATTTTATGAAAATTCTTACAAAAAGTGAAGGTGAAAATATGTCAAAATGCTCTTTAACGATAATCTATAGCCTTTGGGCTAATAGTAAGATATTGTGTATTGTATATTGAAACCCCTTATTATCTTTGATGAATAAATTAGCTATTCCAGTTTTATTTGAAATAGTTAAATTATAAAGAAAGACCTCCTCGAATTTAAATAGTTCGTTTTTATATCCCCTATTTTTATTGTTATCCCCGCCTATTTTTTAAAGTTTGGTGAATATCTGTATTGATACTTTCCAAAAAGAACAAGAAATAACAAAACCTTTCGGTATTCAATGTCGCTAATTCATAATAGTTTAAATATTCTTGTTATGGATTACTTATCTATCTTATTTTCAGATATCTATTATTTGGGGATTTTCGCTGCGATTTTCGCTTTTATATTGGCTCTTAAAATGTTTCCAGCCATAATTTGTTTGGCCAATGAAAAGGATTTAATGGCTGTGCCTGAGGAACGGAGCATGCATATAAAAAAGACGCCCAACCTTGGAGGCGTAGGTATTTTTATATCTTTTACATTATCAATAATGATTTTGGGAGTGCTGAAAGGATTTGATAAATTGGAATTAGGTCAGTTACTCTTGCTGTTGGCCGCCCTTACTATAATGTTCTTTTTAGGAGTAAAAGACGATCTTATTGGTATATCTCCCAAGAAAAAATTTATGGGCCAGACAATTGCGGCAGTGTTAGTAATTATATTGACTGATGTTCGAATTCACAGCTTAGATGGCCTTTTTGGAATCCACGAACTACCCTATATACTTTCAATATTTTTTTCTGTATTGGTATTCGTTTTCATCATTAATGCCTTCAACTTAATAGATGGAATAGATGGGCTTGCCGGAACCATAGCCATTATTGCGAGTTCTCTTTTTGGCTTTTTCTTTATGTTGCAAGGGCAATATCTTTTAATGCTGATTTCCTTCATTTTAATTGGCGCATTATTGGCCTTTTTACGGTTCAACTTTTCTGAAATGAATAAAATGTTTATGGGTGATTCGGGTTCTTTATTCATTGGATTTTTATTGACGTACCAAGCAATAAGTTTTCTCGGCCTGAATACCCTGGATTCTCTATGGTTTACTATTCCCAATAAACCCGTACTAATATTGGCAATATTATCATTTCCTATATTGGATACTCTTAGGGTCTTTATAATAAGAGTACGACAAAAAAGAAATCCTTTTAGTGCAGATAGAAATCATATTCATCACCGTTTAATGGATTTAGGGCTGTCTCACAAGGCAGGAACATTTATAGTTTCTTTGGCGAATATATTTGTAATTGCCGTGGCATTTCTCATTAAAGATTTTAATATCAACCTTCAATTTCTTATTATCTGCACTTTAATTCCCGTCCTAGGCCTATTGCCTTGTGTGTTGGCTAGAGAGAAAGGAAGAATAAAAATTCACGCACCCAAACTTAGTCGTGCGTAAAGTTCTGTTGCAAATGGTTAATTATTCTTACGTTCAGGCTAATATAACCGTAACTTTCCCCCGAGCCGTTTTCATAAGTTAAATATAGTCTCTACATTTAGCTATTAATTTTTAACAAAATATTTTGAAAAGCAAAATAGCATTTATAACGGGCGCGACGGGCCAGGATGGCGCATATCTGAGTGAGTTGTTGCTGAAAAAAGGATATATAGTCCACGGTTTAAAGAGACGGTCTTCCTTATTAAATACTGACAGAGTAGATCATTTATACCAAGATCCGCACGAAAAACATAGAAACTTCATACTTCATTATGGCGATATGACGGATAGTACAAACCTCATCCGCCTTATACAATCCATACAACCCGACGAAATATATAATCTCGCGGCCATGAGCCATGTGCAGGTTTCTTTTGAAACTCCCGAATATACAGCCAATGCCGATGGTATTGGAACTTTAAGAATATTGGATGCCGTACGGTTGCTCGGTTTGGGTAAAAAAACCCGTATTTACCAGGCTTCTACCTCAGAACTTTATGGCAAGGTCCAGGAAGTGCCGCAGTCAGAAACCACACCCTTTTATCCACGAAGCCCCTATGCCGTGGCTAAAATGTATGCATACTGGATAACGGTCAATTATCGCGAGGCCTATGGTATGTTCGCGTGCAATGGGATCCTTTTCAATCATGAATCCCCAATACGCGGAGAAACGTTTGTAACCCGTAAGATTACGCGTGCTGTTTCAAGAATTGCATTAGGACTTCAAAATGTACTTTATCTTGGAAATTTGGATGCCCAGCGAGATTGGGGCCACGCAAAGGATTATGTAAAAATGATGTGGATGATTTTGCAAACAGATGAACCGGAAGATTGGGTGATTGCAACAGGAAAAACCACGTCGGTTCGCGATTTTGTAAAAATGGCCTTTGCCGAAGTAGGTGTTGAATTGGAGTTCTCCGGAAAAGATGAAAATGAAAAAGCCTTTATAAAAAAGTGCAATAATCCGCAGTACCAATTGCCTGTGGGAAAAGAAGTATTACAGGTAGATCCCAAATATTTCAGGCCAACAGAGGTGGACCTATTAATTGGTGATCCTACTAAGGCAAAAACAAAATTGGGTTGGGAAGCCACCTACGATTTGCCCGCACTTGTTAAAGAAATGATGGAAAGTGACCTAAAACTGATGAAGAAAGATCAATACCTAAAAAAGGGAGGATTTACAACCCTCAATTATTTTGAATAGGAATGCAAAAGAATTCGAAAATATATGTGGCTGGCCATAGAGGAATGGTAGGTTCTGCGGTGTGTCGCGCGTTGACAACAGCAGGTTTTACTAATATTACAGGAAAGACCAGCGAAGCATTAGACTTAAAAAACCAACAGGCAGTTATTCAATTTTTTGAAGAAGAGGAGCCAGAGGTGGTTATTGATGCCGCCGCCAGGGTGGGAGGAATTTTGGCGAATAACAATTTTCCTTATCCATTTTTAATGGAGAACCTCCAGATACAAAATAACCTTATTGATGCTGCCCATAAAAATGATGTGAAAAAGTTCATTTTTCTTGGTAGTTCCTGTATTTATCCAAAATTGGCCCCACAACCTATAAAGGAAGAACATCTGTTAACCGGACCATTGGAACCTACGAATGAATGGTATGCCATAGCAAAAATTACTGGTGTAAAAGCCTGTGAGGCTATCAGAAAACAATTTAGAAAGGATTTTCTTAGTCTCATGCCTACAAATCTTTATGGTCCGTTTGACAATTTTGACCTTCAGACCTCACACGTACTGCCTGCAATGATTCGAAAATTCCATGAAGCCAAGGAAAATGGCCATGCCGACGTCACATTATGGGGCACCGGAAAACCCATGCGCGAATTTTTACATGTTGACGATATAGCAGAAGCTGTAGTCTTTGCGGTGGAAAACACACTGCCCGAGCATTTGTACAATGTGGGAACAGGAACTGACGTATCCATAAAACAATTGGCTGAAAGCATCCAAAATGCAATCGGACATGAGGGTAAAATAGTTTGGGATACTTCAAAACCCGATGGCACACCTCGTAAATTAATGGATAGTACCAAACTCAATAAGTTAGGGTGGAAACATTCCATTGAACTTCCTCAGGGAATTGCAAAAACTTACGATTGGTTTTTAAAAAACCATTCACATTTAAAAGAAGTAAAGCTATAATTAAAAAATTAGGTAATTGAGGAAGGAAAAATAAAAGTGGAAACAGTATTGTGGCTAAAATGTTAAATAGGATAGCACAACCTAAATAAATTATCGCTATTTGTAGAGGTAATGATTAATCCCTAATTATACTAATTCAATAATTTCATACGGAACTGAAATCTATGAAATTAAATAAAATACCCGCGTGAATAATTATTGTCGTGTCTTATTAATCACTTTATAATGTTGGATTATTGTTGAAAGAATTGATAAATAGTTTACAGACCGGACTTGGGATTAAAAGCGCACGTTCTAAAAACATATCAAAACATGTGTTTTGGTCCTTTCTCTATAAAGGTGGAAACATACTTGCAAATTTTATTCTGGTTCCATTAACAATCAATTTTCTTGATAATGAAAATTATGGAATTTGGTTAACCCTCAGTTCATTTATCGCCTGGTTTACTTTTTTCGATATTGGCCTTGGTCACGGCCTGCGTAACAAGTTTGCCGAAGCGACCGCCAATGGGGATGCTCTTTCTGCCCAAGGGTATGTGAGCACAGCCTATTATTCGATCGGCACAATTTGCATTTTGTTTTTGCTCCTTTCCAGTATAGTCAGTTATTCTGTTGATTGGACTACTGTTTTCAATACTTCAAAAGCATTATACAGTCAGTTGAGGATTTTAATGCCCATTGTTTTCGGTTGCTTCGGTCTGCGACTCATTTTCACATTAATTACTTCTATTTATACTGCAAGCCAGCACCACTCCATGCAGGGGAAAATCAGTTTCTTTATCTCCGTGGGCTCACTGCTACTAATTTGGGTACTTACGGAAATTTCCGAAAGTTCCCTGCTTTTGTTCGGATCTGTTTTTTCCATATTTCCGGTTTTGGTTTTACTTGCTTTGAATATTTATGCTTTTTCAAATAGATTCAAAATATATAGACCAAAATGGAATTATGTGAAAAAAATATATTTCAACGACATTTTCGGGTTAGGGCTTACTTTCTTCATCATCCAGATTTCTGTAATCGTAATGTTTTCAACAGATAATTTTATAATCACGCAATTGTTCAGTCCCGAAGAGGTGGTGCCATATAACATTGCTTATAAATATATGGGCATTTCCTCGATGGTTTTTACAATGATACTTGTGCCTTATTGGTCCACAATAACGGTTGCGTACGTAAAGGGGGAAGTAGAGTGGATAAAAAACGCCATGAAAAACTTGATTAAATTTGCGGTTATAGCCGTAATTTTAATTGCCGTAATGGTGGTGATTGCCCCTATGGTATACAATATTTGGATAGGCGATTTGGTTGAAGTGCCCAATCTTCTAACGCTTTGTATGGCCGCGTATTTTACCGTTACCGTACTTTACGCACCTTTCAATTATTTCATCAATGGCATCGGAAAGATTAAGTTGCACATGTATTCCTTCGCTATTGGGGCAATACTTAATATTCCGTTATCCGTTGTTTTGGTAAAATATACAAATCTGGGTGTAGAAGGAGTAATAATTGCCACCGTGATCTGTATATTGCCCAATCTTATTCTATTTCCGCTACAGTATATTAAATTAATAAACAATACGGCCACAGGTATTTGGAATAAATGAAAAAAACAATATAGTAGGACGACAAAAAATGAATCTTCCCAAGAAAAAAATAGCGATTTATTTGTACACTTTCTTGTTCGCCGCAATGAGCGGAAATCCGCTTTTTAGTATTTCGGGCGATACTTCCAAATATATCTTCATTCTTTTTGTTTTATTACTGGTAGCGCGCCACCACACCTATTTCAATTTAAATAAGGGAATTATTTATTACCGGTTTTTTATTTTTTTTACCTCAATTTTCGTTTTTCAAAAATTGGTGTTAGGATTTGTATCCATCCCCAGTGCGATTGCTTTTATAGCCCGAATTACCCTAGGGTATATCATACTTCGCCATGTTGGGTATAATTTTAAATACGCCTTTTTTCAAATTATGTTTATGGTGAGTTTAATAAGCCTTTTCGGCTTTGCTTGGAATTCGCTGGGCCAAAACATTCCACCCCTCTACTATACTCCGTCCAGCGATCCCTATTTTGATAATTCAGGTAAAAACATAATTTTTTTCCATCAGAACGGAACGGGCCACAGAAATTCCGGAATGTTTTGGGAACCTGGCGCCTTTGCCTGTTACATTTGTTTAACCTTCCTCTTTTATCTTGGGCATATTCGCACATTGCTCAAGGTCCATAAATGGAAAGTTATTATCATCCTGGCGGCATTGATCACAACGTATAGTACTACGGGTTATATCGTTCTGTTTATTATTGTTATTGCAACAATTTATATTGAATATAAAAGGAAATATGGGGCGTTTGTATTGCCAATATTGATACTCTTTGGGCTCATTGCCTACGTTACTTATGAGAATACGGACTTTATGAAAGATAAGATGAACGATCAAGTAGCCGCCGCAGCAAAAAGGGATGAGGGCGAATTTGCCCCAGACCGGATGAGCGCACTACTATTCGATCTTCATTATATTGGAAAACGTCCCTTAATTGGCAATGGTTACGATGTTTCAACGCGGTTTGCCGATCATCCCTCTCTTCAAAAAGAAGTTTTGGGCCACGGCAACGGATTCAGCGATTTTCTCGCGTCCATGGGTATTTTAAGCTTTTTGTTCTATTTATTCTATATATTCCGGTACAATAAAAACCACCCGGTAATTTTTGTTATTTGTATAATATTTTTGCTGCAGGGCGAACCCCTGCTCAATTATCCCCTTTTTCTGTGTTTACCCTTTGTATTTATTTATGATGAAAACAATCGCCGTACTGTTAACTTGCCACAACAGGAAACAAAAAACCCTGCATTGTCTTAAGACTTTGTTTAAGGCAGATTTCCCGCCAGACCTGAAAATGGAAATTTTTCTGGTTGACGATGGCTGTACGGATGGTACTGCCAAAGCCGTAAGTGAAATTTATCCAGAAATAAATATAATTGAAGGAAACGGCAATCTATACTGGGCCGGCGGAATGCGACTTGCGTTTTTTGAAGCTAATAAACACGCAAATTATGATGGTTTTTTATTGTTGAATGACGATGTGGAATTGACCGAGGATTTT
The DNA here is from genome assembly GCA_963839235.1 of uncultured Flavobacteriaceae bacterium. Taxonomy (GTDB): domain Bacteria; phylum Bacteroidota; class Bacteroidia; order Flavobacteriales; family Flavobacteriaceae; genus Aequorivita. The sequence continues at coordinate 200,048 of CAWITX010000007.1, read as the reverse complement.
TTTTCAAAAATAATTGAAACACAAAAATACGTCTTCAACAAACATCAAAAAGGGGGGCTTTATTCCGGGTCAACAAAAGATAAAAGATCGGGAAAAATTTCTTACGGTGGCAATGTACTTTCTAACGGTATTAACTTTCCTTCCTATAAACTGGTAGAACCTTCAGAAATTCCGCAACCTTGCCATCTCACAAATGCCAACGTTCTATTTGTAGAGAAAGAAGTAATAGAAGAAATTGGCTTTTTCGATGAAAATTTCATCCACGCCTTTGCCGATTACGATTTTTCTTTACGCGCATTCAAAGCCGGTTTTCCGGTTTATATCACCCCGGGAATTTGCGGTTTCTGTCGGGATGATCACGGCAACAATTGGAGCAGTGCCCATAAACTGAAACAAAGGATAAAGTATTTAAAGAGCCCAACGGGCTTAGCATATAGGGAATATTTGTATTATGGAAAAAGACATTTCCCTAAACAGGTTCCCAAAATGTTTGTAAAACTGTGGGCGAAAACGTTGTTTCCCGGCCTTTGGAATTTAAAAGAAAAAATAGCGATTCTATGAAACTCATAGTCAATGCAGACGATTTTGGTTTTTCTGAAGAAGTGAATGCAAATATCATAGATTGCCACCAAAATGGTATCGTTACAAGTGCAACAATTCTTGCCGGCGGAAAAAAGTTTGATGGAGCTATCCAATTGGCACAGCAAAATCCCAGAATGGGAATAGGAGTGCATTTGGCAATTGACGGCCCCAATAATATCGGAAAAAGGTATTCAACATTGCTCGATCCGGAATCCGGTGAATTTTATGAGGATTTGGTAGCGGTGAAAAAAATAAGAAATGGCGAATTCGATTTTAAGGAATTGGTTTCTGAGTATTCCCTTCAAATTGAAAAGGTGAAAAATGAAGGAATAGCGATTACACATTTAGACCATCACCATCATTTTCACCTCTATTTTCCTATTTTGAAAGCAGTGATTCAAGTGGCAAAAAAGTATAAAATTCCTTATATCCGGCCACAAAAAATGCTGTACGCCACCAACAATCCTTTTCCAAAAAATGTATATCGTCTTTATCACCAATTCTATTTGTCGAATAAATATAAAACCGTAGAAGGGTATGCAAGTTTAATTGGCTGCGACAAAAATGAAATGCAGGAAAAACTACAGACTATTTTAAATTCAAATAAAAAAGCAATTGAAATGGTCGTGCATCCATTAAAAGAAAATGGGGAACTTGAATTTTTAATGAATCCCGAGACCGTAAAAGCCGCCAGGAATTATTTGATAAATTATGGCGATTTAAAAAAAGTATGACCACGAATACACAAATAATATTGCAAAATATTCGTGTATCCGTGGTGGTTTTTTAATTGTGAATTATCGTAAACCATTTTGGTAAAATATAAAATATTCGTGTATTCGTGGTAGTTTTTTTACCAATCACATTTTTAAATTAACAAAAAATTGAAAGAAAGCATCCTAATATTCCATCCCGCGTTGGCGCCTTACAGGGTGGACTTTTTCAATGCTTTGCACGGGGCGTTCAACGCACATTTTTATTTCAATCTGGAAAATGTGGGCGACCAAAAATTTGACCAAAGCGACCTTAAAAACAAAAGCGAATTTTCATCAAATTTCCTTAAAAAAGGGTTTGAGTTTGGCGGGAAATCATTTCGTACCGGTGCCATTTCAGCCATAAAAAAACATAGACCGGATATTATTCTCTGCAGCGAATACAGCCCACTTACCTGCTTCGTGTTCGGTTATGTAAAGCTTTTTCGAAAAAATATCAAGTTTTACACAATTAGCGATGATAGTATAGACAACGCCGAAGAGCGGAAAGGGTTGCGAAAATTTTTTCGCGATTTGATTGCCAAAAATGCGGAAGGCGTCCTATTTACCAGTAAGGAAGTTTGCGACTGGCATAAAAAAAACATTTCAGAAAATGTAAAAACCTTGGAACTGCCGATTATACATAATGATGAAGTGCTTCGCGCCCGTTATTCCGAAAGCCTACAAGCAGCGAATGCCAATATTGAAAAATATAATTTGAAAGGAAAAAAAGTCGTTCTTTTTGTGGGAAGATTGGTCGAGGTGAAAAACCTTCCATTTCTTTTAAAATGTTTTTCAAAAACTCAAGATGAAGATTGCAGATTGGTGCTTGTTGGCGATGGTAATTTAAAGGATGAATTACAAGCTTTTTCCAAAAAATTGGATATTTCAGATAAAGTTATTTTCACCGGAAGAAAGGAGGGAAGGGAACTGAATAATTGGTACACTTTTTCGCAAATATTTGTTTTTCCGAGTACTTATGAGCGTTACGGCGCCGTAGTAAACGAAGCGCTACTCGGCGGATGTCATATTTTATGTTCCTCTGCAGCTGGTGCCTCCAGTTTGATAAATGATGAAAATGGAAAACTTTTCGACCCAAAAAATGAAATGGAATTTGTTGAAAAATTACAATTTGCTATCAATGAATCCCAACCACTTAATTCAGAAATAACATCCCTTCGCGAAAATAAAATGCCTTTTTCCTTCAATGAAAAAATTGGCTATTTAATCGGTCAGTTATGAAGAAAAAAGTGCTTTTTATATTGCATTTGCCGCCGCCCATTCACGGCTCTTCTATGGTTGGAAAATCCATAAAAGACAGCAATGTTATAAATACAGAAATTTCTTCGGAATTTATTGATTTGGGCACTTCCAAATCTTTGGATGAAATCGGAAAAAATCCGATGCGGAAAATCGGTCTTTACTTAAAAATCGTGTTCCAAACGCTAAAACAACTTCTTGTTTTCAAACCGGATTTGGTTTATATGGCAATCACCGCAAAAGGAAAAGCTTTTTATAAAGATGCTTTTATCGCAATTCTTGCAAAGCTTTTTCGTAAAAAAATGGTCTATCACCTTCACAATAAAAGTATGGAGGAAAGGCAGGAAAAATGGCTGGATGTGGCCATTTGCAACCTGCTCTTCAAAAATGCCGATGTCATTTTATTGTCGAAATACTTGTATCCCCACGTTCAAAAATACGTTCCCGAAAACCGAGTTCATTATTGCCCAAATGGGATTCCCGAGGCATCTGCGAAAATTCCAAATTTTAAATCTAAAAACAATGATGGCGTAGTGCAAATTTTGTTTCTTTCAAATTTAATGAAAGCGAAAGGAGTGTTTGTTTTGTTGGAGGCCTGCAAAATTTTGAAAGAAAAACAACTTCCATTCCACTGCACTTTTATCGGTGGCGAAAGCGACATTTCCACTGAATTATTTCAGAAAAAAGTAAACGAATTAAACTTACCTGAAAGCGTTCAATACGCAGGAAAAAAATACGGAGCGGAGAAAGAACTTGCCTTTTCGGAAGCTGATATTTTTGCCTTTCCGACTTTAAATGAAACCTTCGGACTAGTAAATTTAGAAGCGATGCAGTTTTCGCTACCCGTAATTTCTACAATGGAAGGAGGTATCCCAGACGTGATTGAAGATGGAAAATCTGGTTTTTTAGTGGAAAAAGGAAATGCAGAAGCCTTTGCCGAAAAATTGGAAATACTAATTAAAAATCCTGAATTGAGAAGGGAAATGGGCGAATTAGGCAATAAAAGATATAAGGAAAAATTCACACTAAAAATATTCGATAACTGCTTTTCAAATATTTTGGCAGAAATATTAATGAATAATAACAATAAAAAATAACCAGTACATGGAACGTTATTATATTGATAAAATAGGAATTTCAAAAGTAAGCCTACCCACGGCAGTCGGTTTTTTAAAAGATGCTGTATCGACAAAAAATTTGGGTTACGTATGCGTTACCAATTCGCGGACGGTTTATATTTCGAACCATGATGAAGTTTATTGCAAAATTCAAAATGGATCTCTTTTGACGGTGCCTGATGGCATGCCATTGGTCTGGATTGCGCATAACCAAGGTTTTGATGAGGTAAGCAAGACTTCTGGAAAGGATTTAATGGACGCTATTTTCAGCATTTCAGCAGAGAAGGGATATTCGCATTATTTTTACGGTAGCTCCCAAGATACGCTGGATTTACTTCAGAAAAATTTATTGGAAAAATTTCCAGGATTAGATATAAAAGGCTTGGTTTCGCCACCTTTCCAGCCCATTGAGGAATTTGATATTGAAGGATTGGCGAAGGAAGTTAATGCACTTGCTCCCACATTTTTTTGGTGTGGCCTCGGCGCTCCCAAGCAGGAACGGATTATGGCACGTTTGCAACCCCATCTTGAAAGCACGATTTCAGTAGGGGTAGGCTTGGCGTTTGAATATCTTGCCGGCACAGTAAAGCGGGCTCCTGATTGGATGCATAAAAACGGTTTCGAATGGGTTTATCGGCTTTCAAAACAACCGGAACGTATTACTTATAAATCCATGAAAACACTTTTTAATATCTTGATTCCGTTGACCAAATCGTATTTTCAACCTAAAAAAAGTTAACTTTCGTAAATTCTCCCAATCTCAAAATAATTTAAAATGATGAAAATAGGTTTATTGGACGGACAAACCATCCAAGCTGTAATTTTCGCCAAACAATTGAAGAAGGCGGGTCACAGCGTGGTACTTTTTTGTGATTCCAAAAAATCCTATGGCTATCACACGCGTTATGCGAAAACTAAAATCATTTCTCCTTCCACCCAACACGAAACGGAAAAATTCAACACTTTTTTTCTTGATTATTTAAGCAAGGAAAAGTTGGATGTTGTAGTGCCAATGAATGATTATTCGGCGAAATACTTAAGTGAAAATAAGGACAAACTTCTGCAGAAAATAAAATTTGTTATTCCTGACTACGGGGTTTTTATGAAGGGATATGACAAAAACAAACTGATGCAGCTTTGTGCCGAGAATAATTTGCCTCACCCAAAGAGTATCGATATTTCAAAATTAAAAAAAGGAGCCGAGCCCAAAGATTTTAAATTTCCAGCGCTAATAAAACCCAATGAAACCACGGGTGCACGCGGTTTCAAAAAAGTGGAAAATTTTAACGAATTGTGGCAATATTACAATGCCATTTATAAGGAGTATGGCCATTGCCATCTTCAGGAATTTATTCCTCCGGGCGGGATGCAGTTCAAAGTCCAAATCTTAATGGAAGACAATACAAATATATGCAGTACGGTAATTGAAAAACAACGCTACTACCCAATAAATGGTGGCAGCAGCTGTTTCAATAGAACTATTGTGAACGATGATTTGGTAAAAGTCTGTACCAAAGTTTTGCAGATTTTGGGTTGGAAAGGTTTTGCCGATTTCGATTTAATTGAAGACCCGCGAGATGGCAGCATTTTAATAATGGAAATAAATCCGCGCGTTCCAGCCTGTATTAAAGCTTCAGTAATTTCGGGAGTAGATTTTCCTAACGCCATTGTGGATCTTTCATTAGGCAGGCCCATTAAAAACTATACTTACGAGCCGGATAAATATTTACGGTATTTCAGCATGGATTTACTTTGGCTGCTATCCAACAAAGGAAAATTTAATGCATTCAAAATATGGGCGAGACGATTTTTTTCACCAAAACATTATTTACAGGATGGTGAAATCAGTGATCCTATGCCATTTATAATGGGTGCTTATTCCGGGCTTTCCAAACAATTAAATCCGAAATTCAGGGAACAGAAAAGAGGGATGAACCAATGAAGATTTTGACATTTGATATTGAGGAATGGTTCCATATTCTTGATAATGCCTCCACAAAAAGTGAGAAGCAATGGAGCAATTACGAGTCGCGCATCCATAAAAATATGGAAACAATTTATTCAGTTTTGGAGAAAACCAATTCGAGCGCATCTTTTTTCGTGGTGGGCTGGATAGCCGAAAAATATCCTGAAGTAGTAAGGGGAATAGCCGAAAGAGGTTATGAAATTGGGAGCCATACCCATCTTCACCAATTGGTTTTTGAACAAAACAGAGAAGAATTTAAGGAAGATGTAGGTCGTTCCATAAAAACTTTGGAAGGCGTAACAGGAAAAAAAGTAACAATTTTCCGCGCGCCGGGATTTTCCATTACCGAAAAAAACAAATGGGCCTTTGAGGTATTGCACGAGTTGGGTATTAAAATTGATTCTTCGGTATTTCCCACGGGCAGGGCGCACGGCGGCATGGCGAGCTACGGAGTGGCGGCGCCATCTATTTTGAAATATAATGGATTACAGTTGAAGGAATTCCCTATAAACACCCATTCGCTTTTGGGGAAGGATTTAATCTTTTCCGGCGGCGGTTATTTTAGATTGACGCCATATTCAGTATTAAAAAAATGGACGGCAGAAGCTGATTATATTATGTCCTACATCCATCCTCGAGACCTTGACCCCAACCAGCCCATGATAAAAGAATTGTCTCTTCCCAGAAAATTCAAAAGTTATGTGGGCTTGAAATCGGCGCAAAAAAAACTAGAGAAGTGGCTAACCGATTTTGAGTTTGGGGATATAAATGCAGCTGAACAAATAATTGAATGGAATACCGTCAAAAATGTCCAGCTATAATAGGCTTACCTTTATAAAGGAGTAAAGCAAGGAAACATTAGCCAATAATTTCTATTTCAAATATATTGAGTAAATTCGTTTCTATAATCTACTAATAGTCCACTAACTAACCAAGTTTAAATTTCAAGGCGTAAAATGAAGAGATTAAATCAAGTTATCATATTGCTGCTCATTATAGTGCTTCAATCCTGTGTGAGCAAAAAAGAAATTTTATACCTACAGGACGCAGACCTTTATGACTACCAAAACATCGCCTACAAATCCTCAAGAATTCAACCGAATGATATTTTGAGCATTACCGTAAGTGCACTCGTTCCGGAAACTGCCATTCCGTATAACATACAGACCGGTTCAAATAACATAAGTCCGAGCTTGGATATTATCAAACTTCAGGGTTATTTGGTTTCTACCGAAGGTACTATCGTTTTCCCAGTATTGGGCAAAATTGAAGTCACCGGAAGGACCCCCGCCCAAGTGGAAAGAGGATTGGAAAAACTATTGGAAGATGGCGGCCATTTAAAGGAGCCAACGGTGAGCGTTCGCCTTTTGAATGCAAAAGTTACGGTTTTGGGAGAAGTAAAAAATCCGGGCACTTACTCCTTTACCGAACAAAATATTACGCTTCCACAAGCCTTGGGCTATGCAGGCGATTTAACCATTAACGGACAGCGTGATGACGTACTATTAATTACCGAGGAAAATGGAATACGGAAAGTGGTACACATAGATTTGACCAGTGCAGATTGGTTCAATACACCCTACTATTATATAAAACCCAACGATTTTATTGTAGTAAATCCAAACAGTGCAAAAGTTAAAAGCGCCGGTATTATTGGCGATGCGGGAATAGTATTGACCATTGTTTCCATCGCGCTCACCGCAGTTGTATTAATAGTAAAATAGAATAATGAAAGGATCAGCACCATATTCATTGGAGGTTCAGGAGGATGAAGAGCAATTTGATATAAAAAAGGCGCTGTCCCGATATATCCAATATTGGCCCTGGTTTTTAGTAGGTATTATTATTAGCCTCACCGTTGGCTACTTTTACCTTCGCTACGCCCCGGTGGTTTTTGAATCTGTAGCCAAAATTAAAATTTTGGACGATTCCAAAAAACTGAATATCTCTACAGATCCGTTATCGCTTTTAAATGGCAAATCAAACATTAACATGGATAACGAAATTGAGGTTCTGGAATCCTATAGAATCCTTAGCCAAGTGGTCAATGAATTGGATTTGGACGTATCCTACGCCGTGGTGGGCAAACTTAAAACTACACAAATTTGGAATGCTCCTTTTTTCGTAACCAAGGAATTTCCCTCGGACAGTCTACAAGATCCTATTTCCTATACCGTAACCGTTGAGGATTCCAAAATAATATTGCGAGATGGCGAAGAGCATAAAATGGAGGTACTGCCGAACCAGGCAAGTGTCCCTTCAAAGTATTTCCCAATAACCGTGATGATTTTGAACAGTGCCAATTTAAATGAGCATAAAGACACCACGTTTAAAGTGGTAATAAGTCCTGTAAAAGAAGTGGTCCTTAACTTGATTGATGAAATGAAGGTGGAAGCCACCAATAAAACGAGTGAAATCCTTACTCTTTCATTACAGGGCGAAAACCCCGACAGGAATGAGCGCATTTTGAATAAGATCATTGAAACCTTCAATGAGGACGGCATCCTCGATAGGCAATTGGTTTCAAAGCGCACAGTGGATTTTACGGATGAACGCATCGTTAGTCTTTCCGGTGAACTGAGCAATATAGAAAACAAAAAGGAATCGTTCCAAAGAAACAATAATCTTTCCTTTATAGAAGCCGACGCGGGAATGAGTATTCAGAAAAAATCCATTGCCGAGGAAGAAGTAAATAAGCTGGAAACCCAAGTTGAACTTTCAAAATTGCTTAAAGAATCACTTTCGGATCAAGGCGATTATGGCTTATTGCCCGCAGATATTGGTCTGGAGAGTAGTGGTATAAATTCTTTGGTTAGCGGGTATAATAAGATTGCATTGGAGCGCCAAAAATTGGCGGCCAGTGCAGGTGAAAATAACCCAACCTTACAGGAGTTGTCTAGCCAATTGACCCGTGCAAAGCAAAATATTATAAACACTGTAAATGTGTACCAGCAGCAGCAGCAGGTTTCCCTGGCGCAACTTACCCAGCAAAAGAACAGGGCAGGGGCACAATTTTCAAGTATTCCTGAAAAGCAAAATATTCTGCGTTCAATAGAAAGGCAGCAGAGCATTAAAGAAAGTCTGTATTTACTGCTTCTTCAAAAAAGGGAAGAGGCTGCGATTAATTACGCGGTGACGGCTCCTTCCATTAAAGTGGTGGACTACGGGCTGAGCGATAGCAAACCCGTTTCCCCGAAAAAAAAGGTGGTTTATGCCATTTCAATGCTCATGGGGCTTATTCTGCCTTTTGGGATACTTTATATGAAGTTCACCATGGACACCAAAATCCATGAACGTTCTGATGTGGAACGGCTCCATTCAGATATTCCAATTGCGGCGGAAATCCCTTATTTCGAAGAAATAAAAAGCTTTACGCAAGCCAACGACCGTTCTATTCTTGCGGAATCCTTCAGAATACTGAGTACCAATGTAAATTATTTAATGCGCGCCAAAGGGAAAGAAAGCAAGGTGATATATGTTACCTCTTCCGTTAAGGAGGAAGGAAAAACTCTGGTGGCCCTCAACCTTTCGCTGGCGTATGCGAGCATAAAAAAGAAAGTGCTTCTTGTAGGTGCCGATTTACGAAACCCTCAATTGCACACGTATTTTAAAGTAGATAAAAATAATGTGGGCCTTTCCAATTTTCTACACGATCCCAAAATTGATTGGAAAGACTGTATAAATAAAGGTTTTGGGCTCAATGATTACCATAAAGTTTGTTTTGCGGGCGCCATTCCACCCAACGCCCCGGAACTTTTATCGGGCCCCGGTTTTGAGGAATTTATTGAGGCTGCCAAGCAGGAATTTGACTACGTAATTGTAGATTGTGCTCCAACATTATTGGTTACCGACACACTTTTAATTTCAGAATATGCCGATGCTACCCTTCTTGTAGTTCGTGCAGAATACACCGATAAACGTTTGTTCGAATTTATAAAAGGACTGAACAAAAACCACCGATTGAAAAATATGGCTTATGTTGTAAATGCCGTTAAAAAGCATAGAATGAATGGCTTTAATTATGGCTACGGCTATGGATATTCCGCAAAACAGCAAAAGCAAAATTGGCTTAAAAAAATGTTGGGAAGAGATACAAACGTCTAAAAAGTTTATTTTTTCACCGAAGCAGATTTTTATTCCAACGGAAATTTTATAAGTGTTTCCACTCCCTTGCCGTTGTCATTATTTCTCACTTCAAACAAATAATCTTTTCCATATAAATTTGCCAAACGGTCGTTTATGTTAGCCAGTCCCATTCCCTTTTTCATTAAAACACTGTGGCTTTGTAAAATTGGCGCGCCATCGTTTTCTACCAAGATTACAAGATTTTTTTCTTCGGAATAAATTTTAACCAGTATTTCCAGGTCGGTATGGTCATAATTGTACCCATGCTTTATGGAATTTTCCAAAATTGGCTGCAACAATAACGCGGGGACTTTTTTGTAAAGAAGGGTTTCGTCAATTTCCATCCTTATTTCCAAATGTTCCGAAAACCGTACTTTTATTATGTTGAGGTAGTATTCCAAAATGCGAAGCTCCTTTTCCAGCGGGAATGGTATTGCTTTCGTTGTCATAAAGTATTTCGCGTAAAAAATCGCTGAGATCCGCGATCGTATCCTTTGCTTTGGCGGCATCAATATCTGTAAGTACGGCAATGGAATTGAGCGTGTTGAACAGAAAATGTGGCTGCAACTGCGAGCTCAACATTTTCATTCGGGTATTTACAAGTTGTGTCTGTAGTTCACCCTGTTTTTTTTCAGCCATTTTCACTTCCTTCAAATAGTAGTAAGTATAAATTATAAATACCATTGCGAAGTAAATCAGGAAATTGAGATCAATCACGTACATAAACCGGAATACGCTTCGCTCAAAATCGTATTCGCCAAAAGTAGTCCTTCCCAAAAGGATGTAATAAAAGTCAACAATTAGGCGAATTACGATGCCTATAAGTAGGGAGAACACAATATGGATGGCGATAATCTTTACCCAAGAATAGTTTTTCCGAAGAAACCGTTTGGTGCTTACGGCAATCAGGGCCATATAGCTCACGACAATGATATAGTCGAAAAGCAGGTTGTCCACTAAAAAACTGGTCCATGAAAAGGGCATCATTTCCATTCCGAAGGCCTGCATATATGCTGTTTTTACGATTAGCACCAAATCGAAAAATGCATAAAAGCCACCGAGAAGAAGGATCAATTTATAGTCTATATATTTTTTATGGAGGGTTCGAGCTTTCATATTCCTATTTTTTGAAGAAAATCCTGTTTGTGCGATTTGCTGATGTGAAGTAATGTATTATCGGCCATTCGCGCATCTATTTCTGAAAACTCCGAATGCACGATTTCCTTGACGTGCCGCAAGTTTACAATGCTCGATCTGTGTATGCGCACAAACGTATTTGCATCCAGCCCGTCACAAAGGTTGTTTAGGGATTCACGGAGCACGTATTTTTTTCCATCTGCAAATATTTCGGCGTAATAACCAGATGCCGTAATGTACATAATGCTTGAATGGTCCAACAATACGGTTTTGTTTCCCTGTTTTACCGGCATTTTAAAAAGAGCATCTTCCTTTCTCGATTTATTTTTATAAAGATTGAAAAGTTCAATAATCCGTTTCTCAAAATTGGATTCGGCTTCGGTTTTTGAAATTTTCAAAACCTTATCAATTGTGCGGAAAAATCGTTCGTCCTTAAAAGGTTTCAGCAAAAAATCGAAAGCTTCCACGTCAAAGGCCTGAAGCGCATAATTATCGTAAGCAGTAACAAAGATTACAATTGGCTTCGGCGAGATATGTATTTTCTGGAGAACCTCAAACCCGTTCATATCCTTCATATTTATATCCAGAAAAATAAGATCGGGCTGCAGATCATTTATAGCTATAATGGCCGTTTTGCCATTGGAGCATTCTGCCAACACCTCTATTTCCGGTACCTGCTTGAGAAGATGCAGTACCCTTTTTCGGGCAAGTTCCTCGTCATCTATTACTAATGCTTTCATTTTGGGTAGCTTTTTTGCATGGGCCTATTCAGTAAAGTTATTCAAATTGTATTGTTTTTCTTAAAATATTTTCAGCGCTAAATTTGTTTGCGTAAGACTGGAAAAAGACCGCCAGTCTTTATTTTCACTGACGGCCTCAAACCACAATACTAACCTCACATTGTTTAATTTACAGCTACTCCGATGCCTTGATTTATAGCATCAATTTTTAGGTTCTGCTTTTGTCTGCCGTTTTGAAGCTGTACCCTATAGGTCGCATTGGCCAGAATATCACCTTTGGTCCTCGCGCTGTATTTGGTTTTTGCCAAGGTCCAACCTTTATAGGTTTCGTGAAGTTCTCTTCGCATATTTAATGGTAGCACAACGTCTGTAAAATTTTGGCTGGTATTTATTAGGTTGCCCACTTTATCGAATTCTGCCACCAAGGAACCATGATTGCTTTTGAAGATTACTTGGTACGCGTCGTAGTTTTTATCGGCCACTTCTGCCATAAAACTTTGGATGTCAAAATTTGCCATCATAAAAGCAATAGGATCTTTAGCGAATTGGCCACCATTACCGTCGCTAATTTTATAGATGTAATTATCGCCTTGTTGAATTACCTTCGCATTTAGCGGGGCATAAACAATTCGTGCCTCGTCAAGTACTGTAACATCTTGGGCCTGCACTGCCAACCCTCCGAGAAATAACATAAAAGAAATGATTAAAGTTTTCATAACGTATAAGTTTTAAGATTAATGAATATTTTTTAATAATTGTAAACTACTGATCAGGTGATTTTTACACTGCTAAAGTACTGGCAAGAATGCCTCTTCCATTTATAATGATGTGAATGACGAATTCTAGGTATTGAACAATGTTTATTTTGATGTGAAGTTGTTTCGTCTTACCTGCCAAACTTCTTTTTTTTAGGTGAAGTGATTATTTTTGAACAACTTTCTTAATTGAATTCCGTAAGTTTAAGCTTCAATTTAAAGTTGCTTTTCCCTTGAATTATTTTGTAATCATCACCATCATCGTTAGCCTTGCAGCAATTTTCGGCTATATAAATGTGCGCTTCCTGAAATTGCCCAACACAATCGGGCTTATGCTTATTACAATTTTGTTCACCTTTGGAGTTTTTGCGCTCAGCTATCTGGATCCAACCCTTTTAAATGCTGAAAAATATATTATCACCAAAATTGATTTTCGCACGGCGTTGTTGGATGTTATGCTAAGTTTTCTACTTTTTGCTGGCGCCCTGCACACCAATTTTGAACAGTTGAAAGTACAGCGGTGGCCCATTCTTATTTTTTCAACCCTTGGGGTGTTGGTTTCTACTTTTTTGGTGGGAACTTTTTTGTATTTATTGCTACAGTTAACGGGGCTTGGGGTTGAATATCTCTATTGTATTCTCTTCGGCGCCCTTATTTCACCCACAGATCCTATCGCGGTTTTGGGGATAATGAAAAAAGCCAAAGTGCCTAAAAACCTTGAGGCCAAAATCGTGGGCGAGTCATTGTTCAATGACGGTGTGGGCGTAGTCGTGTTCCTTACCATTTTTGAAATTGCAAACCTGGGAGATCAAAATGTAACTACAATGGGGATTTTAAAGTTATTTGGAACCGAGGTAATTGGAGGCATAGGGCTGGGTTTGCTGCTTGGTTGGGTAACTTATCGTCTTCTCAAATCAATAAACGATTACGACATAGAAGTAATAATAACTCTCGCCGCCGTAATGGCGGGAACAGTTTTGGCTGAGGAAATCCATGTATCGGCGCCCTTGGCAATGGTTACCGCGGGACTTTTTGTGGGCAACGATATTGTCCGCCAAGGGGCAATGAGCGAAATAACGGAAACCTATGTAGATAAATTCTGGGAACTGATGGACATTCTGCTAAATACCATTTTATTTGTATTGATAGGCATGGAAATGCTCGCGCTGAAATTTGAAGGTATTTATATTTTGGCAGGTTTAATGGCCATTCCTGTTGTCTTGACCTGTCGCTATATTTCCCTGCTTCTGCCTGTCAATTTTTTCAAAAGAAAACTCAATTTTGTACCACATACGGCGGTAATTATGACTTGGACTGGATTACGCGGCGGTATTTCAATTGCATTGGCTCTTGGCCTCACCGACAATATGCATCGCGAATTTTTCTTGGTAATAACATATATGGTAGTTGTCTTTTCCATTTTGGCCCAAGGTCTTTCTGTGGGGAAATTGGTCAAACGGCTTATTCCTTCCAAAGAAATGGAAAACCGACTTTAACAAGAATTTTAAAACTCATTTATTACCTTCGCAAACACCTTTTAAAAAATTAATATACAATGAAATATTTCACCGGTAGCATCTTCTATTTGCTGCTTCTTTCCGCACTTCCGCTGAGTTTGTTCGCACAGGAAGTAAATCAGGACAATCAAGAACTTTTTGATAATTTCAGTTACAGGCAGGGCAATGTGTACCGCACAGCTTCCGGGAAACCAGGCCCGGAATATTGGCAGAATTCGGCGGATTACAATATTGCCGCCACTTTAGATGATGTAAACCATACCGTTTCCGGGAATGTTGCCATTCATTACACAAATAACAGCCCCGAAACGCTAGATTTCATTTGGCTTTATTTGGAACAGGATCGTTTTACGGAAACTTCCCGCGGAACGCTCACCACTCCCGTTCAAGGAAACCGCTACAATGGCGATGTGGAAGGAGGTTTTAAGTTGAATAATATTTCAGCAAAAACCAAAACCGGTACTTCCTCAAAATATTTGATTACCGATACGCGGATGCAGATTTTTCTCGATAAACCAATTGCCGCAAAAGGTGGGGAAGTAGATATAAAAATGGATTTTTCCTTCAAAATTCCTGTTGAAGGAATGGACCGAATGGGAAGGCTGGAAGTGAAAGGGGGAACCATAAATGCCATAGCCCAATGGTACCCGAAAGTCGCCGTTTTTGATGATGTTGTGGGTTGGAACACCGATCCGTATTTAGGGGCGGGCGAATTTTATTTGGAATATGGAAATTTCGATTACAAAATTACCGTTCCATTCGACCATACCGTAGTTGGTTCCGGCGAATTGGTCAATGCTTCCGAAGTGCTTACAAAAACCCAGCAGGACCGCTTAGCGCAGGCATCGAAAAGTGATAAATCCGTATACATTATAAAACCCGATGAAGTGGGTAAAGCAAGCAGCCACCCGAAAAATAGTGGTACGGCAACTTGGCATTTCAAAATGGAAAATACGCGCGATGTTGCTTGGGCTTCTTCCAAAGCGTTTATTTGGGATGCTGCGCGAATCAACCTTCCCGATGGTAAAACCGCAATGGCTCAATCAGCTTATCCCGCGGAAAGTGATGGAATAAAAGCGTGGACGCGCTCTACGGAATTCACCAAAGCGGCTATTGAATTTTATTCAAAAACTTATTATCCTTACCCATACAAAAATGCCGTTAACGTAGCGGCAAGCGTAGGAGGGATGGAGTATCCCGGAGTAAGTTTTTGCCACTTTCAAAGTACCGGCGCAGATATGTGGGACGTTACGGATCACGAATTTGGCCACAACTGGTTCCCGATGATCGTGGGCAGTAACGAGCGGCGCTACCCGTGGATGGACGAAGGTTTCAACACCTTCGTAAACCATTACAGCACGGCGGCATTCAACAACGGTGAATTTCCTACTACGGAGGACAATCCGCGCAATTTAATTCAATATTTAAAGTATGAAAAGCGGGAGGGGGTAGATGTATATCCTGATATTGCCGATTCCCGAAATCTCGCGTACACCGCATATTACAAGCCTGCGGCTGGACTTTATTTGCTTCGTGAATATATTCTCGGTCCCGAAAGATTTGACAATGCCTTTAAAAGTTATATTAAAACTTGGGCTTTCAAGCATCCGCAGCCCAATGATTTTTTCAACCATATTGAAAATGTTGCGGGCGAGGATTTAGCTTGGTTTTGGAAGGGATGGTTCTATGGAAATGAGAATATTGATATAGGTATTTCCGACGTAAAACCGTATCAAGGAAATTCAATAATTAGTTTTGAAAATAATGGGAATATCCCGATGCCAGTGCGATTTAAGGTAACTTTTGCCGATAACAGTACCGAAATTCTACAACTGCCTGTTGAAATTTGGCAACGCGGAAATAGCTGGGATTATCTTTTGAAATCTTCCAAGGAAGTGAAGCGGGTGGAAACCGACCCCGATAAAATGCTTCCGGACGTGAACGTTTTGAACGACGCTTGGAATAAATCTTAAATCGGCATTTTATAAAATTGAAAATCCTGAAATGAAACAAAATTCATTTCAGGATTTTTTTACACACTGAAGTTTGAATAACAAAAATTCTACTGCAGATTTTCCAAAACCTTATCCATATCAATTCCTTTTTCGAGTACGGGCTTAAACCAATCGCCGGTTTGTTCAAGGCGTTGCGGCATATTTTTTATTGTGAAATCGAGAATATTCAATCCCGGTTTTACCTCTTTCCAAGATAAAGGTGCGGAAACTGGTCCGCCTTTTTTGGGTCTTGCACAATAGGGTGCGGCCAAAGTCTGACCGCGCCGGTTTTGAAGATAATCGAGATAAATTTGGCTTTTTCTTTTTTTTACGGCACGCTCCATGCTAGTTAATTTTGGAAGCTTTTCGTGCACATAGTAGCAGAGCAGTTTTGTAAAATCACGCGCTTCATCATAACTGTATTTGCCGCCCAAAGGAATATAAATATGCATTCCGCTGGAACCTGAAGTTTTCACATAACCTTTAATCTTAGCCAGATCGAGTACTTCCTTTGTTGCAAGTGCCACTTCGATTACTTCCTCGAAATTGTTCTTTTCAGAAGGGTCAATATCAATTACAGTATAGGAAGGATTTTCGAGATTATTGATGCGCGAATTCCACGGATTTATTTCGATACAGCCCAAATTGGCCATATATAAAAGCGTTGCTTCATTTTGGCAGACCAAATATTCAATTTCCTTTTTTGAGGATCCAGAATAAATTTTTACCGTTTCAACCCAATCCGGCAAGGTTTCGTTATCCTTTTGGTAGAAGGAAGGTTTGTTGATACCATTCGGGTGGCGGTGCATATTTTGCGGGCGGTCCTTTAAATAGGGCAGCATTACATCGGAAACATTTAAATAATAATCAATTAAATCATATTTTGTATAGTGGGCATCGGGCCAATAAACCTTTTCAAGATTTGAGAGCGGCAATGAAATACCGCCAACCTCCAAATGCGAATCGGTGGATTTTGATGTTTTTTTTGAAGATGACACTTTTTTCTGAGGCGTTATTTCCTTGGTGGTTTTATCATTTCGAAGTCCTTTGTAAACTGGGTGGCGCAGGCGTCCGCTTTTGGTATATTCAGAAAATTTTACCTCACAGATTAATTCCGGCATAATCCAATTTGGAATTCTGCCCTTTAAAGCTATCTTTTTTTTGAATGGATTGTTTTCCGTTTCCAACTCCTGCATCGCTTTCAAAAGCTTTTTCTGTTCGGAAGCGGAAAATCCGGAACCGCAATTACCTACATACGTCAATTTTTCATTTTGGTACATTCCCAAAATAAGCGAACCAAAACTTCCGCCCCCATCCGCCTCTGTATATCCGCAGATTATGGCCTCTTCGGTATTTACACTTTTTATTTTCAGCCAATTTTCGCTTCGGTATCCTGGACTGTAGGTGGAGTCGGCTTTTTTCGCGATTACCCCTTCCATTTCCGCATCTATCGCACGTTTGTAAAGAGTGGGTCCCATCGCCGCAATATGATCGCAATAAAGTACATTTTTAAGTCCTTCCAAGATATCCGGCAATAGGCTTTTCCGTTCCAAAAGAGTTAACGATACGGTGTTGTGGCCATTTAAATAAAGAATATCGAAAATATAATATCGAAGAATGCCGGCGGTTTTTTCAGAATCAAAATTTTGAAGTTTTTGAAAATCGGGCTTCCCGGCTTTATCCACAATTACCACCTCTCCATCTAAAATACAATCGTGCGGAATAGTTTCCAATTCGTCTTTAAGGGAAGCAAATTTGCGGTTATAGGAAATTCCGTTGCGCGAATACATATCCACTTCCCCATTTTGGATATTTGTCATCATCCTGTATCCGTCCCACTTCAATTCAAAAACCCAATCCGGATCCTTGAATATTTTTTTTGAAGGGCTCGCCAGCATGGGTTTTATAAATTCCTTTGGGTTGAGCGCTTTGATTTTCCCCGGCTTTTTTTCCTTTTTATTTGAAGAGGAAAATACTTCGGCGTCGTAATCCAGGTCAGTTGAAAATTTGTCCTTTTTCTTTATTAGCAGCCATTGGTTTTTTTCTTCGCCTCTTTGTGTATGGACGAGGGCAAAAGTTCCTTTTATCTTTTTTCCGGAGAACGAAATTTTCAAATCGCCTTTTTCAATTTGCTTTACGGGATCCGTGGTTTTATCGCTTGACGCAACTGTGTAAGTTCCCTCGTCCCAAATATCCATTTCGCCCGCGCCGTAATTTCCCTTCGGAATAGTGCCGTGGAAAGTGAGATATTTAACGGGATGGTCCTCTGTCATAATGGCGAGCCGCTTGTCCTGCGGGTTCATCGACGGACCTTTTGGTACGGCCCAACTTTTTAGTACCCCTTCCATCTCCAATCGCAAATCGTAGTGCAATCTTCGGGCTTGGTGCCGCTGGATTACAAAACGCCGGCCTTCGGCTTTGTCCAATTCGCCTTCCGGTTCGGGCGTTTCGCTGAACTTTCGCTTTTTTATGTAATCGTCGAGAGCCACTTTTATGAAGCTTTACTTTTCTTTTTCTTTTCCAGGCTGGCTTTAAGTTTGGCCATTAAATCTTCGGCATGGGTAGGAGTAGTATCCACTTTTTGAGTACGGGTTTTCTTGCCGGCGGCCTTGTTGCTGATAATCTTCATCAACTGTTTGTTGTACACATCTTTATATTTATCCAATTTAAAAGGAGTGGTATAATTCTCAATTAGTGAAAGCGCCATATCCACTTCTTTTTTGGAAACTTTTGTGCTGGGAAGTTTAAGATCTGCGGGATCACGTATTTCATCGGCAAAGCGAATTACGTGAAGCACCAACGCTTCCTTGTAAACACCGATAAGGCTGAGGTGTTCCTTTTGCCGCATCACAAAAGTTGCCACGCCCAGCTTTTTGGTTTTCTTCAGCGCATCGCGGAGTAGGTTATAGCTTTTGCCACCTTCTTTTTGAGGTTCCAGAAAATAGGGGTTTTTAAAGAGCAGATCGCTCACTTCCGCTTCCTCCACAAATTCTTCAATGTCAACGGTCTTGCTTTTTTTCATATTTGCCTTCTCAAAATCATCTTTTTCCAAAATGACATAAGAATCGTTTTGTTCAAAACCCTTCACGATATCCTTCCATTCCACCTCTTTTCCGGTATCCTCATTTACTCTTTTGTATCGAATGCGCGCGTTGTCGTGGCTGTCCAACATTACGAGGTCCAATTTATGGTCCTCCGATGCAGCGTATAGTTTAATGGGGATGGAAACCAATCCGAAACTTATTGAGCCATTCCATATAGATCTCATAGATTTTGATTTTATGTTATATTTTACTCTTTATTTTCGATAAAGAATTCTTTCAACGAATCGAAAAAAATTTCCTTTAATTACCGTTTTAAATTTAGCATTTTATGGCAGCGTAAACAAAGTGGGAATGCGTCTTTAACCTAAATTTATCTTTTTGGCGTTATGGTATTTGGGGGAAAATTTACACCTAAAAATTTTTCTTTGGAATGCAGAAATTTAGGCGTAGCGAAGTAAAAAGGGAGATATAAGGGCAAGAATGGCGTGGGAATGCGAAGTATCCTCCTGGCTTTTTAAAAAATCTGTCAAGCGGTTTAAATCTTCATCTTTGTTTAAAAGGCTAAAGCCTGTTTGGTAATTGGTAAAAAGCCTATCTTGAATTTCCCTGTCCAGGATTTTACTTATATGGTTGTGGCGACCATCATTTTTAATAGTTGCAAAAATAGATTGGATGATTTCTTTGTTTCCCTCCAAAATTTGTAGAAAAGTACCTTCGCGATATAACAAAATACCGGTGATTCCTTTTTCGGTATTGTTCGTAATACACTGTTTAAAAAGTTGCTGCAACTGGTTTTTTTGGAGCAATTTGACGGAATTACTGATGTAACAAATAGTATGTGGCATAGCTCTGGGGACTTTAATATTTATAAAGTTAGCATTAACCTATTTGGCAGAAACCCCATGTTTTGTTAAAAATCCATTAATTAACTGCTAAATACCTTTTGTAATTATTAATTTGTCAATAAAAATCCGCTAATTAAACTAAAAAGCTATGAAAACAATTTACTCAATAATGATATCCTTATTTTTTAGCACACTTTTATTTTCCCAACAAACTCCATTGGAACTAAATGACAATGACGGCGATGGCTTTTATGATATTGATGAATTCAGCAAAGTGTATTCAAAAGGTTATAACGACTGGGATGTGGATAAGGATGGTAGAATTAACAGCAACGAATTTTATGATGCCAATTACAACCATTTTGATCTTAATCACGATGGTAGGTTGACCCCACAGGAATGGACGGCGGGTAACAGGTATTACGGCGAATATATTACAACTCCGGAATACGATACAAATCCACCACAATATTTGAGCAAACAGGAATTTGCCCAAAGATTTACCAATTCAGAATATTACAATAGCTATGACACAGACCATAATGGCTTCGTGGACAATGATGAGCTAAATAAAGCGACCTTTAATAGATTGGATAGAAACCACGATAATAAATTGGATGCCAACGAACTTGAAGGATATTGATCTATTTTTTATTGCTTAAAGGATAAACTACTCATAATAAACGTTCTATAAAAGCTTAACAGTTAAAATTCACTCAAAAACTTCCCAAAAATTTGTTATTGATAGAATCGCGGGACTTTTTCTTGTTTAAATTAGAAATGAATTATAAATAAACTGTTATGAAAGTTAATGAAAAGAAACAGGCATCGGGAAAAAACCCGGTGCTGAATGAAACTGAAAATCAAAAAAATCAGGATCCTATCGCCAGAGAAAATTGGCAATCCAGTCAAGGAAAGGATGAAGAGGAATAAAAACATTCTTTTTTAATTAATGTGAATTGGCCTCTAACCACAAATAGTGGTTAAAGGCCTTTTTTATTTTTTTAATCTAAATAAAAATTTATGCGATTTAAATGCTTAATTTTATTAATAATGCCTTTTGTGGGTTTCGCACAAAAAAAGAAACCGCTGCCTCCGCCCTATGCTACAGAATCGGTTTCCAACTTTTCCAACGTAATAGGCTGGGAGGATGGGCAAAAACCAAAAGCGCCGGAAGGTTTTAAGGTCACTCTTTTTGCAGATGGTTTTGAAAACCCGCGTTGGATGTACGTTCTCCCAAATGGCGACGTATTAGTCGCAGAAAGTAACAGTAATTATGGTATATTAAAACAAATTGGGGCAGCAATAATTGGTGCCGGTGGATCAAAAAATCTCGCCCACAGTGCAGATGTTATCACGCTTTTACGTGATGCCAACCATGATGGTCTGCCGGAGTTACGCAAAACATTTATGACTAAAAAGAATGGACTTAAACAACCTTTCGGGATGTTGCTTTTGAAGGACTATTTATACGTTGCCAATACTGATGGTATCCTACGGTTTCCTTATAAAGTTGGGGAAACAAATATTGAAACCAAAGGAGAGAAGATTGCAACGCTTCCCGCAGGCGATGTAAATCGGCATTGGACGCGAAATATAATTGCAAATGCGGATGGTTCAAAAATATATATTGCAGTGGGAAGCGGCGACAACGTAGGCGAAAAAGGAATGGAATACGAAGTGAACCGGGCGAATATTTTAGTAATGGATCCCGATGGAAACAATTTAAGCGTATTTGCTTCGGGAATCCGAAATCCTGTGGGGATGGATTTGGAGCCAATAACGAAAACCCTTTGGACCGCAGTAAATGAAAGGGATGGATTAGGCGATAATTTGGTGCCGGATTATTTGACTTCCGTGAGCGAAGGCGGATTTTATGGCTGGCCATATATGTATTGGGGAAACCATTTAGATCCGCGCAGGCCGATTCCGGAAAATATTCGGTTAAAGGAACCGATTGTTCCCGATGTTGATTTGGGCCCACATACAGCATCTTTGGGTTTGGTTTTCTACACCGGTGATAGTTTTCCGGAAAAATATAAAAACGGTGCATTTGTGGTGCAGCACGGGTCCTGGAATAGAGAGATTCTTTCGGGTTACCGCGTTGTTTTTATTCCTTTTAAAAATGGAGAGCCGGCGGGTGAACCGGAGGATTTTCTTACCGGATTTATTGTGGAACCAGCTAAAGACGAAGTTTACGGACGACCGGTAGGTGCCGTGGAAATGCCCGATGGTTCACTTCTGATAACCGATGATGTTACCGATAGAATATGGAGAGTGAGTGCGAAATAGCAAAAATTAGAAAATATAATCTCAAAAAAAATATATTATTATGGAAAATTCAAAAGACGAAAAAAAGAGACCGCAACAACGTACCGAAGATCCTAAAAGGCAGAATGAGAAACAGGAACGGGAATATCGTGAACAGAAAGAGGGTAAATCGAATCCTGCACCAAAGGATGAAAAGGGGGAAAAATCAACAGAAAGATATGCCGATTTGGATACTGTAAATAAGAAGAAATTGGAGGAGGAGTAGGTTTTAATATAATCGGAAACCTTTTTATTGTTCCAATTTTTTTCGCTTTAGAACTACCGCCTCTTTTGATATTCCTATAATTTAAGAGGCTCAAAATTGAAAGGATTTTGATGGCCAAATCCTGTAAAAAAGCTTATTTAAAGAGTATAAAGTTATATAGATAGGATATTGAAATTTTTTTAGGAACGATTTATAAATTCAATATTATGAGCAATAATTATCCAACAAATAATAGAAATGAGGAGCCTAGTAGAATTCCGGCTAACGAGGAAAATGAACGGAAAGAGCCCAACGACATCCGAGAAAATCCTATTGAGGAACCAAAACCCGATAGGCCGGTTTAAAAGTTTAAAGTTGGCTTAAGTAGTTTTATTTTTCCGGAAAGAAGATGGCTGTTCGCCGTATTCCTCCTTAAAGACACGTGAAAAATAGCTTTTGCTGCTTAGGCCTACTTTATAAACTATTTCTGAAATGCTATCATCTGTATTCAACAAAAGTTCCTTCGCAAGATTAAGACGGGCGTCGTATACATATTGGTTCACGGTTTTATTGAAAAGATACCTAAACCCCTCTTGCAGTTTGGCCGCATTGAGCCCAGTAATTTGGGAAAGGTACGGCATGGATTTGTAGGTAGCCAAATGGTTGTCAATATATTCCGCGGCCTTTATAACGCCATTTATTTCGGCTCGCCTCAAAACAGTGCGGTTCTGTTCCTGGCGCTGATCGTCCATATATTGTGAGATCTGTTGTACCAAGGTTTGGTAGGCTATGCTTTCCATAAAAATGGTATGCAGAAAATCGCTCCCTTCAAATCCTTCAATTTTCTTGAAAATATCGGCCATTTTAAGGCTGTATTCCCCCTCGTAATAAAATGATTCATCGGCCCGGGTGTCCAGAAAAAGCTTTTTCATTTTCGCGTTCATGCCATCTTTTATGAAACCGGTTTTTTTCTTAAAAACTTCCCTGTTTATTTCAAGGCTGTAAATACAAGTTTCCACATTTTTTTTGAAACTGAGAATGTGTCCGTTACTGTAACTACTGGCTACAAGGGCATTTTGAAATTGATGAACGATATGGGTTTCGGCGACATTGGCGAATCTGTGGTGGAGTTTTCCCTTTATTACGTACAAGAATTTTAGAGGGTGTACCTTGTTTACAATAAATTGGATTTCGGTATCCTGATGAAATTTACAGTGGTACTGGATGATACCAAGGCCGCCATCAAAATTTATTCCCCGTATAGTACCCGACCCTACCTTTGTGGGAAGAGTAATTATAGATTCGCCGTAATTTTTTTCAACTGCGGTATTAAAGGAATTCGCAATTTCCCCGATTACTTCATTAAGCGGTAGCGAGGCTACCTGGATAGTCCGCATATCTTGGTTTTTGGGCCACAAAAATATGCCTAATTGTTACCCATCATTAACTGAATAAATATGATGTGTAGCTGAATTAATATAAAAATTTGAAGTAGATATCGATAGTTTATTGATTAATAACAAGTTGATTCATCAGCTTAAATTTTATGTGAATAAATGGTTAAGCTTTTCTGTAACGTTTGTGAATTTCAAAATAAAAACACTCGGAAACCTGAGTTTAACACTCTCTACTGTGAAGAGTTGTAGCGGATTTATAGATGAATGTACTAGAGGGTGAGTTCGATATAAATGGGAAAATGATCTGAACCAATATAGGGCAGGCGTTCCAACTTTTTGAGCTGAAATTCCCGAGATACAAAAACATGGTCCAAAGGCCACCGCATAAACAAATTGTGGGCGTTGAAGCTGTTGTAAAATCCTCGTCCCACCCTAACATCAAAAAGTAAATTTTTCGTTCCGGTGAGTCCGTCAACATATCCCCAAACAACATCGTTGAGATCGCCAGCGACGATGGTGGGGTTGGTCCTATCCACTATTTCGGAGCCCAATTTTTCCATCGCTCTTTCTTTTTGGTTTGCATTGTCCGGGTATTCTTCAAAATGTTTCGGCGGGACAGGATGAATGCAATTAAAACTAATTTTTGTGCCATTTGCCAATGAAATGGTGCTTTCAAAAGAGGGAACCTTTTTATTGTTCAAATAATGGACATCTACTTCTTTTAATGGAAATTTGCTATAAAGTACCATTCCGTAAGCCACTTCATTTATTGTTTCCTGCGCGTATGGATAATTTTTTTCAATGACCTTAAGTTTTTTATCCCACCAATCATCTACCTCCATGGCCAAAATAAGATCGGGATTTTTTAGTTTGATCAATTGCAAGAGTGGTTTGGCATTTCTGTTGGTCATTTTTACATTGGCGAGCATAATACTCATACTTGCGGAGGTTTCGGTTGGCACACTGTCGGTTACTTGTGGGGTAGCCAGAAAAGTATAATTTACAAGAAATACAATATGAATCAATACTCCAGTTATAGCGGCTCCTATTAGAAATAAGTCCCTTTTCCGCCAGCGTTCTATGGTAAATGGGAAGAATAAAAAAAATAAAATAAGTGTGATGAAAAGTTGGATTCGAGGAAAATCAAGCATCTTGAAATAACGAATTTCCGCGTTTCGAAAAATGGAGAGATACGAGCACCCAACTAAAATGATGCCGGCAATGCAAAGAAGGAGGTAAATTGTCTTTCGTATTTTTTGCATCGTATAAAGTTACTCATATTATAATGGATGGAAGAAATTTAGTTAAAGGCACGGACGAAAAAAAAGAAAAAAATAAAACCAATAACCATAAGATTATGAAATATATATTGTGAACAAAAAGAAGGTGCCGTATCTTTGCACCGCCTAAAAAAATGAGCTTGTCCGTTATACAATCAAAGTCTGCCACCCACTCCATAATTCGGAATTTTACAGAAATTACAAAATTGCGTTTATCGGTAAGTGTTGTATTTTCCTCTGTTGCAGGTTATCTTCTGGGCGCGGATTCAATAGATTTTTATGTGCTTTTTTTACTGTGTGTGGGCGGATACTGCATGGTTGGGGCATCCAATGTTTACAACCAAATAATTGAGCGCGATTTAGATGCGCTGATGGACCGTACCAAAAACCGGCCTTTGCCCGCCGGAACTATAAGCGTACAATCGGCATTTATATTGGCCAGCATATTAACGGTTTTGGGAGTTATTGTTTTATACACAATCAATCCAATTACCGCGATGTTTGGGGCAATTTCCATATTTATGTACGTGAGTTTGTACACGCCATTAAAAACGAAAACGCCACTTTCAGTATTTGTTGGCGCTTTTCCCGGAGCAATCCCATTTATGCTAGGTTGGGTCGCGGCTACGGGAAATTTCGGCATCGAACCGGGAACTTTATTTATGATTCAGTTTTTTTGGCAATTTCCCCACTTTTGGGCCATTGGCTGGTTTCTTTTTGAAGATTATAAAAAAGGAGGGTTTTTCATGCTACCAAATGGAAAACGCGATAAGGGAACGGCGGTTCAAGTGGTTTTATATTCAATATGGACCGTACTCGTATCATTGATACCAGTTTTGGGAGTTACGGGAAAATTGTATCTAACCCCGGTGTCGGGAGTGTTGATCGGCATTTTGGGTCTCGGACTTTTGTATTATGCCCTGCGACTTTATAAAGAAAAAACATCAAAAGCCGCTAAACAACTGATGCTCGCCAGTGTAAGTTATATTACCCTTTTACAGATAATTTATGTAGCCGATAAATTTTTGAGATGATGGAAGACGGAAGACGGATGACGGGTGTTGATGAAATAAAAGAAATAGTAGGAAAACTGAAATAGAAGAATTCAAAATAACAAATCACGAATTTACGAATAAATGGATTTAACCGAAGGAAGCGAACAAGTAAAAATAAACAGAGCAAAAAAAAATATGCTCTGGTTCGGTATTATAAGTCTCACCATGAGTTTTGCCGGTCTTACCAGCGCCTATGTGGTGAGCAAGGAAAGAGCTGACTGGCTGGGCGATTTTGAAATGCCGCCGGCGTTTTTCATCAGTCTTGCCCTAATTATTATCAGTAGTGTAACGGTGCATTTTGCAAAAAAGAGTATCAAAAATGGAAGCCATAAAAAAGGAATGCTGCTTATGGTTGCCACCTTTTTGTTGGGAGTGGCTTTTGTGGCATTTCAATTTGTAGGTTTTTCTGAAATTGTTGCGCGCGGATTTTACTTCACCGGAAGCGAAAGCACCATTACCACTTCCTTTATTTATTTAGTGGTGCTATTGCACGTGCTGCACGTGGTAGCGGGCTTGATCTCGCTTTTGGTAGTAATTTATAATCATTATAAACTAAAATATGAAAAGGGCAAAACCCTTGGCGTTGAACTAGCTGCCACTTTTTGGCATTTTGTTGACGTAATATGGATATACCTCTTTTTATTTTTATTTTTCGTTAAATAAAAATTAAACGTATTTTTGAGCCTTATTTAAAACCAAATTCTTTTTATGGAAGCTACTGTTGTAAAAACAGGTACCGAAGGAAAAACCTGGGGCGGCGGAAACTCCCCGCTCAAGGCTAGTTACGGTAAAATGATGATGTGGTTTTTCATCGTTTCCGATGCGCTTACCTTTTCCGGATTTCTTGCCTCGTACGGATTTTCAAGATTCAAATTTGTGGATGCTTGGCCCATTCCGGATGAAGTTTTTGTCCACTTTCCATTTCTCCACGGGGTAGAGGCGCCAATGTATTATGTGGCGTTTATGACGTTTATTTTGATTTTCTCTTCCGTGACCATGGTTTTGGCGGTTGATGCCGGCCATAAAATGAAGCAGGGAAAAGTGATATTGTATCTATTCCTAACAATTATTGGTGGACTCATTTTCGTAGGTTCGCAAGCTTGGGAGTGGAATACTTTTATAAAAGGAGATTATGGCGCTATTGAAACCCATGGCGGGCAGATTGTCCAATTTCTGAATAAAGACGGAGAGCGCGTCGCACTTACCGATTTTGCTGCAAACTTACCAACCCAGCGTGAAAATCATTTGGAAAGCAACGGTATCTGGTTTGAAGGCGAACCGGAATTCCAACCAAGCGTTTCTTTTGAACAAGTGAAAGAAGGCTTCTTGGCGAACCCCAATCTTTTGGTTAGGGTTCAACAGAAAAATGAAGAAGGCCACCACATAATTTTATCGAGGGAAGCTTCTGTTGATAAGGTTGTGAATGATGGCGTAATGGTAGTGCAGGGCGCAAACTTACGCCACAATGAATACGGGCATCCCTTGTTTGCAGATTTCTTTTTCTTCATTACAGGCTTCCACGGTTTCCACGTATTTACCGGGGTTTTGATTAACTGTATTATCTTTTTCAACGTAATAATTGGCACTTACGAGCGCCGAGGAAATTATGAAATGGTTGAAAAAGTAGGTCTTTATTGGCACTTTGTGGATTTGGTATGGGTATTCGTATTTACCTTCTTTTATCTAGTATAGATTATAAATTTATTTGAAAATGGCACACCACGAACACGCACATAAACTGGCAATCTTTAGGGGGGCTTTAAGGTTCAAGTCCAACATCACCAAAATTTGGGGAGTATTTGTAATACTGTCCATTGTAACTATTGTGGAGGTTACCTTGGGTATAATTCGCCCTGCTTTTTTGGTAGACCATCATTTCTTGGCCTTAAAACTACTTAACTGGATCTTCATTCTTTTAACCCTTTTTAAAGCCTATTACATTACTTGGGATTTTATGCACATGCGTGATGAAACCACAGGTTTAAGGCGTGCCGTAATCTGGACCGCCCTATTTTTGATAGGTTATTTGGTTGTTCTTTTATTGATTGAAGGAGATTACATATATGAAGTTTATAAAGCTGGATTTATAAAATTCAACTTTTAAAAAGAAATAAATTATTACTGCAAAAAGCCCTTTTAAAAAAAGGGCTTTTTCAGTTGATGGATTTCCCCAAAATTAACACCCAAAAGGTTGCTTGCCCCCGTTTTAGCCTGTACTTTTGCACGACAATAATTTCTGTAAAATGAAAAAGTATTTGGTGCTCGGCATCCTGTTTTTACTGCCAATTACGGCCTATCTTTTTTTTGCCTCCGGGATAAATAATTTCGCCACACTTCCTGTTTTAACGCATTCCATTTCCGAACTTGACGATTTCAAAACCTTGGACGGAAACCCGGTTCAGTTGGAAAACCACATAACGGTGCTGGGTTTCTTCGGAAATGATCTTGAAATTCACCGCGCTTACGCCTATAATCTCGCCCATAAAATTTATAGTAAAAACCACGAGTTTGCAGAATTTCAGTTTGTCATTCTTCTTCCGAACGGAACGCAGGAACAGGCCAGAGAAATAGAACAAAAGCTGAAACAAATTGCAGATACAGACTCTTGGCTGTTCGCCTTCGGCACACCGGAAGCTATAAAAAAGGTTTTTGATTCCTTGAAATCCGGCATTTCTTTGGATTCAAATTTATCAACTCCCTATGTTTTCATTGTAGATAAAGAAAGGAATTTGCGAGGAAGGGACGACGATGAGGACGAAGGTAAAATGTACGGTTTCGATTCCAGCGATATTGCCGAAATAAATAACAAAATGAGCGATGACGTAAAAGTGCTGTTGGCGGAATACAGAAGGGCGTTGAAGAAATATAATTCTGATAGGGAAATATAACCGAAAGAAAATAGAATAGAGAGAAGAGAAAAGAGAGGTAACTATAGTAACAATAGTATCCAAAGAATCCATAGAATCAATAGCATCATTTAAAAAATGAAAAAGAATTATTCCTACATCGGCATTTCCTTCGTAATTCTCATCTTCGGAATTTGGGCGGTGCCAAAAATCGTCGACAAGTTTTCAAAACCGGATCTGGAAACCATCGGAAAAGTTATGCCCTTCAGCTTTACGGACCAAAACGGAAAAACGATCACAAATAAGGATTACGAAGGAAAAGTATATGTTGCTGAATTCTTCTTCACAACCTGTCCTTCCATTTGCCCGATTATGAACGAGAATATGGTAAAAATTCAGGATGAGTTTATGGGAAATCCTAACGTTGGCATCGCATCCTTTTCAATAGATCCAGAACACGACACGCCCCAAGTGTTGAAAGAATATGCCCAAAATAAAGGAATGACCAAACCACAATGGCATCTTTTAACGGGTGAAAAAGAAAAAATCTTCGAACTCGCGAACAAAGGTTTCAATATTTATGTTGGCCAAACGGAGGAAGCAGATGGCGGTTTTGAACATTCCGGCCTATTTGCATTGATAGACCAAAATGGGAATATTCGCTCCCGAAAGGACGAAAACGGCAACCCAATAATTTATTACAATGGCTTGGAAGAAAAGGAAATACGAATGTTGAAAGAAGACATTAATAAACTTTTATAGATTAAAGCATGGAAAGGGTTTTGGAAAACAACAAAAAATACAATATCTGGATTTGGGTTTTATCAATTGCAATTCCCGTAGCGGTGGCGGTGTTGTTCACCATTCGCATTCCGGGGGTGGAGCGATTAGGTTTTTTACCGCCCATTTATGCCACTATCAACGGCATTACAGCAATTCTTCTGATTAGTGCGGTGTATCAAATTAAAAAAGGAAATAGAAAAACCCACGAAAAGTTGATGAAAACAGCAATTATATTTTCGGTGCTTTTCCTTTTAATGTATGTGGCATACCACATGACCTCAGATTCCACGCCCTACGGGGGAGTTGGATTTATGCGGTACATTTATTATTTCATCCTGTTAACGCATATTTTACTGTCCATTACCGTTATACCTTTTGTGCTTATAACGTATGTTCGTGCCATTTCGGGCCAATTTTATAAGCATCGGAAAATTGCGAGATTTACCTATCCCATTTGGCTGTATGTTGCTGTTACTGGAGTAATCGTTTATTTAATGATTTCGCCTTATTATTAAGAATAGAGAATAGAGAATAGAGAATAGAGAAAAGAGAAAAGAGATAATGAAACTTAAAATTCTTCTTGTAACGATAATTTTTCTCTTGGCTGTGGTGCCTGCCGACGCCCAGTGCGCCATGTGTCGCGCCGTGCTTGAGAGTGAGGAAGGCGGCCAGGCTGCCAAAGGCATCAACAACGGCATAATGTATCTAATGATTTTTCCCTATTTGCTCATCGCTGGCGTGGGCTACGCCATTTACCGCAGCAGAAAAAAAGCCCGCGAACAGGAATAAAGTTTTTATTGAATTGTCCTATTACTTTTCTTTCGAAAAATTGTAACAAATTAGTCCGAATCAAGTCTTATTAAAACATTGGAAGCTTTAAGTTTTTCAAGTCTTAACAAGAATAATTCATTCAAAAGGACAATTCTCCTTTAATTTGCAATTCAACTAACGTGGGATGATCGAAATTAAAAATCTACACAAATCATATCATATGGGGAAAAATTCGCTCCATGTGCTTAAAGGAATAAACTTTACGGTTGCTGAAGGGGAAATGGTTTCCATCATGGGCTCATCCGGGTCGGGTAAATCTACTTTGCTGAATATCCTCGGAATTCTTGATGAAGCCGATGAAGGCACTTACACGCTGGACGGCACCCTCATAAAAAACCTAAATGAAAAAATTGCAGCCCGCTACAGAAACCAATTTCTGGGTTTTATATTTCAATCCTTCAATCTTATAAATTATAAATCGGCTTTGGAAAATGTTTCAATGCCCCTGTATTATCAAGGTGCAAAAAGAAACGAACGTACCGAAAAGGCAATGCACTATCTCGAAAAAGTGGGCCTTGCGGAATGGGCTTCCCATCTTCCCAATGAACTTTCCGGAGGGCAAAAACAACGGGTTGCAATAGCCCGTGCACTCGCCAGCGACCCAAAAGTTTTATTGGCAGATGAGCCAACCGGGGCTTTGGATACAAAAACTTCCTATGAAGTTATGGAGCTGATTCAGGGAATAAATGACGAAGGAAAAACCATCTTGATTGTAACCCACGAAGACGATATCGCGCACATGACCAAGCGCATCGTAAACTTGAAAGATGGCCTAATCATCGACGATTCCGAAGTAAAACAGGTTCGCGCAAAAACCGAAGCCTATGTTTAACATCGAGCGCTGGCAG
This sequence comes from uncultured Flavobacteriaceae bacterium, assembly GCA_963839235.1. Lineage (GTDB taxonomy): Bacteria > Bacteroidota > Bacteroidia > Flavobacteriales > Flavobacteriaceae > Aequorivita. Next base: position 168,658 of record CAWITX010000007.1, on the reverse strand, counting down.
GAAATATTCGAGACCATTCGCAAGAACAAATTGCGCACTTTCCTAACGGGACTTTCGGTGGCGTCCGGTATTTTCATTTTGGTCATCCTGCTCGCTATCGGCAACGGCATGCAAAACGGCGTTTCAAAACAATTTGAAAGGGACGCCACAAACCGCATCAGCGTTTGGACCAATGTAACTTCGGAAGAATACAAAGGGCTAAACCCCGGCCGCGTGATTGAAATGGACAATCGCGATTACGAAATGGCCGTGGCAAAACATTCCGACAAAATTGATTATAAATCTGGTGTTTACAGTATTTGGGGCGCTTCCACAACCTATAAAAATGAAGTGGGAAGTTATCGAGTGGAGGGTGTGCGTGGCGATTACCAGTTTTTGGAAAATGCAACACTGGTCGCTGGAAGATTCATAAACCAAGGCGATCTCAATACTTTTGAAAAGGTAACTGTCATAGGAAATCAAGTTTATCTGGACCTTTTTAAGGGGAAAAATGCTATCGGCGAATACGTTGAAGTGAATGGCGTAAAATTTAAAATAGTCGGCATTTATACCGATCCCGGCGGGGAAAGGGAGGAAACCCGTCTTTTTATTCCGCTCACGACATCGCAACGGGTTTTTAATGCAGGCGATAAATTGCGGTCGCTGGCTTTTACGCTACAAAAGGAAAAGAATTACAAGGATGCTTTGGCCGCTTCCGAAGCATTTTCGGCACAATTGGAAGCCGATTTAAAAACCGCGCATACCGTTTCCCCCACGGATGAAAGAGCGGTAAATGTGAATAACTCCCTGGAAAATGCCAAAAAGTTTTATGACCTAAATACAATGATCCGATTGTTTTTTTGGGGCGTGGGTATTTGTACCATCATTGCCGGCGTGGTGGGCGTCAGCAATATTATGCTCATTATTGTAAAGGAACGCACCAAGGAAATTGGCATTCGCAAAGCAATTGGCGCAGAGCCGTGGTCCATCGTTGGAATGATTCTTCACGAATCTATTTTTGTAACCGCAATCGCCGGATTTGTGGGTCTTATTTTCAGTCTATTGCTCTTGCAGGTAGCGGGCCCCCTCATTGAAACGGAATTTATTAGCAAACCATCGGTAAATTTTTCCGTGGCAATAATTACCGTAATTATTCTCATCATCGCGGGGGCTGTAGCTGGTTTTTTCCCCGCCTATCGTGCCGCAAATATCAAACCCATAGAAGCATTGCGCGATGAGTAAATTGTTCAGCAGAGATAGTTGGGCCGAAATTATAGAGGCCCTTAGTAGCAATTGGTTCCGTACGTTGCTTACCGCTTTCGGGGTTTTGTGGGGAATTTTTATACTCGTTATTTTACTTGCCGCAGGAAATGGTTTAGAAAATGGAATCAAACAAGGTTTCAGCGGAATGGCTACCAACTCTATGTTTATGTGGGCGCAAACGGCTTCACAACCGTATAAGGGACTTCCAAAAAACCGTCGCTATAATTTTAAGATTGATGATGTTCCAGCAATAAAACAGAATGTTCCCGGGCTACGATTTGTTTCTCCCAGAAATCAATTAGGCGGTTTCCGCGGAAGCAATAATGTGGTGCGGGGCCTTCAAACGGGAGCCTTTAACGTGTATGGCGATTATCCCGAAATTACCCAACAACAACCCATGGATATTACTTCGGGGAGGTTTATAAATTATTCAGATATAAATGAAAAACGAAAAGTTGCCATCATCGGTAGCGGAGTTCAGAAAATCTTGTATAGTCCCGGCGAAGAGGTCATCGGCAGTTATATTAAAATCAACGGCGTAAATTTTATGGTTATTGGTACCTACAAAAAAAATGGCTCCAATGGCGACCCAGAAGAAAACCAAAAGGAAATTTACGTGCCCTTCACCGCATTTTCACAAGCCTTCAATATGGGCGATGTAGTGGGCTGGATGGCCATTACCGCAGATGACGACCATTCAATTACTGAATTAAAAAGTCAAATTTTTGATGTTATAAAAACCCGCCACACCATTAATCCGAACGATGACCGCGCAGTGGGAAATTTCGATTTATATGAAAGGTACAGCCAAGTTAACGGTCTTTTTACCGCACTTAATTTTGTGGCTTATTTCGTTGGTATTTTAGTATTGCTTTCGGGTGTAATCGGCATCAGCAATATTATGCTTATTGTGGTAAAGGAGCGTACAAAGGAAATTGGCATTCGCCGAGCTTTGGGCGCTACCCCGTGGGGAATTCGTTCGCAAATTCTATTGGAATCCATATTTTTGACAATCGTTTCCGGAATGGCGGGCATCGTATTGGCGACCGTAGTTTTGGCACTTGTAAATTATAAACTCAGCGGGATGGACACTAGCGAAATGATGTTTATAAACCCATCGGTTAATATTGGGGTAGTGTTTGTAGCACTATTAATTTTAATAGTTTCGGGGCTTTTGGCGGGTTTAATTCCTGCTCAGAATGCCATTAAAATAAGACCAGTTGAAGCGTTAAGAACAGAATAGAATAACCAAACCATATATTTTAAAAATGAAGAGAACAAAAACAATTATAATTCTAATCACCATCGCCGTATTATTTACGGCAGCAATGTTTTGGCTATATTCGAAAAATATGGAAGACCCCGTCGTTTACGAAACAGCGACACCGACAATGGGTTCTATCGTTAAAAAAACGGTTGCAACGGGAAGCATCGTGCCTAAGGAAGAAGTATTGATAAAGCCCAATATTTCAGGAATTATTGATGAAATATTTGTGGAAGCTGGCCAGACAATTAAAGCTGGAGACCTTATCGCAAAAGTAAAAGTTGTGCCCAATGTGTCTTCGCTCAATAATGCCCGGACTAGTATTAGCAGTGCAAAAACCCAAGTGGAAACTGCCCGTCTAGCATTCGAAAATGAAAAAAGCATTTACAACCGTCAAAAAGGACTTTTTGAAAAAGGTGTTATTTCAGCAAACGAATTTGATAACGCACAACTTGCGTACGACCAAGCCCAACAGCGCTTGAAACAGGAGCAGGTAAATCTAGCAGCTGCCGGACAAAATTACGATATTGTAAAAACGGGAACCACCAGTGGAATGGGGGCTTCGGCAAATACAGAAATCCGGGCTACTGTTTCTGGAATGGTGCTGGATGTACCCGTAAAGACCGGAAACCAAGTAATTGAGGCAAACAATTTTAACGACGGAACAACTATAGCAACTTTGGCGGATGTGGACAAAATGATATTTGAAGGAAAAGTTGATGAAAGTGAAGTAGGGAAAATAAAGGAAGGGCTGCCGCTGGAAATAACCGTGGGGGCCATTCAAAATAAATTGTTCGATGCAAATCTGGATTACATAGCGCCAAAAGGCGTGAGCGAAAACGGTGCAATCCAATTTGAGATAAAAGGAACGATGAAAAAATTGGATACTACAGATACTTTTATCCGTGCAGGATTAAGTGCAAATGCTTCAATTATTTTGGCCAAAGCTGAAGATGTGCTAACTATAAAGGAAGCATTGGTTCAATATGATCCAAAAACACAAAAGCCATTTGTGGAGGTTATGACAGGCGATCAACAATTCGAGCGTCGCGACGTGGAACTTGGCATTAGTGATGGCATAGACGTGGAAGTAAAAAGCGGCATTTCAAAAGACGACAAAATTAAAGTATGGAACCAAATAAAACCGGCCACGGCTATGCAAGGCTCATAATTTCACGTTATTTGTAACACAAAATCAATTCAAAGGACATATCCAGCAACAAAATACTTATGAAGAAGACAGCAATCACTTTCTTTTTTTTGATACTCACCTTTTCATTTTATGGACAAACCAGAAAATGGACCCTTCGGGAATGTGTTGAGTATGCACTTGAAAACAACATTTCGGTAAAACAGAGCGAACTTGACGTAGAAACTGCCGATCTGGCAAAGAAGGACGCATTCGGCAATTTTCTGCCAACGCTAAATGGTTCCGCCTCCAATTCTTGGAATACGGGTTTAACGCAGAATGTTACTACTGGGGTACTTCAATCGCAAACCACCCGAAATTCTTCCTATAGCGTTACCGCGGGAATTTCAATATTCAACGGACTTCGTAACATCCGTCAAAAGCAGCGTGCAGATATTGCAAAACTCGCCGCCCAATATAATCTTGACAAAATGAAGGATGACATTTCTTTATTGGTTGCAAATTCATATTTGCAAATTCTATTGAACAAAGCCAATTTGGAGGTAGTGCAATCCCAAAATATTGTTACTAACCAGCAATTGGAAAGAACGAATAACTTAGTGGATGCCGGTTCATTGCCCCGAGGTGATTTGTTGGAAATCCGCGCGACGGATGCAGGTGAAAAACAACAGATTGCAGTCGCCGAGAATGCGGTTAAAATCTCCCTAATCAGCTTGGCACAATTACTTTTGATAAAAGATTATGAAAATTTTGATATCGTAGCTGAAGGGTATGAAATAATTGACAACGAAATAATTGAAAAACCCGTTGAAGAAATTATCGATGCGGCCCAAGAAACAAGAGCTGAGGTAAAAATAGCTGAGGAAAATGTGGCATTGGCCCAGAAAGATGTGCAACTGGCAAGAAGTGAGTATTATCCGTCCTTAGGTGGTTTTGTAAATTATAATACTCGGGAATCTGATGCGGGTAGAATCCTTCAGGGTGGGATAGACCCAGACCAACCAAGTCAGCCCATTGGTGTTGTGGAATCTACTGGTGATGTTGTAGTGGCTCCAAACTATGCATTGATCGCGGCACCCCCGCGCCCATACGTGGAACAGCTTTATTTAAATGATGGAATTTCATATGGTTTCCAGCTTCAGGTCCCAATATTCAACGGATCCTCTGTTCGCAACAATGTAAAAAGAAGCAAGATAAACCTGAAAAGTACCGAATACCAATTGGAGCAGGCAAAACTCGATTTGGAATCTAACGTGTATCAGGCCTATGTGGATGCTCAAGGGGCGAAGAAAGCTTATGAAGCTGCTGCCGCGGCATTGGAATCGCAGGAGCTTGCATTTCAATATGCGCAGGATCGTTATGATGTTGGGCTTACAAATGCTTTCGATTTTAGCCAGTCAAAATTGAGATATGACAATGCTAAAATTGAAGTGAACCGCAGTAAATTTGACTATATTTTTAAACTAAAGGTTTTGGAACTATATTTCGGCGTACCGGCCAGCGAATTAAAATTTTAATTATGAAGAAAAAAACACTCATTTGGATTGTTGCAATAGTAGTTCTGCTAATTGTTTTGTTGATCGTTGGCAAAAAAGCGGGTTGGTTCGGAAAATCCGGCGATTATAAAGAAGTTGAAATAACAAAAATTGAGCCTATAGACATTACCGAAACCGTTGCCGCTACAGGAAAAATACAGCCTGAAGTTGAAGTTGCTCTCTCTTCTGAAGTTTCCGGCGAAATAATAGAACTTCCAGTTACCGAAGGCCAAACCGTAGAAAAAGGGGATCTGTTGGTAAAGATTAATCCTGACCTTATTCAAGCCGCAGTAAGCCAATCGCAGGCTGGACTTCAAAATGTTAGGGCGCAACTTTCGCAAGCGCAGGCAAGTGAAAAAAATGCACGACTTAATTATGAGCGCAATAAAGCGCTATTCGAAAAAGGGGTAATATCAAAATCAGAATGGGACAAATCTGTTGCAGATTATGATATGGCCCAAGCCAATGCAAAGGCTGCATATTACAATGTGCAGAGTGCCTCCGCAAATGTAAAACAGTCTGTGGACAATCTTGCGCGAACTACTATTTACGCTCCCATGAGCGGTACTATTTCCAAACTTTCGGTGGAATTGGGAGAACGTGTTGTAGGAACCGCACAAATGGCAGGAACAGAAATAGTTCGTGTCGCCAACCTCGAGAACATGGAAGTTGAAGTAGATGTGAATGAAAATGACATTGTAAAGATTGCTTTGGGTGATTCCACCGTAGTTGAAGTGGATGCATATTTGAAAAGGGAATTTAAAGGGATTGTAACCGAAATTGCAAATAGCGCCGAAAGTGCTTTAGCCGCGGACCAGGTTACCAATTTCAAAGTAAAAGTTCGGATTCTTCCGCAATCGTACCAAGATTTATTGGAGGGAAAACCGGAAAGTTTTTCGCCTTTTCGTCCCGGAATGACTGCGACGGTGGACATAATCACGAATAGGAAAAAGAATGTAATAGGAGTGCCAATTAGCGCTATCGTTATTAAATCTGATACTACCGATACCAAGAAATCCACAACTCCCGAAATAGGGAATACGGCTACCGAAAAGTTTGAGGCGGTTTATGTAAAAGATGGAGAAAACGCGAAATTACGAGTAGTAAAAACCGGAATCCAAGACGACTCCAATATTGAAATACTCTCAGGACTTAAGGAAGGGGAAACAGTTATTACAGGTCCTTATAATACTGTGACAAAACTGTTGAAGCAGGGCGATAAAGTTGAGGCCACAAACCCAAATACACCCAAAAAATAGAATAATGGCGATTATTTTATGTCTGGAAACCTCTACCACAAATTGCTCCGTTGCCGTTTCGGTAGATGGAAAAATTGTTATTTCCAGGGAGCGCAATGAAAAAAAGTATTCCCATTCCGAGAAACTTCACATTTTTATTGAAGAAGTTCTGAGTGAGGCAAAAATTGAAAAATCGCGACTCGACGCCATTGTTATAGGAAAAGGTCCCGGATCCTATACAGGTTTGCGCATTGGGGTTTCCGCAGCAAAAGGTCTTTGTTTTGCGTTGGATATTCCACTAATAGCGCTTTCCACACTTGAAATTTTGGCGCAACAGGCAAAAATCGAAACAGGATTTATAATCCCAATGCTAGACGCCCGCAGGATGGAAGTTTATTCAGCAGTTTTCAGTGCCGAGGGAAAACAACTTAGAAAAACCGAAGCCGAAATATTGAGTCCGAATTCTTTTAAAGATTACCTAAAAGAGGGAAAATGTGTTTTTATAGGCGATGGAGCTTCTAAATTCAAAACACTTTGCGACCATAAAAATTCCTTGTTTATTGAAGATGCTTTTCCGTCTTCTTTAAATATGGCAGCGCTGGCCGAGGCTAAATACAAAATAAGCGACACCGAAGATGTCGCTTATTTTGAACCGTATTATTTAAAGAATTTTGTCCTTGGATGATATTTCAACTAAATCAGAGAATCGAAATAACTAACTAATTTTATAAGATCTCCTTCTTTATCCACATCAATATTGTTTTGCTTTACGTATTCCTTTATTTCCTTTTTCTTGGAATCCATCATTTTAATTATTTTGGATTTGCTGGTAGGCATTTCAAGGAAAGTTCCTTTTTGTACCAAATAGTAAGTAGTGTTCTTTACAAATGACGGGGGCGTGTCCGATTCATAGGAAGTTCTGGCTTTTCGAGCCTCCCTAAACACTGATTTGGTCTTCTTATATAAATCATATGTTTTGCCATCACTTAATACATTGAAATAGCCTCCTTTTTCGTTGCTGCCTTGAAAAGGCACAAATACATATATATCGAAATTCATCTTTACGAAAATATTCGGGTCTTTTATTAACGCACCATAATCTGTAGTAGACATATCCTTTTTAATTTCTATCTCATCAGCAAAGGCATTATAACGCATAGGAACGTTGCTTTTCAGCAAATCTTCTCCTTGATAAATGTTGCCATTGACGAAAGTAGGATTGGCATATGCTTCATCTTTAATTGCGTTGAATTGAGCTTCGGTAAGCCCGAATGCAAGGGATTTTTGATTGAGATCAATAGTTCGTGAATACACATCAAATTGTATGTTTTGGCGCTGCGCTAAGCTCGATAAAGTACTAAATGCTACTAAGGCCAGAATATATATTTTTTTCATGTTTAGAATATTAAATTGTTATTTAAGTCAATCAAAGTTAGTGAATTATTTGTTTAAAGTTTCCAAATTATAATGATGCAGATCACGTTGCGGATATGGAATTGTTATTCCGGCTGCTTCCAGTCGTTCTTTTCCTTCTTCAAGTACTAACCAACGCAAATTCCAAAAATCCTCGTTTTTTGCCCAATATCTAAGGGAAAGATTTACCGAGCTGTCCCCAAGTTCCGCTAAAACTATCATCGGCATTTTATCTTCAATTCTTAAAACCGTGGCCTGTTCCATAACAAGGTCCAACAAAATTTGTTTGGCTTTCTTCACATCATCATCATAACCTATGCCAAAGGTTAGACTCTCTCGCCTAATACCCTCTTCTGTGTAATTTATAATATTATCGTTACTCAGTTTTCCGTTGGGTAAAATGGCGAGTTGGTTTCCAAAAGTTGTGAGTTTTGTATTAAAAATATTAATTTCCTTCACAGTTCCCTCAACGCCCTGCGCTTTTATGAAATGGCCTACCTTAAAAGGTTTTATTAGAAGAATAAGCACGCCACCCGCAAAATTTGCCAATGAACCTTGGAGGGCAAGACCAATAGCCAAACCCGCTGCACCGATTATGGCAACGAGCGAAGCTGATTCCACGCCCAGTTGGGTTACGACCAATACAAATAAAAGAATTTTGAGCCCCCAATTAATTAAGCTCGCAATAAAATTTTCCAAAGTAGGATCGTAGTCCTTTTTATTGAAGAATTTGTAAATCAACCTATTTATAATTTTTATCAGCCACCAACCTACCAATAGCATAATAACCGCCCCCAAAAGGGTAGGAAGAAAATCGATTAATTTTTGACCGTATTCTTCTAAGTAAATATTAATGTCTTTGTACTTTTCCATAAAATGTATTCTTATTTTTTAAGTGATTCAATTGCGTTTTTGGTCTCCTTTACAGGCAGTTTGCAGGTGTTGTTTTCGCACACGTAAATGAGGGTTTCCCCATCAATGTATCTGTTTTCGAAGAGTGGCCCCGCGTTTTCGGTTTTGCTTCCTGCCAAAATTATATTGGGAAGATAATAGGTGCCCAATTCCTTTATTTTTTCCGAAGCATCCTTGCCCACCACAACGACTTCAAAATAATTATTTTGATAATTAGAAAGTAAATCCAACCAATTGCTGAAACCGCCAGGATATTGTTGAATTTCCGCACTTACATTTTTCAGCATTTGGTGCGCGATTTCATTTAACCCGGGATTTTCAAAATATTTTGAAAGAATAAAAAGATTCTTCGCCATCACCGAATTTGAGGCAGGAATAACATTATCGCGGTACTCAAAATTTCTTGAAACAATGGCCGGATCTTCTTTAGAAGTGAAATAAAACATATGTTTTTCCGAATCGAAAAAGTTTTCGATGCTGTTTTCCGCCAAATCTTTTGAAAGATTCAACCATTTCTCATCGATCGTTATTTGATACAGCGCAATAAAAGCGTCAATAGTAAGCGCATAATCCTCCAAATAACCGTTAATAGTGCTTTTTCCGTCTTTATAATTATGAAGCAATGCGCCGTTCTGCTGTAATTGCTTTTCAGAAATAAATGAGGCATTTTTTAGAGCGGCTTCCAAATATTCCTTTTTGCCGAAGGCTCTGTAAGCGTCAACATACGCTTTTAGCATTAATGCATTCCAGGATGTCAGAGTCTTATCGTCAAGTCGGGGTTTTGAACGTTTGTTTCTAAATGCGAGCAGTGTTTTTTTCCAATCCCTCTTTTTTTCCTTCAAGTCATCCGAGGAAAGATTGAATTCCTTTTCTATCTCTGCATCCGTTTTTTTTCGAATTAGCACATAGTTTTCATTCTCCCATTTTCCGTAATCGTTGATGTTGTAATATTCCCTGAATATCGGAAAATCATTTTTCAGCAGTGGTTTTAATTCAGGTTCCGTGAATACATAAAAAGCACCTTCTTCCAGTTTTCCAGCTTCATTTTTACTGTCTGCATCCAATGAGGAATAAAAACCGCCAGCTGTATTGGTCATTTCCCGGGAAATGAAATCGAGCGTTTCCGAAACAACTTCTTCGTACAACGGATTTTTGGTTACTAAGAAAGCATTGCTGTACAAACTCACCAATTGTGCATTGTCGTAAAGCATTTTTTCGAAATGCGGGATATGCCACTTTTCATCGACGCTGTAGCGAGCAAATCCACCTCCAACGTGGTCGTAAATGCCGCCGTAGGCCATTTGGTTTAAGGTGAAAATTACTTGATCCAATACTTTTTTGTCGTTGTTTTCAACTGCATATCTCAGCAGATATGCGTAGTTGTTAGGCATCATAAATTTCGGGGCTCCGTTGAAGCCACCATTGGTCCGATCAAAATTTTGCGTCCAATTTTCAATAATTTCAGAAGTGGGAAAGTTTTTAAAATCCACATCTTCTGTATTGAAATGGACCAAATCAATATTTTTAATTCCTTCTTCCAATCGGGAAGCGTATTCCTGCAATTTTTCCGGTTCTGTCTCGTACACTTTTTGAATCTGCTCCAGCGCTTCAATCCAATTTTCTTTTTTAAAATAGGTGCCGCCCCAAACCGGCCTTCCATCTGGAAGTGTTACCACATTCAGTGGCCAGCCTGCGCTTCCCGTCATAAGTTGAACGGCGTTTATGTAGGTTTGGTCAACATCTGGTCTTTCCTCGCGATCGACTTTTACGGAAATAAAATTTTTGTTCATTACCGAGGCGACGGTGCTATCCTCAAAACTTTCGTGCTCCATAACGTGGCACCAATGGCAGGCCGCATAGCCTATGCTCACAATCATCAACTTGTTTTCCTTTTTTGCTTTTTCAAGGGTTTCGTCATTCCACGCGTTCCAATTTACCGGGTTGTGCGCATGCTGAAGCAAGTATGGGCTGGTTTCATTTATAAGGGAATTAGTATGTGCGAATGTTTCCAATGGTGTCTTTTTCTTTTGGGAATTGCAACCGGAAAATAGGATTATTAAGAAGAGAATAAAGGTATATTTCATATAATTTAAAAAACAAAAATACGCTATTGGACCGTTCCAAAGCGCATTTTTAGTGAGTTCTTCAAATTCTTAATTTACTTCAAAAGAAATTTTTACGTTTACCCGAAAGTGGGTCAGGTTACCGTTATCAACTACGCAGCTGTGCTCGCGAACATAAACGGATCGGATATTTTTTACACTTTTGGAAGCTTCCTTTACCGCATTGCGCGTGGCATCCTCCCAACTTTCCGTTGAGCTCGCCATGATTTCAATTACTTTTAATACTGACATAATATAGGTTTTTAAAGGTTAATTTTTGAAAAAATTTAAGGTACGATTATTAAAAATGAATCTTCCGAAAATTAAGTTAAAAGCCTGTTCGTTAAACTTCTGCATTATTATCCATTCACTGCTTCAACGGTTTGCACCTGTCCGTTCAACATATCTACCAACATTGTTTCGATACCGTTTTTAAGAGTTACGGTAGAGGAGGGGCAACCGCTGCAAGCTCCCTGAAGCACTACCCGCACGGTTTTGGTTTGCTCGTTGAAGGAATCAAAATAAATATGGCCGCCATCACTGGCAACTGCCGGTTTTACGTATTCGTCCAGTATCGATATTATTTCCTTTTCAAAATCTGAATAAGAGCGTTCCCCATTTTCATTTTTTCCTTCTTCGGAAATTGTTTGGGATTTTTTGTTTTCATTCAATATTTCGTCGTTCAAAACTGCCTTTCCGCTTTCTATAAATTTTCGAATGAATTCGCGAATTTCCATAGAAATCTCCTGCCATTCGGAAACATTATATTTCATAACCGAAACATAGTTTGCGCTGATAAATACTTCCTTCACGAAAGGTAAATTGAATAGCGCCTGCGCCAAGGGGGAGTGAATGGCTTCGTCGATATTTTTGAATTCGAAGGTGCCATTTGCCAATGGTTTGTTCGCCACAAATTTCATAACGGCGGGGTTTGGAGTACTTTCAGCATAAATGGAAACAGGGATTTTTTTTGAAGTATTTTCTTCTGTAATAATTGGTTTTCCCGTGTTGAGATATTCTGTTATTGACGATGCAACCTCCTCCTGCACGTCCTCCCATTCAACGATATTGTACTTTTCAATAGCAACAAAGTTTTGTGAAATATAAACCGTTTTTACAAAAGGCAGATAAAAGAGTCGTTGGGCCAAAGGGCTTGGCTTGGCTTCTTCAATATTTTTGAATTCGTAGCTGCTGGCCTGGGTTAAAAATGAATTTGCGACAAATTTTACAATGTTGCTATTGCTCGTTGGCTCAATATTTATTTGGAAAGATGACATGATTGTGAATTTTGTGCAAAAGTATGAAAAGAAAGACAATGCACTCAATAATACAGCGATGTTAACAGCACATTAATAGCAGATGGATTATTAATTTTGGGGAATAAACTTTAATAATTGAAAGATTATTGATATTCTTAAATTTACTTCTTTTTACAACGTTTATTCTAATCTAAAATACTGAAAAATGATACTTAAATCAGTTAATGGTAACCATCCCCAAATTCCCGAGGATTGCTTCGTTGCCGAAAATGCTACGATTGTTGGCGATGTGGTTATGGGCAATGAATGCAGTGTTTGGTTCAATGCGGTCATTCGGGGCGACGTCAACTTTATAAAGATGGGCAATAAAGTAAACGTGCAGGATGGGGCGGTGATACACGCGACTTATAAAACTTCGCCTACCACGATTGGCAATAATGTTTCCATCGGCCACAACGCCATTGTTCATGGATGCACCATTCACGACAATGTATTGATAGGCATGGGCAGTATTGTTATGGACGATTGTATTGTGGAAAGCAATAGTATTATCGCTGCCGGGGCAGTGGTTTCAAAAAATACAAAGATTGAAAGCGGAAGTATTTATGCCGGTGTGCCCGCAAAAAAAATAAAAAATGTATCTCCGGAATTGACCAAAGGTGAAATAGAAAGGATAGCGAATAATTATGTGATGTACTCGGAATGGTTTAAATAGGTATTCTAAGCTTGAATTTTCAAAGTTGAAAAAATTTTAAAAATCCCTTTTTTCAACTGAAATTTTTTCAGAATAATTTTTCAGAAGAAATTGAAGGGTATCGGTTTGGGCATTTGTAAAAAACTGAAGGGTGGGAGGGGTGTTTTCTTCGCGAAGCAGGTTTAAACTTTGCAGTACCGTTTTGGTCTGTCGCGCCACCGCTTCGCCAGAATCGATGATTTTTACGTGCGATGGCAGTATTTTTTTCAACTGCGGAATTATATACGGATAATGGCTACAGCCCAAAACCAGATAATCTATATTGGCATCAATCATCGGTTTTGTATGCTTTTTAAGAAGTGAAATCATTTCAGGACTATCCAATTTTCCTGCTTCAATTAGCGGCACAAGTCCTTCCCCGATTATCTCAACGACGCTTATATCTTTTGTGAATTCTTTATTCGTTTTACTGAAAAGCGCGCTGCTCAACGTGCCTTTGGTGGCCAGAATGCCAATGCATTTTGAAGTTGTTTGCAAAGCCGCAGGCTTTATTGCTGGCTCGATGCCAATAAATGGAATGTCATACTTTTCCCGAAGTATATCAATGGCATTTGTGGTAGCAGTATTGCAGGCAACGACTATAATTTTACAATCCAGCGTTAAAAGTTTTTCCGTGTTTTTAATACTGAGCTCAATAATTTCTTCTGCTGATTTATTTCCGTAAGGTGCGTTTTTACTGTCTGCCAAATAAATAGTGTTTTCAAACGGAAGCACTTTGTGCAGTTCCTGCCAAATAGAGGACCCGCCAACGCCGGAATCGAAAATACCGATAGGATTGTTTTTTTTCAAATTATAAATCGTTGATACAGGTAATTTTTATTTTTCTAACTTCTAACTTCTAACTTCTAACTTCTAACTTCTAACTTCTACTTCTACTTCTCATTTCTCCTTTCCCCAAAAATAAAAAACTGCCCGTTAGCGAACGGACAGTTTTGGATAAAATATATTTTGAAAGGAAATTACATTCCCAATTCCTTCTTAACGTCTGGCAAAAGATCTTTCCCATCGGCAAGGATTACGCCACTACCAGTGGTAGAATCCAATACGTATTGGTAACCTTGTGCGCGGGCTACTTTTTGAATGGCAGCACGGGCTTTTTCCAAGATTGGCTTAAAGATGTCTTCTTGTTTTTTCTGCAAATCCTGGGCAGCTTGCTGGCGGTAAGACTGGATATTGTCCTGCATTGCCTGAACTTCCTCAGCTCTTTTTTGGTTTTCCTCTACCGTTTTGGAAGATGCCTCGGCATCGTACTGCTTTAATTTGGTATCATATTCCTTCGCCATTGCTCTGAATTCGGTATCATAGGTTTTTTGGATTTTCTCCAATTGGCTTTGGGCAGCTTTATAATCTGGCATCGCTTCAACTAAAGCTCCTGTATCTATATGGGCAATCTTTGATTGTGCGTTTACAAAACTTGTAGCTCCCACCAAAAGTGCCACTGCTATTAATAATGATTTCATTTTTTTCATTGTAAGTGTATTTAATTTAAGTGTTATTTTATTTAAAAAAGTTATTAGGTTATTATGTTATTGGTTATTCCTTTTGCTTGTTACTGACCACCTTCTTCTGTATTTTCTTCGCCTTCATTTCTGCCTTGGTTGCGCTGTTCCTGTCTTGCATTCAAGATGGAATCCTTTCTGCGCTGGCGTTCATCTATCAACTGTTGGCGGCGGGCCTCAAACTCTGCTTTCTTTGCTGCACGGATGGAATCGCGTTCTTTTTGGCGTTGTGCCATCATTTCTTCCCGTTCGGTTTTTTTGGCTTCAACTATCTTTTCGCGCTCTTCCTGTTTTTCTTCAATTTCCTTTTCGCGTGCGGTAATAGCGCCTTCTTCCTCGGCGGACAATTTTTCGTTCTGTTCTATCTCGCGCTGTTCTTTTTTATTGGCGGCTTCTACTCGACGGCCGGCGCGTTCAATACTTCTCAAAACTACGTCGCTAATATCATTTCGTTCTGCGGCGTAGAGCATTACGATGTCCGCCGATTTGTCGAAAATGAAGTCATATTTTTTGCTTTCTGCTACTTCCTGTACGATGTTGAAAACTTGATCTTGGATTGGCTGCACCAATTGTTTTCTTTGGATTACTAAATCGCCATTAGGGCCAAATCTGTCCTGTTGGTACTGAAGCATCTCGTCTTCCTTAATTTTTATTTCTTCCTCACGCTCATCAATCAATTCCTTAGTAAGCAGAACCCTTTCGTTGCTTAGGTTAAGCTTCATTTGGTCTATTTCTTTCTGCTTTTTTTCGATATCCTGTTTCCAGCGTTGTACTTTTCCTTCCAGTTGGATGGAAGCTTCTTTGTACTCAGGCACGCTTTCGAGAATATATTCCATGTCAATATAGCCGATGCGAACGCCGCGCTGTGCTTTTGCCATAAAGGTGAAGCACAAAACTGCAAGGGTAAAAAATAGTATTTTTTTTGTCTTCATATTATTTGGTTGTTGTTTAAGAAAATATCGTGCCAGTTTTAAAATTGTTGCCCAATGATAAAGTGGGTTTCCCATCCATTTTTCTCTGTTCCTCCCAAAACCGGGTCAAATCCGTATCCAAAATCGATGCCCAACAATCCAAAGGCGGGCATAAATATACGCAATCCTGCGCCGGCTGAACGTTTAAGTTCGAAAGGATTGTAATTCCTGAAGCCATCATAAGATGCTCCGCCTTCCGCAAAGGCAAGTACATAAATGGATGCCAGCTGCGCCAAGGTAACTGGATGTCTCACCTCTAACGAAAATTTGTTGTAAATCGTATTTCCGTCCAAATCAGACAGCGATTGGTTGGGGTACCCTCTCAATTGGATAACTTCACGGCCGTCCAAACTATATGCGCCCAGACCGTCACCACCTACGAAGAAACGCTCAAAGGGCGGCACGCCTCGATCTTGATTGTAGGCGCCCAAAAATCCGAATTCAGTATTTGTACGTAATACAAGTTTTCCGATAACACGGGTGTACCACGTGCCCTTAAACTTGATTTTATAATATTCCAACCACTTAAAACGCTCCTGGTCAATTTCAGAAATACGGTTTCGGGAATCTATATATTCCGGATCGCTTTGTGGAACGGCATCCAACAAAGCTCTTTCATCTTTCAATGCCGAATAATCTACATTATTGAAAGCAGAGTAGGGAGGAGTCAATTTTGCGGTAATACTGAAATCTGAACCGTAAGTAGGATAAATTGGGTTTGTACCAGTATTATTTCTGCTTAAGCCAATAGTATATGCCAGGTTGTTTGAATATCCATTTCCGAAAGTAAACAATCCAGTATTATAATTTCTTAATTTATAATGTTGAAAGCTAATGGCGTTGGACCATACAAAATAATCATCCGGCCATTTCACTTTTTTCGCCAGTCCAACGGAACCACCGGTAATTAAGAAACTGCGGTCCTTATTGGCCTGTCTGTTTTGATAATCGTACAAATATTGAATGGTGTGCGAAAAGGAAGTGCTTAACTGCACAGGTTTTCTTCCACCCAACCAAGGTTCAGTTAGCGAGATGCTGTAAGTTTGGTAATAACTACTGGCCTGCGCACGCAATGATAATTTTTGGCCATCGCCCATCGGCAATGGTTTGTATGCATCAAAATTGAAAATATTTCGAAGTGAGAAGTTGTTGAAGGATAGTCCCAATGTTCCAACAAAACCGCCACCGCCGTAACCTCCTTGTAGCTCTATCTGGCTTGAACCTTTTTCAACCACGCCATATTCCAAATCCACGAGTCCGTTGTTCTCATCTACTTTTTTGAAGTTTGGCGTTAACTGTTCGGGATCGAAAAATCCTAACTGTCCCAATTCACGAATCGTTCTAACCACATCGCGCTTGCTATAAACCTGGCCTGGGCGGGTGCGCAATTCCCTATAAATTACGTGGTCGTTTGTGCGATCGTTGCCCACGACGGTCACATGGTCAAAATGGAATAGATTTCGTTCTATTATTCTGATCTCAAAATCTATGGTGTCATTGCGAACAGCAACTTCCACAGGATTGATACGAGCAGCCAAATATCCGTTGTTTTGGTAAAGGTTGGTAATATCCTCTGCTTCAGGATCCGTTTTGTCCTCAATTCTTTCCGAAAGCAAAATACCATTGTAAACTTCACCGCTTTTTATACCCAACGCTTGGCGCAATTGGCTGTCGGTAAATACACTGTTTCCTATAAAGCGAATATCACCAAAATAATATTTGTCCCCTTCTTCCACATTTAGTTTAAGCGCCACATTCTTTTTGTCCAATACCCTTAAGGTATCGCTAATGATGCGGGCATCGCGAAATCCGTTGGATTTATATTTTTTAAGAATGGATTCTTTATCTTCTTCAAAACCCTCTTCCGTGTATTTGGAACGTTTGAAAATTCGCAAAAAGTTTTTCCTTTTTACTTCTTTCATACTACGGCGCAACTTGGCGTCAGAAAACTGCTCGTTTCCTTCAAATTCGATGGATTTTACCTTAACCCGTTTTCCCTTGTCCACAGAAATTTTCATATTGCGGGAAACTTCGACCCCCGTTGAATCGGTAAAAGGCGTGGTAGAAATTACCACTTCGGTATTAAAGAAACCGTCTTTTTTGAATTTGTTGGTAATGTAGTTTTTGGTGGTGGTAAGCAGGTTTTTGGTAATCTTTACGCCGGGTTTAAGGTCATTGTCCTTAATTATTTCCTTTCTTTTTGCCTTTCTAACTCCCTCAATAGTTACTTCGTTTAGTTTCGGTAGTTCTACGATATAAAGTTCCAGATCTACTTCATCTCCGGACACATTGGTTACGTAAAATGCGATGTCGCTAAAAAGATTCTGTTCCCAAAGTTTCTTGGTTACCTGGCTGAGTTTCTCACCGGGAATGTAGATTCGGTCTCCCTTTTTTAGGCCCGTGAACGCAATTACAGTCTGCTCGTTGAAATTCTGTGCGCCTGTTACTTTTATTTCGTTTATGGTATATTTTTTACCGCTGTCAAGCTCTTTTTGCTGTGCGTTTACCACGAAAATTGAAAATATTGCCAATAAGAAGGTGCAATATGTTTTTCTGAATGTGTGCAATCGGGAACTATTGGTTAAGCTGTTCACTGGTTTTTCCAAATCTTCTTTCTCTGTTTTGATAATTTAATATTGCCTCAAAAAGATGGTCTTTAGTATAATCTGGCCAAAGCGTTTCTGTAAAATACAGTTCGGCATACGCTAATTGCCAAAGCAGAAAATTGCTGATTCGCTGCTCTCCGCTGGTGCGAATCAGTAAATCTACGTCTGGTAAATTTTGCGTGTAAAGATGATTATTTATTACCGTTTCATCAATATCGAGCGGCGAAATTAGGTTATTTTTAACTTTAAGACTAATCTCTTTAATTGTTTTTGTTATTTCCTCGCGAGAGCCGTAGCTTAGGGCGAGGGTAAGCGTCATTCGGTGGTTGTTCTTTGTTTTTTCAATAACATCGTGCAACTCCTTGTGGGCCCTTTTTGGAAGTGCATCCAAATTGCCAATTGCATTAAGTTTAATATTGTTGTCGTGCAGGGTTTTTATTTCCTTCTTAAGAGAGGAAACAAGAAGTTTCATCAATAGCTCCACTTCCAATTTGGGGCGGTTCCAGTTTTCAGTGGAAAAAGCGTAAAGCGTTAAAAATGGAATTCCTATTTCTGCACTTCCTTCCACTATTTCCCGAACAGCTTTTGTCCCATTTTCGTGGCCCATCGAGCGGAACATTCCTTTCTGCTTTGCCCACCGGCCATTCCCGTCCATAATTATGGCAAGGTGCTGCGGTAGTTTATTTTTATCTATTTGTGCCTTTAGGTCCATTTATGATTAAAAATTGCAATAGCAAGGTTTTCTTCCGAAGGCAAAGGTTACGGTTATTCCGGTAAATACGTACCAGTCGTCACTATTCACGTTGCCAAACTTTAATGCTTCCTCATCGGCCAGACCATTTATGGGATTGCTTCCGTCCAGATCGTCGGTAAAAGTATAACGGGCACCAATCTCAAAACCTATCATGGCGCTACGGTTTATATTGGCCTTATACCCCAAAACCATTGGGATGGCAAAACTGCGCGCACTATCGTAGTCTCTGCCAGTATCACCTACTTTATATAATGCATTGTATAAAAAATAACTTACGCCGGTATAAAGATAGGGGGTTGAAATAGCCTTTTGCGCGTGTACATCAAAATCAAAGAATGTGTATTCCAGCCCGACGGAAAGTTCAGTTATATTATTTTCGAAGGAATAGCCGCGCTGCTGTCTTCTGCTTTCTGAACTGTTTTCATCATCACCTTTTATTTTGGCAGACATTATAGATGCGCGAAAGGAATGACGGGGACTTCTATTCCACTTAAATAATCCCCCGAGGGCGAGGGTGTTCGGCGCAATATAATTGGTCCTGCCCACATCGCCGATGTAGTTGGCTCCTCCAATAATACCTCCAATTTCATAAGTTTGGGAATGTGCCAAAAACGCCGTTGCCAGTAACAAAAATGCGGTCGCGAAATATTTCATATACCTTAAAAGTTTGCAAATATAACAATAAACTTGGCTTGACGATAGTCTAAGCCCATTTGTCTCTGTTGATTAACAAAAATTGGATGATTTTATTGTTTAGTTGCGCTTGTCCTCTCCCCACAAAAGTTTTTTCCGAAGGGTTTTTATAAAACTATCATCGTGCAGTTGCACTAGTTTTATAGTGAAGGGAGCTTTGGTTATCGTTATCGTCGTTTCGTTTTCCAAGGTTGCGATACGGGAGTCCAAGGAAACCAAAAAGCTATTTTCGCGGCCGGAAACCTTTAACGAAACAGTGCTGGAATCCGGTATTACCAAGGGTCGGGCGTTTAGGTTATGTGGGGCTATGGGAGTAATAACAAGGCTTTTGGCACTTGGCTCAATAATAGGTCCGCCACAACTTAATGAATATCCCGTAGATCCTGTGGGCGTTGCTACTATAAGCCCGTCAGACCAATAGGAGGTAAGGTAATTGTCATTTACGGAGGTTTCTACTTTAATCATGGAAGTAGTATTTCTACGATTTACGGCCACTTCGTTCAATGCGAAATTGAGACCGCCCATATCTTGGTTTTCGGGAAAAGTACTTACCGTAAGTAGGCTTCTTTCAGAAATGCTGTATTCCTCGTTCAGAATCTGATTTAGGCTTTCGGCCATTTCCTCTTTTTGGATGGTTGCCAAAAAACCCAGCCTCCCCGTGTTGATACCAACAATGGGAATGTCCAAATTTCCCACAAAGGTTACCGATTTCAAAATAGTACCATCCCCGCCAATACTGAAAAACAGATCAAAGGATTCATCCAGTTTGGTGAAAGTGGAAAAGCCGCTAAAATTTTTGGTAATATCTCGGTTGCGGTTAATTATTTCCAGAAAATTTTCCTCGATGACCACTTCGGCTTCCTTTTTCTGAAGCGTATCGAGTAATAACTGAATATATGTTTCAGAATTTTCGTGATAAAACTGACCGTAGATTCCTATTTTCATTCTTGGTTGGTACTATTTTACAATTGATGATTTTGACTACTTTCTACTAGATATTAAGGTATTTGTCCAGATAGTTTGAACGATCCTTTAAATCCTCCAAAAATTTATCCTCCTCGTGCTGGCTCACTACCGTATACTTATACCTCCTAAAGGTTTGTACGATACTGTTCATTGCCGTGTGGCCAACCTTTACGGTAAGCTGCACAATTCCATTTTCTATTTTTGAAATAAATACCCCGAATATACGCGTACCGTTTGATTCCACAATCTGGCAAACCTCGCTGAAGGAATAGTCCTGCAGCTCCTTTTCGACCACAATAATTCCGCCTGTTTCATTCAAAAAAGGGGTATTGTTGAATAGACTCATTATATCGCCCAATTCGTAATATCCCAAATATTTATTATCCGCACCCAAAACCGGCATAATATTGCTGCTGTGAAGGGCGAAAGCCTCCAAAATATCGAGCCAATTGGTGTCTTCCAAGACGTGGAAAGGCTCCAAAGCGTATTGAAAATCGCTCAAGGATTTGGACCCGTCAAAACAATACGCGTCATTTTCAGACACACAACCTATATAATTTCCGTCTTGTTCCACGGGCACGTGGGAATAGGTAAGTTGATTGAACACCGTCTGCACGTCCTTTATCTTTGCCGAAATGGCGAAGGGTTCAATATCATTTATTATATAATTAAGGGTTTCCATGGGGAGCGGGTTTTTACTGCAAATTACTTAAAATAAAGTTTTTTTTGGGAGGATGTAGGTTTCTATTTTTCTTAATTTTGAATTCCAAAATTGCCGGCGGGATTTCACATCCATTTCAAAAACTGAATCCGTATCCATAAATCCAACCCTTACCCAATTTCAAAATGACCAAATTAAGTGTAAACATAAATAAAATTGCCACCTTGCGCAATGCCCGCGGCGGTATTGTACCCAATCTGTTGCAGGTTGCAAAAGATATTGAAAAGTTTGGCGCACAAGGAATCACCATCCATCCCAGGCCGGACGAGCGCCACATTCGCTATCAAGATGCCTACGATTTAAAATCTATTGTAACCACAGAGTTTAATATTGAAGGGAACCCGATGGATAATTTCACTAAAATGGTTCTGGAAATAAAACCCACCCAGGTTACCTTGGTCCCCGATGCCGTTGATGCCATTACCTCGAATGCCGGCTGGAACACGGTAAAGCATAATGATTATTTAAAGGAAATGATTTCTGAATTTAAGCGAAACGGAATCCGTACATCCATATTTGTAGACCCGAACTTAAAAATGATAGAGGGCGCTGCTGAAACCGGAACTGATAGAATTGAACTCTACACTGAAGAATTCGCGAAGCAATATTCACTTGGAAATAAGGAAGCCGTAAAACCCTATGCCGAATGTGCACGGCTGGCAAATAAACTTAATTTGGGTATTAATGCAGGGCACGATCTTTCGCTGGAAAACATAAAATTTTTTAAAGAAAACGTGCCCCACCTTTTGGAAGTAAGTATTGGCCACGCCCTTATCTGTGAGGCACTTTATAAAGGATTGGAAGCGGTGATTTCAGAATATTTAAAAAAACTATCGTAAATGATATTACATTCACAAATATTCGGCTCCGGCAAACCTTTTATAATTCTTCACGGGTTTCTCGGAATGAGCGACAATTGGAAAACCCTCGGTACACGCTGGAGTGAAGAAGGCTATGAAGTGCATCTTTTGGACCAGCGCAACCACGGCAGAAGCTTTCACAGTAATGAATTTTCGTATGAGCTAATGGCCGACGATGTAAAGAGCTACTGCGAGGAGCACGATTTAAATGAAATAATTCTTTTGGGCCATTCCATGGGCGGAAAGGTGGCGATGCAGTTTGCCGTAACCAATCCTGAAATGGTTTCAAAATTAATCGTTGCCGATATTGCTCCAAAAGCTTATCCACCGCATCATCAGGATATTTTAAAAGCGCTATCGCAATTGGATTTTTACAAAATAAAATCCCGGGGCGAGGCGGAAGATGTTCTTTCGCAATATATCAAAGATGAAGGCACGCGGTTGTTTCTTCTTAAAAATCTGTATCGAAAAAATAGAAACCAGCTCGCGCTTCGCATAAATCTTCCGGTGCTTTCCGAAAAAATAGGAGAAGTGGGTGCAGCACTTTCCGAAAGTGCTGTCTTTAAAGGAAAAACACTTTTTTTAGGTGGCGAGAAAAGTGGCTACATTGAGACGATGGACGAAATTTTGATAAAAAAACATTTTCCAAAAGCGGTGATAGAAACCGTTACCGACGCAGGACATTGGCTTCACGCTGAAAATCCCGAGGAGTTTTATGAATTGTGCAATAAATTTCTATCGGAATAATAGTTGGGTTTTACCGAATTAAAAATTCGAAAAAGAAACCAAAATGTTATGGATTTTTTATAACATTGCATAGCTAGTTATTATGTATGCATAATAAATTGGCCTCAAACATATAGAATCCTTACAACTAAACTCTCAAATATAAATTAACATTAAGAAAACAACTATGAAGAAAGTATTCCTACTTACTGTTCTTGCCCTTGCAGCCTCAGTAACGTATGCGGGCGGTTACCGCGTAAGTTTACAGGGTAATAAGGCTTTGGCGATGGGCCACACGGGAGTGGCCGTTATTAACAGCAGCGAACTCGTATTTTTCAATCCTGCTGGATTGGTATATCTGGACGATAAATTAAATATTTCATTGGGTGCCCACGGTGTCTTTTCAAATATTGCTTACCAAAACTCAGAAACGGGCGCCAATGCGCGTACCGACAGTCCGGTGGGTACGCCACTTTATTTTTATGCGTCTTACAAAGCTACCGATTGGTTGGCTTTCGGACTTGGGGTATATACTCCCTACGGAAGTGAAGTAAAGTATGATGATGACTGGGCAGGTTCGCATTTGGTGAACAATATAGATTTGAAAGCTATCTATATTCAGGCGACTGCTTCGGTTAAGGTGAATGATAAGCTTAGTTTTGGTGGAGGCCCCATTTATGTTACAGGCTCCGTAAACTTCAATAGAAACTTGAACAGAACTTTGACCGATCTTGACGGAAACCGTTCCAACGTAACCGTTGATGCTACAGGAGTGACAAATTGGGGATGGGTTGCAAGTACCATGTTCAATTTTACCGATAATCTTCGCTTTGGCGCGACCTACCGTTCTGAGATTATCCTGGATGCCGAAGATGGCGAAGCAGATTTTCAAAACGTACCTAATTCGGCCTTAACTCCATTTGTGGATACAACTTTTAACGCGTCCCTTCCGCTTCCTGCTGAAATGACTTTGGGACTTTCGTATAAGTTCTGCGAGAATTGGTTGTTCGCCTTTGATTACAATCGAACGTATTGGGATGTGTACAATTCTTTGGATATTGATTTTGCTAGTCCTACCAATCCAGATTCCAAAAATGCCAGAAACTATAAAAACGCTTCCATTTATCGCTTTGGAACACAATATGACGTTTCAAAAATGTTTACTCTTCGGGCTGGATATTATTTTGATGAATCCCCTGTTCGTGAAGGATATTTTGCTCCCGAGACCCCCCGAAACGACAGTAACAATTTTACTGCCGGACTTACAGTAAACGTGGGAGAACATTTTCAGGTTGATGCCTCTTTTCTTTATTCATACTTTAAGGAAGTGGACGCTTCCTATAATTACTACTTTGAAAACGGAGTGGCGGTTCCTTTCAGCGGAACCTACAAAACCAATGCATTTGTACCGGGATTGGGTCTAACCTATAAATTATAATTCAAAAAAAATTGAGAAACATGAAAAATATCTATAAATATACATTCGCACTTTTGGCCATCGGCCTGGCAAGTTGCGAGCCAGAATTTGACAATCCCGTAACCGATGAAGGTTTTTACACTAGCGGTTCTGCAGATTTTTCAAAATACGTTGCTGTAGGAAATTCCTTGACGGCTGGATATGCAAGTGGCGCACTTTATATTACTGGGCAGGAAAATAGTTATCCGAATATTATGGCCCAGCAATTCTCATTTGCCGGGGGCGGTGATTTTTCGCAACCTTTAATGAATGATAATTTAGGGGGTTTACTGTTGAACGGAGCCCAAATTACAGAAAACAGGTATGTCTTGGCAGTCGGCGCCGACGGTAATCCATCTCCGGTTCGATTGGACGGAACCCCAACTACTGATGTTGCAAACCATTTGAGCGGATCATTTAATAATATGGGTGTTCCTGGTGCTAAAAGTTACCATTTGGTGGCTCCGGGTTATGGAAATACTTCCGGAATATTGGCAGGTACCGCAAACCCATATTTCGCTCGTTTTTCAAGTAGCGAAAGCGCAACGGTAATTGCCGATGCCGCGGCACAAAATGCAACTTTTTTCAGCCTTTGGATTGGAAACAATGATATTTTAGGCTATGCGACTTCGGGTGGTTCGGGTGTGGATCAAACCGGAAATTTTGATCCCTCAACTTATGCTGAAAATGATATCACCGACCCAAATGTTTTCGCTTCGGTTTACAGTCAAGAAGTTGAGGCTTTAGCAGCTGGTGGAGCAAAAGGTGTTTTGGTAAATATTCCTGAAGTAACATCTATTCCTTATTTTACTACCGTTCCAACAAAGGCAATTCCATTGGATGCAGCCACGGCAGCAGCCTTGAACGCACAATTTGCCGCATATAACAATCAAGTTTTGCCAGGTTTGGTTCAATTCGGTGTTATTTCGGCGGAAGAAGCAGCCTTCAGAATGATAAACTTTACTGCGGGACTAAACTATCCAATAATGGTTGACGATGATCTTACCGATGTAACCCAAGTTTTACAGGGTCCACCTTTAAATCTTCCTCCCGCAACCGCACAACTGTTAGGGCAATTACGTCAAGTTAAAGCGGACGATTTAATTGTTTTAACCGCTTCTGCGGTTTTAGGAACAACTCCAGATCCAAATAATCCACAGGGTGTGATTGGAGTTTCAATTCCATTGAGTGATCAGTTCGTATTGGCTGTTTCGGAACAAGATCGTGTAACTGCCGCAAGCATCGCATATAATGCAACTATTCAAGGTTTGGCCAGTGCAAAGGGCCTTGCTTATGTTGATGCAAAAGCTGCATTGGCACAAGTCGCAAATGGAGGTATTTCTTTTGATGGTGGAATGCTTACGTCACAATTTGTAACAGGGGGCGCATTCTCTTTGGATGGTGTTCACCCAACACCTCGCGGATACGCCTATACTGCCAATTTGATAATTGACGCAATCAATTCAAAATACGATGCTACAATTCCAAAAGTTAATATAGGAAATTATAGTACCGTAACTTTGGACGATAATTTGTAAATAAATAAAAATTCAATTTTTTAAAACCGTTCCCTCAAAAGGAACGGTTTTTTTATCTTTAGTTCTTAACCAATTAAATATAATTATGAAACTCCTCATTAAATTACTTCTTACGGCTCTCGCGGTGGTATTTCTTTCAAAAATCCTTCCCGGTGTTGCGGTAGAAGGTTACGGTTCGGCCATCGTGGTTGCTATTGTTATTGCCTTGCTTCGGCTTATTGTTAAACCTATTTTGGTGCTGCTAACTTTGCCAATAACCATTGTAACATTTGGGTTATTTCTGTTAATCGTAAACGCAATAATCATTTTAATGGCAGATTTTTTTGTTGGCGGTTTTGAAGTTTCTTCAATTTGGTGGGCGCTACTTTTCAGTTTATTGCTTTCGTTTTTTCAGTCTATTCTTTTTTCACTTTTGAAGGAAGACAAATAAAATTATCGCTTCAAATAGTGTTTCATTTCTAATTGAAAAATTCACTTTTCAGAATTTATTCTTAAATATTACCTCCTTCGAAGACTTGTATTGAGCTTGTCGAAGTAAGCGGTCATATGTCCATTATAAACAACAGTTTGTAATTGTTTGTCGGGTTGTGCAAAAAGCCGTACTTTTGCGTCCCGAAATTCAGAAGATAAAAAATGAACATCACAAAAAAAGACATTGATAAATTGAACGCTGTGCTTACAGTGGAAATTTCAAAAGACGATTATTCCGGCAAAGTTGAAAAAGTGCTGAATGACTATCGTAAAAACGCCAATATTCCCGGTTTTCGAAAAGGACAAGTGCCCATGGGAATGGTGAAAAAACAGTACGGAAAAGCCGTTTTGGTTGAAGAAGTAAACAAGCTTTTGCAGGACGCGCTGCATAAATTTCTTACCGAAGAAAAACTGGATGTTCTGGGGAATCCACTTCCAAAGAACGAAGCCGATATAAACTGGGATGCCGATGATTATTCCTTTGAATTTGAATTGGGCCTAGCACCGGAATTCAATGTGGATGTAAAAGGCAAGGAAGTGCTTCAGTATAAAATTGTTGCCGATGACGAAATGCTGAACAACCAAGTAAAAACCATCCGCAAGCAATACGGAAAACTGATTTCAAAAAATGAAGTTGAAAAAGGTGATGAAATCACTGGAGTTTTCACTTCAACAGAAAAAGAAATTGAAAAGAAAACCACCCTTTCCACAGAAGATATTTCAGGAAAAAAACAATTGGATAGTTTAATCGGCGCAAAAGTTGGCGATACGGTTACCTTAAAAACAAAGGGAATGTTCGCCGATGATCACGATAACCAAAAATATCTGGGTGTTGCGCATGATGATGCACACGGTTTGGATATTGAGGTTTCCTTCAAAATTGAAGAAGTGAACAAACGCGAAATGGCCGAATTGAACCAGGAATTGTTCGATAAATTATTTGGCGAAGCTGTAGTTACTTCCGAAGAGGAATTGAAAGCGAAAATAAAGGAGGATGCCGAAAAGCAGTTTGAGCAGCAAAGCGACCAAAAGTTGCTGAACGACGTAGTTGATTCCTTGATCGAAAACACAAAATTTGAACTTCCCGACGCATTTCTTCAACGTTGGATTGCAGTTTCCGGAGAAAAAAGACTTTCCGAGGAAGAAGCAAAAGAAGAATATGAAAAAAGCGAAAAAGGACTTCGCTATCAATTGATTGAAGGAAAACTGCGCGCAGAAAACAACCTGCAGGTTACTTTTGATGAGTTGAAGGAACATTCAAAAAATATGATAAAGGCCCAAATGGCGCAGTTTGGCCAAAATGATCCTTCCGATGAGGAATTGGAATCAATCGCTGCAAGAATTCTTTCCAACAAAGAAGAAGTGCAGCGTTTGAGCGAGCAATTGAACACAAACAAATTGCTGAATTATTTTAAGGAAAACGCAAAATTGAAGACGAAGGAGGTTACCTACGACAAATTCATTAGGGAAGCCTACGCCTAATTCAGCGAAGAAATAGTTATCTTTAGGCGTTGAATTATTCTAATTTAACGCCTTTTTCATTCCGCCGCAGGGCGGAATCTCATTAGAATTTTCGGAAAGAATCTTCGAATCTATTTAAAAGAAAACTTAAAACATTTATGAACTACAGTAACGAATTCAGAAATTTTGCTATAAAAGATCAGGGCATCAACGATATGTATTATGACAAGATCATAAGCAGTATGTATCCCACGAACTTAACGCCAAATATTATTGAGGAACGCCAAATGAACGCCGTTGCAATGGACGTTTTTTCACGATTGATGATGGACAGGATTATTTTCCTCGGCACCGGCATCAACGACCAAGTTGCAAATATTGTGCAGGCGCAATTGTTGTTTTTGGCGAGTACGGATGCTTCGCGAGATATCCAAATCTATATAAATTCTCCAGGCGGAAGCGTTTATGCGGGCTTGGGAATTTATGATACCATGCAATTTATAAAACCCGATGTTGCAACTATTTGTACCGGGATGGCAGCCTCTATGGCAGCGGTACTTTTGTGCGCGGGTGAAAAAGGAAAACGAAGTGGTCTTACACATTCGCGCGTTATGATTCACCAACCTTTGGGCGGCGCACAAGGGCAGGCAAGCGATATTGAAATTACCGCCCGCGAAATTATTACCCTAAAAGAAGAGCTTTATAAAATAATCGCAAAGCACACCGGCCAAACCTATGAAAAGGTTTATGAGGATAGTGATCGCGATTATTGGATGAAAGCAGATAGAGCTTTGGAATATGGAATGATAGATGAGATTTTAACCCGAAGCTAAAAACAGATTTTTTTGAAAAAAGATAGTATGTCGAAAGAAGATTTAGAATGTTCCTTTTGCGGCCGTAAAAAGTCGGAAACCAATTTGCTCATTGCAGGATTGGACGCCCATATTTGCGACCGTTGTATTGAACAGGCGCACGGAATTGTGGTTGAGGAAGCATTGCACACGGGCAATACCGAACTGTCAAAGGATTTAATGCTGAAAAAACCAAAACTCATAAAAGCGTTTTTGGACGAATATGTAATCGGGCAGGAATTCACCAAAAAAGTTATGTCCGTTGCGGTTTACAACCACTACAAACGATTATTGCAACCGAAAAGTGATGATGATATTGAAATACAAAAAAGTAATATCATTATAGTTGGACAGACAGGTACCGGAAAAACCTTGATTGCAAAAACAATCGCAAGGATGTTGAACGTACCGTTAGCGATAGTGGATGCCACGGTTTTGACCGAAGCAGGTTATGTAGGAGAGGATGTAGAAAGTATTTTAACCCGTTTGCTACAAGCCGCAGATTATAATCTTGAAAAGGCTGAAAACGGAATTGTTTTTATTGACGAGATAGATAAAATTGCCCGTAAAAGCGATAATCCATCAATAACCCGCGATGTTAGTGGCGAAGGGGTTCAGCAGGCGTTACTGAAACTTTTGGAAGGCACAACTGTAAACGTTCCGCCAAAAGGTGGAAGAAAACATCCCGACCAAAAATTTATCGAGGTAAACACCGAAAATATTCTCTTTATTGCGGGTGGAGCTTTTGACGGCATTGAACGTCATATTTCAAAACGTTTGAATATGCAGGCGGTCGGTTTTACCGCTTCGGCCAAGGAAAACCAGATTGAAAAAGATAATATGCTCCGATATATTATTCCAAAGGATTTAAAGGATTTCGGCTTGATTCCCGAGATAATTGGGCGCCTTCCCGTGCTCACTTATATGAATCCATTGGATAAGGAAACGCTTCGCGCGATACTTACCGAACCTAAAAATGCCATTATAAAACAGTACAAAAAATTGTTTGAAATGGATGGAATTGATTTCGTGATTACCGAAGAAGCCTTGGATTTTATAGTTGAACAGGCAATTGAGTACAAACTGGGCGCACGCGGACTTCGTTCATTGTGCGAGGCTGTGTTGACGGATGCTATGTATGAATTACCGGGAACGGATGATAAAAAACTGCAGGTAACCAAGGAATACGCCCGAGAAAAGCTGAATAAATCAACGATTAAAAAGTTGAAAGCCGTTTCTTAAAAGCGCAAAGTTATAAAAGATAAAACCTCGGAAATTTCCGAGGTTTTTTTATGAAATTTGGTTAAAAAAAATCTTGTTATGGAGTTGCCAACAATGTTTTGCTGTTGTGCAAAATTTTATTTTGCATCTGTTCTTTTTTACACTTAAGATTATAGCCTGCAACTTCGGTGTCGTTTTTTGCGGTCCGGCCGGCGGAGCAGGAAGCGAGAGAAGTTATAAATACAACAATAAAAAGGTAAAATAGCTTTTTCATTTTTTGTGCTTAATCATTTTGATGGGGCAAACATACTGCGGCATAATTTTCCGCACAAAAGTTTTAGTTAAACGCTAAAGATATTCGTTAAACGGTAAATGGTGAAAACGCCCTATCGACAAAGGGTTTGGAATGTTCGATTTCCGTCAAGATTTTTTTCAGAAAATTTATGAACTATGAAATCTTGTTTAGTTCAAGCAATTCATCTAAATAATCTCGTGTATTGGAGAGTCGGGGCACTTTGTGCTGGCCGCCGAGTTTATTTTTCTCTTTTAACCAATCGTAGAAAAGATGCGATCTAGCTGGATGAATTTTTGGTTCGTTTAAAGTAGTGTTGTTAAACCGCTTTGCCTCATAATCGCTGTTCACTTCCTGCAGGGCAGAATCCAGAAGTTGGGTAAAAACCTGCATATCCTGTGGCGGAAGTCTGAATTCAATTATCCATTCGTGGGCGCCTTTTTCCTTTCCTTCCATAAAAATGGGAGCAACGGTATAATCCACAATTTCAGCATTTGTTACTTGGGAAACCTTCCGTAAAGCGGTTTCCGCATTCTCGATAATTAATTCCTCGCCAAAAACATTTATGTGGTGCTTGGTCCTGCCCGTAACTTTTATTCGATAAGGATCTGTTGAAGTGAAGCGCACGGTATCGCCTATTTTATAGCGCCAAAGACCGGAATTGGTGGTAATAATTACCGCGTAATTTTGCCCCTCCTCAACCTCGCTCAACGGAATTACCTTTTCTTCGGAAGTGCCATAATTATCCATTGGAATGAATTCATAGAAAATTCCGTAGTCCAGCATCAACAGCAGTTCTTTGTTTTCATTGCGATCCTGAATTGCAAAAAAACCTTCTGAAGCATTATAAATTTCATAATACCTGAAATCACTTTTCGGCAACAATTTATTGTATTGGTCAATATAGGGATCAAAATTTACTCCGCCGTGGAAATAAACTTCCAAATTGGGCCAGACCTCAAACAAGTTTGACTTGCCGGTAGTTTCCATAACATTATTCAGCAAAACCAGCATCCACGAAGGTACGCCGGCAAGACTGGTTACATTTTCCTTAATAGTTTCATTTACAATTGCCTGCATCTTTGTTTCCCAATCGCCCATCAATGAAACCTCATTGCTCGGCGTACTGCTGAATTCTGCCCAAAACGGCATATTATCAATCAAAATTGCGGAAAGATCACCGAATACGGTCCCATTTTCTTGATAAAGTTGTTTGCTTCCGCCGAGACGCAGACTTTTCCCCAAAAACAAATTTGCATTTGGGTTATTGTTCAAATACATACACAGCAAATCCTTGCTGGCGGCGTAATGGCAGTCTTCCAACGAATCGTACGTAACGGGAATAAACTTGCTCTTCGCATTGGTGGTGCCACTGGATTTTGCGAACCATTTTATAGGTGTTGGCCAAAAAATATTGGTTTCACCGCGGCGGGCTCGCTCTATTCTGGGTTCATTTTCTTCGTAGGAAGTTACCGGGATACGGTCTGCAAATTCGCGGTAGGTCTTTATGCTGGAAAACTCATATTGTAGTCCGATTTCGGTATTTTTCGCCTTTTGAAGTAGATTGAAAAGCAATTCTTCCTGTACTTCAATAGGGTACTTCAAAAAAAGGTCTATTTGGTGGAACCGTTTTTTCAAAAACCAGGAAGCGATAGAATTTACAATGGGGATTGGCATATTTTTCCGCTATCTTTATGCTATAAAAATAACAATTTTATAATTACGAATTTCCCTTTTTTGGAGCGGTCTTGCCACATTTCCAACTTCAACCCTAAACATTTTTGAATAAATGAATTACGAAGGCGTACTTACAAAAATGCATACTGAAAATGGCCTACCCATTCAATATTATCTTGTTTTTGAAAACGATTTTTTGAATGTGAACCAGTTATTGGATAAAAAAATTTCGATTAATTTTTTGTGCTATCAATGTTTAAATTGTGGACTTCAAAAGAAAATTTATCGCACTGGTTATTGTTACGATTGTTTCTATAAGGTGCCCGCGGCGGCCGATTGGATTATAAGTCCGGAAAAAAGTCGGGCACACCTCGATATCGAGGAACGCGATCTTGAATTTGAGAAACGCGTGCAACTGCAACCGCACGTGGTTTATTTGGCCAACAGTAGCAGTATAAAAGTTGGGGTTACCAGAAAATCACAAATCCCGACACGATGGATTGACCAAGGCGCACACGAGGCGATTGAAATTGTTGAAGTGCCAAATAGATATTTGGCCGGAATTACAGAAGTGGCGCTAAAAGATCATTTAAGCGATAAAACCAATTGGCGAAGTATGCTGAAAAATGATATAAACGATGAGGATTTGGCGGCGTGGCGCGACAAACTGAAACAATTTATTCCAGCCGAAGCGGCCGAGTATTTTCTTGAAAACAATTCCGAAACGCATCTGCAATTTCCTGTGTTGAAATATCCCGAAAAACCAAAAACTTTGAACCTTCAAAAATTTCCTTTTTATGAAGGAATTTTAAAAGGAATAAAAGGGCAGTATCTACTATTCGAGGATGAAACCGTATTGAATATTCGTGGAAACGAGGGATGTGTGGTTTCCATTACGGTGAATTAATTCCCGGTTTTCGTTTTTGTTGTGTCGGGTTTCTTCTTTCCGCCCAACAACCCGCCTAAAACATCTTTTATTATTTGGGTATTTTGTTGTTGGGTGGTTTGTTGTTGATTATTGCCAGTATTGGTAGTTGTTGTTGTGGAGTCTTTTTTCGTACCCCCGTTCAGCAATCCCCCTAAAATATCTGTGCCTTGATTTATAAGATTCTCTTTTTGTTTTGCCAATATTTTCTGGGTAAGCGTATTGATTGCGGTTTCGGCATTTACTGAAATCTGCGGATTTGTAAACGTACCGCGCAAGCCAATTGGCAATGAAACGCTCATTTCATTTGCTTCGCTGGGCGTAAGTTTTTGTAGCAACTGGTTTACTTCACCGCCCAAATATTTTGCGGGAATGTCCATTGTAAGGTTGTAGTCGATTGATTTATCCAAACCATGCGTACCTGCCACAGCCACATTTATTCCTTTAATGTTGAAATCAAATGGTTTCACCTCTATTTTTCCATTGTTGAAAGTAAAATTTGTACTAACATCCTTCAAACTCAATCTGTCAAGATTTAAGAATTGAACCTTATTGCCCAATGCCGAAAGTAACGGTGCTTGTTTCGGGTCCACTTCTGCGGTAATTATTTCTGCCAAAGCTGTTCCAGCAAGGGTTGATAATTTTGGGGAAAGATCATCCGTCAGTTCCCCATTCAGCTGAAAAGTGGTATTCAAACTTCCCTGCAATGCTTTTGCAATGGGCACTAAAAATTGAAACATTTCAAGCTGATTAAAAGATTGGTCAATGTCAATTTTGCTTAAATCGAGTTCCATCGCAAAAGTGGGCGTAGCGCTTTTTGTTGAAATAT
Source organism: uncultured Flavobacteriaceae bacterium (assembly GCA_963839235.1). Lineage (GTDB taxonomy): Bacteria > Bacteroidota > Bacteroidia > Flavobacteriales > Flavobacteriaceae > Aequorivita. The sequence goes on along the minus strand of CAWITX010000007.1, from coordinate 135,272 downwards.
TTCCCGCAAGAGCAACCCTTCCTCCAAAAACATTGGAAGTAAAATTACTGATGGATATGGTTTCGTTCTTAATTGTCGCGATGCCTTTTGCGTTTTTCATTTCAATATTGTCGTACAATACCTTGTGTCGCATTAAAATCTAAAGTGGCATCCAAAAAATCTGGAATTTTAATGGCTTCCGGAGCGGTGTTTTTTTGTGATGCATTTCCTTTTCCTTCGGAAGTGTTTGTTGCTGAATCTGTCTTCCGAAGCCATAAAATCGTTCACGTTAAAAGTATTCGATTTTACTGCAAAACGTCCTTTTAAATCCTGTTTGCTCATTAAAAAAGGAATGAGGTTTTTTATATTTCCCGAAGCCGCAATATCGGTTTGGCCGGTTTTGGCATTCAATTCTTTCAGGATTATTGTCCCGGGCTGAAGCGCGAGACTTGCATTTGTAACTTTCAAATCATTCTTGAATCCTGCGTCGTAATTGAAGTTTGTTAAACTTGCCGTACCGCGCGCATCAATTTTGTCGTAACGCTCTTTGTCAACAGATTCCATATCGAAATTTGCCACTACGTCTGCCTTAAAAATTCCGCTGAGGTTTTGTTCCATTTCCACGGGCAAAACTTTCTCAATATTTGCGAGGTTCAATGTTCCCTGCATTTCCATATTTACCAGCGGGTTTTCGGTCATATTTCTAATATTTCCATTCATCCGGAAAGGTTCGCCGTCAATGGTAAACGTGAGTTTTGGAATATTCAGATAAGTGTCGTTCACAAAGCCGGTTTCGTTTTTTAGCTCCGCGTTTATGGTAATATTCTGAACCGATTTAGGTAAATCTGGATATTTAAATGAAGCGTTGTCGCTGGCAATTTTTATGTCCATCATGGGGATGTGGGTACTGTCCACAATCCCTTTCAGCATTCCGTTAACGGTAAAATTACCTGTGGTTTTCACATCGTTTATCTGCTTTACATAAGTTTCGGGAATAACGGCAAGGAAATTTTTAAAATCGGAAGAAGGCGTTTTAAAGGTAAGATCCACTTCATTATTGGTTTCGTTCACTTTTACAAAACCATCAAAAGTGAGGGGCAACTCATTAATTTTTGCCTCGTTTTCCAAAAAGGTGTATTTCTGGTTTTTTAAATCCATTTTGAAGACCGCATCCAAGGAAACCCGATTTTTTGAAAGATATTCCAAGCTGTCAATCCGTAGCGTTGCGAGCGCTTCGGTATGTGTATCCAAATTGCTTATTTCCTGTGAAAAGTCGCCATTTCCTTCGTGCTGAACATTAGTGAGGATTACAAAGGTGTTGGTAGCCTCGTCCAGATAATTGATGCGGGAGTTGGTCAATTCATACTTTTTCAGGTCAAACGTAAAACCTTGATTTGGCTCTTTTTTATCGGTAACAACGGGGGCATTATTCTTTACGGCAATGTCGTAATTGGCGTTGCCCAGCGAATCAATTTTTATATTTACAAGAGCATCATCCAGTTTTACGGCGTCAATTTTTAGATCTTTTGATTTAAAAAGTTGCATTACGCCCATGTCCAGTTTTAAGCTTTTTCCGCTGGCAAGCGTATCGCCTTCAAAGGGAGCTTTATTGATAACACTGAAATTATTGAGCTGTAGCGAAGCATCGGGAAAACTGCTGAAGAGGCTCAAATCCAATTTTTCCCAAGTAACGGTTGCGTTCAGGTTTTCATTGATGGTTTTTTTGAGCATATTCTCAAGGCTTCCCTTAAAAATAAAAGGGGCCGCCAAAAGAAGAATGATAATAACTCCCAGAATTATTCCTATAATTTTAAGCGCTTTCTTCATAAAAAATCTAAAATTTGCAACTGTAACAAAATTACTTTTTCGTGTTTTTGTTTTCCTTAATTTCGTCTTAAATGTTAAAATTGGAATCAACCCCAACTTCCTCACAATGTATATCTATCCCTCGGCAGTAACATAGGGAACCGTTTTGAGTATTTGCAAACTGCCGTAAACAGGTTATTTGAAGAGGTGGGAAGCATCCTTAAAATTTCTTCGGTTTACGAAACTCCCGCTTTGGGTTTTGAAGGTGACAATTTTTTGAATTGTGCCGTTTGGATGCAAACCAATTTAAATTCGGGTAAAGTCCTTAAAACAATTTTGGCGATTGAAAAGGAAATGGGCCGTACGCGAAATACTTCAAAAGTTTACACTTCGCGCCCCATAGATATCGATATTATTTTTTTTGAGGAAGAGGTTGTTGAATCGGAAAAACTGGCTATCCCGCATCCGCAAATGGAAAAGCGAAAGTTTGTGCTCCAGCCGTTGGCGGAACTGAATTCGCAATTGATCCATCCGGTTTCAAAGAAAAATATTATAAAAATATTGGCCGAAACGGAGGATGATAGCGTGCTTACAAAACAAAACAAATGGCTGAGCAATCCGATGAAGGATTTCAATATTTCGCAATATAATTACATTGCCATTGAAGGTAATATTGGCGCGGGAAAAACCAGCCTTGCCACAAAAATATCACAGGATTTTAATGCGAAATTAATTCTCGAACGGTTTAGTGACAATCCTTTTCTGCCCAAATTTTATGAAGATTCTGCCCGCTACGCCTTTCCTTTGGAAATGTCATTTTTGGCAGATCGCTACCAACAATTGGTTGATGATATTGCCCAGTTCGACCTTTTTAAGGAATGTGTTATCGGCGATTACGACATCAATAAATCGCTGATTTTTGCACAAATTACCTTGCCGGAAGTGGAATTTTTGCTTTATAAAAGGCTGTTTTCGGTGATGCAAAAGGAACTGCCGAAACCAGATTTATATGTGTATTTATATCAAAAACCAGAACGGCTTTTGGAAAATATAAAGAAGCGCGGACGTAAATACGAGCAAAGCATTGAAGCGGAATATCTTCAAAAATTGAATGCGGGTTATTTGGAATTTATAAAAAACCAACATTCCGATAACATAAAAATCATTGATATTTCTGAAATGGATTTTTTGAAAAATCGGAAAGACTATCTAAAGCTTTTAAAGGAAATTTTGGAATAGATTATTTTTTCATTTTTGAAAACAAATCCCAAATGACAACCCCAACGCTTACCGAAATATTTAAGGAATGTTTTGTCCCAAACTGCGGAATTTCAATCACGGCATCGCTGGCTGAAACCACTTTTTGTTGCACGCCTTTTACTTCATTTCCGAAAATCACTGCGTAAGTCAATTCCTTTTGAACAGAAAAATCGTTGAGGTTTACTGCATGTTCAGCCTGCTCTATGGAAGCAACAAAAACACCTTCATTTTGCAATTTTGAAACTAACATCCAAAATATTTTCTGCATATTCCCATTCCACACTATCCAGTTGCGCCCAAAGCGGTTTTTTGAATGTCTTTGTGCGGTGGTTTTGCGGTAATACCACAGAGGAAGATTTTCTTCACTAAAAAAGCATCCGCAGTACGGAAAACAGAGCCGATGTTATTCAAACTTCGAATATTATCCAAAATAATTATCAGAGGCGTTTTCTCAGAAGCTTTGTATTCTTCAGGGTTGATGCGGTCCAGTTCGCTGTTTTTTAGCTTGCGATTTTTCATAGATGGCAAAGTTAATCGTTAGCGGGGTAAAGTTGAAGCGAATTGTTGATAAAACCCAATAAATCCTAATCACTTCATTTTAAAGAAAACGGCAATTTAGTTACATTTATCGATTAAAGATTTTTTTGATTTATGGCGACGAAGGAAACCCCGTTAATGAAGCAATACAACACAATAAAAGCAAAGTATCCCGATGCTTTGTTGCTGTTTCGCGTGGGCGATTTTTATGAAACTTTTGGAGAGGATGCCGTTCGCGCCGCGGGAATTTTGAACATTACACTCACCGCTCGAAATAATGGCGGCGATAATGTGGAATTGGCTGGTTTTCCGCACCATTCCTTAAATACTTATTTGCCAAAATTGGTTATGGCCGGTTGCCGCGTTGCCATCTGCGATCAATTGGAAGATCCGAAAATGACCAAAACCATCGTAAAACGTGGCGTTACCGAATTGGTCACCCCGGGGGTGGCTTTTAACGATGATATTTTAAAATCGAAATCGAATAACTTTTTGGCTGCGGTTCATTTTGGCGCAAAAAATCTTGGTGTTTCCTTTTTGGATGTTTCTACGGGCGAATTTTTGGTTTCGGAAGGTTCTGCGGAATATGTAGATAAATTGCTGCAAAATTTTAATCCTTCGGAAGTGCTTTTTTCAAAACAGAAACGGAAGCTTTTTGCTGAAACTTTTGGCAGTAATTATCACGTATTTCATCTAGAAGATTGGATTTTCCAAAGCGATTATTCCTTTGAAACGCTCACAAAACATTTCGACACAAAAAATCTGAAGGGTTTTGGCGTAGATCATTTGGAAGAGGGTATTATCGCTGCAGGCGCTGCGCTTCATTATTTAAGTGAAACCAGGCACACCAAATTGCAGCATATTTCCAAATTGGCGCGCATTGCCGAAGATGAATATGTGTGGATGGACCGATTTACCATTCGCAATTTGGAATTATATCATTCCAATCAGCAGAACGCCGTTACGCTTTTGGATGTCATAGACAAAACCATTTCGCCAATGGGGGGAAGGCTTTTAAAGCGTTGGATGGCCCTTCCGCTTAAAAATGCCGAAAAAATTGTACGTCGGCACGAGGTTGTGAGTTTTTTGTTGGACAATCCCGTTACTTTGGAAAAAATCCAGCAATACACAAAACGTATCGGCGATTTGGAAAGGCTTATTTCCAAAGTGGCTACTGGAAAAGTGAATCCGCGCGAGGTTATCCAGCTTAAAAATTCATTGGAAGCGATTGTTCCCATTAAAGCGCTTGCCTTGAATTCCAAAAATGAATCCCTGAAAATTATTGGCGAACAATTGCACGATTTGGAATTGCTTCGCAATAAAATAAAGGAAACGCTTTTTGAGGAAGCGCCTGTGAATATTCTGAAAGGAAATTCCATCGCAGAAGGTTTTTCGGAAACCTTGGATGAGCTTCGAAATATTTCGGCAAATGGAAAGGAATATCTGGATGAAATGCTGGAGCGCGAAACAAAACGAACGGGAATTTCTTCACTTAAAATAGCTTCCAATAACGTTTTTGGATATTACATTGAAGTCCGAAATACCCATAAAGACAAAGTTCCGCAAGAATGGATTCGCAAGCAAACTTTGGTGAGCGCGGAACGGTATATTACGGAAGAACTAAAGGAATACGAAACAAAAATTCTTGGCGCGGAGGAAAAAATTCTCGCTTTGGAGCAGGAAATTTTTTCGAAATTGGTGGAATGGATGCTTCAGTTTATAGGTTCCGTTCAGCAAAATGCCGCTTTAATTGCCCAAATGGATTGCCTTTGCTCGTTCGCAACGCAAGCGAAAGAAGCCAATTACACACGTCCGCTTTTAGATGATACTTTTGATTTGGATATAAAAGAAGGCCGCCATCCAGTTATTGAGAAACAACTTCCGCCAGATGCGCCTTATATCGCAAACGATGTTTTTCTTGATCGGGAAAACCAGCAAATCATTATGATTACCGGGCCGAACATGAGCGGTAAATCGGCTATTCTTCGGCAAACGGCTTTAATTGTTTTGCTGGCGCAAATGGGAAGTTTTGTTCCAGCAACGGCGGTGCGAATGGGTTGTGTGGATAAGATTTTTACTCGAGTAGGAGCGAGCGATAATATTTCGATGGGCGAATCCACTTTTATGGTTGAAATGAACGAAACTGCAAGTATTCTGAATAATCTTTCGGAAAGGAGTTTAATTCTTTTGGATGAAATAGGCCGTGGAACCAGCACCTACGACGGAATTTCAATTGCTTGGGCAATCAGTGAATATTTGCACGAGCATCCTTCAAAAGGGAAAACGCTTTTTGCAACACATTATCACGAATTGAATGAAATGACGGAAACTTTTCCGCGAATAAAAAATTACAATGTTTCTGTAAAGGAATTGAAAGACAATGTGCTTTTTCTTCGAAAATTGGTTCCCGGTGGCAGTCACCACAGTTTTGGAATTCACGTTGCAAAAATGGCGGGAATGCCGCAAGCGGTGCTGCAACGGGCAAATAAAATTTTAAAAAGGCTTGAAAAAAGTCACGGATCGGACGAACTTTCAGAAGAAATGAAAGCCGTTTCAAAAGAGGAAATGCAATTGAGCTTTTTCAAACTGGATGATCCGCTTTTGGAGGAACTTCGCGAAGAGATATTGGACATTGATATTGATACACTTACGCCTGTGGAAGCCTTGATGAAACTAAATGAGATTCGGCGTATGTTGCAGCGCAATGCTTCGGTTAGACTTAAAAAGTAAAATTCGGCAATAATTTATCAAAAAAGACTTTGCTTTTGACGTAAAATTTTTAAATTTGCTCCCGCTTTCAATAGGAAGCATCGTTCATAAAATTTTATGCGAAAATAGCTTATCGGGATGGTAGAGCGAATTCTTTGAAAATGCGAAAATAGCTCAGTTGGTAGAGCGCCACCTTGCCAAGGTGGAGGTCGCGGGTTCGAATCCCGTTTTTCGCTCAGTATGCGAAGACCTATTTTTAGGTCGCGGTTTCCCCCGAAGCGTCGGGGCCGTTTTTCGCTCAGTATGCGAAGACCTATTTTTAGGTCGCGGTTTCCCCCGAAGCGTCGGGGCCGTTTTTCGCTCAGTATGCGAAGACCTATTTTTAGGTCGCGGTTTCCCCCGAAGCATCGGGGCCGTTTTTCGCTCAACTAAGATGCCGATGCAATTCGGCATTTTTTGTTAAGTCCAAGTTGTAACAGACAACTGCTCGAGTGGTGGAATTGGTAGACACGCCGGACTTAAAATCCTGTGACCATTTGGTCGTGCGGGTTCAAGTCCCGCCTCGAGTACAAAATCCCCTTTGTATTTTTACAACGGGGATTTTTTTTGAAATTATGGCATCGGTTTATATTTTATATTCGAATTCAATGAACTCCTACTATACGGGAAGCTGTGCCGATTTGCAATTGAGGATACAGCAGCATCTTAAAAAGATTTTCACAGATTCTTATACCAAAAAAGCAGCTGATTGGAAGCTGTATTTCGTTATTGAAAATTTAGGTTATGAGCAGGCAAGGGCAATAGAAGGCCATATTAAATCCATGAAAAGCCGCACTTACATTGAAAATTTAAAAAATTATCCTGAAATGGTTTCCCGCTTGTTAGAAAAGTTCGGTGCGGGTTCATCCCGATAGCTATCGGGACCCGCCTCGAGTACAAAATCCCCTTTGTATTTTTACAACGGGGATTTTTTTTGAAATTATGGCATCGGTTTATATTTTATATTCGAATTCAATAAACTCCTACTATACGGGAAGCTGTGCCGATTTGCAATTGAGGATACAGCAGCATCTTAAAAAGATTTTCACAGATTCTTATACCAAAAAAGCAGCTGATTGGCAGCTGTATTTCGTTATTGAAAATTTAGGTTATGAGCAGGCAAGGGCAATAGAAGGCCATATTAAATCCATGAAAAGCCGCACTTACATTGAAAATTTAAAAAAATATCCTGAAATGGTTTCCCGCTTGTTAGAAAAGTTCGGTGCGGGTTCATCCCGATAGCTATCGGGACCCGCCTCGAGTACAAAAAGCTTCCTCTTTATTGAAGGGGCTTTTTTTTTGGAAATATTTTTCTATATATAAAATCTACCAACATATTTCCCAATGGAAAATATAGCGCGAAGAAAAGTGACATTCCCAGCGCGAAAGTATAGGGCCCAAACCATTCAATAAGAATATTATTTGGGTAAACGTAGGAGGTTTGGAGCGCATAACCCCCGAATTCCAAAAGCCCCATTGCCAATAAGCCGTAACAATATTGATTAAAAAATGAATATCCATTAAGCAAAATGGAAACGGGTACCATATATAAAACGTAACAAGTAATAATCTGCCACCAATGCTGGAATTTTGCGATTTCGGCATATTCGCCGAAATTATTCATTATCAATCCTACCAAAAAATAAACGATAGCATAAACCATCAATTTCATTGCTGGCACCTCTCGCAACTTGCTTATAATCTGGGGCATAATTGGTGTTTTTGTTTCAAATTTATGATAATAAAAGGCACAAAAAAAGCCTTTCGTAGGAAAGGCTTTTATTTCTCTTAAAAGATTTTACTTAGTTTCCGTCAGTATGTTCTTTTACTTCTTCATTTACGTCGTTTGCTGCGTTGTCAACTGCATCGCCAGCGTCCTCTACAGCCTCGCCGGTAGCGTCAGCAGCGTTGTCGATAGCATCACCGGCATCATCCATAGCATCTTCGGTTTCAGTTTGCATTGTTTCAGCAGACTCTTCCATGTTTTCTTCTTTTGTGTCTCTGCAAGAGTAAACTGACGCAACCAATGCAAGAGCGGCAAGTGATAAAAATACTTTTTTCATTGTTGAAATAGATTAGTGATTAATAGTGGGCAAAAGTAATTATTTTTTTGATTCAGCAATTTTTTTCAGATAAATATTTCCAATATCGTTTTGGAACGTGTTTTATGTGGAGCTGAAGATTTTTCCTGGAGGTTATGTTCGTGTTTTTAAAATAGTTGCCCCATAATTCCTGAAATTGAAATTCCTCAATTGTAAAATACATTGATGCCTTGCGGGGATTGTTTACGCTATTGGGAAGTTCCATCTCGACTATTTCCACATTTTGTAAATCGTAATATATTCCATAGTTCCTTTTAAGGTCGTAAATGATCCATTTTTGGTCGGCATATCTATTTTTGAAATGGTCCGCATTTAAGGGAAGCACATTAAAATCCGGTTCAATGGTGGCGAAGTAAATTCCGTCCCGCGTTAATCGAAACCTTACAAAAGCGTCCATTCTGTGTTTTTCGCGGTCCACTTTTTTGACTATTTTTTCAATTTCCAAAACGAATTCGTTTGAAAAATTCTTTTCAATATTAATTTTGGAAGCCATCGAAAAGCGAATATATTCCAGAATTATATTTTCCACATTCTGAATTTCACTCAAATAAGCTTTATATATTTTCCTTTTTGCTACGGCGGAAAGCACTTTTGAAAGCCCTTTCCAAACTCGATTGGCTTTTTTGGAATCGGTAATTATCTCTTCCGTTTCATCGAAGAAATTTTCTGCAGAATACGCTTTTTTTTCGATTGAAACTATTGTTAATTTTCTTTCATAAATATGAAAAACTGCGGAAAGAAAACCTTCAAAACTTCCGTCGTACTTAACTATGGTTTTCATGCTATTTTCTGATTTGTGGCGTCAAATAAATTTAATTGTGTATTATGAACCTTACTGAATTTACTTACCGATTGCTGCAGAATCAATGATTTCAACTGTGCCGAAGTTCTGTCCTTCGTTTCAAAAATTCTGGAATCGCAAACCAGAAAATACTTGGCCCGGTTCAGGGAAACTCCAATTGATTTCAGATTTTCCCAATTTAATTTTTTGAAGCGCCGCGCATGTAAGATTTTATGCACGGATTTTACGCCAAGCCCGGGAATACGAAGTAGCATTCGCATATCAGCTTTATTTATATCAATGGGAAATTGGTCCAGATTTCGTAGCGCCCAACTTAATTTTGGGTCAACATCCGACTCTAAATTCGGGAATTCCCTATTCAATATTTCGCGAACATCAAAACCATAAAAACGCAACAACCAATCGGTTTGGTACAATCTATTTTCCCGCAATAAAGGCACATTAGTTCCGATGGATGGCAAACGGTGATCGTGGCTAATGGGAATATAACCCGAATAATAAACTCTTTTAAGATTGAAATTTTTATAAAAATGGGCCGATGTGTACATAATCTCGGCATCGGTTTCGCCACTTGCGCCAACTATCATTTGCGTACTTTGACCCGCCGGAGCGTAGAGCGGAACTTTTTTCAGCAGTTTTTTTTCATTTTTATATTGGATTATTTCATTCTTTACTTTTTCCATCGGTTTTATAAAATCCTTTCGGTCCTTGTCCGGAGCCAACAATTTTAGGCCTTTTTCGGTAGGAATTTCAATATTCACCGAAAGTCTATCGGCGTAAAGTCCCGCTTCACGCATTAATTCATCGCTCGCACCCGGAATGGATTTGAGGTGGATGTAGCCGTTAAAATTTTCTTCTTCCCGAAGTTTTTTCGCCACAGAAATCAATCTTTCCATAGTATAATCTGCATTTTTGAAAATGCCGCTGCTCAAAAAAAGTCCCTCTATATAATTTCTCCTATAGAAATTAATCGTTAAATCCACCACTTCCTGCACTTGGAAAGCCGCCCGCTTAATGTCATTGCTTTTTCGCGTCACGCAATACGCGCAATCAAAAATGCAGTGATTGGTCAATAAAATTTTTAAGAGGGAGACGCATCTGCCGTCTTCGGTATAGGTATGGCAAATGCCCATCCCGCTGCTGTCGCCGAGGCCTTTATTTTTATTTGTTCGTTTGCTGCCGCTGGAGGAACAGGATACATCATATTTGGCAGCATCGGCAAGAATGCTGAGTTTTTCCTTTGATTCGTTCAAAATTCATAGCAATTTGGAATAAGTCCAAAAATAAGGAAATATTCCTTTTTAATAGGATTTATTCCAATAAAAAGTCGGACTTATTCCAAAATAATATTATATTTGGTTCATGGCAAGCAAAATTATCTATTGAAGCACAGCGCTTTAAAAAAATTAGGGAAGAATTGCGGCACACGCAACAATCCTTTGCCGAATTATTGAATATTGGCTCCACTACCGCCGATATTGAAAGCGGAAAAACCAAGATTACAGGAAAAGTAGTTTCCGAATTGTTGCGGTTATTCAATATTAATCCGCTGTGGCTTTATGGGGAAAGTTTTGAAAAGTATGCAGATTCGCATATCGGGGATGTAAGTCCGAAAATTTTGACGCTTGATAAAACAGGCGAGGACAGTATAATTTTGGTTAACCAAAAGGCTGCTGCGGGGTATCCACATAATATACAGGATGTAGATTGGTATCAATCCTTGCCAGCATTCAATATTCCTTTGCCGGAATTCAGAAACGCGTCCTACAGGGGTTTTCAGGTTGAGGGAGATAGCATGCTTCCTAACATTCGCCCCAACGAATGGGTTTTGGGCCGTGCCGTGCCGAATATTCAAGAAGCATCGGAGAGCAAAATTTATATTGTGGTTTTAAAGGATTCCGTTTTGGTGAAAAAACTTCAAAAAGTACCCAACAATCCGCAAATGTTGCGGCTTATTTCCCTTAATCAGGAATATTTGCCAATAGATGTGAAAGTAAGGGAGATTCAGGAATTGTGGTTAGTGAATAGCAAACTCAGCTTCGGAATTGACGAACCATCGGAAAGTAATCTTTTAAGGCAGCTTCAACAATCAATGGATGAATTAAAGGGCCAAATTAAAGATATGGGCAATAAAAAAGCGGACCATAATTGATCCGCTTATTTTGTTTTAGTGAATGAAGTTTAGTCTTTATCCTTTTCCTTGATTTTTACGTTACCTTCATCATCGGTTTTTATTTTTACCTTTTCATCTTCGGTTTCCATCTTGACTTTATCGCCGTCATCGCTTACATCAATATCGGCGCCTTTATCCTGCATTTCTTCAATTACTTCTTCCTTTTCAGTTTTTTGATCTCTGCAGGAAGATAATGAAATAGCCAAAAAACTTGCAAATAGGGCAATCATTGTTACTTTTTTCATAATTTATAGTTTAGGGTTAATTGTTTAAAAAGTTGTTGATTTAAAAAAACGAAAATTATTAATTATCGTCATTGCCAATTTCGTCAATCTTTTTATCGATTTCTTGATTTACTTCTCTATCCACTTCTTTTGCGGTTCGCTCCAATATCCCTTCAGAGTCCTTGGGGCTCTCTTTTTCTACCCTTACCTCTCTGATTACTTCTTTGGTTTCAGTCTCTTTTTCTCGGCACGAGCTAATTGCAAATGTGGTGAGTGCTATTAATCCGAACATTAATCTTTTCATTCCAATTGGTTTTTTGTTAATATTTTAATCAAATCTACTCTTTTTAAAAAGGCAAACCTGCAAAGATTCATTAAAATTAGTTAAATAAATATTAACTAATTAAAGAAGGAGTTAATCGATAAGCCTCATTGAATACACTTTAAAAGTGTGCGGAAATTTTAATATACTCCATAATTCTCCTCGTAGCACCGGTATTTTTGTTGACAAAGTGCCCTGCAATCATTCCGGTTTTATTCCTAAAATGGGAATCATTGACCAATTTGCTCAAAATTTCTGTGCATTCCGAAGCATCCTTTACCGAAAAAAGTCCTGCCAATTCCCGTAAACGTTTGGCTTCCGGAAAACCGTAGTAATTTTTTCCGATAATGATAGGAACTCCAAAAGTTGCAGGTTCCAAGATATTATGAAGCCCGTTATTGCCCATCGCCCCGCCAACATAGGCGATGTCGGCGTAACTATAAAGTTTACTCAATAGACCGATGCAGTCAATGATCAAAACATTGTATTCCGAAATATTTGCTTCGTCTTTCTTGGAATAAAAAATGGTTTTTTTGTGAATCCTTTCCTTAAAATCTTCCATTTTCTTTGCTTCAATTTTATGCGGGGCAATAATGAATTTTACCTCTTTTGGAGAGCTGTCTATATAGTCCAAAAGAACGTTTTCATCTTCCGGCCAAGTGCTGCCGCAAACAATACAGATTGAATTTCCTTTAAAATTTTCGGCAAATTGAAGTTTGTTATCCATTTCAATTTGATGGGAAACCCTGTCAAATCGGGTATCGCCGCTAACGCTGGTATTTTTAAAACCGATGTTTTGTAAAAGAGCTTCGGAATTTTCATCCTGCAGAAAAATATGGTTAAAGGTGCCTAGTGCCTTTCGCATAAACCCGCCGTACGATTTGAAGAAAATTTGATTTTTCCGAAAAACTCCCGAAACCAAAAGAGTCGGGATTTTATTTTTCTGAAGTGAAGATAAATAGTTGGGCCAAATTTCATATTTCACAAAAACGGCGAGGGAAGGATGTAGGGTCCGCACAAATTTTTCGGCGTTGGATGGCGTATCCATTGGTAGATAAACTACTACATCTGCAATGGGAGAATTTTTTTTTATCTCAAAACCTGAAGGTGAAAAAAAACTGACTACAATTTTATGTTCGGGTTTCAATTTTTTCAACTCTTGCATTATCGGAACGCCCTGTTCAAATTCACCCAATGATGCGCAATGAAACCAAATTGTTTTGTCTTCGGAAGAAATTTTTTGCTGCAGCGTTTCAAAAACGTGTTCTCTTCCTTTCACAAAAATTTTCATTTTTTTGCTGAACAATGCCATAATCCTCAAAAAGAAGGTGGCGGTGTAAATCAATAAATTGTAGATAGAGTGCATCGGGGATAAAAATACTAAATTCAGTGGTCAGTACGCAGAAGTGGGTAATCAGTAATTTTAAAAAACCAAATTCCCCAACACCGAAGCTTTATTCCCCGAATATCAAATATCAATTTTGTAATTTTACAGGATTCAAAAAAATCGAATTTCAATTTTAAAAGATACCCGCCTGCGCGGGCATGTTATGAAGAAAATACAGATGGTCGATCTTAAAGGCCAATATGAAATAATAAAGGAGCGGGTGGACAGCGCAATGATGAATGTGATAGAATCCACTGCATTTATAAACGGCCCCGAGGTTAACCAATTTCAAAAGGAACTTGAGGATTATTTGGACGTAAAACACGTAATTCCCTGTGCCAATGGCACGGACGCGCTTCAAATAGCAATGATGGGTCTCGGCCTAAAACCAGGCGATGAGGTGATAACAGCAGATTTCACTTTTGCCGCAACTGTTGAGGTTATTGCACTTTTACAATTAACCCCGGTTTTGGTGGATGTGGATCCTACCAATTTCAACATAGATATTGAAGCCATAAAAAGGTCAATCACCCCTAAAACTAAGGCGATTGTACCTGTTCACTTATTCGGACTTGCTGCGAATATGGATGAAATTATGGATATTGCCAAAGAGAACGATTTATATGTAATTGAGGATAACGCCCAAGGAATTGGGGCAAATTACACTTCAAAAGATGGAAGTAAAAAGAAAACCGGAACCATTGGCCACGTTGCTTCCACTTCATTTTTCCCATCCAAAAACTTGGGTTGTTATGGCGATGGCGGTGCTATTTTTACCAACGATGATGAACTTGCACATATAATTCGTGGCATTGTAAACCACGGAATGTATGAAAGATATCATCACGATGTAGTTGGCGTAAATAGTAGGTTGGATTCCCTGCAAGCTGCTGTCCTTCGGGCGAAACTTCCACATTTGGACGATTATAATACGGCACGGATTAATGCCGCCCAAAAATATACAGACGCATTTAAAGGGATTGAAAATATTGAAACTCCTGGCGGATTTGATACTGAAAATAATCTTACGGCAAAAAGTCACGTTTTTCACCAATACACCTTAAAAATTAAAAATGCGGATAGGGATGCGTTGGTGAAACATTTGAATGAAAAAGGAATTCCGTGCGGGGTTTATTATCCAATTCCCTTGCATCTTCAAAAGGCTTATAAAGATGAACGATATAACGAAGCTGATTTTACGGTAACAAATCAATTGGTAAAAGAAGTAATTTCACTGCCAATGCATACAGAGCTGGATGATGAGCAGATTGATTTTATTACAAAAACAGTAATTGATTTTATACAGAAATAATAATTTAAAAAATACGCCGAAGTTTATCCTGAGCGATAGTCGAAGGGCGGGCATGACAATGAAAAAAATACTCGTTACGGGCGGTTTGGGTTATATAGGATCTCACACCGTTGTAGAACTTCAGAATTCGGGCTATCAAGTTATTATTGTGGATAATCTTTCCAATTCTTCAATTGACGTTTTGGAGGGAATAACAAATATTACCAAAACTCCCCCAACATTTGAAAGGCTTGACCTGCGCATAAAAAATGATGTTGCAGATTTCTTTAAAAGAAACAGCGACATTCACGGCATTATTCATTTTGCGGCGAGCAAAGCAGTAGGGGAAAGCGTTGAAAATCCACTTCTTTATTACGAAAACAACCTGAATACACTTATTTATCTGCTTCAGGAATGCAATGCGTATGGCATTGAAAATTTTATTTTTAGTTCATCCTGCACCGTGTATGGCGAACCGGATTCGCTTCCAATTACCGAAGATGCGCCCGTAAAGGATGCAACTTCGCCCTACGGAAATACCAAACAGATAAGCGAGGAAATATTGAAGGATTCGTGTTCAATATCATCCTTAAAATCTATTTCGCTGAGATATTTCAATCCCATCGGCGCCCATGAATCTACTGAAATTGGGGAACTTCCCGCTGGTGTGCCCCAAAATTTGGTTCCATTTATTACCCAAACGGCCGCTGGTTTGCGTGAGCAACTTTCCGTTTTTGGCGATGATTACCCTACGAAGGATGGCAGCTGCATCCGCGATTACATTCACGTGGTAGATCTTGCAAAGGCCCACGTGATAGCACTTCAACGTTTGCTTTCAAATAAAAATAATGCTAATTATGAGGTCTTCAATCTCGGAACGGGAAGGGGGAGTTCTGTGCTGGAAGTGGTGAATTCCTTTGAAAAAACCACTGGTCAAAAATTAAATTATAAAATTGTGGACCGTCGTCCGGGCGATGTTATTGCGGTGTACGCAGATACCCAAAAGGCAAATAAGGTATTGGGTTGGAAAGCTGAAAAATCGATGGAGGATGCTCTGGATTCTGCCTGGAAATGGGAAAAGAAAATCAGAAATATTTAAATATCAGTTACTTACGGGTGTTTTTACGAAAGCTTTAACGCTTATAATTTGGATTTTGGTACTATCCTTTGTTTCTTTGCCACAAATGAAAAAATTCAAAATAGGAGATATGAAGTTAGTTTCAGTGAAACGAAAAACCAAGAGAGAAAAACGATTTACGGAAAAGATGGGAATGTTCACGACAAATGTGATTTATATTAAAAAAACCTTCCTAAAAGTTCCCTTTAAAACGATGCACAAATACCGCGAAACTTATTACGGGAATGTAAAGGACTGTGCAGATTGCCGAATTGGCGCATAAAATTCAAAGTTTAAATTCTGAATTAAATTTAAAAACATACTAAAACGCCGAATGAAATTTTCATTCGGTGTTTTTTTTTGAATTTTATTTTGAACCGTGAACTAAATCTCCGCCTTTTCAGTTTCAGCTGAATCGTCAATCTTCTTTACGAGTCCCTGCAGAACATTGCCAGGGCCAACTTCAACAAATTTTGTGGCTCCGTCCTTTATCATATTTTGAACGCTCTGCGTCCATTTTACGGGTGCTGTAAGTTGGAAAGATTAAATTTTCCTTTATTTCTGAAGGTTTTGTAACCGCAAAAGTTGAAACATTCTGATAGATTGGGCAGGCAGGTTCGGTAAATTGGGTTGCTTCAATCGCGGCAGCCAATTCCTCGCGTGGCGGGCTCCATCAACGGACTGTGGAATGCGCCTCCAACGGGCAAAATTAAAGCTCTACGAGCACCCGCTTCCTTTAAACTTTCACAGGCTTTTCCTACGGCATCGACATCGCCGGAAATTACTAATTGTCCGGGACAGTTATAATTTGCCGCCACTACAATTCCCGGAGTGTTTGCGCAGATTTCTTCTACCAAATGGTCCTCCAATCCTAAAACCGCCGCCATGGTAGAGGGTGTTAAATCGCAGGCTTTTTGCATTGCCACAGCACGTTTGTAAACCAATTGCAATCCGTCACCGAATGCGAGCGTTCTATTGGCCACCAATGCCGAAATTTCCCCTAATGAATGACCAGCGACCATATCTGGCTTGAACTTATCGCCCATTACTTCCGCTAAAATGGTCGAATGCAGAAATATTGCGGGCTGCGTTACTTTCGTTTCCTTCAATTCGTCCGCGGTTCCCTCAAACATTATTTTCGTAATATCGAAACCTAAAATGTCATTCGCTTCCTGAAATAAATCCTTCGCTTTTGAGGAATTTTCATAAAGATCTTTGCCCATTCCGCTGAATTGGGCACCCTGTCCGGGAAAAATATATGCTTTCATTCGTTTATATTTTTTCGTTGCTGTCCTTATTTACACTCACAAAAATATCACTAATTCTACGAATACCTTTTAATAATGGAACTAACTTGTGGCAAATAACCACTGCCAAATAAGTTAAGGTGCACCAAAAGATAATACAACTGCCAAAGCGGAATTCGTTGCTCCGCATCGGGTTGCAATGGGAAGAACGATTCATAAATTGTGAAAGCTTCAGAGGAAAATCCGCCAAATAGTTTCATCATTGAAATGTCCATTTCTCTCGGGGCAAATGCCACGGCGGGATCGATCAAAACCGGATTTCCATTTTCCGAGACCATAAAGTTGCCGTTCCATAAATCGCCGTGAACCAATGCGGGCGGTTCTTCGGGAATTTCTTCGGAAATATTTTCAAGTACTACTTCTAAATTTTTAAAGGAAAAACCTCTTTCCGAAGCCATTCTTAATTGCGGCTCCAAACGTTGGTCGATGTAAAATTCTGAAGCACTTTCGTGCCATTGGTTTTTTTGCGGTAAGCTTCCTATGTAATTATCATGGTCCAGTCCAAAATTGGCATTCGTAGTTTTATGAAGCGCAGCCAGTTTTTCGGCAAAAAGTTCCCAAAAGTTTTTAGATGGATTTCCCGGTTCTAAATATTCCAGCAATAAATAGGAATGCATTTCAAAATTCCCGGAGGCCACAACTCTTGGGATTTTGAAACTGTTGGTGTGGCGCAAAAGTTGCAGGCCTTTTTCCTCAGCCTCAAACATTCCCGGAAATTTGGAGGCATTGTTAATTTTTACGGCAAAATTTCCTTCGCGGCATTTCAAAAAATACACCTCGTTTATATCTCCGCCCGCCAAAGCTCTACTATCAATAAAATTGAAATTATTAATGGACGCAATATTTTTTAGGATGGTTTCCAAAGGCAATTTATTTATCTGCGCACCCAGGTTTCATAGGTAAAAGCGTACTTGTGTTTTTCGTCTTTTGGGTGATGTGTTTCAGAAATGAGTTCCCACTCCTCTTGCGAAAAATTCGGAAAAAAGGTATCGGCATCTTTGAAGGTTGCGTGTACTCGGGTAAGTTCTATTTTTTCGGCTCTGGGAAGTCCCATTTTATAAATTTCACCTCCCCCAATTATAAATGGCTGCTCGTCGTTTTCTGCCATTTTTAGTGCTTTTTCCAGCGAATGGACTACTACGGCCCCTTCTTTTTTATAATTTTTATTTCGGGTAATTACAAGATGCGTTCTGTTGGGCAGCGGTTTCGGAAAACTTTCAAAGGTCTTTCTTCCCATAATAATATGGTGGCCTGTGGTGAGCTGTTTAAAACGCTTAAAATCGTCGGGCAAATGCCAAAGCAGGTCGTTGTCCTTTCCCAATTCATTATTTTCGGCGGCGGCGGCGATCATTGTAATCATTGTACGTCGGGCGGTAAAGGGTTATTTAATTTTTCTCTATTTGGTACTTCGGGTTTTGTCGTTGGCAGCTGTAATTCATTGTCCACTTTTTTCTGGAGTTCTGCCATCCGTTCGGCTTGACGGATTTTCAGTTTTTCAAGTTGCCGGTCTTCCCATTCCTTCCCCATAAATTTATGCATCACGAAAACATTTAAAAGGTGGACAAGAAATATAAATGTCCAAATTAAAATGACCCAAATAAACCAGTTTTCAAATAGAATTTCATTGCCATAGCCCAAAACAGGGTTAATGATAATCAACAAGACCGAGCCTACCAAGAACAGGATAAAATGGCGCATTAAATTCTTTTTCTGCTTAATACGTCGCCGTGCGTACTCGTACTGCTCCCGTTGTTCGGCGTCGATTCTTTCAGATTTTTTAGCTTTTGAAAACATAGTTGGTTACTTTCGTTGAAGAATAAAATTGAAATGTTAGTCACGTAAAAATACCGAAATTCCAACGTTTTTGCCGTCCACTTATGGAAGAATTAAGAAACCATTTTCCCGCTTTGCAATCCTGTACCTATCTCAACACCGCGTCAAATGGCGTAATCCCGAAACCTGTGATTGAGTGGCGACGGCAACACGATATGGATTTAATGAACCACGCTAGCATTTTTCGCGATAAACATAAGGTACACGTGGAGCAAATAAGAAAGACGGTTGCCGACTTTTTTGGCGCTTCGGCAACTGAAACGGCGCTTATTCCAAATATTTCCTTCGGAATAAATACGGTTTTGGAAGGGCTTCCGAAGAACCAAAAAATTCTGCTATTAAAGAATGATTATCCATCGGTAAATTGGCCGGTCGAAACGCGAGATTTCTCTCTGTGTTATGCGGAAATAAATGAAAATCTTGAAGAAAACATTGAGACCGCGGTGGCCGAACACGAACCGGACATTTTTATGTTTAGCGTGGTTCAATGGTTGAACGGGATAAAAATAGATTTTGAATTTTTAAAGCGATTAAAAAGCGCAAATCCCAATTTATTGCTCATCGCAGATGGCACCCAATATTTGGGAACCGAAAATTTCAATTTTGCAGAAAACGCGAATTGATGTTTTGGGTGCAAGCGCCTATAAATGGCTAACAGCGGGCTACGGAAACGGTTTTATAATGGTAAAGGAAACGGCGCGCGAACGTATTTTTCCGAAAACAATTGGTTTTAATTCTGCCGAAAAATTTGAAAGCAAAGCAACGGAAACCACCTTCATGAAACATTTTGAACCAGGCCATCAAGACACACTGAATTACGGCAGTTTGGAGCAGGCCATCCTTTTTCAGAAAAAACTGGGCACGCATGAATTATATTCGAAAATTGCTTCAATTTCGGAAAAAGCAAAAAAATATTTTTCGGAAATGGGGTTGCTGAAAAATGATACATTGATGCGCAAAGGGCACAGTTCCATTTTTAATATTAAGGGAGATTCCGCCCTATTCGAAAAATTGAAGCAAAACAATATTATTTGCTCTCTTCGCGGCGATGGTATTCGGGTGAGTTTTCATTATTACAATACGGAAGAGGAGCTGAGATCGGCTGATTGATGTTTTAATTTGAGGGGTCGAAAAGTCGATGGGTCTATGAGTTGAGAAAGTGATATGTCGAGAACTGGATAGATTGTGAAGTTTTTATTATTTTCATATTTTCATAAATCATACATCTTCGATCATACATCATCACGCTTTCCTAAAAACATAATTTTTATAATATTTTTTTGCATCTGTAAAGAAGGTTTCAATTTCAAGACCCGCTTCTTCCGCCAACCAACTCACTGTTTTATCGTCGTATTTCTGCGATATTTCCGTATGTATGGTTTCCCACTGGTCAAAATTTACTGTTAACTGAAGTTCTTCAATTGTAACCTCCATCGCCTCGGTGGCGACCAAATAGCTCTGTGCTGTGCCGGTCTCGGGATTGTAAACTTCCCAATGTTTGAATTTTTCGATATCAAAATTTCCGTTCAACTCGCGGTTTATTCGGGTGAGTACATTTTTGTTGAAAGCGGCGGTAATTCCTGTTTCGTCATTGTAGGCATTTAAAATGGTCTGCGGATTTTTCTTTTGGTCGAAACCCATAAAAAGCAAGTCTTCCGGAAGCATGGCATCTTTCAATTTTGAAAGAAACTCAATTGCTTTTGGATGCCGAAGGTTGCCAATATTGCTTCCCAAAACCATTATAACCTTTTTGCGTTTATTGAAGCCTTTCAGTCTTTCCAATACTTCAAAATATTCGCCAACTTCAGCATCTACAGATAAATTTGGCATTTCGTGGGCAAGATTTTCTGAAAGTAATGCTACCGCATTTTCGCTGATATCAATGGGTTTATAAATAAAATTGAAATTATTTTCAGACATATATTTCAACAGAACCTTGGTTTTTTTGCCGTCGCCGGCGCCAAGTTCAATCAAATCCAACCCATTTTCGCGATCGCGGAAAAGTTCACCAATAATTTTTGTATTTGTTGAAAGGATCTCAAATTCACAACCGGTTAGATAATATTCTGGCATTGCCATAATTTCCTGAAACAATTTATCTCCTTTTTTGTCGTAAAAATATTTGGAGGAAAGATGCTTCGGAAAAGTGGTAAGCCCTTCAAAAACTTCGTTTTTAAAAGCCGTATTCAATGGGGGTTTGGTTTTGGTATTCATAAAAATGTCGTCAAAATTACTTGGCCAATCGTATTCCGGTAAATTGCCAACGCAGATTTGTTTGGAAAAAATTGCGGTAGGTAGCGCGGGTATGTTTGGGTGAAGTTGCCACCGAACCGCCGCGAAGCACTTTTTGGTTCACCATAAATTTGCCGTTGTATTCGCCAATTGCCCCGGGTGCCTTGGTATAGCCAGGGTAGGGCAGATAGGCGCTTTCGGTCCATTCCCATCGGGTGCCCCATTCAAAATTTTGTTGGGCCGCTTCCCATTCAAATTCGGTGGGAAGGCGGCATTTCTTCCATTGTGCAAAGGCAAATGCTTCAAAATAGGAAATGTGCGAAACGGGTGCTTCCCAATTTATTTTTTGCAGCCCATTCAGTGTATATTGGTGCCATTCGCCGTCAATGTTATGCCAATACATTGGAGCGGAAATTTTATTTTGTTGCACCCAATCCCATCCTTCGGCATGCCAAAGGTTGAAATCCTTGTAACCGCCGGCGTTTATAAATTCGAGATATTCGGAATTGGTTACGAGTTTATTTGAAATTTTATATTCGTGAAGGTACACTTTGTGCCTTCCCAATTCATTGTCATAACAGAACTCGTCTGCGTTTTTATGGCCTATTTCATAGATTCCTTCTTCCATTTCAACCCATTCCCGCGAAAATTTTTGAACTGGATTTTCTGAAAAGGAATCGTTGTATTTCGGCAATAAAGGATTATTCCCTAAAATATATTTTATATCGGTAGTAAGTAGCTCTTGGTGTTGTTTCTCGTGATGGATCCCAATTAAAAGGATTTCTTGTATTTCCTTTGAAATGCCTTCGGAAAGAAAATCGCGCATTTCGGAGGTTACATAGTGGCGATAATCGTAAACTTTGGCAACGCCGGGCCGAGAAAGATTTCCGCGATCATTCCGAATTACGCGTTTCCCGACATTTTCATAATAACTGTTGAAAACAAAGGCGAAATCCTCGTGAAAAAGTTTATATCCGGGTTTATGTGGTTTTAAAATAAATTCCTCAAAAAACCAAGTGGTGTGGCCCAAATGCCATTTGGGTGGCGAAACATCTACAATGGGCTGGACCACATAATCTTCAATTTCCAGTGGCTTGCAAATGTTTTCGGTATGTTGACGGGTTTCGAGAAAGAAGGAAACCAAATTATCTGTAGCAATCATATTAAAGTGTTACTCCCGAAAAATATAGGGATTTTGACGACACTTTAAATATAAATATTAAAATTGTTGAGGGCTATTTCGCTAACGTTAAACAGTTGTTAAACTAGCATAAACGTTACAAATGTAAGTGATTGGACTATTTTCCAGTTTTAAAAGTAAAAGGAACGGTCATTTTAATCTTGCGCGGCTTCCCACCCATCATTCCCGGTTTTGCCATTTTGGGTATGGCCATAATATTGCGTTTTGCCTCTTCTTGTAAAGCCTTGGTGCCACCGGTAACGTTTTGTACTTCCACCAATCCTTTTTCGTTGATTGTGAATTCCACAATCACTTTGCCCTGTTCATTTTTCTTGTACGCTTCAGCGGGGTATTTAAAATTTTTGACAATGTGCTCGGTCAATTTATTGTTGAAACAATTGTCGCGTTCTGCGGCATTGCCCGCTTCACAACCGGGCCAAACGGGGCCGATTTCTTTTAAGGTAACTGTATTTTTTTGGACATCGCCCCACTCCTGTTGGGCAAATATGGTAGTAGTAAAAAGTAGGCAGATTGCGATAAATAGGTTTTTCATTTGGGAATCTGGGTTTATTTTTAAATGGCAACAGCGCCTTTAATGTGCGGGTGGGGGTTATAATCCATCAGCGTAAAGTCATCAAAAGTGAAGCCAAATATATCTTTTACATTTGGATTGAGCAACATTTTAGGCAAAGGTCGCGGCTCGCGGGAGAGTTGAAGTTCCACTTGTTCAAAATGGTTACTGTAAATGTGGGCATCGCCGAAGGTATGGATAAAATCGCCTGGCTGATAGCCACAAACTTGCGCAACCATCAATCGTTAAAAGTGCATAGGAAGCAATGTTGAAAGGAACTCCCAAGAAAATATCTGCGCTGCGCTGGTACAATTGGCACGATAGTTTGCCGTTTGCAACATAAAATTGAAAAAAGGCGTGACAGGGAGGAAGTGCTGCTTTTCCATTTGCAACATTTTCAGAAAAGGGTTTGGAAGTATTGGGCATAACACTGGGGTTCCACGCGCTTACCAACATCCTGCGGCTATCCGGATTGGTTTTTAGGGTTTGTATAATTTCAGAAATCTGGTCAATTTCCTCACTGTTCCAATTTCGCCATTGGTGACCGTAAACAGGACCGAGATCGCCATTTTCATCTGCCCATTCATTCCAAATACGCACTCCGTTTTCCTGAAGATATTTAATGTTTGTATCTCCATTCAAAAACCACAAAAGTTCATAAATAATGGATTTTAAATGAAGTTTTTTAGTTGTAACCATTGGGAAACCTTCGCTTAGGTCAAAACGCATTTGATAGCCAAATACACTTTTGGTGCCCGTTCCCGTCCGGTCCATTTTTTCGGTCCCATTTTCCATTACATGCTTCAGAAGGTCGTGGTATTGTTTCATAGTTCGGGAAAGCTAAATTATGGCGTCTAAAATACTAATAGCTCCGTGGATGCTAAAATTTTTTACAGAATGCTTTTAAATAAGTTATTAACGGGTTAACACTTATTTAAGAAATTTCCTATTTTTGATAAAAAAGGCTAGCCGTTTATGGAGAAAAATTATACTACGTCTATAGGCAATCTGGAATGTTATTCCACCTATGCCGTCGCACGAATTTCTGTAGATAGTGTGAGCCGTGAAGGTGCGAAAGAGTTAATCCAAGCGGGGTATAGCCATTTTAAGGATCGTCAGTTCGTACTGATTTCAGACCGAAAGGACTCTTATAATGTAGATTCTGCCGCATATAAATTTATCAATCCCAAAAAAATTGTCGGTATTGCATTGGTTTCCTCCAATGATAAAGTGAAAGAGGATGCATTTCATAAGCAAGAGCTATACAATGGTTCTTTCGGGTTTTTCTCTACCGTTGAAGAAGCCGTAGATTGGGCAAAAACGGTAATTAGGGAGGCTTAGCCAATAATCATTCCCGCAATAGTTGCCGAAATAAGCGAAGCAATGGTCCCTCCAATTAAAGCCTTCATTCCAAATTTTGAAAGTGTTTTGCGTTGCCCCGGCGCCAACGAGCCAATACCGCCAATCTGTATTCCAATGGAAGCAAAATTCGCAAAGCCACAGAGCATATAGGTAGCCATTATTATACTTTTTTCATAATTTAAATGCAGTTCGCTGGAAACATTTTTAAGTTCCGCCAATTGAATGTATCCTACAAATTCACTGGCTGCAAGCTTAATTCCTAGCAGCTGGCCCATCATCATCATATCTTCCTTTGCAACGCCAATTAGCCACATTAATGGTGCAAAAATAGTTCCGAGGATTGCCTCCAACGAAAGACTTTCATAGGCAGAGTTTGCCGCTACCCAACCGTTGATGGAAGTAACGCCGCCAATCCAACCAAGAATGCCATTCATCATTGCAATAAATGCCACAAAAACCAAAAGCATGGCGCCAACATTTACCGCTAAACGCAGGCCTTCGGTAGTTCCGTTGGCAATGGCATCCAAAAAGTTGGAGCCTATTTTTTCTGCAGAAACGTGCACGTCGGTATCAATGGGTTCGGTCTGTGGATAGAGCATTTTTGAAATAACGATCGCACCGGGCGCCGCCATGACGGAAGCTGCCAAAAGGTGTTTCGCAAAGGTCAATCTAAGTGCTGGATCGTCTCCTCCCAAAAAACCGATATAGGCCGCAAGCACGGCTCCTGCAACGGTTGCCATTCCGCCAATCATTACCAAAAGCATTTCACTTTTGTTCATTTTTTCCAAATAGGCTTTTATCAGTAGCGGCGCTTCGGTTTGGCCCAAAAAGATATTTCCGGCCACACTCAAACTTTCCGCGCCGGAAATGTGCAACAGTTTTGTGAGCAACCAGCCCATTCCCTTTACTACTATTTGAATTATTCCGAAGTAAAAAAGGACCGATGTCAAGGCCGAGAAAAAGATAATTGTGGGCAGAACCTGAAAGGCAAAAATAAACCCGAAGGAATTTATATCCAGCATACCCCCAAATAGGAACTCACTTCCCGCTTTTGTGTATTCCAGTACATTAACGAAAAGCTGGCCTACTGCTTCGAAGCCGCTTTTTATAAAACCTACCTTTAGCACTCCAATTGCGATCAATAACTGAAAGGCCAAACCAACGCCCACTGTTTTCCAGTTTATGGCTTTTCGGTTTGCGCTAAAGAGAAATGCGATGATAAGCAGGGAAACCATCCCCAAGATTCCGCGCCAAAGGCTTTGCATTGAAAATCCTTGGCTTGGAATAATTTCAGTGGAAGTTGTCGCGGTTTCCAAGGCAGTGACGGCTTGGTTTGCCGGCAATTTCAATTGGTATTTGTAATTTTTTTCTGAAAGGGCGAGGGTGCTGTCGGTTACTTCATCTACACGAAAACGCCTGATGCTATCGTTGGGCGAATTGAAAAAAAGGACTAATAAGTTATTCTGAAAAATATAATCGCCAGTAGATTTTAGGCTGTCATTGGCGCCCATCTGATATTCGAAGGAACCGTTTTCGAGTTTTAGAAAATCTTTATCGGGATTTGCATTTAGGATTGAAAGCCCGTTTTCATCCTTTACTTCTGAAAATTGCCAGGTCTGTTCGATGCTCTGGCCTAAAATATTGCCGAAGAAAAAAAGAGCTAGGGCAACTAATATATATTTCTGCATAAAAAAATTTATAATCAAGCTTTTGCTTTTGGAGATTATTCCCTTTTGGAAATTTCGTCCCGTATCCTCGCCGCTTTTTCGTAATCTTCACTTGCAACGGCCTGTTCCAGCATTTTATTAAGATCTTTTAAATTGTGCCGGCTGTAATCTTCTCCTTTTGGTTTTATGGATTCCTTGTCTTCTCCCAAAATCAATTCCTCAATTACCGCATCTTCATCTGCACTCATTTTCCTTTTCTTTGGGGCGGTCTTCAAGAATATTCCCGCTTTATCCAATATATTTTTATAAGTAAAAATTGGTGCCTTAAACCTTAGGGCCAAAGCAATGGCGTCACTGGTGCGCGCATCAACGATCTCTTCTATTTTGTCCCGTTCGCAAATAATGCTGGAATAAAACACGCCATCTACCAATTTATGGATTATTACTTGTTTGATGACGATCTCAAAACGATCTGCAAAATTCTTGAATAAATCGTGGGTAAGTGGGCGTGGGGGGGTGATGTCTTTTTCAAGGGCTATCGCTATGGATTGCGCTTCAAATGCGCCAATAACGATAGGGAGTTTCCGCTCGCCATCCACTTCATTCAAAATTAGTGCGTAGGCACCATTTTGTGTTTGGCTATAGGATATTCCTTTTATGGTAAGTTTCACTAAACTCATTCTTCAGTAAATCAGTGGTCCGTATTTAGTACGCAGTGTTCAGTTAAACAACGATTTATAAAAATAACGAATATAAATATAATAAGAAAAGGCTGTTTAAATGAGGATGTTTCCTTCTTTAAACAGCCTTTTTTCGAGGCACAAATTAAATAAAAATTATGCGTTCTGCGCCTTAAATTCTTTTAATTTTTCTGTGAGCTTTGGAACAATTTCAAAAGCGTCGCCAACAATACCGTAATCTGCAGCCTTAAAGAAAGGTGCTTCGGGATCGTTGTTTATCACCACTTTCACCTTATTGAAGCGTTGATACCTGCCAAATGTTGGATAGCTCCCGAAATCCCTATGGCGATATAAAGATTGGAAGCCACCGGTTTTCCGGTCTGCCCCACGTGTTCGCTATGTGGTCTCCAGCCCATATCGCTCACTGGTTTTGAACAGGCTGTAGCCGCACCCAATGTTTTTGCCAAATCTTCCACCATTCCCCAGTTTTCGGGGCCTTTTAATCCGCGACCTCCGGAAACAACTATTTCGGCATCGGCAATGGTAACTTTGTCCGTTGCTTTATCTACGGAAACAATTTCCATATCGAAGTCGTGCGCGTCAAGATTGGGCGAAAATGCTTCGGTTGAAGCTGAGGTTTCATTTTCCTTCAATCCGAAGGAATTTTTTCCCAAACCAATTATTTTAATATTGGTTTTTATTTCAGTGGTTGCAAAAGCCTTGTTCGTAAAAACGCTGTGTTTAACCTTAAAAGGAGAAGTGCTTTCGGGAAGGCCCACAACATTTGGCACATATCCCGCTTCAAGGTTTACGGCAAGGGCCGGCGCTAAAAATTTGCTGTTTGCACTTGAAGAAACCACAATAACCTTGGCATCCTCGTTTTTTGCCGCTTGTGCAATTACGTCGGCATAGGCTTCCGCATTGAATTTGTTCAATTTATCATCGGAAACTTCCAGCACTTTTGAAGCGCCGTATTTTCCCAATTCGGAAGTGTCATTGGAATTGATGCTAATCGCGCAAACTGAAGTTCCCATTTCATCGGCAATTCCTTTTGCGTAGGAAACTGCCTCAAGAGCGATTTTCTTGATTTTTCCTTCTTCTGATTCTGTGTATACTAATATCATTTTATTCTTTTTTGAAATTATTCAATAAGATTTGAATTGTTAGATAATTCGAAAAATCCCAAATCTAAAATTCCAAATTCCACAGTTTGGAATTTGGTGCTTGAAATTTGAATTTTAGATTACTTTCGCTTCATTGTGAAGCAAATTGACCAATTCATCAACGCTATCAACCAATTTCACTGCACCTTTTGGGGCTGGTTTCTCAAATGAAACTGTATCGGTTTCGGCATTTGAATCAACTGGTTCCTTTACGTTTAGCGGCTTGGTTCGCGCCTGCATAATACCGCGCATATTGGGAATACGAAGATCGCTTTCCTCCACCAAACCTTTTTGTCCGCCAATCACTAACGGAAGTGATGTTTTCAAAGTTTCCTTTCCCCCATCAATTTCACGGATTGCGGTCGCTTTATCACCTTCAACCTCAAGACCTATACAAGTGTTTACGAAATTTGCACCGATAAGTTTTGCAAGCATTCCGGGAACCATTCCTCCGTTATAATCAATGGATTCACGACCTCCAATTACCAAGTCGTAACCGCCTTCCTTTGCAACATTTGCAAGTTGTTTTGCTACCGAAAAACCGTCGGTAGCAGGGGTGTTAACCCGAATAGCTTCATCTGCGCCAATCGCCAAAGCCTTGCGAAGAGTAGGTTCGGTTTCGGCTCCGCCAACATTTACAACGTGTACTGTTGCGCCCTGTTTTTCCTTAAACCACATAGCGCGGGTAAGGCCAAATTCGTCATTTGGGTTGATTACAAATTGAACGCCATTGGTGTCGAATTTCGTGTCGCCTTCGGCAAAATTTATTTTTGAAGTTGTGTCCGGTACGTGACTTATACAGACTAATATTTTCATTTTCTGAAGTGTTTTTTGATTGTCATTTTTGTGGGCTACGAAGATACTGATATAATTTAAAATTTTGTTATGCACGCATAATAATATTTGGTTAAATCTTCGGAAATAATACTTAAACAGATTGAAATAATAGTATTTTTGCTATCCTTGAAAAAATTCAATTAAAATACATTTCAAATTTCAAAGAATGAAAACACTACAATTCAGAGAAGCCATTCAGGAAGCGATGAGCGAGGAAATGCGCCGCGATGAAACCATTTATTTAATGGGCGAGGAAGTGGCCGAATATAATGGAGCTTACAAAGCCAGCAAGGGAATGCTCGATGAGTTTGGCGCCAAACGAATAATAGATACCCCAATTTCCGAAATGGGATTTTCCGGTATCGGCGTTGGTTCCGCAATGAACGGAAACCGCCCCATTATCGAGTTTATGACCTTCAACTTCTCGTTGGTTGGGATTGATCAAATAATAAACAACGCTGCAAAAATGCGCCAAATGAGTGGCGGGCAATTCAATATCCCTATTGTTTTCCGTGGGCCAACTGCTTCTGCAGGTCAGCTTGCCGCCACGCACAGCCAGGCTTTTGAGAGTTGGTACGCAAACTGTCCGGGCTTGAAAGTTGTGGTTCCGAGTAATCCTGCCGATGCTAAGGGACTTTTAAAAAGTGCCATCCGTGATGACGATCCGGTAATTTTTATGGAAAGCGAGCAAATGTACGGAGACAAGGGCGAAGTGCCCGAAGGAGAATATTTGATCCCACTTGGCGTTGCAGAAGTGAAACGGAAAGGTGAGGATGTAACGATAGTTTCTTTCGGAAAAATTATAAAGGAAGCGTACAAAGCCGCTGAAGAATTGGCAAAGGACGGAATTGAATGTGAAATTATTGACCTTCGTACCGTGCGCCCAATGGACAAAAAAACCATTTTGGAATCGGTTAAAAAAACAAACCGATTGGTAATTCTTGAAGAAGCCTGGCCCTTCGGAAACGTTTCCACCGAAATTACATATATGGTGCAAAATGAGGCTTTCGATTATCTGGATGCACCTATTGTAAAAATAAATACGGCGGACACCCCAGCTCCATATTCACCAGTATTATTGGAGGAATGGCTACCGAATAGTGTAGATGTTATCAAGGCAGTAAAAAAAGTTCTATATAAAAAGTAAAACTTAAAAATTTCCCCTTTGAAGGGGGCCAGGGGGATGTTTTCTTATCAAAATATTGAAATGAAAAACCTTCCTTTCTCTTTCAATCCGATCTCCTTCCAAAGGAGAGAATAACAAAAATTTAAAAAAACAGAAGTTTTTTTATGAAGCACCTTTTAATATTTTCTATTCTTATTTTCAGTGCTTCGGTATTTTCCCAGACCAAGGTTAGCGGGGTTATAAAAGATTCTTCCGGCGTGCCTGTGGCCTTCGCCAATGTCATTTTTAAGGATTCGCAGGAAGGAACCATCTCTGATGAGGATGGCCGCTTTTATTTGGAAAGCGACAAAACCTATTCGGCGGTGGCCTTTTCATTTATTGGCTACACCACCAAGGAAGTCGATCTTTCAGCACGGAGTACCTATAATATGGTAGTTGTGCTCGAGGAATCCGCTTCAGCCTTGGACGAGGTGGTGGTTTACACCGGAAAGACTTCAAAAAAGGACAATCCCGCCATTGATATTCTTCGGAAAATTTGGGAAAACCGCCGGGAAAATGGGGTGAAAAAATTCAAACAATACCAATACGACAAATACGAAAAACTCGAATTCGACCTAAATACTATTGACAGTTCGCTAATAAACAGCAAAATTTTCAATGGAATGGAATTCATTTTTGAGCAGACCGATACTTCAAAAGTGACCGGAAATACATATCTGCCCATTTTTATCAACGAAGCTGCTTCAAAGGTTTACGGCGATAATAATATCGGTGAGGAAAAGGAAGTTTTACAAGGAAATAAGAATTCCGGTTTCGACAATAACCAGACCTTGATCGCCTTCGTAAAAGATCTTTACAGCGAGTACGATGTGTACGATAATTACCTGAAATTTTTCGACAAGGCCTTTACCAGCCCGCTCTCCCGAACGGGGATCGATGTTTACAATTACGTGTTGCAGGACAGCGCTTACCGAGGCAATAAATGGTGCTACAATATTATTTACTATCCGCGCCGCAAAAACGAACTCACTT
Organism: uncultured Flavobacteriaceae bacterium; assembly: GCA_963839235.1. Taxonomy (GTDB): domain Bacteria; phylum Bacteroidota; class Bacteroidia; order Flavobacteriales; family Flavobacteriaceae; genus Aequorivita. Next base: position 104,534 of record CAWITX010000007.1, on the reverse strand, counting down.
TTAAGGGAAATTTCTGGGTTAACGATACCACTTGGGCAATAAAGGAAATAAACCTGCAGGCATCGAAAAGCGCCAACCTAAACTGGGTGCGCGATGTATATATTGAACAGGAATTTGATGTGCTGAACGATTCCATTTTTCTCATAACACGCGATTACTTTTTGAGCGATTTCAGTTTTAAAAAGAAAGAAGGCGCTCGCGGCGTATATGGAAAGCGCACTACACTTTATGATAATTACGTTTTCAACATTCCGAAGAATAAGGATTTTTACAATGAGCAGGTAGATCCGTATAAATATGAGGTTTACAACCGTCCCGACGAATTCTGGGAAAAAAACCGGATGGAAAAACTGAGCAAGGATGAAACCGGTGTTTATAAAATGTTGGATACCCTAAAAACCGTTCCTAGGTTTAAGGCACTTTATAACCTTGGCGCCACTTTGGCCAGTGGTTATTATGAAGTAAACAATTTTGATATCGGTCCGGTATTTTCAATTTTCGGATACAACGAAGCCGAAGGTTTTCGCCTGCGTCTGGGCGGCCGCACCTATTTTGGCCAGAACGACCCGTGGCGCCTTGAAGGCTTTGGTGCTTATGGTTTTAAGGACGACCGTTTCAAATATGGCATTTCCGGGAAATGGCTTTTGGACCGAAAATCGCGACTTACCGTTTTTGGTGGAAACCGTCGAGATGTTGAGCAGACAGGCGCAAGCTTGACAAATAGCAACGATGTTTTGGGAAGAAGTCTTGCTTCCTCCTCCCTTATTTCGGTGGGTGCAAACGATAGGCTTTCGCGAATAAATCTTAGTACCGTCGGGTTTGATATTGAGCCTTGGAAAAATTTTATTGTCCGGGTAACTGGTTCGTACCGTACTTTAAAATCTGCCACCGAAACTTTCAGTATAGATTATAAAGTAATGGAAGACGGAGTTTTTACCGGTGAAATAAAAAGCGAAATAAAACAGCCAGAAATAGAACTCGGCTTCTTTTTTACGCCCGGCAAGAAAACTTCCGGCTACGGCGTGGAGCGCACCATTATAAATGAAGGCGATTTTGGTTCCTTTTATCTTGGTTACACTTATGGATTAAAAGACGTAATGGGCGGCGATTTTGAATACAAAAGATTGCAAACCCTGTACACCCAACCGTGGAATATTGGTGGTTTTGGTCGCCTGCTCACTACCGTGGAATTGGGCAAAACCTTCAATCCAGTGCCGTTGAGCTTGCTGAACCCCATACCCGGAAACCAAACTTATTTCAGCCTTTACAACACTTTTACGCAATTGGATTATTACGAATTTGTGAGCGATACATATGCTTCGCTCCATTTACAGCATAATTTTGGGGGAAGAATATTTTCACGAATCCCGTTTTTACGAAAACTCGATCTGCGGGAGGTGGTAGGTTTTAGAGCGGTTTACGGAAGCATTTCGCAGGAAAATATTTCTTTGAACGCTTCAAATATCGTGTATCGCGCTCCTGAAAAAATCTATTATGAATACAGTTTCGGAATAGGAAATATCTTCCGAATTTTCAGGTTGGATTTCAATTTCCGAGGAAATTATTTCGACAATCCAGACGCGCGATCCTTCGGGGTAACGGGCGTTTTCGGATTCTCATTTTAAGGTTTTTAAAAATAAGCCTCAGCCTATTTTTAACACAAAATATTATTGATATGTCTCTACTTTTTTCTCCCCTTCAAATAAAGAGCAAAACCTTCAAAAACCGCATGGTCGTTTCGCCTATGTGTATGTACAGCAGCGAGGATGGTTTTGCGAACGATTTCCATCTCGTGCATTTGGGAAGCCGCGCGGTAGGTGGAAATGGGTTAATCATTCAAGAAGCAACGGCCGTTTCGCCGGAAGGCAGGATTACCCACGGCGATATGGGAATTTGGAAGGACGAACATATTCAAAAATCAAAACAAATTGTAGATTTCCTCCACTCACAAAATGCGCTGATCGGAATACAACTGGCGCATGCGGGAAGAAAGGCGAGCTACCAATTGCCCAAAGATGGCGCCCGCAAAATTGCCGCGGACAAAGAAAATGGCTGGCAAACGGTTTCCTCTTCTCCTTTGCCTTTTCGCGATGGAGAGCCTGCACCCAAAGCATTGGACGAGGCAGGGATTGAAAAAGTAAAAAACAATTATGCGGAAGCTACGCGCCGTGCGGAAAAAGCGGGTTACGATGTGGTGGAAATTCACGCTGCGCACGGTTATCTTTTCCATCAATTTTATTCGCCTTTGGCAAACCAAAGAACGGATGCGTACGGCGGCAGTTTTGAAAATAGAATTAGGTTTTTGCTGGAAGTAACAGAAGTGGTTCGGAAGGAATGGCCCGAGGACAAACCATTGTTCGTGCGGATTTCTGCCACAGATTGGACTGAAGGTGGATGGACGATTGAGGATTCGGTTAAACTTTCAAAAGAATTAAAAAATTTGGGAGTCGATTTAATTGACGTTTCCAGCGGAGGAAATGTTCCAAAAGCCAATATTCCCACGGCGCCGAGCTATCAAGTACCTTTTGCGGAACAAATAAAAAAGGAAGCAAATATTTTAACGGGGGCCGTTGGTCAAATTACTACTGCGGAACAGTCTGAGGGAATTTTAAGGGAAGGAAAGGCCGATTTAATTCTTTATGCCCGTGAAAGTCTTCGTCAACCCTATTTTCCGCTTCACGCCGCAAAGGATTTGAATAGTTGATGTGGAATGGCCGTTACAATACCAGCGGGCAAAAATTTAAAGATTTCATCCGTTCAAAAAATCCAACAATTTAAAAATCCAACAATCTATATTACCTTCGCAAAAAAATAAAAAAATGCTAAAAGCCGTACTTTTTGACATGGACGGGGTTATTGTTGACACCGAGCCATTGCACCGAAAAGCGTATTTCAATATGTTCGGGGATGTTAATATTGACGTATCTGAAGAACTTTACGATTCCTTTACCGGGAAGGCTACTTTGCCCATATGCCGAACGCTTTGCCAACATTTCAATCTTTCCGAAACTCCCGAACAGCTTGTTGCAACCAAACGAAAGCACTTTAAATATCTTTTTGAAAACGATGATGATCTTGCCCTGTTGGATGGGGTTCATGATTTAATCAAAAATTATTACGAAAACGGGCTGACGTTCGTTTTGGCTTCTTCGGCTTCGATGCCGAATATAAATCGAATTTTTGAACGCTTTGATCTAGACCAATATTTTAAGGCAAAAATTAGCGGTGCCGATTTAAAAGCTTCAAAACCGCATCCCGAAATTTTTCTGAAAGCTGCCGAATTGGCCGAAGAACACCCGCACAATTGTATGGTAATTGAAGATTCCACTAATGGAATTGAGGCTGCGAAGGCTGCAAATATCTATTGTGTCGCTTTCAAAAGCCCACATTCCAAAAATCAGGATTACCGAAAAGCTGATAGGGTAATTACAAGTTTTGAGGAGATCCGTTTTCCCAAACTTTCGGAGCTTTAAATTCAAAAAATATTTTTCTAAAAATCCTTAAAATCGAAAAGGCCAATGCCCTTTTTTAAGGAATTGATTTTCTCAATTCTGTGGGCGGCAAGTCGCGGAATGTCATCGAAATATACCACGTTGCGATCGCCATTTATTTTCAGGTGGCTGCGGATAATGGCGTGGGTGTGATAGGTAGCAATTTGTTTGTTTAAGAAGGGTTCGTAATCTTCAATATTGCAGATGGCCTCACTGCGTTCAAAAAACCCGAAACCTTTGTATTGACCCTCCATCACCAGCGCAAAGGATATTTCGCCTTGAGTCCGTCCTTTTCCCTGTATTGCAAAACTCGATTTGTCTTCTTCCAAAGAATGGATTGCAGCGCGCACTTTTATGTTGTATTCTTCTACGGTTTCTGTTTCCTCGCAAATGCCTTCGCAATTTTTGATGCGGTAATGCGAACATTTTTCTGAATTGCTCTGCAACGTACAAAAGCGGGGACAAAGCTTAAAGTCTTCGCAAATTTCCTCGAGCTTTTCGGTTGCTTCCGCACGATTATAAAAGGTGCTTACGCTGTCGTGTAGCGCTTTTGTTTTTGCCAATGCCAATTGAATAATTCCGCGTTGGTTTTTATAACTTATAATTTGATAGGTAGTGGCAGGCCATTTCTGGGCGCGGTTGAATTTGGGGTAGTGTTTTCGGATATGTTCAGATTCAACGAGCAGCGCCAATAGTTCATTTCCCGTGACTTCATAATCTATAAAATAGGTTTCCTGCCCCAGTTTATATTCCTTCGTTTTTTTATCGTAGAAATGCGAGAGCACCCGCTTCTTTATATTTTTCGCCTTTCCCGCGTAAATAACCTTGTGCTGCTGGTTTTTGAATAGATAAATGCCAGCTGCTTCGGGAAGGTCGTTTATTTGTTCCGAGGAAATATGTGGCGGAAGGGTTGCCTGTTTGGAACGCGGGTTTAAAAAAGTGTTTATTGTGGTGAAACCTTCATCTAAGGAAAGCAAGCGTTGAAAAAGAATCACGGTGGCATCCACATCGCCTTCCGCCCGGTGGCGGTTAAGGTGCGGAATATTGATGGTATTGCAGAGTCTGCCTAAACTATAGGAAAGCAAACCGGGAATAAGTTTTCGTGAAAGCCGAACGGTACAGAGTTTCTTTCGATTGTAAAGTTGGCCCAAAAGCTGAAATTCGCCACGGATTACGTTATAATCGAAGCTTACATTATGCGCCACAAAAATGGCGTCTTTTGTAAATTCCTGGATTTTTTCTGCAACCTCAAAAAACCGCGGTGCGTTCGAAACCATTTCATTATCTATTCCTGTGAGGGCGGTAATATGCTGTGGAATATGCCTTTCTGGATTAATTAGAGTGGAATATTTATCCACTACTTTTCCATCTTTTAAAAGCGCAATGCATATCTCGGTAATGCGATTGCCGGCTATGCCGCCGCCGGTTGTTTCTACGTCTATTATTGCGAAAATGGGTGAATGCATGTGCTGGGAATGGAAGACAAATGTAAAAAATTCGACACAACTTCTTTGGAATATTTCCCGCGAAATGGAAATACTCCCAAAATTATTTTAGCCGATTGTGTTCTTTTTGAATGTTTATCTATTCATTTTTAGGCATTTTGGTAAGAATATAACTACAAAAAATTCAATTTACATTTTTATTTTATTGAAAGTAAGACATCTATACAATTTCCAAAAAAATGAAGGTAAAATCTGTACGTGTAAGTACTTAGAAAAAGTTTAACATAAGTTTATACTTTAGCCGCCTTTAACTAAAACCCAAATCGATGAAACAACTTACTTTCCTGTGGATTGCAATTTGTGCGTGCTTTATTCTAACCACTAAAGCCAGTGCTCAATGTACCTCCACCGATTATCATCCAGAAACATGTGCCGATTATTCTAAAATATCGCACAATGTTATGGGATCCAATCCAATTGAAAATCGTAATCCGAACTTTGCGCCGGGAGATTTTTATTACATCAATTCTAATGTGGGAAACCCTTGGGGCAATACTACCAATCAAGCGGCTATGGATAGCGCTTTTGGTGCCGGCAATTGGACCCAGGCATTTTTTGAGAGTTTAGATCCTGCGGTAGTTTTTGCAGCTCCTACAAGATTTGTTTTTATAGACGGAAGCGATACCAATGCGAGCGAGCTAAACACTTTTTTACAAGGAAATTTGCCTGCCATTGAGGCTTGGGTAAATAACGGGGGCACACTTTTATTGAACAGCGCACCTAACGAGGTCGGTAATATCAATTTTGGTTTTAATGGTACCACTTTAGTTTATCCAAATCAGAGTAGTTCGGTTTCAGTGGTTAATACCTCACACCCGGCATTTATAGGCCCTAATACTCCAACCGCAACCACAATGACGGGTAATGATTATGCGCATGCTACTATTTCAGGTACTGGCTATAGTAATATTTTGGTTGACAGTTCCAATCCAGTTAAAGTGGTATTAGCTGAAAAAGCTTGGGGAGCAGGAAGAATTATGGTAGGCGGTATGACTACTGTTAATTTCCATTCCCCTGCTGTAGAATCAACCAATTGGCTTATAAATTTATTGGTATATATGGAATCTTTGGCGGTTAACGCCCCCGTATTTAACTGCCCTAATGATATTTCAGTTGGCAATGATACAGGTATCTGTGGTGCAACGGTAAACTATTCTGTTACAGCCTCTGATGTTGAAGATGGAACTTTGGTTCCTACACAAACCGCAGGAATGCCAAGCGGTAGTGTATTTCCCGTGGGAACTACTTTAAATACTTTCCAGGTCACCGACAGTGATGGTAATACCTCAACTTGCAGTTTTAATGTAACTGTAAATGATACAGAGGCGCCAACAATCAACTGCGTAGTCGATATTACCCAAGATAATGATCCAGGTATTTGCGGGGCGGTTGTGACATTTTCTGAACCTACCGTAAGCGACAACTGCGGTTCTAGTGTTTTGGTAAACACAATGCCGAATCAAACTTCTCCATATGTTGGCGATTCCAGAGGCTATTGGTTTACTGCTCCGGAAGATTTTATAATCACCGCTTTAAGAGTTCCAACTTTAGCTTCAACTGCCGACCAGAGTATTATGGTAATGAGTTTTGCGGCTCCTCCGGCAAATTATTCTGGCACCTCCTCATATGATGCCTTATTGTTTTACACCCAACAAAATCCTAACGCTGGATTTATACCTGTAAACATTCCTATTACGGCTGGACAAGTTATTGGAATTTTGGGAGTTCGCGGAAACACAAACTCCTATACCAGTGATACCACCATAAATATTGGTGGAAATCCATTAACCATTAACAGATTTGGAACCCAAAATGATATTTCTACAGGACCGGCTCCTCAGGGTTCCTTTTGGACCGAGCCAAGCCCCTCCTCAAAATCAAATGTAGATTTTGAATATATTTTAGGCTCTGCCGTACTTTCAACAGTACAAACCGAAGGACTTGCTTCAGGAAGCACCTTCCCCGTAGGTACAACCACCAATACTTTTGAAGTTACGGATGAAGCTGGAAACAAATCAACCTGTAGTTTCACGGTAACCGTTGAAGACAACGAAGCACCAGTGATCAACTGCGTGGCAGATGTTACAAAAAACACCGATCCGGGCATTTGCCAGTACACGGTTGTAGGCACAGAATTCGATGCGACCTTTACCGAAAACTGCAGCAGCGCCACCATTACCAACGATCTTAACGGTACGGCTACCCTTGCGGGAGAAGTGCTTTCAAAAGACGAAAATACAATTGTCTGGACAGTGGACGATGGCAATGGCCAGACCGCTACCTGCACAACCGTTATTACAGTTGAAGATAATGAAGCTCCGGTAATTAACTGTGTAGCTGATGCGGCTCGTGATACCGACCCCGGCGTCTGCCAATACACGGTTGTAGGAACTGAGTTTGACGCAACCTTTACAGACAATTGTGCCGATGGCAGCATCACTAACGATCTTAACGGAACAGCTACCCTTGCGGGAGAAATTCTTTCCACAGGTGATACTACTGTTATTTGGACAGTGGACGATGGCAACGGACAAACCGCTACCTGCACTACGGTAATTACGGTAACTGATAATGAATTCCCTATTATTGCCTGTCCTGCAGACATTATGGCCAATACCGACCCAGGTGACTGTTTCGCGACAGTTAGTTTTCCTGCATCAATAGCCATTGATAACTGTGGAATCGACACTATCGTGCAGACTATGGGCGACCCAAGCGGCAGCCAATTTCCAGTAGGTGTGCACACTATTGAATATACCGCCACTGACGTTAACGGAAATGCAAGCACTTGTAGTTTCACCATTACAGTAACAGATAACCAAGCCCCCGTGGCCGTTTGCCAAAACATAACAATACAGTTGGATGCCACTGGTTTTGCCAGTATCACTGCCGAAGATGTGGATGGCGGAAGTACGGACCAATGTGGGGTAGCAACTACTTCGATCAGTCAAGATACTTTTGACTGTTCAAATGTTGGCGACAATGATGTAGTGCTTACGGTAACTGACGTAAACGGAAACATGAGTACCTGTACCGCAACGGTAACTGTTGAAGATGTAACGGCCCCAGTAGTGGCTTGTCAAAGTATTACGGTAGAACTTGACCCAATAACCGGCTCGGTAACCATAAATGGAACAGACATAGACAATGGCAGTACCGATACCTGTGGCATCGATACTTATGAATTGGATATAGATACTTTCGACTGTTCAAATATTGGTGAAAACGCCGTAATATTAACGGTAACCGATGTAAACGGAAACTCTGCGACCTGTAATGCAACCGTAACGGTGCAGGACAACACGAGTCCAGTATTGGTTTGCCAGGACTTCACACTTGAACTTGGAGCAGATGGAACCGCTACTTTGGATCCAAACGATGTAATAGCTAGCAATGACGATGCCTGTGGAATCTTGACCGTTGCCGTGGATATTACTGAATATAGCTGTGCAGATATAGGAAATCCCGTGACCGTTCAAATTTTCAGCCAAGACAACAACGGAAACCTGTCTACTTGTTACGCAACCGTAACGGTTGTTGATACGATGGCACCTGTTGTTACTTGTCCAGCGAACCAAACTGTGGATCCAGGGGCTGGCAATTTGTTTTATGTAGTTCCTGATTATTTTGCAACAGGCGAAGCCACTGCAATGGATAACTGTACCGATCCTGTAACTACAACTACACAAGATCCTGTTGCGGGCACTGCTGTACCAGATGGTGTGTTCACGGTTACCTTAACGGCTACCGACGCTTATGGCAATGTTGGCTCTTGTGAGTTTGAGCTTACGGTAGAGACCGTTTTAGGAATTGGCGAGAACAATCTGAATCTCGGAAACGTTCTCTTGTATCCTAATCCTGCGAAGGATCAGTTCACAATCGGCAATCCGCAGAGCCTTGAACTTGACAGCGTGGATATTTACGACTTGACCGGTAGGATGGTTAAATCCTTCAATGTAAAAGGAATGGCCGAAACCAGGACCTTTGATGTAAGCAACCTTGCTTCCGCTACTTATATGGTAATAATTAGAGGAAAACAGGATCCAATTGTTAAGCGTCTATTGAAGGAATAGATTTCTTTAATAATAGTTTGAAAACCCCTTGTGTTTATTTCACAGGGGGTTTTTTGTTTCTATAATCTTTTTCTAGAATGATTTTATGTGAATTCTATTTTGAAATGAATTGATTTCAAAAGTTAAAATTTCAAGAAAATGTTAAAATAAATCTCATTATGTTAAAAATAATTCACTGTAAATACCTAAATTTAAGGGAATTAAAAATTTCTTCATATGAGTATGCCAAAAATACCCCAAACGTACACCCACACAATTCAGCCCAAAGGAATTTTTGATGTGGATTCCACTATTGATGGTGGGCTGGATACGAAATTGTCCGGCGGTTTCAACGCAACACACGCTGGTAGTATTGAAACCAAGGTAAGCGGGAAACTGGAAACGGACAGCGTGCTGAAGCTTAAAGGCGACCCGAATGAGCCTGTAAGTACGGATAGTAAAGTTGAAGTCCTGAACCTTCCGCGTTTTACATTGCAGGATATTAAAGACATGATGAAGGTGCGGGTGCGCATTCCAAATTATTCAAACGTTTGCGTAAAAATGCTCGGGGTTGAGCTTTTAAGTGTTTGCGTTGGCGGCGAGGGCCAAATTATTACCGAACCCTATATTCCCAATTCGGCTGAAAAGTGCGAGGACAATTGTTGCGAGCCGGATACAAGACCCTTCCCCGAAAGATCAAACAATCCAACCGGAGAGCAGGAAGGGTGATATTCTTTAAAAAACACAGACGATGATAACCATAACTTCAGATACCCATCAGGAAAAAATAAAGATCGCGGAAGAGGAAATCGTGCTTAACGGGCCACCTTCCAATCTGCAAGGCCATATAAAATTCATGAACCATGAAAATGATATGTTGCGCGTAAAAACCTTGGCCCTCGAAAATGAAAACAAAGGGAAGGCAAACGATCGAAAGGACTTTCTTCGCTTGTCTTTCAGACTTCATCCAGGAGAACATAAATTAGAGTCCATTAGTCATGAGTTGCCATCGACGACCCCGCCGGGCACCTATGAAAATTATTTGATGCTGGGCGATCAGCGGCACAAGGTAAAAATGATCGTGCAACCTACCATTGACATTCAGATTTATCCGGACGAGTTTACATTTCAAGGAACAGCTCCGTGCACCGAACATATCGCGATTTTAAATTTCACCAATCTTGGAAATGTTCCCTTTCAAATCCCAAATTTAAAACACGCCGCAGCGCTTGATATGGATTTGCTTTGCCGCGCCTTTGGGCAGGGATTTAGGGAGAATGATAAGGGCGATTTTATGGGAACCTTAGATGATGTAACCAAAAATTTGAAGCGAAATCTGCCCGATTGGGTCATCATTTCAATCGATGAATTTGAGGAAATCGTTCAGCCGGGCGAAAGCCGTTTGCTGCACGTACATTTTACCATGCCCGAAAATTCCGAAGCAAAAAGGGATTATGACGGTACCTTCAGATTTTGGGATAAGGAAATCTCAGTTCGGATAAAATCACATACTACCTAAAAATTTAAGTTATGGCAACCAATCAAAACAATACAATTTCGAAATCCTTAAGCGACAGTTTTCAGCAAATGGCATCTATCTCTATGGAAGCCATGCAGCCTATTGTAGAAAATATGGCTGAAAATATTTCGAATATGAACAAAGCGGTGATCGAAGGTGGTATTCCCGCCATCAATATATTGGGTCAAAAAAAGGGCCACAGTAAATGCTGCCCGCCGGAGGAAACCTGCCCGCCACATTGCATCGCCGCAATTACAAGACAGGGAATGGTGGGCGAACGCATTATGATTCCCTTCATCATAAAGAATAGTTGCAATAGCCAAAAAACCTATCGGGTAGGTGCAAGGGAGTTAAAGGATGCCGATGGCAATCTCGCCCCCGACCAACCCCATTTAAACAAGCAATCGGTAACCCTTGAGGCGGGGAGGAGCGAACGAGTGCTTATTTCGCTGGATCTCGGTAAATTTAACAATGGCACTTATGAAGCTGAAATTGTTCTTCGGGAAAAGGAAATAAATCAAAACATCTGTCTGACCATAATCGTAGGCGATGGCAACGCAACCGAAGTGACTCCTTACGATGAAAAAACCTATAAAAGGAAATGGCTGAACTGGCAATCGCATTTTTACTGCGAACCGGATCGCAATACAAACAGAAAGGAAGCGCCGGTGGTAACCTTAAGAAATTCATAGATAGTCATGGAGAAGGAGAAAGATGATTTTTCAAAGGATGTTGAAAGTATATTGAAAAAAACAATCAACATCAATAAGCAGTACTTAAAGCAAGGGACAGAATTGGTTAAGGAATTTGGCAATTCGGGGAAGAATACGAAAAACCTGAATCTGTTCCAGCCCCAAAACCTGCTGAGTGCCTTTACCCAATTCACAAAAATGAATTTGGACCATTATAAAAATATGATGGACCTTAGTTTTGAAATTTCAAAAAAAGCCTTTCAATCTGCCGAAAGTGAACAAAATGATGATGAAAATCCTGAAGAATCACCCTCTTTCGTAATATCGGCGACGGTGAATCCCGGTGAAAGTGTAAGTTTAGAGTTCCTGTTGGATAATGTAAAAACCGAGGAAGTAACGTGCCAATTGGTGAATTCCGAATATATAAACAGTGAAGAACCGGGCAATGGATATAATTTCAAGACGGTATTTCAGCCTCAATCATTTCAGTTGGAACCAAGTGCCTCGCAAACGGTAAAAATCAGAATTAGTGTCGAAAAGGAAATAGTTTTGGGTACCTACCAAAGTAAGGTGCAGGTAGTAGGTTTTGAGCCTGCCTATTTTCTAATTCAGCTTAACATTACCCAAAAACAGGCCGAAGAACCCAAAAATAAACAAACCAAAAAACCAGCTGGAAATGGCCGCCGAAAAAAGCAGTAACAAGCAAAAAAGGACAGCTGGCAAATCCATGGCGGACGACATCCTGAATGGGATAAAAAAGGATGAAATACTTTCCAGCGCCCAAAAAGTAATAAACTCCGCAGTAAATGTTCTTGAAGAAGAAATTGCCGCGGGCATTTTGGCGGCCAAAAAGATTGAAAATAAAGTACTGGATGTCGATAATATTAGAAGCGATCCGGACGATTTAATGAACCGAATCAGGCGGGACACCCATGAAGCGGTCGATCTTTTTTTGGACGCTCTAACCGCCATTACAAAACAGGTCAACAATCTATCTTCTCCTGAAAAAAAAGAGGAATCCTCCAAAGCCGAAACAACCTTCACAAGCGCAAGCAAGAAACCCGCGGTCGTATTATTGGAAACATTGCAACCGCTAAAACCGGGCGGTTCCGAGATATTTATGTTTTCGCTTTTGGAAGATACCGCTTCCCCTACGAAAATAAATTTTCAGAAAACGCAGCTTTTTGGCCCCAACAATAATAACATTCCCTCCAAGGCGCTGAAAGTTATTCCCGCCACCTTCACTCTAAAACCGAAAGAGGAAAAGGAAATAAGCATAAAACTTACTGTCCCAAAAAACACGCCACCCGGCATCTACAATGGCTTTGTTACCGATACCGATAATGCTGTTTTAAAGGTTATTCTGAATGTAGAAGTAATAAAATAAGCCATGGAAGATCTTTTGATGAAATCGATGCTGGCGGAATACGGTGCCGAAACATTGAAAGGCATCCACCAATACATCCCCGATAAAGAGCCTCGAAAATACTTGTACCAATTGGTTTCAGAATATCCAAACCGTGGCGGAAAAGGTTTCCGTCCCGGCCTTTGCATCGCCGCCTGCAAAGCTTTCGGGGGCAAGCAGGAAGATGCACAAAATTCTGCCATCTGTTTGGAATTGCTGCACAATGCTTTCCTTATCCACGACGATGTGGAAGATGAGAGTTTTTTCCGAAGAAATAAACCCACCCTGCACTCCGTCAACAACAATGCAATCGCTATAAATGTGGGTGACGCCATGCAGGTTTTGGGCCTTTATCCGCTTTTCAATAATCGTGAAAAATTGGGTGATAAAGTTGCAATGAAGATTTTTTTGGAAGTGCAGCATATGGTCACCGAATCTGTGGAAGGCCAAGCGATGGAATTGGGCTGGCGAAAGGACAATGCCTGCGATTTAAAGGAAGAAGATTATTTGCGAATGATTCTAAAAAAAACCTGTTGGTACACCTGCATCCACCCCATACGGATTGGCGCCATAATTGGCACAAATGGAAGGGTGAACCCAGAAAAATTTAACAGATTAGGGTATTTTATGGGCACTTCATTTCAGATTCAGGATGATATTCTGAATCTTATTGCCGACGAAAAAAAATATGGCAAGGAAATCGGTGGCGATATTTTGGAAGGAAAACGAACCTTAATGCTCATCCATTTAATGGAGAATTGCAATGCGGAGGAACACGCTGAAATCAAAAAATTTCTTTCAATACCTATTCGAAATCGAAAAAATAAAGAAGCCAAAGCTATATTAGAAATGATGCAGCAATACGGTTCCATTAATTATGCGAAAAATACCGCACAATATTTGGCAGGCGCGGCTTTAAAGGAATTTTACACGATCTTCTCCCGTTTGCCCGATTCAAAAGATAAAGCTTTGCTAGAGAATATAATTCTCTACATGATCAACCGCGAATACTGAAACTATGTTGACCATCAAACCAAAAATAGCGTATGATTGTGACGTGCTCATAACCGGCGGCGGGCCGGCTGGTAGTGGGCTCGCGTTTCATCTCGCTTCAAAAGGAGTGAAGGTGATGGTGGTGGAGGCGGCAAAATTTCCGCGCGATAAAATCTGTGGCGATGGAATAAGCCCCATCGCCTTGGCCGAATTGGACAAAATGGGCATAACCCAAACAAAAAAGTTCACCGCGGCTAATGAAATTAAGCAAGTCGGACTTTTTTTAAAGGAAGATCAGGTTTACATAAATCTTTCAAAACCTGACCATTTACCCTTTCACGCGCGAATTATCCCGAGAATCGAATTGGATACTTGGATTTATGAAGCCGCAAAAAAAGCCGGTGCCGTCTATTTGGAATCTACACGTGTACTTAAATATTCCATTACCCCAAACGCGGCGTTGGTGACGGTAAAAACCGGGAAAGAAATCAAAGTAATCAAAGCAAAATTGTTGGTTGGCGCAGACGGGAGCAGCTCCACGATTGCGCGGCAATTTCACGAGCGGAAACCAAAAGAAGATTATCAATTATTGGGTTTGCGCGCCTATTATGAAAATGTGAACGGCCCCACTGATAGAGTAGATATTTATTTTAGTGAAGGGGGATTTCCCGGTATTTTCTGGATGTTTCCCAAGGGAAAAAAAGGTGCCAATGTGGGCATGGCGATGATTTCACAAACCTTTCCGCAGAAACCGCCGCATATCAAAAATTTGCTTTCGGAACATATTGCCACCCATCCTGAAATTGCAAAACGAATAGGCAAAGGAAAGCTGACGGGAAAAATGGACGGTTGGCCCATTACATTTTTTAATGCGAAACAGAAATTGGTCGCGGATAGAATTATGCTCATTGGAGAAGCGGCCGGCCTCATAAATCCGTTGAGTGGCGACGGAATACAGTATGCGCTACTCAGTTCGCGCTGGGCGTCCGATGCTATTATTCAATCTTTGGAAACTGATGATTTTTCTGAGGAATCCCTTCAGTCCTATACCAAAACCGTTCATAAAGAAGTGGGGTATGATTTTGCGTTATCGAATCTGTTGGTTCAATTTCCGCGAAACAAAACTTTTACAAAGGTGTGGATGCAAATACTCACCATAGTAATTGCCCGTGCAAAGGAGGATAAAGAATATGCCGATATTATTGCGGGCATTTTTGAAGGTACCTATCCATCGTACAGAGCGCTTAATTTTCCTTTTATATTGAAATCGCTTAAACAAGGAGGTATTGAAGTCGGTAAGGCTGTGGAATACCAGCTAACGCACCCAACGGATATGTTGGATTACGGTGCGGGCGCCGCACAGCTATTTTTCAAGTGGGTCGAGGAAATTAAAGCCAACCCAAAACAGCATCTGCAATGGATAGGCAATACCATCTCCAAAACCGCAACCGTCGCGGGCCATTTGGTCAAGACCATAGATTTAAGCAAGCTGAAAGGCACACGGCAATAATACTTTCAAAATATCTCTTTCCCCCGACATTATTATTTTAAAGCTTATTAATGCTTTGGCTAAATTCTTCCGCAGGTTTTTGATGAAGTAATCGTAATTTTGTTCAATGATTCAAAAAATAATTTCAACATTTTGAACGATTCATTAAAAAAGGTCGCAATTATTGGATTTATTTCCAAAGGATTGATTTACGTGGTTATTGGCGTTCTTTCCCTATTGGCGGCACTCAACCTTGGCGGCCAAAGCTCCGGCACCAGTACGGCACTCACCTTTCTTAAAAAGCAACCTTTTGGTCAAGCCCTTTTAACGGCTTTGGGAGTTGGCCTTTTATGCTATTCATTTTGGATGTTTATCCGCAGCATCAAAAATCCAGAACAGCTTAAAAATAATAAAAAAGGTAAACTAAAGCGAATTGGATTTTTTATTACCGGCCTAGTGTACACTTTTGTCGCTTTTTTGGCCTTTTACCATTTATTCAATCCTATTTCTGAAAATCCAGGGAAGCGTTATTTAGATTTTTTGGGCCCCTCCACACTGTCCATAACATTTATTTGTGTAGGTGGAATATTGGCTTTGCAGGCCGTGGTATTGGGCATAGGTGTTTTTAAGGGCAATCTGTTGGACCAGTTTAATCTTGAAGGTCCTGAATATTCCCGGTATATCCGCTGGATGGGTATGTTCGGCTTTTATGCCCGCGCTTTCGTGGTGGCTATTATTGCTTATTTCTTTTTACGGGCGGGCATCTATTCCGGAGACAATGAGATAAAGGGAATAGAGAATGCATTCAGCTTTCTGGATAAGTCTACAATTGGCGGCATATTAATGATCGTTACCGCCACTGGTTTTGTGTGTTATGGCGCGTTTTATATTCTGCTCACGAAGTATCGGAGTTTTGGAGAATGAATTTCCTTCAACTTAAATCCAACGCGATTTCCCGTTAAATTTAAGTGAATACGCTATTAATTTTGTGTTATAGGAAATTCTCCAGTCAAATTTGGTTCATAAATTTAGAAAAAGAAAAATTATAAACTAAAAAGAAAGCTATGGACACAAATGAAAAATATCAGCAGGGAGCCACCGATAAGAATGGCAGTTTGAAAAATGAAAACCAAAATCCGCAGCGCCAATGGGATGAACAACCCGGTGAGAAACCTACCGATCCGCGCGAGCAACAAATAAATCGCAAATGGGAAGAGGCTCAAAAGCAGCAGCAACAAAACGCCCAAAATCCTGGGGTGGGAGGTAGCAGACAAGCTCCATCCGAAAATGATCGGAACCAAGACCCAACCCGAAAGGGGGAAAATTGGAATGAAGAGGAATAAACGAATAAACTTCGATTAATTATTTACTTCCCGAGAAAGCCTTCACTTGTTTTAGTGAAGGTTTTCTTTTTTAAAATAATTTCTGAAAGTATAATCACTATAATCAATTTTTCATCCCAATAAAATTCCTTCTCCAATTTCTTGGCAAACTTTTAGTAATCGGGCGCGGTTTTTAATATTCCTTTAGTGGTTTCCCCCTTATGTCTTTTGTAAATTGAAAACGAATCAATTAAAACATATATAATGAAAGCCCTTTTTTTAAACTGTACCCTAAAAGAAAGTCCAAAAACCTCAAACACGGCAGCCTTTATTTCGGTAGCTGAAAAAATGTTCAATGATTTGGATGTCGCAACGGAAACCCTACGATTGACAGATTACAATATTGCTTTTGGCAATACCAGCGATGAGGGTGGGGGCGATGAATGGCCACAAATACTGAAAAAAATATATGAACACGACCTGCTAATTATTGCAACCCCCGTATGGCGAGGCGATAGAAGTTCCATAGCAAAAATGATTGCCGAAAGAATGGATGGCATTATGGAAGAAGGCAATGACGAAAACGGCCAATATCCTACCTACAACAAAGTGGCCGGCGTAATGGTTGATGGAAATGAGGACGGGGCAAAAAGGGCAATTTCGGCTATGTTGTTTGATTTGAATGAACAGGGTTTTAGCATTCCCGTAAATGCTTTTTCCTATTATGTGGGCAAGGCCGGTCCCGGGAAAAGCTATATAAAAGCCAATGGCGACAAACATGAATTTACCAACAAATGCCTGTTGTTTATGGTACACAATATGGTTTCACTGGCAAAAAGTTTAAAGGCAAATCCTTATGATAGTGACTTAAAAAAACTGGGGGAATTGGCTAGGGAGATTAGTGGATGATTTAATTGGTTTGAAATTGGTCCAATGGAAGAGGTTGAAATTGATTGTTGTATTGCCGATTATTTATTCGGAAGGCCCTGCAGTCTTATCCATATCCGGGGAGTCATTTTCTCGTATACTTTAGGCGCGCCCAAAAGGGTCGGGCTATCCGCTACAAGTTTTCGCTCGTGCCTCGCTGGGGGCTTTCCACTACTATCCACCACGCAATTTATCCGCGAAATATATTGTCAGTATGATATTTAAGGAACTCTTGCGAGGGCAAGAATTTGTCGGGAAGTGATATTTTTTGCTTATTATACTTCAGAAAAAAATTTGCCATTGATTCATTTTCTTTGTGTTCATAGATAGTATCGGAAATTTTCACTTCATAATCAGCAGTAATAGTCAAAAACCCTTTGTCAAAAGCTCGGTCGTGAATTGAGTTTAAGCACAAACCGTTTCTTGGATTGATTCTTTCATCCTTATTTAAACTCCAAGGAATAATATGGCTTGCAACTAAAAAATCTGAAATGTCAATACCAGTAATACAACATTTATGATAATAAGAAGATAATACAGAAGAACGAAAGAAGTTTTGATTAACTCTTGTTCTCACCAGTCGCTCGACATCTTTTCCTACTGGGAAATCTGTTAAGTCAATTTCATTAATTTCAATTATAGTTTTATTCTGAAATTGAGAAATTAACTTTTCACTTTCATAAGCCAAATCGTTCCAATTACCGTGAAATTCATCCCAAATAACTTCATCCAATTTACTGCCGTTTGCAAGACCTGTAATTCCTCTTTTTTGTAGTTCAGGATCTAACCTGCCAAAATTACCAACTTTCATATTTAATGCAGATGGCGAACGACCAATTATATTGGCAAATTTTATTATTGTTGGATGGGTTTTGCTACTATTTTTAAATGGAATTTTACAGTAAACATTGAATGCTACTATAGTTTCTTCTCTTGTCCAATTAGTTGATTTAGCCACTATTCGATTTGACTTGCTGTTAAATTATAAACTTGATAATCACAGATTAATTCCTTTAAAAGGTCTTCTGTAATATCTGAACCACCTGGCAATATTTGAAGAAATATTTCAATTCTATCATCGGATGAAAGCGTACTCAACTTTTCATAATCACGAACGAAATTCATAAAATCTTCACGATTAAAATTTTTATACGTGCTCTTCATTATGAATAATGATTAAGCAAACAAGGTAAAAATTTCTTTTTAAAAAACAAGATCATCAACTCTTCCCAGTAGGCTTAATAAGCAACTCATTTACATTCACATGTTCCGGTTCGCTTAGCGCATACAAAACCGCATTGGCGATATCTTCCGGGTTTAGTTTTGGCTCATCGCCGCCGTAATCCTTATCGTCCAACAGTTCCTTGTCCGTTATATCTTGCCTTAAATCCGTATCCACAGTCCCGGGTTCAATGGAAGTCACACGGATATTAAACTCTGGCGAAAGTTCCATTCTCATCGCGCGCGACAGTGCTATAACTGCAGCTTTTGAGGCTCCGTAAATGGCGCCTCCTTTGTATAATTCCTTTCCATCAACCGAGGCAATATTAACAATGTGCCCGCTTTTCTGTTTTTTTAGGGAAGGCAAAGCCTCATAAATTACCCGCAGCGTTCCCTTTACGTTTACTTCAATGGTTTGCAGCCATTCGTCAATATGCCTGTTTTTAAGGTAGGTAAGCGGCATAACTCCCGCGGCATTAACTAGAATATCTATTTTTTTGAAGTGATTGAATATTTTTTCGAATCCCGATTTTACGCTATCGCTATTGGAAATATCCATTTCCACGATTAGGTTTTTCTCATTTTGGGAGGCGCTCAATTTATTTAGCGCGTCGAGGTCGCGGCCTACCAAAACCGTTTTACAACCTTTTTCATCAAGTTTTTTTGCAATGGCACCGCCTATTCCGCCACTGGCTCCTATAATTACCGCAATTTTATTTTTTAGTTCCATAGTGTGTTTTTTTTAGAAAAATATGAAAGTGAATTTTTTTTAAAGTAAGTTACCCTTAATTAATTTCAACTCCAAATCTCCCCAAATTTTCACGCATACCTTTGTTCAATGGGAAAGATGATTAACGCAATAGTGGAAATATGATTTGTTCCATTCAAAATCCATATTGATTGCGGGTTAATCTTTGTACTCGATTTTGGATTTTTTCCGGAAAAAACAAAAAATCCCTCACGGAAAATCCATAAGGGAATTGATTTGGACACAATTATCCTCCCCAGAATAATAACCTGTCGAAATCGGGGACTAAGGTATTGTACCATTAAAAATTTTCTTTACGGGATTCCGTAAGAGCGGGATTTTTATTTTCTAAAAACCTGCTTCCAAGGTTACAATTTTACTTTAAAATAGGAGCCACTGCTTCCATTGGTACATTTTATATCTTTCCAAATCGTTAATTTGTAGTTACATAGAATCTTGTTTAATAATAAAATAGAAATGTATATGAATTGTAAAAATTTATTTTTGCTGATGTGCCTATGTGGGTTTGCCACGGTTAAGGCGCAATTTGCCCAAACTGCCAAAATAGTAAGCACGAACCGGGAAAGTCGTGCGGAATACGGTACGTCCGTGGCGCTAACGGAAAATTTAGCGGTTGTAGGGGCTTCCCGGGAAACCATTGCCTCCGGAGCGGCCTATATTTACGCCAAAGACAGCCAAGGGGAATGGAGTTTTTTACAGCGATTGGCCGCGACCGATCCAAATGAAGGTGCGGAATATGGTGGCGGGGTAGCTTTTGCCGGAGGTTATGTGGTAGTGGCAGCAGGCCGGGCGGATGTTGCGGGTTTACAACGTGCGGGAGCTTTATATGTTTATGAAAACATAAACGGCAATTGGGAATTAGACACGAAACTTCTGGCCAGCGATATGAGCGGTGAAGCCAAACTTGGGATGAACCCCACTTCTCTGTCAGCCGATGGCAATACCGTGGTGGGAGGCGCGCCCGGTGAAAATTCTTGGACCGGTTCGGTTTATGTTTTTAATAATGTAGCGGGAACTTGGACGGAGTCGCAAAAAATTTTAAGTCCCAATCCACAACCTAACGACGTTTTTGGGATCGGTGTCTCCATTTCCGGCGATTATTTGGCCGTGGGTGCCAGCGAGGTTGATGCGCGCAAGGGCGCGGTTTATATCTATCTGAAAAATAGTAATGGTGACTTTGAATATGTACAGACTTTGGTAGCCTCCGATGCCGGCAACAACGATTTCTTTGGCACTTCCGTCAGCCTAGCCGGCAACCAATTGGTAGTAGGTGCTTATGGTAAAAATGCCGAACAGGGTGCGGCCTATATTTTCGAAAGAAACAATCAGGGAACGTGGGAGGAAGTCCAAAAAGTTAATGGGAATGCTTCTTCCGAAGGCACCCAATTTGGGTGGAGCACATCCATTCAGCAGGATTATATTGTGGTGAGCGCACCGCATATTTTTGGTGCGGAAGCCGGGGAAGTGTATTTATATAAAAGGAATAATTCCGGAACTTGGGCGGAAGAGCAAATTGTACAAGGCACCGATACAGTTGGGGAAGATTTTTATGGATGGAGCATAGCTCTGTGGGGTGATGAATTGATTGCGGGCGCACCCTGGGAAGATCACGATGCCAATGGCGGAAATGAAATTGACCGCGCTGGTTCGGCCTATATTTTCCAAGACCCAGATTTATTGGGAGTAATAGTAGATTATGATTCCATGGATTCCTTGAAACTGTTTCCGAATCCATCCAAAAATATCGTCAACTTACGGAGCAGTATGCTGGTTGAAAGTCTGCAATTGTATGGAACCAATGGTTCCCGGTTGGGAGAAAAACTTTCTGTAAATGCGAATCAATACACTCTCGATATTTCAAATTTAGCAGCTGGAATTTACTTTGTAAACGTGATTTTTGAGGACGGCTCCACGAAGGTGCAAAAGCTGATAAAACAATAATCCATTATTTCTTTTTACAATATCCCCAAGCCAAGGCATTTTTATGCGTTGGCTTTTTTTTCTGAAAGAAAATAGGATATTTTCAACAATTTCTGTCGCATTTTGTTTTTAAAATCGTTTGTTATTAGGAGTTTACGAGTTTTTTATGATTGTTGATTTTTTTCAATAATAAGGGTTCACTGCTTCCAATGGAACATTTTATTCCCTATTTAAAGGTTTATTTGCAGGGTGTTCAAGGGCACAAATTTCAATAACCAAAATTTAAGTATATGAAAACCAAAAATTATTTATTTCTGATCTGTTTACTGAGTGTATCCTTTTTTTCCTTTTCGCAATCCTTTGAATGGGGTGGACGATTTGGCGGAATAGGCGAGGACGTTGTGAAAAAAATGCACGTGGATGCCGCCGGCAATAGTTATGTAACCGGCTATTTTACCGATACTGCGGATTTTGACATAAGTAGTGCTGAATTTAATCTCACTGCGGTAGGGTTTTACGACTGTTTTGTGCAAAAAACCGATGCGACCGGAACACTGGAATGGGCAGTAGGTTTTGGGGGTGCCATGTTCGAATACGGTACCGGAATAACTAGCGATGCCGATGGAAATGTTTATATAACAGGCTATTTTGATGAAACCGTGGATTTTGATCCGGGAGCTGGCGAATATTTATTGACCAGTGAAGGCGGCGGCGATATTTTTATTGTGAAATTAAATGGTGACGGCGAATTTATTTGGGCCCGAAGCATAGGTGGTGCCGACTATGAGGAATCCACTTCAATTGGAGTGGACGAAATGGGAAATGTATATGTTTTGGGATACCTGTACGAAACCATGGATTTTGATCCGGGCCCTGCTGAGGTATTGATGGGAAGCCAAGGTTTGAGCGATACTTTTCTTTTAAAACTTGATAGCGCCGGAGATTTTGTAAATGTATTTACCTATGGTGGCGATGATACCGATTTGGCTTTGGACCTGACTGTGAAGAGCAGTTCGCAGATTTTTATTTCCGGTTTCTTCGGCGGAACTACAGATTTGGATCCGCGACCAGTGGAAGAATATTTGGTTTCGGCTATTGGAGGTTTTGGAGGCTACACCATGCAGATTAATAATACGGGAGCAATTGTACAAGTGGCAACAACAGAGGGTGGCGATGTGAGCGTTTATGCCGTGGCCGCCGATGCGCAAAATAATATGTATATAACTGGTAGTTTTAGCGGGACGGTAAATTTCGATCCCGTTTCCGGAAACCCAGATTTCACTTTTACAAGTGATGAAGCCTACAACAGTTTTGTAATGAAAGTATTGGCAGATGGTACGGTGGCCTGGGCACGAACGGTAGCTTCAAATAAACCGGTGTTTACTTATGACATTGTAGTGGGTGGGGACGGGAAGGTTTATACTACAGGTTTTTTTGAAGGTCCCGCAGATTTTAATCCGGCCGCCGCTGATGAATTTTTACTTACAAAGGAATCCCAAAACCCCATGGATGCCTATTTACTTGCATTGGACGCCGATGGTTTGTTTGTTAACGCCTTTCAATTTGGAGGGGTAGGTTTTATCGATACCCATCAGCTGGGGATTGATGCCGATGGCAACGTATATTTGGCAGGCCAATTTGAGACTGCGGTAGATATAAACCCATTGCCCGGTGAAACTGAAACGGTAAGCGCACTGGATTTTCGCGATAATTATCTCATAAAAATGTCTATGGGGGCCTTGGGTGTTCCCTCCGTTGCAGCATTGGAAATTTCAGTATATCCAAATCCTAGCAGTGAGATTTTATACATTGCCAGCGCGGAAAATTTAGAGGGGAAAACGTATGCTATCTATAATTTATTGGGCCAAAAAATCGCTGAAGGTGTGCTGGATAAAGAGCCAAAAATAGATGTATCCACATTTCAAAATGGATTATACCTAATAAACATTCTAGATAGAAACAGTATAAAATTCGTTAAAAAATAAAAATCAGTCCTTTTGTCCACATTGCAATTTGGGGAATTATCCATTATTTTGCAATGTGGATACTTGGACAATGATAGTGGACTTTATATTGATAGCAGGGATGTCCCTGCTATTCTTGTTAGTGGTTTTTCTGCTGAAATCCAATTCGGGATTTTCAAAAAAACTGTTGTCGGTTTTCTTCATTAATTCCGTTTTCTTTTTGCTTTACTATTATGCTTATCTGCACAGATCGCGATATTTGGGGGGAGTGGCATTTACCTTTGGCAACGGGACGGGATTTTTATTGGGTCCAATATTGTTATTTTATATTCGCTCACTAATATTACCCACAAAGCGAATCGTAAAACCATTGTTGCTTCATTTAATACCGTTTTTCCTTTTTTGGCTGTTTATCTCTTTGCCAATTGGCCTTACCATGATTTTTGGGCTATTTACGGAATACCATCAACAATATCTGGTTGTGGGCGACTATATCAACCTTTTGGAAAATGCATATTTCCTAATTTATATTTGGTTTTCCTTTCGGCTCATTAAAAGAATACAATTTGCGAGGGGACAGATTTACAGTTATGTTGAAAGCGAAAACCTGAGGTGGATTTCCTATTTAATCCTTGGGTTGATAGCGATTGTTTTATTGGATAGCCTATTTTCTGTTTATGAAATATTCTATCCTCCAATAACTTGGAATATTGGCACGGTGATCGCCTTCGCACTTATTTTGCTCTATATTTTTCTCGGGTATATGGGGATGTTCCAGGCCCAAATTCTATTGCCCCATTTTCTTTTGGAATTGAATGAGGAAACCCCTTCTGAAGAAATAACTGAAAAACCTTCGGCACAGGTACGGCAAATAAAACAATTGGATACTTTTTCGCAAGGCGAGATTACCGAGCTAAAAATGAAGCTCAATAAAATACTTTCAGAGCAGAAGTTATATTTGAATGATTCGCTGAGTTTGTCCGATCTTGCGGAAGAGTTGGAACTTACGGATAAAAAACTTTCTGAGCTGCTCAACCAACATCTAAATACCAATTTCTACAATCTGATTAATGAGTATCGGGTGAGTGAGGTAAAACAAAAACTAAAAGAAGCGGACCATGAGAAATATACACTGCTGGGCCTTGCTTATGATTGTGGTTTTCAATCCAAAACGAGTTTTAATAGGGTTTTTAAACAAAAGACAGGGATGTCGCCTTCCAAATACAAAGAGTATATTTCGGAATAAACCTATTTTTAGAGTCCACTTTCGTTTTCCAATTTTCAATAAATTATAAGTGTTTTACCGCTTTTTTAACAGTCGGAAAAAAAGGTTCTTCGTAAAATTGTTTTTAAGAAGGCTATGGAAATAACCAATTTTGAGAATTGGTTTATCATTAAAACACACTGCAATTCTGAAAAAATTTAAAAGGCATTTCTATTTGCATACCCTTCAATTAAGGATTGGTTAAAAAACTTCAAAAAAATTTTATGAAATTAGGATTATTATCGGTTTGTATTTTAATGATGGGCCTTTCGCTTCAGGCTCAAAATATTGTGGGAAAATGGAAAACCTTCGATGATGATACTGGAAAGGTACGTTCCATTATTGAATTGTTTGAAAGAAATGACAGAATATATGGCAGGGTTTCCAAAATAATGGATCCGGAGGATCGCGACAACCTTTGCACTAAATGTTCCGGAGAGGATAAAAACAAAAAAATTGAGGGGTTGGAGCTGATTAAAAATTTTCGGAAGGAGGGCCGCAAATATTTAAAGGGCACCATTACCAATCCTGATAATGGCAAGATTTACAAAGCAAAAATCTGGCTGGATGAAGGAGATTCCAATATTTTGCACGTACGAGGTTACATCGGGTTTTTTTACAAAACGTTGGATTGGAAGCGGGTGTAGCCAGTTAAATTTATACTGAACGCAGCAAAACGTCGATTCAATTTCTTTTTTATTTAAAAATAAAAAGTGAAGCATCCTTATTTTATTGCTTCTCCAAACATTCTCCCTTACTCCAATTTATGAGGCCGGCCCGGTCAGCCTGACATGGGTTGCTGTAGGTTTTACCATCACAGCCACAAACGGGATTATATTCCATCGTGCACGGGCCATCACTTATTTTTGCCGGATCTATACAGGCGTCGGAATGGGCGACGCCACAGGAAGAAAACGACAAAGCAATAGCCAACAGAGAATATATTGAAAAGGAGCTTCTTTTAAGTATCAAGACCATAATTTTACCATTTAATTGTTATCCCTAAAATAACCAAAGTTGTAGAATATGGCGTGAATGTCTCAATTAATTTTCGTCTTCTAAGTATAGGAAACCACATACTTTTTGATGGGCTTTAAATAGTCCTGCGCAAAAAAAAACCTCCCGATCGGGAGGTTTTTAATGCTGTTTTCTGCTTTTAATTACAGAAATAAAATTTCTAAAAGAATAACCTGTAGGGTTACTTCCGTACTAGCATCTACGCTTACGTTCATTAAATCCAGATTTGCAGCTCCTTCAGCATCTACCATTCCTGCAAATTCCAAAACTCCATCGTTGTTGGTGTCGCTATAGGAAGCAAAATGGATTTCATAATTACCTTCCTGCAGAAAATATAGACCGAATTGGTTATTGTTTCCGCTGGTAACACTACTGTTTATTGCATTGGCAAAACGAACGCCATCATTGTTTTCATTTTCTTCCGAAGCGCTAAAACTTCCTTTTTTATAGGCGTATGCTACGGTAACATTTTCTGTATTTCCCGTGCTATTAGTTGCCGTCCCCATAATCGTTCCGGTACTTAAGGTGTTAACAACCCTTACACTGTTTTGTAATTGTGCCTCGGCTGCAAAATTATAACCGCCATTACCGGCATCTGCCACAATGGCCTTTCTTAAATCGAAGTCAATCACCAATTCATTGTCTGCAGTTGAGGAGATATCAAAATCATTATTAACCTCGATATTTGAATTTGTGGTGCTCAATTCAATTTTTTGATTGTTTTGGGTAAGCACATAATTTGCGGGACTATTGCCATCCACATCGCTATCGGTGTCCAATACCAATGTTAAGCTATTATACGACTTCGACGATAGATCTATATCGCCCAACAACTGGGTGTCACCATTTTGGAGGGCATTTAAATCAACGGTCGTTTTGGTAAAGCCATCTACACTTTTTCCATCTACTTTCACATCGGCTATTGTTACAAATACGCCTTGTACCTCTGCATTATCGATGGGCGAATCGGTGATATACACTTTGGTATTATAGGTTGCCTCGTCATTATTGTCATTGTCATCTTTGCTGCAGGATGCCAATCCCACGATTAAAAATAAGGCCAGCATTGATTTAAAAATTGCGTTCTTTTTCATAATTCTCTTTTTAAAGTTTAAATGTTTATAGTTTGTTCCAGCGCCAATTTCTTACTGTCGCCAATGAGGATAAGCGCAATATTATGGGCTTTATTGTAGTATTTTGCCTACGTTAACATTTCTTGGGAAAAATAGGAGGATAGTTTTTTAAAATATAAAAATCAAAAGTCTGACTCCTATTATTGCTGAAGGTGAGAATCTTAAAAGGATTTTAAAGATTGAAAAAAGTGATTTTGAGTCAAAAAAGTATAACCTATATTTAACATAAAGGGAAATATGTTTTTAACACGAAAATGGGATGTGAAGGTTGTAGGGGCTCATCCTTTGTTTTGTAAAATCAAAATTAATGATTTGTCCAGAATCATTTCAAACCCACAACTTTCCCATCCCAGTTTAAAAAACCCTAATTTTGTTGCCTAAAATAAAAGAAGATGCAAAAGACGTTTGATGTTCTGATAGAAATACCCAAAGGAAGTCGAAACAAATACGAATATGATTTTAAGTTGAAGAAAATCCGTTTTGATCGGATGCTTTTCAGCAGTATGATGTACCCCGCGGATTATGGTTTTATACCGGAAACATTGGCACTGGATGGTGACCCGTTGGATGTTTTGGTTTTGGGGGGTGAGCCAACTTTTCCAATGTGCGTGATGGAGGTGAAGCCCATTGGCGTTTTTCATATGGCAGACGAAAAGGGGCCGGATGAAAAGGTTATCTGCGTGCCAATGTCAGATCCCATTTGGAACCAATTAAACGATCTGGGTGATGTAAACCCGCATTTAATAAAGGAAATAGAACATTTCTTCAAAGTTTATAAAGATCTTGAAAATAAGAAAGTAGACGTGGAAGGCTTTGGAGATGTAAACGAAGCCATTGAAATTTATAAACAGTGTGTAACCCGCTACAAGGAAACCCCCGAAGTAAAGGGCCACTTCAGTATTTAGGATGGTCAGGTCGAGCGCAGTCGAGACCGAATTCCCATTTTAAAGAATTTAAAATTCGCGACTTTAGTTTATGCTTAGTGGTGATGAAGGTTCCTTTTGTTGAAATCTCCAAATCCCAAATCCCAAATCCCTATTTCCAAATCCCTAATTTTCCTGTTTCGTATCCCAAACCATTTCCCTATTTTTGCAGTCGCAAATTTTAAACCAATCAAAATAATTTAAATAATGGAACAGAATATTATATTTATTCCTATTGCAATGGCCATTCTTGGGCTTCTGTTTATGCTCGTAAAAATGAGCTGGGTAAAAAAGCAGCCCGCCGGTAGCGAGCGGATGCAATTTATTTCAAAAAGTATAAAAGAGGGAGCCCTCGCATTTTTGAATGCAGAATACCGCTTACTTGGTAATTTTCGCAATTATTGCCGCCGTACTTTTATTCATAGTTTCCACGCTTGTTGAATCCACCAGTTGGATGATAGTTCCCGCTTTTATCTGCGGTGCAATCTTTTCAGCATTGGCAGGAAATATTGGGATGCGCATTGCAACCGAAGCCAACGCACGTACCGCCGAGGCTGCAAAAACAAGCCTGCCACAGGCATTGAAAGTTTCTTTTGGCGGTGGTACCGTTATGGGGCTTGGTGTGGCCGGTCTTGCTGTTTTGGGCTTGAGCTTGTTCTTTCTTTTCTTTATAAGTCAATTTATAGGTAGCGATCCTGTTAATTTCTATTCTGAAATGACCATCGTTTTGGAAGCCCTTGCAGGTTTCTCATTGGGTGCCGAAAGTATCGCGCTTTTTGCCCGTGTGGGCGGTGGTATTTATACCAAAGCTGCCGACGTTGGTGCTGACCTTGTAGGTAAAGTGGAAGCCGGTATACCGGAAGATGATCCGCGTAACCCTGCTACAATCGCCGATAACGTTGGTGATAACGTAGGTGACGTTGCCGGAATGGGCGCTGACCTTTTCGGAAGTTATGTGGCTACCGTACTTGCCGCGATGGTATTGGGTAACTACGTTATCCGCGACATGTCCTTGGATATTCCGTTCACAGATGGTTTCAACAATATGGGACCAATCCTTTTGCCAATCGTTATTGCTGGGGTCGGAATTTTAGCTTCAATCATCGGAACTTTCTTCGTAAGCATAAAGAATAATGAGGCGAAGGAATCACAAGTTCAAAAAGCATTGGACACAGGAAACTGGGCCGCGATTATATTAACGCTTATCGCCAGTTATTTCTTGATAAACTGGATGCTTCCGGAAACAATGAATATGAAATTTTTCGGGGAGGGGTATAAAACCATTTCCTCAATGAACGTGTTTTGGTCTGCGTGTATCGGTCTCGCCGTTGGTGCGTTGATTTCTTTTGTTACCGCTTATTATACTAGTCTTGGTAAAAAACCGGTAATGGATATCGTTACAAATTCATCAACTGGGGCAGCCACGAATATTATTGCAGGGCTTGCCGTGGGGATGAAATCTACTTTTGCTTCGGTAATTCTATTTGCCGCTGCAATCTACGGTTCTTATGAACTTGCAGGTTTTTACGGGGTTGCCTTGGCTGCTTCGGCAATGATGGCTACTACAGCTATGCAACTTGCAATCGATGCATTTGGTCCAATCGCCGATAACGCCGGAGGTGTTGCGGAAATGAGCGAGCTTGAACCTCACGTTCGTGAACGTACCGATGTTTTGGATTCTGTTGGTAATACTACTGCCGCAGTAGGTAAAGGTTTTGCGATCGCTTCGGCGGCTTTAACGGCTTTGGCTCTTTTCGCGGCTTATGTGACTTTTACAGGTATTGATGGTATAAATATTTTCCGTGCAGACGTGCTTGCAATGTTGTTCGTTGGTGGGATGATTCCAGTAGTTTTTTCAGCAATGGCAATGAAATCTGTTGGAAAGGCTGCTATGGAAATGGTGCAGGAAGTGCGCCGACAGTTCCGTGAAATTCCAGGAATTATGGAAGGAACCGGTACGCCGGAATACGCGAAATGTGTAGATATTTCAACTAAAGCTGCTTTGAAGGAAATGATACTTCCAGGCTTGCTTACAATTATTACTCCTATAATTATCGGTCTTATTTTCGGTGCAGAGCCACTAGGTGGTTATATGGCCGGAGTTTGTGTGAGTGGTGTTATGTGGGCTATTTTCCAAAACAATGCCGGTG
The DNA here is from genome assembly GCA_963839235.1 of uncultured Flavobacteriaceae bacterium. Classification (GTDB taxonomy): domain Bacteria; phylum Bacteroidota; class Bacteroidia; order Flavobacteriales; family Flavobacteriaceae; genus Aequorivita. The sequence goes on along the minus strand of CAWITX010000007.1, from coordinate 74,778 downwards.
GCGCTTGGGATAATGCAAAGAAATCTTTTGAAGCCGGTGTAATGATCAACGGCGAAATGACCTATAAAGGAAGCGACGCCCACAAAGCAGCCGTAACCGGTGATACCGTTGGTGACCCGTTTAAGGATACTTCGGGACCTTCTATGAATATCTTGATTAAACTTACCTGCTTGGTGGGTCTGGTTATAGCTCCAATCTTAGGAAATCACGGCGATGTAAATGTTCCACCAAAAGATGCGACTTCAGAAATGAGCTATTATATGGATGCTGAAGGAAATAAAATAATCTTGACTGAAAAACAGGTTCAGTATATTGAAACCGGAAGTACCATTGGAGAAGGTGAAAATTTAAGCGACAAAACCGAAACCATGGTTGAAATGTTGAAAAACGACAACAACGATCAAGTAACGGCGAATGTTACCATCACAAAAACGGTTGATGGCGTTAAAACCAGCGAAACCAAAACTTTTACAGGCACTGAGGAAGAAGTAAGAAGCCAGTTGAAGGATGTAGATGGAATGAAAATAAAAGTAAAGGATAAAGAATAGAAGTTCTTAATACATGTTAAAGACCCTGCCAATGGCAGGGTTTTTTGTTTTAATTTTCATTATCTTAGAATTTGCTATGATAGATTACCCTGATTTAATTACGTTAGGCATCGCCTTTGGGCTCGGATCTTTTAGTGGGGTTGCAACGCGAAAAAAGCGACCACGAAATGGCGGGCGTACGTACATTTACCCTCATTGCCATTTTGGGTGCAGTTGCTGGATTTATTACCCGCGATTTCAATAACCCTTTTATTCTTCCTGTTTTCGGGCTTGCCGTTACCGCGTTGATTGATTACCGCCAACGTCATTAAACTAAAAAAACAGGAGAAACCAATGTGGGCCAGACTACTGAGGTTGCTGTTCTGCTAATGTTCGCAATTGGCGCATATCTGGTTTTGGGCGAATCAGTTTATTGCCGTTGTAATGTGGCGGATCCTTTGGCCATTCTTATTATATATAAAGGAAAAGCTTCACAATTTTATTGATACGCTAAAGGAGAAGGATCTCGCGGCCATTATGACTTTTGCAGGTATTTCATTGGTTATTCTGCCTATACTTCCCGATAAAACCTATGGTCCGTTGGATGTGCTCAACCCTCGTAATATTTGGCTAATGATAACGCTAATTGTGGGTATCAGCATCTTGGGATATTTCATTTATAAATGGTTGGGGAAGAAAGTGGGAATGATTTCCAACGGGATTTTGGGAGGAATTATTAGCAGCACCGCAACAACGGTAAGCTACGCCCGAAAATCGAAAGGCAGTAAGGCAGCGGGAAAAATTTCAGCCTTTGTAATATTAGTTGCAGGAACAGTATCAATAATCCGTGTACTTATCGAAATCGGGGTTGTAATTCCCGAAAAATTACCACAGATAATCCTTCCTTTTATCGTGCTGTTTTTATTTATGGTTCTTTTTTCAGTGGGGCTATTTTTTAGGGTACACAAAAGCAACAAGGATGAATGATATGCCCGAACCAAGAAATCCGGCGCAATTTAAAAGTGCATTGGTTTTTGGCTTGCTGTATGGGTTAATTCTGCTCGCGGTGGCGTTCACAAAAGAGCAGTTCGGCGATAGCGGACTCTACATTATTTCCATAATCGGCGGTTTGGCGAACAAGGATGCCATTACACTTTCACTTTCTCAGCTCATCAAAGGAGGTGTGGAAGTGTCCCTTGGGTGGCGCCTTATTATGACTGCGGTAATTTCCAACATGGTCTTTAAAGTAATTGTTGCATTATTGCTCGGAAATCGCCCTTTGTCAAAATGGTTGGGTACGGCATTTGCTTTTTCGGCCGCCGTAGGTTTACTGTTAATCTGGCTCTGGCCAGAAAATTGGCATTTCTAAAAATGGCTATTTTCAAAAAAGACCCACTTCAAATCATTACTTTCCGAAGCTACGGAACGTCAAATCATTTGTACGTAAAAGGTCGCGCGCTGGAGGATGAAAATATAGATCTTTCAAAAAAAGGTTTTTTCAATCTTATTTGGAATACCTACAAAAGATTTGGGACCGATCTCATTAAAAACACTTCGCTTGTTTTATCGCTTTCGGACGGAAGAAAAATAAACACAAAAACCGATGACCAAGGTTATTTTTTAATTGATGAAACCATTGAAAATCTGTCTTCATTAATTGATGAAAACGGTTGTTTACATTATGTAATTTCCTTTTCGGAAAAGTTCCCCGGAAGAAAAATTCAAAATGAAAACCGTTTTGAAGGAGAAGTTTTTATTCCTTCAGAAAATGCCTGGTTTGGTGTAATCAGTGATGTGGACGATACTATTATGCATACCGGTTTAACTTCCCGATTTAAATGGCAGGTTGTAAAAAACACTATTTTCAAGCGTTCCGAAAAAAGAATTCCCTTGGAAGGCGCGGCGGATTTTTATGAAAGACTGAAAAACGGAAAATCAGGCAGCGATTGCAACCCAATTTTTTATGTGAGCCACGGACCGTGGAATCTTTACAGGTATTTGGAATTTTTTCTTCAGAAAAACCATTTTCCAAAAGGTGCAATTTTGTTGCGCGATTTCGTTAATCCATTTTCCAAAAAACCTATCGCAATTACTCTAGGGATTGAAAAGCCGCAAAAACAAAAGGAAATCATCAATATTTTGAAAACGTATCCGCAGCTACCTTTTATTTTAATCGGTGACAGCGGCGAGCACGACCCGGATATTTATATTGAAATTGCAGAGGCACATCCCGAGCGGATTCTCGCAATTTATATGCGAAGTGTAAACCATAAACAACGAATGATTCGCGTAAAAGGGCTTTTTAAAAATTATGAAACCGTGCCGGTGCTTTTGGTGGAAGATAGCGAAGCCGCAATAGCGCACGCCCGTGACAACGGATTTATTCAGTAAGATTTTTAAAATACGCGTAGGTTGCTACCTGCGATCGCAGAGGTTTAGCTGAATTTTTTACGTACTCGTTTTTCTGTTCGGCGTCAATAATCCGGGCTTTTATGTTATCCGCCAATTCAATATTTATTAGGTCGCGAATTATCTTTTTATGATTTTCGTCCAAAATAGGTGCAACCACTTCAATACGATGGTTGAGGTTGCGCTTCATCCAATCGGCGGAACCAATGAATATTTTTTCATCGCCATCGTTTCCGAAAATATATACTCGTCCGTGCTCCAGAAATCGATCCACAATACTTGTTATAAGAATATTTTTGCTCTGGCCTCCTATTCCCGGCACCAAGGAACAGATTCCCCTTATGAGTAACCTAACTTTTACGCCGGCATTGCTTGCCTTGTACAATTCCTTTATCATCCCCGGGTCTTCCAGACTGTTCATCTTTAAAATGATTAGCCCTTCCTTTCCGTTGTTGACCAATTCAATTTCACGTTCTACCATTTCAGTGAATTTTAGCCGGGTAGTAAATGGCGAAACCAATAGTTGTTTGGTTTTGGGCACAATCATATCTCGCTCCAGAATCATAAAAACTTTCTTTAGATCCTTGGTAATTTTTTTCTGCGCAGTCATTAACCCAAAATCCGTATATACCTTTGCGGTGTTCTCATTAAAATTTCCTGTGGCTATATAGGCGTAACGCTTTATTTCGTCGTCAACTTCTCTTTCAATATAAAGGATTTTGGAGTGCACTTTTATATCGGGATAGCTATAAATAACCCGTGCCCCATTTTTTCTGAAAATAGCGCCCCACTCTAAATTGTTGTGCTCATCAAAACGCGCTTTTACTTCTATAAAAACCGTTACGTCCTTGCCGTTTTTCGCGGCAAGGGCGATAGCGTCATTTAATGGCGAATCATCGGCCGCACGATAAATGGTGATTTTAATGGTTGTTACTTTTGGATCGCGGGCCGCCTCCTGCATTAATTTTATCACAGGATCAAAACTTTGATAGGGGAAATGTAAAAGTTGGTCCTTTTTATCAATTTCGGCAAAAATGGAATCACAATGTTGTAAAACAGGATGGGGTAATGGGGGAAATTTTTCGTTGGAAAGATTTTTTTCCGAAGGGTTTGGAAAATCCATAAAATCCCTGAAATTGTGATAGCGGCCACCCAACACCACATCGGTATGATTTACGTCCAAAGCGCGTTTCAAAATTTCCCGAAAATCCTGCGGCATTTCAGGGTCTATCAATACGCGTGTCGCCTGCCCCGTATCGCGTTTTGGGAGCGCGGCCTTGATTTTTTCCATTAGGTTGCCCGAAAATTCATCTTCGATATATAATTCCGCATCGCGTGAAATTTTTACGGAATGGAAGATTATTTCTCCTTTTTCCGAAAATTCCTCCGAGAGATTATGTTTTAAAATATCGTCGATAAATGTGATATAAAAAGTTTCATTTTCAGACGGAAATACAAAAAAACGCGGTTCCGTTTCGGGAATTTCCACCATTACAAATTCATCTTTTGAAATTTGTGCGGCGAGGTAAAGACACTCATTTTTCACAAAAACCTTATCTTCTCCCGAACAGGAATTGCATACAACATCCGTGAGCTGCTTCAAACTTTGCTCGTAAAAAGTTTTTGAAATTTCCTTTTGTGCTGCTGAAAAATCCTCGTGGCGGATAAGATGAATATTTTCCGAAGCCAATTGCGGGATTATTTCGTCATTGAAAATTTTCCCGAATTCATCCTGCTGAATATCAACCTGTTTCTTTATTTCCTTTAAAACTTTATTGGGCTTGGTGATCAATTTTTTCCGCAGGGGTTTTTCGATCTTTTTTATTTGCCGAATATCAGATACCCGTACCCGGAAGAACTCATCGAGATTTGAGGAAAAAATTGCGAGAAATTTAATTCGCTCGTAAAGTGGGTTGCGTTCATCTTTCGCTTCCTGCAACACCCGATGGTTGAAGCGTAGCCAGGAAAGATCGCGGTGAAAAAATTTGTTGTTGTAGAGTGATGCCATAAGGTGATGGCAAAATAATAGTTTTAATGTTCAAACCTTGTAAGGGAAACGTTAAGGTTTTTTGGTTCTTTGGGCGGTGCTGGTTAAAATAGCCCGTGCAGCTCCGCATCGATCTTATTGATTACCTGCCCCAAATGTTCGGGATCGTCAACAAAATTAATGTTGTCCACATCAAAAATAATTAGGTTTCCTTTATCGTATCCGTGGATCCACGCCTCGTATCGTTCGTTAAGGCGACTTAGGTAGTCAATGCTTATGGAATTTTCATATTCGCGGCCGCGTTTGTGAATTTGGTCCACGAGATTCGGAATACTGCTTCGCAAATAAATGAGCAAATCTGGACCCTCGGTAACGCTCATCATTAAATCGAAAAGTGACCTGTAATTTTCGTAATCGCGGTTGGTCATTAATCCCATAGCGTGCAGGTTGGGGGCAAAAATGTAGGCATCTTCGTAAATGGTTCGATCTTGGATTACATTTTTCTTTTTCTCCCTAATTTCAAGAATCTGTCTAAAACGGCTGTTCAAAAAATAGATCTGCAGATTGAAGGACCAGCGCTCCATTTGGTTGTAAAAATCGTCCAGATATGGGTTGTCCTCCACATCTTCATAATGGGCTTGCCACTTGTAATGTTTTGCCAATAAACGGGTAAGGGTGGTTTTTCCGGAACCTATGTTTCCTGCAATCGCAACGTGCATACGTCTTATTTCTTTGGGATGGTTAGTGTAAAAGTGTGCAAATTTTTGCCGTCATAAATATACAGGAAATCATTGGTAAGCTGCAAGTCTTTGATTGTTATTTCGGGCAATTTCAGCTTGGTTATTGAATGGTCAATTTCATCATTGTGCCTTGGAAAATCGGGGATGTAGTAAAGTGAATTTTCCTTTAAGGCAATTAAATTTTCATTCTGTTGAACAATCTTTTCGAATCCTTCCGAAGGTACCTCATTCAACATACTTCCGTAAATATTGAAGGCGCGCAGTTTTTTTTCTGTTAATGTAAAACAGTAATTAAAATTACTTGCCTGCGAAATTAATTTCCCGGGAAAAGGTTGCGAAACCACAGTCTGTATTTTTGAGCCGTAATTATAGAGTTCCAATTGCTGCGTATCCACATTAAAAAGCCATAGGCTATTGTTGCCGGCATTGGTCGCCGTACTCACATTTAAAAATTCAGGCAGATTATTGAAATTTATGCGATCAATCTCGTTCAATTTATTGTCCAAAAACACCACTGTATTTGTATCCTGAAAAAACGCAATTATTTTCAACGGATTAATAATATCTACCGAAGTGACGCGCCCCAATTGCAAGTCGTTAAAATTGAAAACACCATCCGGCCCCTGTTTGTTGATTGCGCGATTTTTTATGAAATAAACATTTTTATAGTTGTCAACCCCTATAAACCGGTCTGCTGAAAAGGGAACTTTTTCAATGAAAGTAATGTTTTGCGCGATGCCGAGCTGAAAACAAAAAAATAGTAGGAAAGATAACTTTTTCATAGGGCAATTTACAAAATGAAGGTTTTATGAAACGAAAAATTTGGTAACAGATTTTAATAGACTTCGTCTAAGTTGTAAAATATGCCATTTGTTTAATCAAATTAAACTATTTTTAAACGCTCGGGTCAAAAATTCTGAAACCTGACTTTAAACATCAATAAAATTTTATGAAAAAATATATTTCCATTCTTATTCTTCTTTTTTCCTTCACGATAAATGCCCAAAATATTAGTGGCCAAGCTTATTACGAATCTAAAACCACGGTAGATATGGATGCCTTTGGGGGTGGTCGTGAAATGAGTGACGAGATGAAAAAAGCAGTCGCCCAAATGATGAAAAGCGCATTGGAGAAAACCTATATTCTAACTTTCAATAAAGAGGAATCCATTTATAAAGAAGAGGAAAAACTGGATGCTGGTCCCATAAATCCGGGTTTTAAAATGATGATGAGCAGCTATACTCCCGGCGCACAGTACAAAAACCTAAAAACGGGAAGAGTTGTAGAGGAAAATGAGTTTTTTGGAAAACAGTTTTTGGTAACCGATTCCATTGAAAAATTGGATTGGCAAATTACAAAGGAATCTAAACAAATTGGGCAATACATAGCCTTTAAGGCTACGGCTATGAAGAAAATTGATCCGAATGATTTCAGCATGGCGCGTCCAAAAAAGAAGGATGAAAAGGATAATGCTGAAGTAAAAAAAGATTCAACTCAACCCCAGGATCCAATGGATATGATTGAAATTCCAGAGGAAATTGAGGTTACTGCTTGGTTCACGCCGCAAATACCGGTGAGCAATGGTCCGGGCGAATATGCCGGATTACCGGGACTTATTTTAGAGTTAACCGCTTATAGAACGACACTTCTCTGTTCAAAAATTGTGATGAATCCAAAAGATGCTGAAAAAATTGAACCACCAACAAAAGGAAAGGAAGTTACCCGTGCCGAGTACGTAAAAATCGTAAAGGAGAAAACGGACGAACTTCGTGAGAATTTTAGAAACGGCGGCGGAAGACGTGGCGGTGGTTTTGGTGGATAATCCTTTAATATTATAACCTCTCCACTGCGCTCGAGGAGACAATTGTCCGGTCGAGCGCAGTCGAGACCTTTTTACCTCTATGCAAAAATTAAGTTGGTTAGTTTTATTTTTTTCCTGTTTTTCCCTTTCCGCGCAAAGCATAAAAGTGAAGGGGACAATAAAGGACAGCATCGGCAATCCTTTGGAATTTGCCAATGTTATTGCTGCCATAAAATCTTCAAATGAAACCGAATCCTACGGGATTACAAACTACCAAGGCAGATATCAATTGGATCTTCCCAAAGGAAATATTTACATTTTACGTGCAAGTTTTCTCGGTTATGAAAGTAAGGAACAGACCGTAAATGTTCCTGCCAATGCTGAAAATATGGATATAAATTTCGTATTGAATCCACAGGAAAATCAATTGGATGATGTGGAAATTGTTTACGAAATGCCAGTAACCATAAAAGGCGATACCATTGTTTACAACGCCGATAGTTTTACAAATGGCGACGAACGAAAACTGGGCGATGTAATGAAAAAGCTCCCCGGCGTTGAGGTGAACGACGATGGCGAAATACAGGTGGAAGGCAAAACCGTTCAAAAAGTAATGGTGGAAGGCAAGGATTTTTTTGATGGCGACAGCAAACTTGCCACAAAAAATATTCCCGCAGATGCTGTCGATAAAGTTGAAGTTTTAAGAAATTACAACGAAGTGGACCAAATGCGAGGCCTCGGAAATGACCGCGATAATGTTGCGATAAATATAAAATTAAAGGAAGGCAAAAAGAACTTCTGGTTTGGGGAAGTTACGGCCGGTGCTGGTTTGGCAGATGAATATGGCGAAGAAAATGGCAGGTATTTGGTGCATCCGAAACTTTTTTATTACAGCCCAAAATATAGCATTAATTTAATTACCGATTTTAATAATATTGGCGAAGTGCCTTTTACGTTTCGGGATTATTTCAACTTTACCGGCGGATTTAAAAATTTTAACCGCGGCGGCGGAACCAATTTTAATATCAGTGACAGTGACCTCGGATTTGCTGTTTCACAAAATGACCGCGCCAAAAATATTGACGCAAAATTCGTAGCAGGAAATTTTAGCTATGCCGTAAATGATAAACTGGATATTAGTGGTTTCGGGATTTTAAGCGATAATCAAACAAACATCGTCAGCAATAGCATTCGTCAATATATTGATGATGGAATTACCGAAAACACAAGCGTTGAAAACGACCAAAGAAACAAACTTGCGATGGTGAAGCTGAGCAGCACCTATAAACCGAGCACAAATTTTCAGCTCGATTATGATGCTTTAATTAAAACTTCAAAGCAGACGGAAGATGATTCCACAATTTCGGTAGTTGGCGGTAACCAAAATGATATTTCAGAGGTAAAGGAAAACACGCCTTTTTCCATCAACCAAAACGCGAATGCGTATTTCACTTTAAATGACAAAAATATTTTTGCCGCCGAAATACAACATTTATATCAAAATGAAGATCCATTTTACCAAGCTGTGCAGGATTCTATTCCATTCCGCGGGGTTTTCACGCAGATTAATCCACTTGATCCCTTTAATAGCGATGCCGATACTTTTGACCCGCTGCAGCAATCAGAGCGGTATAACATCAACCAAAATAAAATGGTTAAAAGCAATAAAATTGATGGGAAGGTTGATTATTACTATGTTTTAAATAATTTGAGCAATCTTAATTTTACCCTCGGCGCCACTTACAGCGATCAGAAATTCAATTCCGGGATATTTCAGATTTTGGATAATGGGAATCGAAATGAGTTCACCGAAAGTGAATACAACAATGATGTTTCCTATAGTTTTACGGATGCTTTTTTCGGACTTCACTATAAATTGAAAAGTGGGAAATTCATTTTTACGCCGGGCGCGACGCTTCATAATTACAATTTGAAAAATGAACAATTGGGAACCACCGCAACCCAAAATGATTGGATGGTCTTGCCGGACGTAAACGTAATTTTGGAATTGAAGAAAAGTGAAAACCTGCGTTTCAATTATTCAATTACCTCGGAATACAGCGATGTTAACGATTATGCCGAAGCTTATGTTTTCAATAATTACAACCGTCTTTTTCGAGGAAATCGAGAGTTGGAAAATTCACTCTCGCACAGTTATAATCTTACCTATTTCAGTTTCAATCTTTTCAATTATACCAATATTGGCGGTAATTTAAGTTATACGAGAAGAATTGATGCCATAAAAATGAACACCACTTTACAAGGAATAAGCCAAGTGAGCAGCCCGATAAATTTTGACAGCAACTTTCCCGATGAAACTTTTTCGGCGGTGGGCAGGTTTAGCAAAACGGTGAAAAAAGTTCAGTTTAAGTTGGATGCCGCGGTATTTTTGAGCAAGACCAACAACATTATAAATGAAGAAATAAGAACAAGCGAAAGTTTTACCCAGAATTATAATGCCAGTGTTTTAAGCAATTTCAAGAGTTTTCCCAATTTTGAAGTGGGCTATCGTTTCATCAAAAATGATTACGACAATGGGGGCTCCGTGCAAACTTTCTTCACCAACCGTCCCTACGCGAATGTGAATATTCGGTTTTTGAAGGATTTCAATCTTTTTGCCGAATGGGATTATTATAAATACACAAATGACGAAAAAACGGTTGAAAACAGTTATTCCTTTTTAAACGCAAATTTATACTACCAGCGCGGCGAAAGTCCGTGGGAATTTTCGGTACAGGCCACCAATATTTTGGACACGGAATCCATAAATAACGATAGTTTCAACCAAGAGTTCAATACAACTTCAACCTCGCAATATTTCGTGATGCCGAGGATTGTCATGTTTGTAATTAAATACGATTTGTAATATTTAATTTTCAGTTAAACTGGGTACGGCGACTACGAACTCATTTCAAATTTTATATCTTTCACTGAAAATTTTTCAGTATGCGTAACATCTTCCTCGGAATTGTAATTGCCTTTGTTATCGTTTTTGGCCTGCGTTATTGCGAAAACCAAAAGGATAACCGCGAGCAGTTGGAGGCCAGTTCGGCACTGATTCAAAAAGAAATCAAAAATGTGGGCAAACTTATCGTAACCGAGGGCCGGTACGCAAAGGTTTACACGTACAAATCCAATAAAGACGTTTTTCTCGGTCTGGTGCCTTCCAAAAAAAGTGTCCTAATTATTGCTAACGTAAAGGCAAATGTGGCTTACGATTTAAGAAAAATTGAAACCGAAATAGACGAAGAAAATAAGATTGTAAACATTACAAATATTCCCGAACCCGAACTTTCCCTCAATCCTGATATTTCATATTACGATATTAGGGAGCAACATTTCAACCAATTTGCGGCTGAGGATTTTAACAAAATAAAGAATTCAATAACGAAGGAATTTCGGGAAGATATAAAAAACTCCGAATTGGTTACAAACGCCGAAAACCGTTTGATTAGCGAACTTCAGAAAATATACATTCTAACCAATTCCATGGGCTGGACGCTTAAATACAATGCCAAGGTGGTGCAAAGTGAGAGCGATTTCCAAAATTTAAAACTATAACATATACGGCTTGGCGTGCCCATTTTGCACCAGCCACTGGTTTAAATCGAGACCGTCAATGACTATATTCGCCAAATATCTGCCGTATTTTTCCTGCTTATCCTTATAGGAATTTATGGTCACTTCCTTGTCGAGAATCATTTCGCGCACAATATCGCGCACCGCCAGTCCCTTTTCCCGATCTTCGCCGCGCAACTCGGGAGTGTCTATTCCGTAAAGGCGAAATTTCATTTGTTGAAAATGGTAAAAACCCAAATCGACCATGGCGGTAATAGTATCGCCATCATAAACGGAGATAACTTTTGCTTTATATTGGTACATAATTTCATTTTTTGAATTAGCCTCATAAAGCTACAAAAAACTGAAATTCAATCAATTAAATATTTAAAGTATTTATCCCTCTCCTTGGCAGGGCCACTTGGGACTAAAGTTTCTTGCTCAAATTATACCAACCCCCGCCGTTCATAGCCTCCACACCATTGCTTTTTAGAATTCCTGCCGCACTGGCGCTACGCATTCCGCTGGCGCAACAAGTAATAACAGGTTTGTTCCATTTTTTTATTTCTGCCATTTTTGAGGAAATATTTTGAAGCGGAATGTTTTTGGAACCCGGAATGGCTCCACTTTCATATTCGCCCTTGCTTCGCACATCAACGATTACAGCACCGCGGCTTTTAAAATCCTCTATTTTACGCGTTTTGTTTCCCAATAAAAAATCGAACAATCCCATAGTTTCTTTTTTTGAAGTGTAAAATTACGGCTTTCCCGCAAATAATTTTTTTAGTGGAATCGCTATCTTGCAATCAATGAAAACAGTTTCCCGTAAAGATGAGATAATCCGAAAAGCTTCGCGGCTTTTCAACGAAAAAGGATACCGGGCGGTAACTATGCGCGATATCGCCAAGGTATTGAATATAAAGGCTTCCAGTCTTTACAATCACATAAACGGTAAGCAGGAAATTCTTTCCGCAATCATTTTGGAAGTTGCCAAAGAATTCACGCAAGGGATGAAAGAGGTTGTTTCCGAAGAAATTTCAGCCGTGGCCAAGATTGAAAAAATAATAGAAATGCACATTGATATTACGGTGAATCATTCCGAAGCTTTTGCATCCCTCAACAATGATTGGATGCATTTGGAAGGCGAGAATTTAGAGGCTTTTGTAAAAATGCGGGATGATTATGAAGAAAATTTCAGAACGATAATTAAGGAAGGAATCACCAATGGCGAAATAAAACAATATCATCCGGAAGTTATCCTGTTTTCAATACTTTCCACATTGCGAACACTTTATTTATGGCAACAAAAACGCGGTAAAGTTGATGTAAATATTTTGAGGAAAGATATGGTTTCGGTTTTAATAAAAGGTATTGTTTAATGAGGATAGGGCAAAAAATATCACTGATTTGCAATTTCAACTAACAAGCGTTAGTTTTGTGGATCAAAACCGACAAAAATCAAGTGGCAAAATTCCATAAAATAAAAGTAAAGGACGTTTATAAAGAAACCGACGATTGTTCGGTAATTACCTTTGACGTTCCCGAAGAATTGAAAGAAGATTTCAATTTCCGTCAAGGTCAACATTTAACATTAAAAGCCGATATAAATGGCGAGGACACCCGCCGTTCCTACAGTTTGTGCTCCAGTCCGGTGGATAGTGAATGGAAGGTTGCAGTGAAATTGATTCCCGGTGGCGCTTTTTCCTCCTATGTAAATTCAAGTTTGAAAACTGGTGATACGCTGGAAATTATGGAGCCAAGCGGTATGTTCGGGGTTGATGTGCAGCCTGAAAAAGCCAAAAATTACTTGTTTTTTGCTGCCGGAAGCGGAATTACACCTGTGCTTTCAATGATTAAAACCCATTTAGCATTGGAGCCGAATGCGACTTGCAAACTGTTTTATGTGAATAGGACGGCGAAATCCATTATCTTTAAAGAAGCTTTGGAACAGCTTCGGAACGAGTATTTCGGAAGACTTGAAATCTATTATTTTCTAACGAAGGAACGTCGCGATATTGAACTGTTGAACGGTCGTTTTGATGAGGAAAAAATGGAAATTCTCACAAAGAATTTCATCGATATCCCGGACACTAGCGAAGTGTTTTTGTGCGGCCCCGAAGAAATGATAAATTTTGTGAGCAATTCTCTCGTAAAAGCTGGTCTGCCAAAGGAATTGATTCATTTTGAATTGTTCGTAACTGGGTTGACCGAAGAAGATAAAAAACGCGCCGAACGCCTAGCTCAACAAAATGTTGAAGGGGTTGAGGTAACGATTGTGGATGGAGGGAAAGAATTCCAATTCACAATGACAAAAGATTTTGACAATATTCTCGATGCGGCTTTGGCTGCGGGTGCAGATTTACCTTTCGCTTGTAAGGGCGGAGTTTGTAGCACTTGCAAGTGTCAAATTTTAGAAGGCAGCGTAGAAATGAAAATAAATTATGCCCTAGAAGAAAAGGAAGTGGCCCAAAATTATGTTTTAAGTTGCCAAGCCGTACCCACTTCCGAAAAAGTAAAAGTAGATTTTGATGTTTGACAAATCTTCCTGCAAGGTTTCCAAAACCTTGTAGGTCTAAAAAAAAGTGATATTATGAGCGAAAAAGAAATAAAAAATTTAGAGGAAATTTTCGAAGCCCGCATTGCCCGCGATGAGAAGATAGAACCAAAAGATTGGATGCCGGAGAAATATCGCCAAACACATATTCGGCAGATGAGCCAGCACGCACACTCTGAAATTGTTGGGATGCTTCCCGAGGGAAATTGGATTACACGTGCGCCTTCCTTACGAAGAAAAGCTGCTCTTCTTGCAAAAGTTCAGGATGAAGCCGGTCATGGATTGTATCTATATTCCGCCTGCGAAACTCTGGGAATTTCCCGCGATGAGCTCTATGAACAGTTACACTCCGGAAAGGCGAAATATTCTTCAATTTTCAATTATCCAACAATCACTTGGGCCGATATGGGCGCAATCGGTTGGTTAGTTGATGGCGCTGCGATTATAAATCAAGTGCCGCTGTGCAATACTTCTTTTGGTCCGTATGCCCGTGCAATGGTGCGTGTTTGCAAGGAAGAAAGTTTTCACCAGCGCCAGGGATACGAAATAATGCTAACACTTTGCCGCGGAACCGAGGAGCAAAAAGCAATGGCGCAAGATGCGCTGAACCGTTGGTGGTGGCCAAGTTTGATGATGTTGGGTCCAACTGATGCTGAATCCATTCACACCGAGCAATCGATGAAATGGAAACTGAAACGCAAAAGTAATGATGAACTACGTCAGCAGTTTATAGACCAAACTGCACCACAGGCAGATATCTTGGGAATAACCATTCCCGACCCAGATCTAAAATGGAACGAGGAAACCGGCCATTATGATTTTGGGGAAATTGATTGGGATGAATTTTGGCAAGTTGTAAAAGGCCACGGTCCATGCAACAAAGAACGAATGAAAGCCCGTGTTGACGCTTGGGAAAATGGCGAATGGGTGCGTGATGCTGCAATGGCACACGCTGAAAAGAATGAAAAAAGAAAAATTGCAAAAGCAAGTTGAAAAATGACGTATGACTGTAGGACGTATGACGTAGGACTAAAATTTTGTCCTATGTCTTAAATCTTATAGCGAAGCGGTCTTAAGTCTAACATCTAATATTTGAATTCTAATGTCTGATAAAAAAAACTGGCCCCTTTGGGAAATATTTGTCCGCAGTAAAAATGGATTGGAACACCGTCACTTCGGAAGCCTTCACGCTGCCGATGCCGAAATGGCGATGGAAAATGCTCGCGATGTTTACACGCGTAGAAACGAAGGTGTAAGTATTTGGGTGGTGGAAAGCAAAAATATTACCGCTTCAAATCCTGCTGATAATGGTGAAATGTTTGAACCAGCTCAGGACAAAGTATACCGCCATCCCACTTTTTATGATTTGCCAGATGAGGTGAAGCATATGTAAATGATTAACGATTGCAAATTGTTGATTGCCGAATTTATAAGTAATAAAACTTCAAAAATCAAAAATCGTTAATCAGCAATTTTCAATTAAATTATCGAAATGAAAAATCAAAGTTTATATAATTATATTTTAACAATTGCAGATAATTCATTGATTCTCGCACAGCGATTGGGTGAATTTTGCGGCCACGGCCCAAGTTTGGAAACTGATATTGCGCTGACCAATATTTCCTTGGATTTGTTGGGCCAAACCCGAAGCTATTATCAATACGCAGCAAAAATAGCTGGCGAGGATAAAACCGAAGATGATATCGCTTTCTTGAGAATTGAAAGGGAATACAAAAATTGCTTGCTTGTTGAACAACCAAATACACATTTTGGATTTACAATCGCACGTCAATTTTTGTTTGATGTGTACCATTTGATGTTGATGGAAAAATTGCAAAATAGTCGCGATGAAACCTTGGCTGCAATAGCAAAAAAGGGAATAAAAGAAGTAAGTTATCACAAACGTTTTTCAAGTGATTGGGTAAAAAGATTGGGCGACGGAACTGAAGAAAGTAAAGCAAAAATGCAAGAAGCAATCGATGCGCTTTGGCGTTTTACGGATGAGCTTTTCTTTATGACAGAAGCTGAAAGAGAAATGGCAAAAGAAGGAATAGGAGTAGATATTTCAGCATTTAAAGAAAAATATTACGAAGAAGTTTCAGAAATTTTGAAAGAGGCGACGCTAAACGTTCCCGAAAATAAATATTTCACCAAAGGTGGAAAAGAAGGAATTCACAGCGAACATATGGGCTATTTATTGGCTGATTTGCAATATATGCAGCGCACCTATCCTAATATGACTTGGTAATAAATTCCCTCGAAGGCGGGAATCTCTAAAATTGAAAGAAAAATTTTGTTAACCGAAACCGCAAATATCGACTCCCATTTAATTGCTGTACTTAAAAAAGTTAGCGATCCGGAAATTCCTGTACTTTCTGTTTTGGATTTGGGAGTTATTCGTGAAGCTATTGAAAAAGATGGAACCGTTCACATAAAACTCACTCCAACTTATTCCGGTTGCCCAGCGATGGATGTTATCGCCGATGATTTAAAAAAAGCCTTTTCAGAAATAGGAAAAAAAGCAGAAGTGGAATTGATTCTTTCGCCCGCGTGGTCCACCGATTGGATTTCCGAAGAAGGGCTTCGGAAAATGGAGGAATACGGAATTGCGCGACCGCTTTCGGAATCGCACGACAAAGATGTTTTGCTCGGCGAAAAGAAAATGGTAAAATGCCCGCAATGCGGCAGCACAAATACACATTTGGTCAGTCAATTTGGTTCCACGGCCTGCAAGGCGCTCTTTAAATGCGATGATTGCCAAGAGCCGTTTGATTACTTTAAATGTTTAAAATAAATAATGAAAAGCATAACAACCCAAATAGAAAACAAAGTAGCAACCCTAACCCTAAACCGGCCGGAGGTTTTCAATAGTTTCAATAGAGAAATGGCGCTGTTGCTTCAAAATGAATTGGATGCCTGTGAAAAAAGTCCTGAAGTAAGAGCAATTGTAATCACTGGAAGCGGAAAAGCGTTTTGTGCAGGACAGGATTTAAAGGAAGTCACTTCGCCCGAATTGAACCCCGGTTTCAAAAAAATATTGGAAGAACATTACAACCCTATTATTACCCGAATACGAAATATTGAAAAACCAATTATTGGTGCAATTAATGGTGTTGCCGCAGGTGCGGGAGCGAATATTGCTTTGGCTTGCGATGTTGTTATTGCTTCTGAAAATGCCAGCTTTATTCAAGCTTTCAGTAAAATTGGATTGGTTCCCGACAGTGCTGGAACCTTTTTTTTACCGCGACTGATTGGTTTTCAAAAATCATCGGCTTTAATGATGCTCGGCGATAAAGTTTCTGCCGAAGAAGCCGAAAAACTTGGAATGGTTTATAAAGTGATTTCTTCTGAAAATTTTTCAGAAGAAGTAAATAGAATAGCAAATACAATGGCAAACATGCCCACAAAAGCATTGGGATTAACGAAGCGTTTGCTGAATAATTCAATGAAAAATTCTTTGGAAGAACAGTTGAATTTGGAAAGCAAACTTCAAATTGAAGCCGCCCAAAGCGAAGATTATGCCGAAGGTGTTGATGCTTTTGTGAATAAAAGAAAACCTGAGTTTAAGGGGGAATAAAAGTAAAAGTGTAAAACCGCAAAATGTAAAATCTAAAAGTTTGTTGAATACATACTTTTAACTTTTGCATTTATCATTTAAAATTTATGATTAAAAAAGTTGGAATAATCGGCGGAGGAACAATGGGAAGCGGCATCGCACAAGTAGCCGCCACCGCTGGATGTTCAGTAAAATTATTTGATACAAATGAGGATGCTCTAAATAAAGCCAAATCCGATTTGGAGAAAATAATGGCCCGTTTGGTTGAAAAAGGAAAAATCGATTCAGAAGAAAAAGAACGCATTCAAAATAATATAAAATACGTCAATTCCTTAAAAGAATTGGCGGATTCAGATTTAACCATTGAAGCGATCGTTGAAAATCTCGAAATCAAAAAAAATGTCTTCTCAACCCTTGAAAAATTTGTGGGTGACGATTGCATTATAGCTTCAAACACATCTTCACTTTCCATAGCGTCAATCGCTTCTTCGCTTCAAAATCCGGAGCGTTGCATCGGAATTCATTTTTTCAATCCGGCGCCTTTGATGAAATTGGTTGAAGTAATTCCAGCAATCCAAACTTCAGAAAAAACTTTAAATATTTCAGTAAAAACAATTAAAGATTGGGGAAAAACCGTTGCTGTCGCAAAGGACACGCCCGGATTTATAGTGAACCGCGTTGCGCGTCCATTTTATGGAGAAGCGCTCCGCATTTATGAAGAGGGAATTGCCTCGTTTGCAGAAATAGATTCCGCAATGAAAGAAATTGGAGGGTTCAGAATGGGACCTTTTGAATTGATGGATTTTATAGGAAACGATGTAAATTACACCGTAACCGAAACCGTTTTTGAGGCGTTTTATTACGACCCGCGCTACAAACCGTCCTTCACCCAAAAGCGTTTTGCCGAAGCCGGTTATTTGGGAAGAAAAAGCGGAAAAGGATATTATGATTATTCCGAAAATGGAGAAATGTCAGTTCGAGCGCAGTCGAGAACAAATTCAGAAGATAAAATTTCTTCTGAAACTATTTTTGAAAGAATTCTAATAATGCTGATAAACGAAGCTGCCGACGCACTTTTTTGGAACATCGCTTCCGCAGAAGATATTGACAATGCAATGACAAAAGGCGTAAATTACCCAAAAGGACTTTTAGCTTTGGCAGATGAAAAGGGAATAGATTGGTGCGTTCAAAAAATGGACGCGCTTTATAACGAATATCACGAAGACCGTTATCGTTGTTCGCCATTGCTTCGGAGGATGAATCGAGAAAATAAAATCTTCTTTTAAAATGATGGCAGCTGAAAAAATACCTTTAAAAATGCTCGATCAAGATGCTTTTAGTTCTTGGTTAGGAATTGAAATATTGGAAGTTGAAAAAGGAAAATGTAAAGTTGCAATGACAATTCGCAAAGAAATGCTGAACAGTATGAATAAAGCCCACGGCGGCATAAGTTACAGTTTGGCGGATACCGCTTTCGGCTTCGCCGCAAATACGCACGGTAAATACGCCGTTTCCATTGAAACTTCTATTAACCACATTGAAGCTTTGAATGAAGGTGATTATTTAACCGCAGAATCGGTAATTGAAAAAGTGAACAATAAATTGGGTTTTAATATTGTAGAAGTAAAAAGAGGCGAGGAATTGGTAGCTTTGTTTAAAGGAGTAGTCTATCGAACTTCAAAAGATTGGAAAGAAAACTAACAATTAATAGTATAAAATTATGAAATGGCAAGGCAGAAGACAAAGCGGAAACGTCGATGACCGACGTGGAATGAGCAAAGGCAAAATGGCCGCAGGCGGTGGAATAGTGGTTACGATAATTGTGCTTGCCCTGAATTTTTTTGGAGGAGAAACAGGTCAGCAACTAGCCCCAATTGTTGAGCAATTGGGAAACGGACAAACTTCGCAACCAACGGAACAACGAGAACTTACAGCCCAAGAAAAGGAAACAGGGAATTTTATGGCTACCATTTTGGCCGATACTGAAAATGTTTGGGGCCAAGTTTTCGCGGAAAATAATTTAGGTCAATATGAAGATCCAACAATGGTTTTGTTTACCGATGCTGTAAGTACAGGCTGCGGAAATGCCAGCTCTGCTTCGGGTCCATTTTACTGTCCGGCAGATCACAAACTCTATATGGATTTAGCGTTTTTTGATGAACTTAAAAACCGTTTCGGTGCTAAAGGTGGCGATTTTGCAATTGCCTATGTAACCGCCCACGAAATAGGTCACCACGTGCAAACGCTGCTTGGTACTTCTCAAAAAGTAACCAAATTACAACAACAAAATAGGAGTGAAGCCAACCGACTTTCTGTAGCATTGGAGCTTCAGGCAGATTTTTATGCGGGCGTTTTTGCACATTATAACAAGCAATATTTAGAAGAAGGGGATATTGAAGAAGCAATGAGTGCGGCAAAAGCGGTGGGAGATGATGCCATACAAAAGAGAATGCAAGGGAGTGTGAATCCAGATAGTTTCACCCACGGAAGCTCTGAACAGCGAATGAGATGGTTTATGAAGGGTTATAATACTGGTGATATAAAGCAGGGAGATACCTTTTCGGAAATTTTGAATTGAGCATAATTATTTCCCCTTTGAAGGGGGCTAGGGGAATGTTCTCCTGAAAATAAATTTTATTTTAGAATGAAAAACGCATACATAATTGACGGAATAAGAACACCAATAGGCAGTTATCAAGGAACCCTTAGCGCTATAAGAACAGATGATTTGGCTGCCTTGGTAATTGCTGAAATTGTAAAAAGAAATCCAAACATTCCAAAGGAAGCCTATGATGATGTAATCCTCGGCTGCGCCAATCAAGCCGGCGAGGACAATAGAAATGTTGCGCGAATGGCAGCGTTATTGGCAGGCTTACCTGTAACCGTTCCGGGCGAAACAGTCAACCGACTGTGCAGCAGCGGACTTTCAGCAATAATTCACGCGAACAGAGCGATAAAAGCTGGCGACGGCGATTTGTTCATTTCAGGTGGCGTTGAAAATATGACGCGCGGACCATACGTAGTTGCAAAACCTTCTTCGGCTTTTGGAACCGATGCAAAAATGTACGATTCCAGTTTTGGATGGCGTTTCGTTAACCCAAAAATGGCTGAAATGTACGGAACCGATGGAATGGGTAATACCGCTGAGAATTTGGTTGATAAACATAACATCAATCGGGAAGATCAAGATGCGTTTGCGTACCATTCACAAATGAAAGCAGCAAAGGCGCAGGAAAACGGCAGATTGGCAAAAGAAATTGTTTCTGTGGAAATTCCACAGCGAAAAAAAGATTCAATTATTTTTAAAGATGATGAATTCATTCGTCCCGAAACAACAAAAGAAGTTTTGGCAAAACTACGTCCAGCCTTCAAAAAAGATGGAAGCGTAACTGCCGGAAATTCCTCGGGATTGAATGACGGTGCCGCCGCAACGATTATAGCTTCTGAAGATGCCGTAAAAAAATACAATTTAAAACCAATCGCTCGAATAGTAAGTTCAGCAGTTGTAGGAGTAGAGCCAAGAATTATGGGAATTGGACCTGTTGAAGCTTCAAATAAAGCGCTGAAAAAAGCAGGTTTGAAACTGGAAGATATGGACGTGATTGAGCTGAACGAAGCCTTCGCATCGCAAGCATTAGCCTGCATCCGCGAATGGGGTTTGAAGGATGACGACCCGAGAATTAATCCAAATGGCGGTTCCATTGCGATTGGCCATCCTCTGGGAGTTACGGGAACGCGAATAGCCTATTCTGCTGCGTTGGAACTTCAACTTCAAAAGAAAAAATATGCATTGATTACAATGTGCGTAGGTGTTGGACAAGGATATGCAACGATTATTGAAAATGTGAATATCTAATTTTCTTTTTCAAATAAATAAGTTATATATTTACGTTTTATAAATATGTTATGGCAACATTCACATCATCATTGCCCGAAGATTTACTTGAAAATCTTTCGAAAATGGCCCAAGAACTCAAAGTGCCCAAGAATAAATTAATTCAAAGAGCATTGGAATATTATTTGGAAAGATTGGACAAGGCACAATATGCAAAATCTTTTGAACGTATGGCAGACGATCCTGATATGCAATCTTTAGCTGAAGAGGGCATGGAGGATTGGTTTAAAATGCTTGACGAATACGAAAAGTAATGAAGCAAGGTGAGATTTGGAAAGTCTATTTTGACCCAATTAAAGGCAGTGAACAAGAGGGGGTACGACCTGCAGTTATTATAAGCGGCGATACAATGAACAGTAAATCTAAACTAAAAATTGTCTGCCCTTTGACCTCTTCAATCCACAATTTTAAAAATAACCCTATACTTCTTCCTGATGGCGGAAACGGATTAAAATCTGAGTCTGAAGTTTTAGTTTTTCAAGTCAGAACGCTTTCAGATGAGCGATTTAAAAATAAAATAGGCGAAGTAAGAGCAGAAACCATTAATGAAATACATTCCTCTTTATCAAAATTATTAAAATATTAAAAGTTTCTCGCCTTTGTAAAAACTTATACAGCGATGCAAAAAACACAACACTACATATTAGGAAATTGGGCAGATGGCATAGGCGAAGGAAGCCCAATCCTCGATTCAGTAACCGGTGAACATTTTACGAACGTAACCACCGAAGGGCTCGATATTCCCGAAATCCTTCAATACGGTCGCGATAAAGGCGAAACGCTTCGGAAAATGACTTTTCAGGAACGCGGATTGATGCTGAAGAAACTCGCGATGTATCTTACCAAAAAGAAACAGCAATTCTACGAAATAAGTTACCGAACCGGCGCCACAAAAATTGATAGTTGGATTGATATTGAAGGTGGTTTCGGCAACTTGTTTGCGAATGCTTCCCTTCGGAAATTGTTTCCAAACCAACCATTTCACGTGGAAGGTGACCCCATCGATCTTTCCCGCGGTGGCCGATTTATGGCGCACCACATTATGGTTCCGCGCGAAGGCGTTGCGGTTCATATAAATGCTTTCAATTTTCCCGTTTGGGGAATGCTTGAAAAATGTGCGGTAAATTGGATGGCCGGAATGCCAGCCGTAGTTTTGCCCGCACCACAAACTGCGTATTTGGCGGAAGCGGTTGTGAAAGAAATTATCGCTTCAGGAATTTTGCCCGAAGGTTCTTTACAGTTGATTTCAGGTACTGCAAAAAATATTCTCGATACCGTGGAATCGCAAGATGTGGTTACGTTCACTGGTTCCGCTAGCACAGGAAAAATTCTGAAAAAACATCCGCGATTGATTGAGGAATCGGTGCCGTTTACAATGGAAGCCGATAGTTTGAACGCTTCTATTTTGGGCGAAGATGCCGTTCCCGGAACTCTGGAATTTGATCTTTTCATTAAAGAGGTTCGAAATGAAATGATAGTAAAATGCGGACAAAAATGTACCGCAATCCGAAGAATTATTGTTCCCGAAAAATTGGTGGAAGATGTTCAAATTGCCCTCGGAAAACAACTTGAAAAAGTAACAATTGGCGATCCGCGTTTGAAAGAAGTTAGAATGGGCGCATTGGTTAATGATGCACAGCGAAATTCAGTAAAAGAACAAATTCAAAAAATTACTCAAACTGCAAAAATAGTTTACGGCGACTTTGAAGACTTTGAAGTTGTTGGAGCCGATTCAAAAAAAGGCGCCTACTTAAAACCTATTTTGCTTCGCGAGGACAATCCGTTGCAAAACGAAGCAGCGCACATTACCGAAGCTTTCGGGCCAGTGAGCACAATTATGCCGTATAAAAATTTGGAAGAAGCGATTAAACTTTCCAAAATGGGGAAAGGTTCTTTGGTGAGTTCCATTATTACAAATGACGATAAAATTGCCAAAGAATACACCATTTCCGCGGCAACCCATCACGGGCGGATTTTAATATTAAATCGGGAAAGTGCAAAGCAAAGCACGGGTCACGGTTCACCATTACCAAATTTGATTCACGGTGGTCCAGGTCGCGCTGGTGGCGGCGAGGAAATGGGTGGTGTTCGCGGCGTAAAACATTATTTGCAACGTTGCGCCATTCAAGGTTCGCCTTCAACGTTGACTGAAATCACGGGAATTTACCAGCCAAAAGCCGATTACAAAGAAGCCGAAAAGCATCCGTTTGCCTATCATTGGGAAGATATCAAGCCGGGAATGTCCATCAAAACGCATAACCGCACGATTACGGATACCGATATTATCAATTTCGCCAATCTTACGTGGGATCATTTTTATGCGCATACTGATATTACTTCGCTTGACGGTAGTATTTTTGAAAAGCGAACCGCACACGGATATTTCATAATTGCTGCAGCCGCAGGACTTTTCGTCTATCCAAATAAAGGTCCGGTTGCCGCGAATTACGGTTTGGAAGAATGCAGATTTCTTCGGCCAATTTATCACAACGACACTATTTATGTGCGCTTGACGTGTAAACAAAAAATTGACCGCGAACAAAAAGGAACCGAATTGCCTTCGGGAATCGTAAAATGGTACGTTGAGGTTTTTGATGCGAATATTGACGAAAGTTCTTCGGAAGAAGAAAAACAAGGAGAACTGCTTGCAGTTGCAACTATTCTTACAATGGTTCAAAAAGAGCAAACAGTTTTTGCGGAAATGACTTCGGAATCCATTCAGAAATATTTGAGCAAACTTTCAGAAAATTCTAAACCGAAATGGGGAACAATGAGTCCGCAGCATATGCTGGAACATTTGGAATATACCTACAGAATTGCTTCGGGAGAAATTCAGGATTTTGAGATTGCAACGCCTGAAAAGTATTTGGAAGAAACCCATTCTACGTTATATAATTACAGAAAAATGCCAAAGGAATACGATTTTCCGTTGGCAAAACAATCAAAAATAAACGAAACAAAGCATCCAGATTTTGAGACTGCAAAAGCAAAAATGCTGGAGGCTCGTGAAGATTATTTGAAATATTTCAAACAAAACCCAGATGCAAAAACCAAAAATGTTGTGTTTGGGGAATTGAACAAATTCGAGTGGTATTTGCTGGAAAGAAAGCATCTAAATCATCATTTTGAGCAATTCAATCTTTTAGACTAATTGAACCAGGAGCCAAGAACCAGGACGAAAAAAGTCTTGGTTCTTGATTCTTGATTCTTGAATCAATTTTTATGAACGAACCATACGTAAAACAAGAAATAAACAACAGCATTGCAACCATCGAATTTTTCCATCCAGCGCACAATAGTCTGCCGGGAGATTTATTGGCAAAACTTGCAAAAACAATAACTGAAGCAGGAAATAATGAAGATGTAAAAGTTATAATTCTGAAAAGCGGGGGCGACAGAACGTTCTGCGCTGGCGCCAGTTTTAATGAATTGATAAACATCAACGATGCCGAAACAGGAAAGATTTTTTTCAGTGGATTCGCAAATGTGATAAACGCAATGCGTAAATGCCCAAAATTCATTATTGGAAGAATTCAGGGGAAAACCGTTGGTGGCGGCGTTGGGCTTGCTTCGGCAACGGATTTTTGTATGGCAACAAAATTTGCAGCTATTAAATTAAGCGAATTGAATGTTGGAATCGGCCCGTTTGTAGTGGGTCCAGCTGTGGAAAGAAAGCTAGGTTTAAGTGGAATGAGCCAAATTGCCGTTGATGCAAATTCCTTTTACGAAGCGGAATGGGCGAGACAAAAAGGTTTGTACAATCAGGTTTTTGATTCTGTGGAGGCATTGGATGAAGCTGTTCAAAAATTTGCTGAAAATCTTTGCAATTACAATCCCGAAGCGATGAAGGAAATGAAAAAAGTATTTTGGAGCGGTACGGAAGATTGGGATGAACTTTTGGCTGAAAGAGCAGTGATTTCAGGAAGATTGGTTTTGAGTGATTTTACAAAAGAAACTTTAAAAAAATTCAAATAATAAACCGCAAAATGTAAAAGTTTAAAGTTTTCAACCACTTTTTAATTTATCATTTTACATTTAAAATTTATGATTTATAGCTTTAAAGGCCATATTCCCGTAATCCACGAAAGCAGTTTCGTCCACCCATTGGCGGCCGTTACTGGCAATGTGATTATTGGCAAAAACTGTTATATAGGCCCCGGTGCTGCCATTCGCGGCGATTGGGGCGAGATTATTTTGGAGGATGGCGTGAATGTTCAGGAAAACTGTACCGTACATATGTTTCCAGGGAAAAGTATTGTTTTGAAAGAAAGCGCACACGTGGGCCACGGAGCAATAATTCACGGCGCCAATTTGGGCAGAAATTGTTTGATTGGGATGAATAGTGTGATAATGGACGACGCCGAAATTGGCGATGAATGTATCGTGGGCGCAATGAGTTTTGTAAAGGCGGAAGAGAAATTTCCGAAGCGAAAATTAATTGTCGGCAATCCCGCAAAAGCGATAAAGGATATTTCAGATGAAATGATTGCGTGGAAAACTGCCGGAACACGATTATATCAACAATTGCCGAAAGATTGCCATGAAAGTTTAAGAGAGGTTGAGCCATTGCGGGAAATTCCCAAAAATAGACCAGCGCAGGAAGATTTTTATAAAACCATTTCTGAATTCAGAAAAGAGAAAAAAGAATAAAGACAATTATGACGAAAACAGAATTCAAAATGCCCAAAATGGGCGAAAGCATTACCGAAGGAACCATCATAAATTGGATGGTAAACGAAGGCGATTCTTTTGAAGAAGGCGATATTTTGCTGGAAGTTGCAACCGATAAAGTGGACAATGAAGTTCCCGCGCCCAGCTTCCGGAAAAATGCTTGAGCATAAATTTAAGGCGAAAGATGTTGTTCCTGTTGGGGAAGTGATTGCCATTTTGGAACTTTCTGGAGAAAAGGGAATTTCTGAAAAACTCTTCAAGAAAGGCTTCAGAAAAAACGGATTCAAAAAGCGAAACTACCGAAAAACTCCAAGCTACCATTAAACCCAAGTTACAAAACCTGCTTCCTTCAAAGTAAATCAAAATGTTTTCATTTCGCCTTTGGTTGATTCTATTGCACGAAAAAATCATATTTCTTACGAAGAACTTGCACGAATTTCCGGAACCGGAAAAGATGGGCGTTTACGAAAAAGTGATGTTTCAGAATATTTGCAAAATGGTCGTCCGTTTCAGTTTGCGCAAGCAGTTGCTGAACCTTCTGGTTTTAAAATTCCAGATTTAAAATTTGATAAAGGAAAAGGCAAAATAGTAGAAATGGACCGCATGCGCCAAATGATTGCGGATCATATGGTTTTCAGCGCGAGCACTGCGCCACACGTAACCGCTTACGTGGAAACTGATTTGACCGAAATGGTAAATTGGCGAAACAAAAACAAAGATGCTTTTCAGAAAAAATACAATGAAAAACTTACGTTCACACCTTTGTTTATTGAATGTGTTGCAAAAGCAATCAAAGATTTTCCGATGATAAATTCCACGCTCGATGGAACAAATATCATTGTAAAAGATGAAATAAATATTGGGATGGCCACAGCACTTCCTTCGGGAAATTTGATTGTTCCCGTTGTTAAAAATGCCGATAAAAAGAATTTAAAAGAATTGGCTGAAACAACAAATGAATTCGTTGGAAAAGCTCGCGATAATAAACTGAAAGGCGACGATACCCAAGGAAGTACTTTTACAATCAGTAATGTTGGAACCTTCGGAAGTTTGATGGGAACGCCAATAATAAACCAACCAGAAGCCGCAATTTTAGCAACGGGAATCATTAAAAAACGCGCCGAAGTAATGGAACGGGAGGAAGGTGATACGATTGAAATCAGGCAAATGATGTATTTGTCACTATCTTTCGACCATCGTATTGTTGATGGGTATTTGGCAGGATCATTCCTGCGCCGAATTGCTGATTATATGGAAAAATTTGATTCCACAAGAAAAATTTAAATGTCCGGTCGAGCGCAGTCGAGACCTCACCAATAATAAATAAGTGAATATTTCAAAAGATATATTAAAAAAAGCATTCAAAAATCTAGTAACTGCAAAGGCAATGACAGAGATTTATGAGGAAAATTTTAAAGTTGTTTCAAAATACGTACATGCAACTTCTCGTGGGCATGAGGTAATTCAGACAGCAGTGGGAATGCAGCTTTTGCCGCAGGATTATGTGTATCCGTATTATCGAGACGATTCCATTTTGCTATCCATCGGGATGAAACCTTATGAATTGATGCTTCAGGTTTTAGCGAAAAAGGACGATCCGTTTTCCGGCGGAAGAACGTACTATTCGCATCCAAGTTTGAAGGATGATGACAAACCAAAAATACCGCATCAAAGTTCCGCGACTGGAATGCAAGCAATTCCTGCGACTGGTGCGGCGATGGGGTTTTGGTACAAGGAATCGATGAATTCGGAATTCGGAAATAAGAATTCAGAATTGGATTTGCCGATTGTTGTTTGTTCTTTGGGAGATGCATCCGTTACCGAAGGAGAAATTGCCGAAGCATTTCAAATGGCGGCTTTAAAACAACTGCCTATTTTATATTTGGTGCAGGATAATGGTTGGGATATTTCAGCAAATGCGGCAGAAACTCGAGCGCAAAATGCATTTGAATATGCTGCAGGTTTTCACGGGTTGGAGGCAATTTCAATCGATGGGACCGATTTTGAGGAAAGTTACAACACCATTCAAGATGTAATTTCAAAAATTAGAAACGAAAGAAGACCGTTTCTGGTTCACGCCAAAGTTCCATTATTGAACCATCATACTTCTGGCGTTCGGATGGAATTTTATCGGGATGATTTAGAGGAAGCGAGAAGTCGCGATCCCTATCCGAAGTTGAAAAAATTGCTGCTTGATAATGGTTTTTCGGAAAAAGAACTTTCGGAAATCGAAAAAGAAATCAAAATCGAAATCGAAAAAGCGCTGGACAAAGCTTTAAAGGCCGAAGATCCAAAACCCGAAGATTTATTTACACACGATTTTGCACCTACTGAGATTACTGAAGAAAGTTGGTGAGCGTTCCCCAAAAGGGGGTGAAAAGGTTGTGATGGTAGATTGTGCCCTTTTCGCAATTGAAGAATTAATGGCGAAACACAAAGAATGTCTGCTTTACGGACAAGATGTGGGCGGACGTTTGGGTGGCGTGTTTCGAGAAGCGGCGACTTTGGCTCAGAAATTTGGTGACAATCGCGTTTTTAATACGCCAATTCAAGAGGCGTTTATCGTTGGAAGTACTGTTGGAATGAGTGCCGTTGGACTGAAACCAATTGTTGAGGTTCAGTTTGCCGATTATATTTGGCCGGGACTGAATCAACTTTTTACCGAGGTTTCACGAAGCTGTTATCTTTCAAACGGGAAATGGCCGGTTTCAATGGTTTTGAGAGTTCCGATTGGTGCTTACGGAAGCGGCGGTCCGTATCATTCCTCTTCCGTGGAAAGTGTAGTTACGAATATTCGCGGACTTAAAATCGCATATCCCAGCAATGGCGCCGATTTAAAAGGTTTGCTGAAAGCTGCGTATTATGATCCAAATCCGGTGGTGATTTTTGAACACAAAGGCTTGTATTGGAGCAAAGTAAAAGGCACAAAAGGCGCAACTTCGCTAATGCCTTCGGAAGATTATATTCTTCCTTTCGGAAAAGCTTGGGTTTTGCAGGAAATCTGGAAACAGGAGGACGATGAAACGCTTTCAATAATTACTTACGGAATGGGTGTTCATTGGGCGATGAACGCTTCCGAGGAACTTGGAATGCAGGATAAAATTGAAGTTGTAGATCTTCGAACACTTCATCCTTTGGATTATGAAACCGTTTTTAAAAGTGTGAAAAAGTGCGGAAAATGTTTGGTCGTGACCGAAGAACCTTCAGAAAATAGTTTCAGCAGAGCGCTTCAGGGCAGGATTCAAGAGGAATGTTTTCAGCAGTTGGATGCGCCCGTGATGCTTATTGGCTCAGAAAATATGCCTGCAATTCCACTTAATTCTGTTTTGGAAGAAACGATGATTCCTTCTACCGAAAAAGTGAAGAAGAAGATTTTAGAAATTTTTAATTATTAATGTTCTTCCGTTTCTTTTACTTCCTCTTTTTTTTCTTCCTGATAAACTAATGGATGGTCCTTTTCGCCCAAGCCCACGATTTTTATCATATTAATTACGGTGTTGTAAAGCATTAATATTACCGAAACCATGCCGCCGCTAAGTAGTGATGATAGAAATAAGGTCGCCCAATAAATAGTGGAATACCAGGCGGTGGGCAGCTCTTCCGATTCGGTAATGGGGATGTTAAAAACTTGAAATAAAATGATGGCAATCACGAACAATATGGTGTCCAGTTTGGCGATGGCCATAACTTGGGTGTAATGACCTTTTTTTAGTTTTGATTTTGAACCGGAACTTATCCCTAAAAGCGTAAGCAAAAGGGCCAAAATGGTTGCCGAAGCAAGCACGATGGTGTTACAGAGCATATTGATACCGGGAAGGGAAGATGTAATCAGTTTTTTGGCTTCATAACCGGAGATATTTCCCAATAGAAATACTCCTGCCCCCGTAATTATAGCGGCAATTAGCCCGCCGTACAAGGAACGTTTGTTGTATTTTGAAAGTTTCATTCTTTAAATTTTGTTTATTTTTTAAAATCGAAGTCAGAATATATCGGCAAGTAGGTTTCTTCTGGACTTGAGGAAACTGGATAAATCAATACTCCGTGGCATTTTTGATTCATTCCCACTTCAAAGGCTATTCCTTTGGGAGTGGAATAAAGAATGTAATGTTTCCCTTCAAATGCAAATTTTCCTGCATAATCCAATCGGTAATATCTTTTCAATTCAGAAAGTGGTGTATTCACGCCAAGGTTATCCTCGGTTTTATATTCCGAAGAAAGGGAGCGGATAGCCTTTATCCTGCTAAATTCCTCTACGCCCATTTGGCGGGTGGTATATAATGTTAGCAGATTTCCTTCAAAGTCGTCCCACACCATTACAGCTTTTCCCATCGCGGCGTCGCCCGAATCGGGCTGGCCCAAGCGGTCAATCAGCGGAGTTGCATCTTCGTTGAGGGTAATTTTTCCCAAACTTTGTCCGGGAATTACCAGCTTCTCTTTGTCTGGGGAATCCTTATCATTTTTGGAAATAACGGCCGAGGGAGTATCTTTTTCATTTTTTATATTCTCTGCCTTTTTATTGCTGTTGTTGCAGCTAATCGATAATGTAAGTAGAAATAGAAGTAGAATTTGTCTCATTTTTTTGGATAGCATTTATTTGTTAAGAATAAAATTACCAAAAAAAAAAGTCCACAACAGTGGACTTTAATTTTATTTAACCGTTTTTTTAGAAGTAAAAATAAAGACCGGCGTTTATAAAACGATTATTTATAATTAGCGGTACAACTTCACCATTCGCTACAAATGAAAGATCATTTTCATATTCCGGAATGTAGCTTACAATTAATCCCAGCGACTTTTTTTCATCCAATGAAAATAGCACCCCCGCTTTGGGTATTACATAACCGCTTCCCTGCTTTTGGTCCAATTTATAACCTTGGTATGAGCCATCATAATGATCGCGGGCGAGTCCCGCACCAATTCCTATAAGGGGTTTGATAGATGCGTTTTTATTGAAATGGTATTCCACACCCAATTGCGCCCGTTGGCTATACTTTTTGAAATGCGTTTCAAAAGGGGAATTGCTGAAATCCTTATCTCCGGAAATTGTTCCATTCAATTCCAATGTAAAAAACAGATTGCCCTGCAAAGAGCCCACAAATCCGGGAGTGGCAGCAATTCCTACTCCGGCCTGTCCCTGAAAAAGATTCTCAAAATCATTGGAATCAAAAAAACTGATGCCATTCAGGGCAGCACCCACCGTAATAAAAATGTTCATTTTATCGCCTTGATATTTTTCTGCCTGTCTCGCTTCCTTTTCAGTGGGTTCAAAAGGGCTGTAATTACAACGATTGTATTCTTCAACCACTTGTACTAATTTTCCTTCTGTTACTATTTTTGAATCGAAAACCGATTGACGCAATTTCTGGCAATCCTTGAAAAGCACGGAAAGCTTTCCCTGTACATGTTGATCTTCATTGGGCCTGATATTTATTTTTTCTGAAGTACCGTCTGCTTTTTCAATTTCATATATACCGCTTCCCACACGGGTTAAAGAAGCCTTTCCGGTAACCAATTGTTGTGCCTGCATCCCAAAACTGAAGAGAATGGTGAGCAATGTTAATTTGTAAAATTTCATTTTTTTTAATTTATGACGGTTCGTAAACATTTTGATTTGAAGTTGGTCAAAATGATTCAGAAAATTGTTAGCCGGCAATTGTTCTATTAATATGAAAAAAGTGGCGAGACACAATAAATCGCTTGGGCCAGCCTGCCATGTAACCTATAATCTATGAAAATTTTAAGCTATTTTGTCATAACTCCCGGAGGGTATTCAGCAAGAATTTTAGCAACAATTTCGCGGATGCGTTCCTCTTTTCGTTCCATATCGCCCGTATAGAGATCGGCCGTTCCCATTCCTTGCCAAACAAGATCGTTGGTCTTTGCGTCTATTAAATCTATAAACAAGGTTCCCTCTGTTGAGCGGGAAATATTGCTACCGTATCCGCCATAGTACCAAGGATTCCAGCCCCAGCCGTAGCCGAAACTGTTGTTGTAAACATCAACCCGCTCGCGTTCCTTTGTAAAAATACTCACCAAAAGGTCGGGTGAATTTGATTTGTTCATTCCTTTCGCCACTAAATTTTCCTCTATGGCGCGAAGGATTCGTTTTTTGTCGAGGTCGCTTATTTCGGCTTTGTCTATTCCGGGCTTAAAGAAGGCGAAGGAATTGTAGGTATTGAAGTTTGCTTTTTTATCATAATCCGTGGCTACGCGAACGGTAGAGCAGGAGGCGAAAACAAAAAGCAGCAGTACGGGTAAAAATCTTAGTGCTTTCATAATGTAGTACGTGGTTTTCTCTTAAAGTTAAGTAAATTATGTGAATAAATTGTCATCAACGAAATTGGGAAGCGTCACGCGCAAATGTGGATTATTTTCCATAGCGCGTTTAATTGCGAATACCGCTTCATCATTTCGTGCCCAACTGCGTCTTGCTATTCCGTTATTTACATCCCAAAAGAGCATGTTTTCCAAACGTCGCTGCGCATCTTCACTACCATCAAGAACCATTCCGAAACCACCGTTAATTACTTCGCCCCAACCTACGCCACCACCATTGTGGATGCTTACCCAGGTTGCGCCGCGGAAGCTATCGCCTATTACATTTTGAATGGCCATATCTGCTGTAAACCTGCTTCCGTCATAAATATTTGAAGTTTCCCGATAGGGCGAATCCGTCCCCGAAACATCGTGGTGGTCGCGACCTAAAATCACAGTTCCAATTTTTCCTTCAGAAATAGCTTTATTAAAAGCCGAAGCAATTTTTATACGGCCATCCGCATCTGCATACAGAATGCGGGCTTGCGAGCCTACGACCAATTTATTTTCCTGCGCCCCTTTAATCCAAGTTACGTTGTCCTGCATCTGTTGTTGGATTTCCTGCGGGGAATTTTTCATCAACTGCTGCAAAACTTCGGAAGCAATTTCATCTGTCTTTTGAAGATCTTCTTCCTTTCCTGAAGCACAGACCCAACGGAAAGGCCCGAAACCATAATCGAAGCACATTGGCCCCATAATATCCTGCACGTACGATGGATAGGCCCATCCCCCAGCCCCTGTGCCTTCCTCTCGCAAGGGCTCGCCGGAGGCAGAAAGGGAAGGGGAGCTTACAAACTCTCCAGCTTCATTTTTAAAAATTTTGGCCCCGGCGCGCGAAGCTTCCAATAGAAAGGCATTTCCGTAGTCGAAAAAATAGGTTCCTTTTGCCGTGTGTTTATTTATGGCGTCCACTTGGCGGCGGAGGCTTTTTTGAACTTCTTTCTTAAATGCTTCGGGATTATTGGCCATCATTTCGTTGGCTTCCTCATAAGAAAGACCAACTGGATAATATCCGCCTGCCCACGGGTTATGCAGCGAGGTTTGGTCGCTTCCCAAATCGATATGGATGTTGTCCTCAGCAAATTTTTCCCAAACGTCCACTATGTTTCCGTTGTAGGCTATTGAAACGGTTTCTTTATTGGCAACCGCTTCTTGAACCCTTTTCGACAATAATTCGGTATCTGAAATAATTTCATCAACCCATCCCTGGCTGTGACGTGTTTGGGTGGCTTTTTTGTTTACTTCGGCGCAGACGGTTACGCAACCGGCAATGTTGCCCGCTTTTGGTTGCGCTCCGCTCATCCCTCCGAGACCAGAGGTTACAAACAGACCGCCTTTAGGGTTTTTCTTGATTTTTCTGAAACCATTTAAAACCGTAATTGTTGTTCCATGAACAATTCCCTGTGGGCCAATATACATATAACTGCCAGCCGTCATTTGGCCATATTGGGTTACCCCAAGCGCGTTGTATTTTTCCCAGTCGTCAGGCTTTGAGTAATTGGGAATCATCATCCCGTTGGTGACCACCACTCTCGGCGCATCTTTGTGCGAGGGAAATAAACCCAGTGGATGCCCCGAATACGCTGCCAAAGTCTGCTCATCGGTCATTTCCGAAAGGTATTTCATCACCAATAAATATTGCGCCCAATTTTGAAAAACCGCACCGTTGCCCCCGTAGGTAATCAGTTCATGCGGATGCTGCGCCACGGCATAATCAAGATTGTTTTGAATCATCAACATAATGGCCTTTGCCTGTTCGCAATTACCCGGATATTCCTCTATTGGGCGGGCATACATTTCATAATCGGGGCGAAAACGATACATATAGATTCTCCCAAATTCCTCAAGTTCTTGCCGAAATTCGGGTAAAAGTGTCGCGTGGTGCTGAGGTTCAAAATAACGCAGGGCATTGCGTAGTGCGAGTTCCTTTTCTTTTTTTGAAAGAATTTCCTTTCGTTTTGGCGCGTGGTTGATGTTGGGGTCGTAAGCTTTTTTTTCGGGAAGCGAGGAGGGAATGCCCTGTTTTATTTGGTCTTTAAAGTTCATTATTATAATTTTTTTTTGCGCTCTCTGCGCCTCTGCGGTGGTAAATTTACCGCAAAGACGCAGAGGGCACGGAGTTAGAGGTTGTTGACTATTTTTAAGCCCTCATTTAATTTAAGCCTAAATGGAATTGATAAAAATCCAAGGCTATTGTCTTATTATATTTTTCTTTGCGTCCTCTGCGCCTCTGCGGTGGTAAATTTACCGCAAAGACGCAGAGGGCACGGAGTTAGAGGTTGTTGACTATTTTTAAGCCCTCATTTAATTTAAGCCTAAATGGAATTGATAAAAATCCAAGGCTATTGTCTTATTATATTTTTCTTTGCGTCCTCTGCGCCTCTGCGGTGGTAAATTTACCGCAAAGACGCAGAGGGCACGGAGTTAGAGGTTGTTGACTATTTTTAAGCCCTCATTTAATTTAAGCCTAAATGGAATTGATAAAAATCCAAGGCTATTGTCTTATTATATTTTTCTTTGCGTCCTCTGCGCCTCTGCGGTGGTAAATTTACCGCAAAGACGCAGAGGGCACGGAGTTAGAGATTGTTCACTATTCTTTTTAAACCATCAATTAATTTAACCGAATTGAAATTTATCAAAAGCCCAAGCTTTATTTCTTTTAATTTTAGATAGGTTAATATTTGCGCCGTGTGTATTGGTGCCAATACGTCAATGGATTTTACTTCAACTATTACCTTGTTTTCTACAATTAGATCAATCCTATATCCAGCATTTAATTTTATTTCTTTATAGACTACTGGCAAGGGAAGCTGTTGTTTTACTTCCAATCCCATCAATTTCAGTTCATGCGCTAAACAAGCCTCATATGTACTTTCCAACAATCCAGGACCAAGTTGCCGGTGAACTTCAATAGAGGCACCAATAATTTTTGAAGAAATTTCGTTTTCGGTCATTATTTAATTCTTTGCGTCCTCTGCGCCTCTGCGGTGGTAAATTTACCGCAAAGACGCAGAGGGCGCGGAGTTGGTTATTTGTGCTTTCCAATTTTCTTATCAAACCCATACGGGCAGTGCCGACAGCCACTTTCGCAACAATAACCTCGCTTTAGGTGGTATTGTTCCGTAAAGCATCTGTAACCCTCGGGGGTTAGGTAATAGTCGCCTTCTTCTATGGGTATGTTTTTCTTAGGGAATAGCACAATGCAAAAATAAGGAATTCAGTAATAGTGACTATGGTTCGGGATTAGTTCTCGATTTTATAATATTTATATTTTACCTTTCACTTATGATACTCGTGAACCGATTTTTACTTCGGAAGAAATTCAGCGGAATGGCCATTTGGCCTTTTATATTGGTACGTCATCCAGCCCTGCGCGAAAATATTGTCTTCATAAACCATGAACGGATCCACCTGCGGCAACAGGTGGAGCTACTGGTGGTTTTTTTCTATTTGTGGTATAGTGTTGAATTTTTAATTCGGTGGGCAATGCTGAAGAATAGGTTTTTGGCTTATAGGGCAATAAGTTTTGAAAGGGAGGCCTATGCCGAAGAAAATAATATTTCCTATTTAAAACAAAGGCCATTTTGGCGTTTTTTGCATTATTTATAGTTAAAAGTTGAAAGTTCAAAGCTGAAAACTCAAGGCTGAAGATTTCTTTTTTCAAAATAAAAACCCCCACGGATTTCGCCGTAGGGGTTTTACATTCAATCGAATATGGGTGACTTATTGCCTGCCACCAGCTTTTAAGGCTTGCAGATTTTGTTCAATATCCTTTATTTTTCGGTTCTGCTCTTCAATGGTTCGTTGCTGTTCGGTTAGCGTTTTGCGCATTTCCTGGATTAATTCCTGCTGAACTTCGAATGCCTCGGCAGAATCGTTGTTCTTCTGATTCTTTTTTGAAAAAAGTTTTAGAATTTCGGGCGGGGTTACGGTGGTGCCAGTAAACTGCATCAACTCCGTGTTTTCGGGTCTTGCCGAGGCACCGGGAATAGGTTTCCAAGTGGCGTTGCCGCTGCCGTCTGCAGTAAGCACATAGCCATAATGGGCAGTATTGTCCTCTACCTTAATGGCGTATTCGCCGGGAGTGGTGAGCAGTTGCTCGGTGGCCTTTACGTTATCTACGGTTGCCCCGTAGCCAATTTGTCCAGTATATTGAAAACGAAGGGAATAACTTTTACCTGCAATAACAGGAAAGGTTCCTGTTACGGTACCGTTGAGGTTGGCCTTGGCATCATATATACGAGTTCCAATGCTGGCGGCATTATCGTAAAGGTAAACTTGTAGTCTATCATCGGTACCAATACGGACGAGGTTAAAATCGAAGGAAACAAAGATGGTAGTAGTTGTAGGGGCGGAAATAAATTGAACGATGGCAGTGGCATCCTGGTTGCAATTGCTATCATCTGAATTGATATAAAGCATTTTGCCGGTACAGGATAGGCATTCATAGCCCGCTGGGGGGGTGTTTGTATTAGTCCAACCACTAGTGGGACATGTGCCATTACCGTTATTTATTTGGTTAAGGGTGTAAGTATCGAAATTTTCGTTAAGAAGTTGAGCTGTGCTGTACTGGGGTGCCACATAATTGCCCTTTATATGAAGGGTGGCCTGCGGATTGGTAGTGCCAATGCCCACTTGTGCAGATAGGCTTAAGCTAAAACCAAAGAGCAAAAAGGTAAAAATACAATAGGCTTTATGTGAAATATTTAGGTGCATTTTCAGGGCTAACAAGGAATGTAATACAAGATTAGCCATATAGTAACACAACAAAAAATAAGATAGACCAACCGCAAAAAAACCTGTATGAAGGGATTGGTTTTCAGTTTATATGATCCATTTTCAGCTTATAACCAATTTGGATTTTTAAAGTGATTGCACGATTTATGAATTCCTTAAAATTATTCCTTGTTGAGCAATTGTTCTATCAAGGATTCTAATTTTGCTATCCTATTTTCCTGCGAAGCTATTAAAGTTTGTTGTTCCTGTATGGCTTGTGTAAGTATGGGGATTAATCCAATATAGTTTACTGATTTTAAATTGGTTTCCCCTAAATCTTTTAATATTACTTTCTTCTCCGAAACCAGTTCGGGTAAAATCTCTTCCACATCTTGGGCGATTAAACCATATTCTTTTACAGGACTGCTTTTTCGTTCCAACTCTTTTTTTGATACAAAGCTCAATTGACTATCTATTTGTACGTTTTTTTCATACACGGCAGGTTTTAAGGAAAGGACCGTATTTAAGGCATTATGGAAATTGCTGATGTTTTGCTTTACCCTTCTATCGGACCATACTTGAAAATTATTTGCATATAGAGTATTTTCAATCCCAACATCCCCGGCGAAATATCCTGCCCATCCATTTGGGACATTGGTAGTGATTCCGTATATCCCAAAAAAACCAATTCCTAAAATACCACCTCCAGTTGCGGGATTGGGGTTTGAAGCTCCAATAGCTATTTGATTAGAATTTGAGCTTGTAAATTCTGAAATCAATCCGGGACGAGTGTCTAAATTTTCAACAATATGCACTCTTGCCGCAGAAGTTTGGTTGTTTATTCCTATTGCACCATCGGCTGCTATGCGCATACGTTCCGTGCCTCCCGTAGAAAAACCCAATACATCATTTGCTATTCGATACATTCCGATATCGGAATCGCTTCTCCAGGAATAAATAGGTGCATTTTCGTTGCCATCAGTAAAAGCGCGAAATCTTCCTCGATTTACAGATGATCCTGCGGTTATTTCAAAATAGCTTGTATTTCGGGTTTTAAACTGTAGGTTCACATTATCTGTAGTGCCAATAAAATCTGTTCCGGGGGTGGTGCCGGCATTACCGTCTTTATTCCATACATTTTTACTGGTGTTGGCCACATTGTCCCAAGCAGCTCCCGTCCAGAAAAAAAGCCCGGGCCCAATGGAGGTATTTGTGTTATAAATTAAAAGTCCTTCTGCATTTGCGAGATTCGTAATACCGGTTATTGGCCCCAATGAATTTGGATTCGCAATGTTTAATCGAGGAACATAAATTCCTTTATCCGGAGAATCTACATCGAGGATTGAACCTTCTTTTGGAGTGGTTGTGCCAATTCCCACTTGGGCGGTTATAAAATGAGTGAAGAAAAAAATGAGAATTGCTGAAACAGCTTTTTTATTGGAGGAGAAATTTTGCTTCATTCTGGTTGTGAGTTATTTGAGGGCAAGGATAATTATATACTCACATGTAAAAAAATAAGATAGACCAAATGCAAAAAAAACTGTATAAACGACAATTTGGATTTTGTTTTAAGATAAAAATATTAGGATAGTTTTAGCTTTTAACATTGAAGCTATGTTTTTGTCAAAAGGTATAAAAAATCCCCTTGGCGTTTGGTGGCCGGGGGATTATAGTAATTTAAGTGTGTGGTTAGTTATCAATTTTAGTTTTTGGTTTTTCTGAAACAGAGTTTGATTGGGTTTCAATTTCAGTAGTATCCTCTCCAGTTCCTGATTGAATTTTTTCTTTGTTTTTTCTGAAGATTGATTTCGTTGCTGTTTCTTTCATAGAAACTTCATCTACTTGAAAGTTATTATTTTTTTCAGCCGTTAACTGGGTCGAATGGAGTTCTAACTGCTTTGGACCATAGGGGAATCTGACCCCTTCGTGTTTGCTAACGATTTTACCATACCTGTCCTTTGTATCCGCTCGTGTTGCAACAATTTGCCATGAAAAAGAAACATTACTCGTTCCATTTTGTAATTCTTTTACAGTGAAACCTTCCGCAGATTTATTTGTTATATATATTCCATTGGAGTCACCTTCTAAGGTAACGAATACTTTCAATGGATTTTGTGCATCAACATGTATAGCTTCTTTTAAAATAGGATCAAGCGTAATTCTAACCTCACCATTTATCAATTTTCCGATTCCGTAATCTTGAAATAATACCTCGGGAGCTTCAGGAGCAAACATAACTCTGGGGGTATTATTATTATCTTCAACTAATGTTGAGACACTACCAGTGCCAATTATTTTATAGTCAATTGTACCAATACCAACATCAGAATTACCATTTGTATCTGCATTGTATCGCAAACCAACATAAGCATAGGTAGGCGAACCACTTCTATTTCCCCCACTAAAATATCCACCATAATAACTATTTTGATTACTTACTCCTAATGGATCTAAGCTGTCGAATCCAGCCAATATTGCTGAGGCTCTCATATCATTGTTTCCTCCGGTAGTAATATCATTATCGGTATCTAAAACAAAAGCACCTGCCGCGTTACCTTGATTTGCAACTTGGGCATTTCCATTTCCAGCGTAGCCATAGACACCATTTCTAGTACCCGATCCTGCAATTCCGCCACCAATTGATGAAACTACAATGTTAGTGCTATTATTACCCGTTCCGATGAGCCCAGTTCCTGTGGGATTGATTGATAGTCCCACACCTCCATAAATACCGTTAAAGGTTGCGCCAGAGCCACCGATTGCGGTTATTCCTGTAGCTCCTCCGCCTTCAGTAACTAAGCCGACTCCACCCCCGGTGTTTCTTATATAAGCTCCGAGACCACCAGCATTTGCAGTTGTACCAAAAATGGCAACACCTGTGCCATTAACTTGACCTTGAATACCGGTTCCATTGGCTAAACTAAAGCCTAGTACACCACGGCCTGTTCCATCAGTTTGGCCCCAAATTGCATTTCCTGTTAAAGTTGCCGAACCAAATACTCCTATTCCAGAAGCATCATTTTGTCCAGCGACTCCATACCCGCCATTGGAACTAAAACCAATAACACCGCGACCAGTGCCAATATTAATTCCAGCTACGCCCCATCCATCAAGTAGACTCTGGCCATAAATCGCCGTGCCTCTAGTAACATTACCAAATACTCCTATTGGATTGATATTCATGGTAAGGTTCTCCCCATATACTCCTACTCCATTCGCGGCTGTACCATAACCATTAATGGCAAATTGGTTATTACTTCCCTGCACTGTAAAGCGATCTGCGCCAAAAGGTGCTGGTTGGTTAATAGAAACCTGTCCGTTTGCAAGGATACGTAAACGTTCATTTTGGCCAGTTGAGAAGCCAAGTATGTTATCTCCAATTCTATACATACCCATTGTCTGTCCAGTGGGTCCATTCCAAGAATAAATGGGCCTCGCCGCAGTTCCATCACCAAAGGATTGAAGCCTTCCAATATTTGCAGCATTCCCTCCGGTTATTTCAAATCTTTCGACGCCAAATGTCCTAAAACGAATTCCTTGATTATTGGCACCGGTTGTCCCTAAATAATTATTTAAAGCTGTAGTATTATCATTACCAGATATTTTCCACTCCACACTGGGTGTAGAAGCGGCAACCCTCATCCATTGTCCCCCGTCATTATAATAATAGCCCGGTGTTACGTTATTGGGAGCAGTTCCGGCTGTAGCAGTGTTGTAAACAACCATCCCAGCAACATTGGCAGTTAACGGAGCGGGGCTATTAGCGGCCGTTAGAGCCAAACGAGGTAATAATAAACCCCCAGGATTGGCGACAGTTGAAGTAACATCTAAAACTGCATTGGCATCGGGGTTAGTATTATTTATCCCCACCTGCCCAAAAGCAGAAAGCGAAAAAAGAAGTGTCAGAAAACCAAAAAAGGAAATAGCCCGTAGTTTTGAAGAGTCTATATTTCTCATAATAATGTTGTTTAAAATTGAAACTTATTATTCGAAATGGGGCTACTCAATGTTAATATATTATTATAAAATTCACAAATAAATCATTATATACTTATTGAAAAACACAAATAAGTATGAAAATCATAATAAAACCGTTAAATGGTTTTGTTTCTCGTTGATTAACCAAATCCTGTAAGATTATTCGCGCGTTTCAACACGTTGAAATCCACTGTATTAAAATTTTAACATCGGTATTTTTGGAAATTACCCTCACATTCTTCCAATGAAGCTATTTTTTTTAGGAAAATGTAAGTGAGGAGTTTGATGTAATTCTTAACTCTTAACTCTTAACTCTTAACTCTTATCTCTTATCTCTTGTCTCTTTTCTCTTCTCTCTTCTCTTTCTCTCTTTTCCAGCTCTCTCCTCTTCCTGCAATCGACTGTATTGAAAAACAAAAAAGACCGCACTTGGCGATCTTTTTCGAGTTTAGGGGAATAAATAATTGGTAGTCTATAGAACGTGGTTAGTCTTTTATTATCTGTTTTGTAACTGTGCCGGCTTCGGTATTTATTTTTATAAAATACACGGCGGTCTGTAACGGATGAAGGTCTATGCTATAGGAAGTTTCACCAATAACTGGGGTACTCCTGAGTTTTCTTCCGCTGATGTCATATACTTCAATGTTAACAATTTTGCTCTGGGGAGAATTAATGGTCACCAAACTTTGGGTAGGGTTGGGGTACATTGAAATATTTCGAAGCGCGGTTGCAATTGGTCCTAGAACCTCATCGCTTTGGAACTGTACGGTGAACCTATTATTGTATGTGCCTTTTGCCGCTACGAAGGTATAGTCCGTTTCACTTAAATTGGTAACGGTATTCAATTGGTTATCAAATAAAAACACTGAAATATTTTCAAAATCAACCCCTTGGATATCGGTTATTGAAATGCGGTATTCGGCAGTGTCATCCAATAAACTTGAAAAGCCCATCGGTATTTTGGCGCCATCGGTAAAGGCCTCGCGCGCCTGTATGCCCAGCTCTTGTGAGCCATCTTCCAAATGGGAATAAAGGGATAGCACGGTAGCCAATCTTTTGCTGTCATAGCCTTGGTCCATCC
The DNA here is from genome assembly GCA_963839235.1 of uncultured Flavobacteriaceae bacterium. Taxonomy (GTDB): domain Bacteria; phylum Bacteroidota; class Bacteroidia; order Flavobacteriales; family Flavobacteriaceae; genus Aequorivita. The sequence continues at coordinate 32,990 of CAWITX010000007.1, read as the reverse complement.
CGCGTGTGGTAATTTCTGAAAACCCAAGTAGAGTGGTATTCTGCAACCCATATTTATCGTTATGTACGGTGAGCCAAATGCGGTCGTCGTTGCCTTCAGTGGGGCGGGGCACATTGTTGTTGCCCGTTACGCGCATCGAATTATTGAAAGAGGCAATACCTGCGGAAGTAGCTTTAATACCAAACCCTTCCCCGGTGGAAATATATCCGGTTGGGATGGTTTCAGTCCCCGTCGCATCCGAAGCTGCGGCAGTACCGCCCAAAAGGTTGTACATAGAAATATCCTCCATGCTGAAGTTCATACTTCCCGCGCCGGGTAGCGATCCATTGGGTGGGGTAATCGGATTCCAGAAATATACTTCATTTACCATCGGGTTGGCGTTTATAAAATCAACCGCACTGATTGCTGAAGGATACGGATTTGAAAGTACGTTCGGACTGCTGTCTCGGTCGACGTTATATTTTACGGTGAATTCCACAGTCCCGGTGTTCAAGGTTCCCGATTGATAAGTTAGGTCATAGGTTTTGTTTCCTTCGGTTAAACTTTCCTGTGGCCGAACAAGATAGCCTTCCCCAGGATTGATCGTGCCATTGTATAGCAACCAGTTGTCATAATTATCGTCAGCAAAGTTTTCTGCCCCGGGAAATTGTGCCTCCACATCGGGGTTGGGGACGAAATTCTCTGTAAGGTGGTTCCGTATGCTATGTGAGGCGGCAAAAACTCCGGTTCTTGTTTCGGTGGTCATTGGGCTTCCCATTACTAAAAAGGTGCGTGGCACCATAAAGGGGGTGGTATAGTTTACGTTGATGCTTCCGTTATTTATCACTGTGGCATCGTCCTGAGTTTGCACGACACTGCCTTTGTGTTCCACCACCAAATTTCCGTTTACGGTAATATCTCGGGCAATATCCAAGTAATTTTCCTCAGCCACTGTTAAGGTTTTTGAAGCATCCACCTCGCAAGTGCAGGCGGTAATATTTCCTTTTGAAGCTGTGTTGTAATCGGCACGTATTCTTGCATTTGAGCCCGGTCCTGGGGCTCCATTGTTCCAAGCGGTGCCGTTAAAATTGGTATTTGCAGCAGCTACTGAAACGGTGGAAGTACAGGATGATTTGTTGCCATAATCATCTTCAACGGTTAGAGTAACATCAAAATTTTTACCAACATCGGCACAGGTGAAGGTGGTTCGGCCGGTCAAGGTTTTTTTGGTAATGGCCATATTATCCGTGGAACCATTGTCAATCTGGTTGACATTTATAGTAACGGTGCCAGTGGTTTTATCGAGTTTAGCTGTAAAATTTTTACAGTTTGCTACCGGAGGGGTGTTGTCGTAATTAGGATCTTTAACTACAAAAAAACCAGTATTATAATTGCTTATTATTATATTTCCACTGTTGAAATAGGGATATACATTCCACGTTCCATTAAAGGCGGCGCTATTACTCATAGGCCAAGTGTCAAAATAATTGATTTCAGTCATATTTTTGTTTGCAACGTCGTCAATTTTCATAATTCGCAATCCTGCAGAGTAACTTGCCAAATAAAACCTATTTCCTCTTACATAGCCGTTATGGTCTATGGCCTGGGTCGTGCCTTCATATTGAAAGTGCTCAACAGGATTGTCCAAGTCAGAAAAATCGAAAATAAGGGTACGGGTGTTGAACCCATGACTTACCTCGTCTTCTTCGTCTCCTAAAATAAAATATCGTTCGTCTTCGGTGAACCACCCTTGATGGGTATATACTTTATTGGAATAGTCGATACTTGAAATAAATTTAATGTTTGACTTGTTGGTAACATCTAGAATTACTATTCGGTCTTCATTGCTTCCAATGAAAATCTCTTTACCGGAATAGTCTGTGTCTGGTCCATTATAAGTAACCAATTGCGCATCGTGGGTATATAGTAAATCACTATAAATTCCTAATAGGGTTGGGTTTTCTGGCGCATTTATATCGATAAACCAAGGACCACCTTGCGAAGGGCCATACTTATTTGTACCAACCACACAGGCCACTCCGGTATCTTCATTAATTACAATATTGTGGGCAGAACCAAACGTAGTACCGGGCACCCCATTAAAAAACGTTGTTTCAGAATACAATCGAGAAGCATTTGTGGTTTTTCCACGTAATTGGGTAAGATCGAAAACTTGCATGCCATGATTAGTGGCCTCACTCACGATATATGCGTGATTCTTGTAAGTTTTAATGTCCCTCCACCGGCTCTGGGTATTATTATGGCTAGGAAGCCTTCCTAATGGCCTTGGGTTCACCGGATCGGAAATATCTATAAATGCAGTTCCATTATTTAGCCCAACCAAGGCATATTCCTTGCCATCTAAGGGATCGGTCCATCCCCAGGAATCGTTTCCGGTTCTTCCATATTGGGCGTTATTTGTCGCGCCCAAATCTGTAAGTGAAATATAGGATTGCAACATAATGCCGTTACAAGGATAACCTCCTGCCGTTCCCCCTGAACATGGGGTTTGGGCCTGGATTGAGAGAGTAAAAAATGCGAAAAGGAGTAGCAGTTTTTTCATAGGGGATAGTTAAAATTAAATTTCTTATTCAAGCAGTGTAAATTCTACGGTACAGGGTTTGTCGACTCCTACGTATGCGCGGCCGTCTCCAGTTTCGGTGTTGGGGAAATCATTGGCAACTACTAAATCAAATTCCAATGAAAATTGATAAGCCGTTCCGGCAGTAAGGTTAAGATATAAGGTGAGTTGAGTGTCGTGTGGGAACTGTTCGAAATAAATGCCAGACAAAATATTAGACGTATACATGGAATACGAGTGAGAATAAGTTAAATATTTTGTGCCATTGAAGGTAAACCTGAAAAGGCCTTCTTCTGTGGCCATACTTATCTTGCTAGACGCTGAAGGGAGTTTTATCTTGCCGGCAGCGAACTGCTGATTTACACGTATTTTATAGGTTCCTGTATATTGGGGGGTAAACGAATGCCCTGCTTCGAGGCCGTTAATCATAACCCAATTGGAGGTAGGGCCATTGTATTCACTAGAGCCCAGAGCTATGCGTTGTTGGAGGGTAGTTTGCTCAACTACCAAATGATCTTGTCTTCTATATTGAGGAATCCAGCGATTGCCATCCCAAAGATAGATACCCGGGGTAATGTCGTTTATCGTGCTAGTATTATAAACTGCCGTGCCGGCAACCAATGGTCCGCCGTTGGGGTTTATTATTGGAAGGGGGGAGGCAGTACTTGTTAGGGCGGCCTTTGGAAAGACAACCCCTTGAAAGTTCGAGTTTTGAAGATCCAACATTCCTTGAGGCTGTGTTGTGCCGATACCCACCTGAGAGTGCATTAAGGCCCAAGCCAAAAGGCAGATCAAATAGATTCCAATTTTAAGGGTACGTGTCATAGCGAAGCTTTACGGTTATTCTTTTATAAAGGTAAATTCAATATAGCAGGGAATATCCTTCCCTACGTATCCTCTTCCATCGCCATAAGTGGCGTCGTCATCCCCATTACCCAAAAATCCTTTAAGAAAATCAGGGTCTGGATCATCATATTGGTCAAATGCCAAGGAAAAATCGTAAAATGTATTTTCCACCAAGTTCACATAAATGGTTCTATAAACTTGATCAGAGATATTACTGTAATCAGTGCCCGTGGGTCCTAAATATTGATTGAATATTGAGTAAGATTTGGCGTGAATGAGGTATGGTGTACCTGCGAAAACAAATTTGAAATCCCCTTCAAAAAGCCCAACATTCACCGCATCGTTATCTACCATGCTCCCGCCTCCATAATTAGCACGCACTTCTATTTTATATTGACCAGTATATTTTGCAAAAAACTTCAAATTTTGATTCGGTCTTAAACCGGGTACTCCTTGAAAATTTCCAGTAGATTTAGTTCTTAGTAAATTGTTTTGGGGAAATACTTCAACCTGACTTTTGAAATACTGTTTTAACCATATAGCACCTGTCCACACATAAATGCCCGGCTCAACATCGAAGGAGCCATTATTGGTTGTATTAGTATTATATATAGTAGTTCCTACTTGAAGATTGGGGCCAGCAGGGTTGAGCACTGGTGCCTGTACGTTTGTAGCGGTAAGGGCTACCTTTGGAAATATTACTCCATATTGGGTACTCTCTATATCCAAAGCTCCCTTGGGAGTCGCGGTTCCTATACCTACCTGTGCCAAACCTTTTGAGTAAAAAAATAAAAGGCTGATAAAAAGGCAACAATAAATGTATTTTTTTTTCATAAGATACTTTTTAGTTTCCTATATATGTAAATTCTACCGAACAAGGTACGTGGTCTGGAATGCCTATATATCCCAAACCGTTTCCTGAATTTCCGCTGTTTATAAAGCCTGTGGAATCACCCATATCAAAGGTTAGAGAAAAAGGATAGGATGTGCCTGCGGTTAGGTTTGCGGTTTTTACTATAAAAGTCTGTTTCCAAATAGCGTAATATTGACGCTGCCCAGGAATTATATCACCAATAGTTTTGGATGGAATTGTATAAGAATTGCCATTGAATGTAAAAACAAAATCGCCCATTTGCGGCAAAACGTCGGCCCCGGGCGCTAAGTCCTTGGCAAATCCAGCACCAAAATTTACACTTACCTCAATTTTGTAGAGTCCTGTATAATTGGCCTTAAAATTTTGCCCGGTGAGATTGGGAATATTTTGGGCGCCAGCATCTGCGGCGGGTTGAAGCATGGTGGTTTGTTTAAAGACTTGTGATTGTATTCTTCTAACCGCGGGCAACCACACGGTGCCGCTCCAAACATACATTCCGGGATAGACGCCATTGGATCCCGTGGTATAATTGGTATTATAAATAACAGTTCCTGGAACAATGGGAAATTCATTTCCCTGGGCGTTTTTAACTGGGTCTGTAACAAAAGTATTTGTAAGGGCAATCCGTGGAAGTACAATTCCTTGAGTGCTACTGTTCACATCCAATATTCCACTAGGGGTAGTGGTATTGATGCCCACTTGGGCAAAAAGGAAAGGGGAGAGCAGAAGAAATAACACAGCAAAAGCTGGGTTATGCGTAGGTAATTTTGTTTTCATTGACTTGGGGGTTATTGAAAATCTATACAATGATACTATATAATTTCGATAAAAAGCAAATATTTAGGGTGAAAAGTTAAAAATATTAACATGTTAACTTTCTTAATATCAGTTATTTCTTACAGAATTGCCTCAAATATGTTAAGGCGAAAACGTAAATGAGTTAATTAACAGGTTAGAAATCATTGTCTTCTGAAAATCAATTGTTTAAATCTTTTAAAAATTAATAGGAAAATTCCATCAAAGAAAATTATTTTTGCGATTATGAAAATCCTGTTGGAATTTCCCCCCATTATCTACGATAGTATTGATCTTTCGGTTTTTGGAATACAAAACCATTCCCTGAAAATAAAGCGGGATGACTTAATTCACCCCTTTGTTTCGGGCAATAAATTCAGAAAATTAAAATACAATCTGCTGGAAGCCGAAAAAGAAAGACATTCTACCATTCTTACGTTTGGTGGTGCATTTTCAAATCATATTGCGGCCGTGGCAGCGGCAGGGGCAGAGACCAATTTCAAAACCATCGGAATTATTAGGGGGGAAGAATTAGCCCACAACAGACTTTTGAATCCCACTCTAACCTTTGCCCAAAATTGTGGAATGCTATTCAAGTTTATACCCCGTGATTTATATAGAAAAAAAGAAGAAGCATCCTTTTTGCGCCAACTGGAAGATGAATATGGAAGATTTTACCTATTGCCCGAAGGAGGGACAAACCATTGGGCAGTAAAAGGCTGCGAGGAAATCCTTCAGGAAAGCGACCAAAGCTTTGATTTTATATGTGTGCCGGTAGGTACAGGCGGGACGATATCAGGTTTGGTAAAAGCTTCCTCGGCCCATCAGCAAGTATTGGGATTCTCTGCCTTGAAAGGAACTTTTCAAAATGAAGAAGTAAAAAAATATACTTCAAAAACCAATTTTGAAATAACCGATGCCTATAGTTTTGGTGGCTACGGTAAAATAGATGCGGAATTGATACGTTTTATCAATGAATTCAAACAAAAAACGGACGTTCCATTGGATCCCATCTATACGGGAAAAATGCTTTTCGGGATTATAGATCTTCTGAAAAATGGGCGATTCCCAGAAAATAGCAGTATTTTAGCGGTCCATACCGGAGGCCTGCAGGGCATTGCCGGAATGAACCAAAAATTGAAAAAGAAAAACCTTCCTATAATTGAATAAAATGATTGGAAAAATCAGCACTATTCTACTTTTATGTGCCTTATGTCTTACCGCCTGCAAATCGAAAAAAACCGCCACCCATAGAAAAAAGCACAGGACCGAGCGCGTGGTGCGGGTAAAAGATCATGTGGAAGAAAAAAACACAAAGGCCGAAGAACCTTCGGTAGTAGAGATTCCGGTAAATATTTCCTATAGCGAGCGCGTTGCAAACTACATTAATGAATATCGCGATATCGCCAAGGAAGAAATGCTGCAATACGGTATTCCCGCGAGCATAACCCTGGCTCAGGGGATTTTGGAAAGCGGGGCTGGAGCCGGTGAACTTACCCTAAAAGCGAATAACCATTTTGGAATAAAATGCCATACCGAGTGGACGGGAGATCGCGTTTACCACGACGATGACGAGCGGCAGGAATGTTTCAGAAAATACAAAGACCCAAAATATTCATTTCGCGATCATTCTCTTTTTCTTACGGAAAGGAGCCGTTACCGTGATCTTTTCAAATTGAGAAAAGATGATTATAAAGGATGGGCAAAAGGCTTGCGAAAGGCGGGTTACGCCACGGATCCGCGCTACCCAGATAAACTTATCGGCATCATTGAACGCTACAATCTGGAGGAATACGATGAAGATGTTTTGGGAAAAAAGATAACATCCCGCGAGCCGGAAGAAAACAAGATAGGAACCTATACGGTTGAGGCTGGCGATACGCTTTATAGCATCTCCCGCCGTTTCAACATTACCGTTGAAACCTTAAAAGAATACAATGGTTTGGGCAGCAATAATATCGCAATTGGGCAAGTCCTTTATCTGCATTCGGTGGATGAGAGTAAATTAAACAGAAAGAAGAAAAACGAAGAGCAGAAGTAGAGAAATAGAGAAATTGAAAAAATTTAGAAGAATTATAGAAATATGAATTACCAAAGAAGCAGCGCCTTATTTAACGAAGCACAGAAATTTATTCCCGGCGGGGTGAACAGTCCCGTTCGGGCGTTTAAATCGGTAGGAGGCACTCCCATTTTTGTTGAAAAAGCCAAAGGCGCATATTTATACGATGCCGACGGCAACCGATTTATTGACTACATAAACTCATGGGGCCCAATGATTTTAGGGCATTCCTACGAGCCAGTAATAAATGCAGTGGTGGAAAAGGCTAAGTTGGGTACTTCCTTCGGTATGCCCACAGAAATTGAGACCGAAATAGCTAAGCTTGCAGTTTCAATGGTTCCGAATATTGACAAAATACGTTTTGTGAACAGTGGCACCGAGGCGTGCATGAGCGCCGTTAGATTGGCGCGCGGTTTTACCGCCAAGGAGAAAATAATAAAATTCGCAGGCTGCTATCATGGCCACAGCGATTCATTTTTAATAGAAGCCGGAAGTGGCGCCGTTACCTTTGGTACACCCAACAGTCCTGGAGTAACGGAGGGAACGGCAAAAGATACCCTGTTGGCAGTTTATAACAATTTGGAAAATGTTGCTGAAGTTATTGCAGGCCAACAAAAACGAAATAGCCTGCATCATTCTGGAACCGGTTGCAGGAAATATGGGCTGTATTCCTCCCGCGGAAGGATTTTTGGAAGGACTGCGAAAACTTTGTGACGACAACGATATTCTTTTAATTTTTGATGAGGTGATGACCGGCTTTAGATTGGCCGCCGGAGGAGCTCAGGAATTATATAATGTGAAGGCCGATATTGTAACCTTTGGAAAAGTGATTGGCGGAGGACTGCCCGTAGGAGCGTTTGCTTCCAGTAATGAAATAATGGATTATTTGGCGCCTGTAGGCCCAGTGTACCAAGCAGGTACTTTGAGTGGAAATCCGCTTGCAATGGCTGCCGGACTTGCAATGTTGAAGGAATTGAACAATAAACCCGAAACCTTTTCTTCCATAAACAAAAAGACCGAATATTTGCATAAAGGTTTGGCGGAAGCGCTTTCTTCAAAGAATGTGGCGCATACCATTAACCGAATTGGATCGATGATTTCAATTCATTTTTCCGAAACACCCGTTACCGATTTTACTTCTGCGGCGAATGCAAATAATGAAAAGTTCAAAAAGTTTTTCCACGGAATGCTCAATGAAGGAATATACATTGCGCCAAGTGCCTTTGAAACCTGGTTTTTATGTGATGCTCTGAGCTATGAAGATTTGGACGCCACTATTGAAGCCTGCCGAAAAGTTGCGAATGACCTAAAATAAAAAACCCTCCCTGAAATTTCAGAAAGGGTCTTTTCATCTTATTTTTTTTGAGATTAATTGCTGGCCGCCCACTTTTTGTATTGTTCGGCAGAAAGAATTTTTTTCATTGAATCGTTTAATTGCGAATCAATTTTTTTCTTTTCGGCTATAACGGATGCATCTTTGGAGTCTTTATTGTCCACCTTTTTTTGGTAAGATACTTCCTTTGCAACAAGTGCTCTAAACACTGCCCGACCTTGGTCTCCCGTAAGGTCAAGTGCAGTTGTAAGTTTCTCGGTATCTGCCTTGGCAATTACTTCTGGCCTACTTTTATCTTGCGATAAAGCTTGCGCTGAAGTGCTTTGGATTCCCATAAACATCGTACCTAAAAATGCGAATATTGTCAGTATGTTTTTCATTTTAATTTAGTTTTAAGCTACGAAAGTAACTATTTGTAACACACGTAAGACAATAATTGAGCCAAATTTAACTTAATGGTGTTTTCTGTTTTCAGAATGCTTTTTATCCATTTTATGATCTCGCATTTGTTCGTGGTGTTGCTCCCATTTTGCCATCTGCTCGGGCGTCAAGATGGTGGCCATTTCTTTTTTGAACGCTATCCGGCGATCCAGTATTTCACTTTTTCGGGTATATTTTTGTTCGGCGGTCATAATTTCCGCTTTCCTTTCGGTACGCTCGGGTCTGTTTTTGGCTTCTTTTAGAAACAACGCTTTTACTTTTGCTTGCTGTGCCTCGTTAAGATTTAAGGCAAGGGTCATTTTTTTTGTATGCAAATCGGCTCGCTGCTCCGGGGTGAAGTTTTCCTTCATTTGTTTATGCGCCATTCTTTTTGAATTGGAATCGTTTTGGGCACTAATGCCGAAACTAACAAGTGCCATAAAAATAATCAGTACGTTTTTCATTTCTAAATTATTTAAAGTTTGTACTGCTTTGATGCGATTTTTTTGAAAAAGTTTAATGCCCGTATTTTTATTATTAACAAAAGCCGCAATCAGCAGCTTTTGGATTTTAATTTTCAATATATCAATTCAACGAATCAATATAATCATTCAACATTTGAAGGGCTTCGGTATGTACAATGGTCCTTCCCAATTGTGGCATTCTGTAAACGGGGGCGGTACTTTGAAACCTTGCAATTATTTCCCCTCTATTTAGTATAAATTCCCGTGTTTTCAAATGGTGTTTCAATCTGAAATCTATATTGAACGCCGCAGGAACGCTGCCGCCGGGCTGGTGGCAGTGGGCGCAATTTACATCAATATAGGCGCGGGCACGTTCGGTAAGTGTGTAATTGGCAGGGTCGGTCCAGTCCGGCAATGTGGTAACATTTCCCGGATTTACACCTTCAAATAAATCGTTAGTTATAAAATAGTCCAATTGGTTTTGGCTTGTATAGGAGGGAACAAAATTAAGGTTTCGCAATTTTGGGCCAATGGGGAACGTTTTTTCATTGTTATTATGGCAGGTAAAACAATCCTGTTTTGAGGGAATCATATAATTCACCGTCTGGGTATCGCCGTTTATATCTATATGGCTGATGGATTCGGTACTGCCAGTTTCTCGATAAGTTGCTTCAGTCTGGGCTTCATTCCAAATATAATCGCCCACGAGCCAAGTATTTTCAACCTTTATCAAAATACGTGTTTCAATTATTTTCTTGCCAAGTGACGGGTTTCTGTCGTCAATATTATAATAGAAGGTTTTTGCAATTAAAGTATTATTCGGAAATTCCGGCAATAAATTGCTGTTGTTATAGCGCATTTTTTGGCCTGCAGGTAACCGTATCAATCGTTGCTTTTCGGCATAATCGGTAAAAAGTGTACTGTGTATTTCATAAAGTTGAACGCCTTCCGCGGGATTTAAACCCGAAAGATTTCCAGTGAAAACGCCCATTTCTGAAAGTGATGTTTTAAAAGATAACGGTTCCGCTATAGTAATTGCATTTACAGTATTGCTTGGGTCAGATTCGTTATTTTCTGAATCAATGCCGTAACATAAAAATCATAAGAAGTTCCCGAAGTAAGTCCGTCAATAGATATTGGATGTTGCGGTTACGGGCGATAAAATCTTGGTTCCATTTTGATATATATTATAGCCAACAACTCCAACATTATCGGTGGAAGCGGACCAACTAAGTTTCAGTGAAGTTTCCGTTTGGTCTGAAGCGACCAGATTTGCTGGGGCAGTCGGTTTTTGGTCGTCCACCGGTTGGTACGGATCATCCTTTCCACAGGAAATTACAAAAAGGCCAATGGCAAAAAAGAGTATATAATACAGTCGTTTCATTATATTGAAAATTAGTGGGCTAAAAATATAAAAATTGAACGAATGGCTACTCTTTTAGCTGTTAAAGTACAAATACTTTAAAAGCTCACACTTTGCTATTCAAAATGAATTCCGGTAAAATTTAGAGAAGGGAAACGATTAAATTATCCTCGGTCTTTTCAACCTTGGCAACCTTTGATGCGGTCAATCCCTTTATGGCCTTGTCCCATTTTTTGTTGCTCAGCCCGCTTTGGTTTTTTAAATCTTCCAAAGCTATGGGGGCATTTGTTTTCAGAAGTGAATACACGGTTTTTTCATCCGCGGTCATTTCCACCTTTTTCTTTTCGGGGCGCATTTGTGGGAAGAAAAGTACTTCCTGAATTGAGGCATTGTTGGTCAAGAACATAATTAACCGGTCCATCCCGATGCCCATTCCGCTGGTTGGCGGCATGCCGTATTCCAACGCGCGCAAAAAGTCAAAATCTATAAATGCCGTTGCTTCATCATCGCCGCGGTCTGCCAGTTTTAGTTGGGCTTCAAAACGCTCGCGCTGATCTATGGGGTCGTTGAGCTCGCTGTACGCATTTGCTATTTCCTTTCCGCAGACCATCAATTCAAACCTTTCCGTTAGTTCGGGGTTGTCGCGGTGCTCCTTGCAGAGCGGGCTCATTTCCTTGGGATAATCTGTAATAAATGTGGGCTGAATAAAATTACCTTCACATTTTTCCCCAAAAATTTCATCAATCAATTTCCCCTTGCCCATGGTGTCGTCCACTTCAATCTTCATATTTTGGGCAGCTTCGCGGATTTCGTCCTCCGTTTTTCCGGTGATGTCAAAACCGGTGAATTTTTTTATTGCCTCTGCCATGGTCACTCGTGGATAGGGCGCTTTAAAATCGATGTCGTATTTACCAAAAGTTGCTTTTGTGGTTCCATTTACTTCCTTGGCACAGAATTCCAGCAATTGTTCGCAGAAATCCATCATCCAGTTGTAATCTTTATAGGAAACGTAAATTTCCATTGCCGTAAATTCGGGGTTGTGGGTGCGGTCCATCCCCTCGTTACGGAAGTTTTTTGAAAATTCATAAACTCCGTCAAAACCACCAACAATCAGTCTTTTTAGGTACAATTCATTCGCGATTCGCATATAAAGCGGAATATCGAGCGAGTTGTGGTGCGTGGTAAACGGACGCGCAGCCGCACCTCCCGGTATAGGCTGAAGCACCGGGGTTTCTACTTCAAAATAACCACGGTCATTAAAAAAGGTGCGCATGGCGTTAAAGAGTTTGGTGCGTTTCACGAAAATTTCCTTTACGTGAGGGTTCACTACCAAATCTGCATACCGCTGGCGGTAGCGCTGTTCGGGATCGGTAAAGGCGTCGTGCACTTTCCCATCGGCATCAACGCGGGGTTGGGGCAAGTGGTTTTAAGGCTTTGCTGAGCAGGGTAAAATTTTTCACCATTACCGTTTTTTCCCCTACTTGGGTTTGGAAAAGTTCACCTTCAATTCCTATAAAATCACCGATGTCCAGCAGTTTTTTATAGACTTCATTATATAGGGTTTTGTCATCGCCCGTGCAAATTTCATCACGGTTGAAATATACCTGTATGCGCCCTTCGGAATCCTGCAATTCGGCAAAAGAAGCTTTTCCCTGAATTCGGCGGGACATAAGCCGTCCGGCAATTATTACCTTTTTGCCTTCCGAAAAATCTTCCTTTATCTTTTTTGAAGTAGTATTTACGGGGTATAAGTCTGCGGGATAGGGATTAATGCCCATATTGCGCAGTTGGGTAAGTTTTTCTCTTCGGATGGTTTCCAGCTCAGAAAGTTGCATAGTTTTTTTCTAAAAATAAGTCTGCAAAGATAGGGAATTGAAATGCGAAAAATAAAATGCGGAGGGGGAAAGTAGGAGGGGAAGAGCTCGATTAAAAACCTCTTTCGCCGTGTGTTTTAAGATATTGAAGCGTGATTTTTCTGAGTATTCGTAAGAATACACTTACCGTATTTTATTTTTACTATCCCTATTCCTTTGAAAATTAATGGTGTAAACTTTCTGTTTTCTTTGAAAGAAAAATCCGTACGTATTACCACGTAGAGGTTTTTTAACACAATTTTATACTTTAGCGCCCTTAATAAAAACCCCAAATCGATGAAACAAATTACACAATCTCTTATTGTGGTCATGCTTTTGTGCTCAACCTTTTCCTTGTGGGCACAAACTTACACTTTTACAAATGCGGGCGCTGCAGGAGCCAACGGTCCTACCCAATCACAGGTAGATGCAGCCTATACTGGTACTCCTTTGGAAGGCCTCGTAACTATTAATACACAAGGTATACAGGAATGGACTGTGCCTGCTAATGGATTATATCGTATTCAGGTGATTGGAGCTACTGGCGGTAATCAAAATGAGCCTACGATAGTAGTTGGTCATCCAGCGGATATTAGTGGAGACTTTAATTTATCGGCTGGGCAAAACCTTAAAGTATTAGTCGGTCAACACGGTCATTTAGGAAGCACTCGCCCTGGATGGGGCGGAGGCGGGGGCTCTTTTGTTACTCAAAGTGACAATACACCCTTAGCGGTTGCTGGTGGATGTGGGTCAAGCCATACCGGAATGGCAGCTGCAGGACTCGCCGCGCAAAATGCAAGTTTAACAACTACAGGAAAAGATAGTTCAGGTAATCCTGGGACGTGGCCAAATGGATATGGTGCCACGGGAGGCCAAGGAGGCTCAGGGGCAGGATTATTAGGTGACGGAGATATTGGCAACGGAGGTGTTTACTTGCCTCCCGCCGGATTAACAACGCATACAATTCCCCAAGCTTTTATTAATAATGGTGTCGGTGATGTTTTTGGCGGCGGCTTTGGCGGCGGCGGCGGAGCAACAACAACCTGGGGCGGCGGCGGCGGCGGCTTATAGTGGAGGTCAAGGTGGTGGTACAAACCTATGGGGCGGTGGTGGAGCTTCTTTTAATGGAGGTGTCAATCAAACCAACGTTTTGAGCTCAAATAACGAGTTTGTAATGTCTCACGGTCAGGTAATAATTACAAATTTAAATGCTCCCCCGGTGGTAACTTGTCCGGGCGATATATTGATGGATAACGATGCCGGAGTTTGTGGCGCAGTAGTAAACTATACGGTTACAGCTACCGACGACTCTTCTTCGTTTCCTCCCTTAGATGGTTTCAACAATTTTACAAAATTGGGAACTTATAATGGACATACATATTACTTGTCCAATAATCCAACCGATGCCCCTTCTGCCTTTGCCGATGCGAGTGGCAAGGGAGGATATGTGGCAACTATCAACGATGCCGCGGAAAATGCATTTATAAATAATTCGGTGGTAGCATCGGGGGTCCTAGACCCTGTTTATATCGGTTTAAATGATACCGCAGTTGAAGGAACATTTCAATGGCAAAATGGTGATGCCGTAACCTATACCAATTGGTCGCCGGGCGAACCCAATGATGCGAGCGGGAATGAAGATTATACCTTTATGTATAACTCAGGTCTTTGGAACGATATTCCCGCAGCAAGTCTTTTTCAGTACGTTTTGGAAGTAAATACCACTTTTGAGCAAACGGCTGGTCTGCCATCCGGATCTGAATTCCCTGTAGGTACTACTACCTAATACCTTCACGGCTTCTGATGCGGAAGGTCAAAGTTCATCCTGTAGTTTCGATGTTACCGTAAACGATACCGAAGCGCCCGTAGCTGTTTGCAAAAATATAACAGTGGAATTGGATGCAACCGGAAACGCTTCTATCGTGCCTTCCGATATTGATGGCGGAAGCACTGACAACTGTGGGGTTCAATCCTTAATGTTTACTCAACCCTTTACCGCCTTCGCGGAAGTAGCTGAAGGTCAAGAATCTTACCATTACCCTGCCTCCGGGCAATGTGGTAACGGCTGTAGATTTTGCAAGCTACGGAACTCCCAACGGCAGCAATGGCAATTACACCATCGGCGGTTGTCACGCGGCCAACTCACAAACTATTGTGGAAGGCTACGCTCTTGGCAACAACAGTTTTACCATTCCGGCAACAAATTCGGTTTTTGGCGATCCTTGTGGTGGAACCGCCAAACGTCTATATGTTACGGTTAGCTATGCTATCGAAAGCAACAGTGCAACCTTTACCTGCGCCAACGTTGGTACTAACGATGTGATGCTACTTGTAACGGATGTTAATGGAAATACTTCTACCTGTACCGCAACGGTAACTGTGGAAGATAATATTGATCCAGTAATTACCTGTGTGGCCAATACCACCCGAAATACGGATTCCGGTCTATGCCAGTACACCGTAGTGGGAACTGAGTTGGATGCCACCTTTACTGATAACTGTACCTCTGGAACCATCAGCAATGACTTTAATGGTTTGGCCTCCCTTAACGGAGCAGTACTGCCCAAAGGTGCTACTACCATCACTTGGACGGTTGATGACGGCAACGGACAAACGGCTAACTGTACTACGGTTGTTACAGTAGAAGATAATGAAGCTCCAGTAATTACTTGTGTGGCTGATACTACCAAAGATACCGATCCTGGTGTATGCCAATACACTGTAGTGGGTACCGAATTTGACGCAACCTTCACCGATAACTGTCCCGATGGCACGATTACCAATGACTTCAACGGTACGGCAACCCTTGCCGGAGAAGTTCTTTCAACAGGAGTTACTACCGTTATTTGGACAGTAAATGATGGCAATGGCCAAACAGCAACTTGTACTACCGTTATAACGGTTGAAGATAACGAGGCGCCAATAATCGCCTGCCCTTCCGATTTATTTGTTGATACCGATGCAGGTGATTGCTTCGCAACGGTGAATTTCCCCGATGCCATTGCAATAGATAATTGTGGCGTTGATACCGTAGTTCAGACGGCAGGTTTAGCTAGCGGAAGCCAATTCCCCGTAGGAATCAATACTGTAGAATTTACCGCAACCGATGTAAACGGAAATGTTTCTACCTGTTCATTTGAAATCACCGTGACCGACAATCAGGCACCGGTGGCAGTTTGCCAGAACATTACCATTCAATTGGATGCTAATGGAAATGCTTCCATTATCGCTGACGATGTAGATGGCGGAAGTACTGACCAGTGTGGTGTGGCAACTATTTCAATAGACAACGATACGTTTGATTGTAGCAATGTTGGCGATAACAATGTGGTACTTACCGTAACCGATGTTAACGGAAACATTTCAACCTGTACAGCCATTGTAACCGTGGAAGATGTTACCGCACCAGTGGTAGCTTGCCAAAGCGTTACCGTTGAACTTGACCCTGTAACGGGCAGCGTTACCGTACCGGCTATAGATATTGACAACGGCAGCAACGATGCCTGTGGAATTGCAACCTATGAATTGGATATTGATACTTTCGACTGTAGCAATATTGGCGACAACAATGTAATCCTTACAGTAACTGACGTAAATGGAAACTCAGCCAGCTGTACCGCTATCGTAACGGTAATGGATAATACCGCACCGGTATTGGTTTGCCAGGACTTCACTATTGAAATTGGTGAAGATGGAACGGCAACCCTTGATCCGAGTGATGTAATAGCATCCAATGACGATGCCTGTGGTATTCTTACCACTGCAGTTGATATTACAGAATTTAGCTGTGCCGATATAGGTACTCCGGTAACCGTTCAGGTGTTTAGCCAGGACAACAACGGAAACCTTTCCACTTGTTTGGCTACGGTTACTGCGGTTGATGTACTTGCGCCGGTGGTTACTTGCCCTGCAAACCAAACCGTAGATCCGGGAGCGGGCAACCTGTTCTATATTTTACCAGATTATTTTGCCACTGGGGAAGCTACCGCAATGGATAATTGTACAAGTCCGCTAAGCATTCTTTCACAGGATCCAGTAGCTGGAACGGCATTGGCAGATGGTACCCATACCATTACCCTTACCGCAGAAGATGCTTACGGAAATGTTGGTAACTGTACCTTTGAACTTGTTGTGGAAACTGTTTTGGGCACACCAAACAACAACCAGAACTTAGGCTCTGTACAACTGTACCCTAACCCAGCGAAGCATGTGGTTACCATTGGCAACCCACAAAACCTTGAACTGGAGCAGGCAGATATTTATGACCTTACCGGAAGATTGGTTCGTAGCTATAACCTAAAAGGAATGGCAACTACCAAGACGCTTGATGTAAACGATCTTGCCTCCGCTACCTACGTGGTATTGATTCACGGAAAGCAAGGACAGCTTACAAAGCTAATGGTTAAGGAATAGTATGATATTTTAATGTCTGGTCCTTAATCCGACACAGAACATTAAGGAATTATATATTTTATTAAAAGCTGAACGATAAACCATCGTTCAGCTTTTTTTTTACTTTTTATCGGGCCAGCCAATTTAACCTTTCCCGTTACAAGCCGTGTGGCAATTATCTGCCGGGCCGGGTTTGTTCCGATATTTATTGGACAGATACAGCCTTTAAATCCACTTCATACGGAAAAGCAAAGTTGGAAAGGTCAACCCCGTTCAACCAGCCTTGTTGATCTTCTTTTTT
The DNA here is from genome assembly GCA_963839235.1 of uncultured Flavobacteriaceae bacterium. Classification (GTDB taxonomy): domain Bacteria; phylum Bacteroidota; class Bacteroidia; order Flavobacteriales; family Flavobacteriaceae; genus Aequorivita. The sequence continues at coordinate 15,730 of CAWITX010000007.1, read as the reverse complement.
CAATACTACGGGCATCCTTTTTTTATTATTGTGGATCTCGCTCATTAATTCATTGGCTTCGGTTGTAATTATGGAATAGGAATTAATTTGCTCCCCGGTTGCGGGATTTTTCCAAGTGGAATAAATGCCGGCGAAAGCAAAAATTTCCTGATCGGAAGGTTGTATTAAATACTTCTGTTTTTCCTTGCCTTTTGCATCCAGCCATTGCCATTCGTAATAGCCGTCTGCAATTATTAGGCAGCGGTTGTCAACAGAATTTCGATAGGCGGGTTTTTGGGCAGCGGTTTCTATTTTGGCGTTTAGGGTCATTTTTTTTATGGAATCATCCTTGGCCCAAAATGGTATCAATCCCCAATTGAACATCTGTATTTCCCCTTTATTTTCATTGGAGATTACCGGGGTTTTTGAAAAGGCAAATCCATTTATTTCATCCATGGGTTTATATGCTTCCGGTTCAATAAACCTTGCATCGAAGGACTTTTCTATTTTATATAAATCGGAATTTAATTTTGTTCTGTAACACATCTTTTATTTTTTGAAAATGAGGAGGGGTAAGGTATGTATTTTTGTTGAAGCTCCCGAGGGTTAGGATATTTTCAATAGGAAAACGGGGGGATTGGGGAAGGTGGTTTTGAGGCCGTCACGGGCTAACAGTATTACTGGAGGAGAATTTGAAAAATTTGGGGATTAATCTTTCTTTTCCAAAATCATATTTAAAAAGGAAGTCGGTTGAAGAAAGTAGTTTGGGTTTTCTTCCAATTTTTCCTTTATTAAAATCAATCCTCCGTTGGTATATGATTCCATAGTTTTAATCAATGATTTTACCGCGTCATCTTCGTCCAATTCTCCTTTTTCAAGTGCGACTAGGTCTATATCTGTTTTTGCTAAAAGTGCAATAAACATATTTTCTTGTAAGTTGGTAAAATCCTTACGTGTCGATACTGTTGTCTTACTCCCCCAATGCTGAATATGATGGCTAAAATCTGTTTTCTTTTCACCGTCAGGGATTGGAGTAAATTCATTGTTGTATAGCCCTAAGAAAAATGCATAAGTGTATAGTTCGTAGTTGGTACTGAAATGTTTACCAAGGTTGATTTTCTTTTCACCTTCAGCACCAAACTTTTGAGAAAGTGAAGTAAACAACTCTTTATGCACCTCACTATATTTTGGAATTCTAGTTTTCCATTTTTCAAATAAATTTTTCATACTTAAATTTAATTACTTGCGTATTAATAGTTTTTAAATTGTTTTGATCAAAAGGTCTTTCTAGCTTAACCCAAAATGCCTTATCCCTTTTCACAGATTCTCAAATTCTTTTTTGATAGAACAATTTTTTGTTTGGTTTATCTCTGATGCAAGAAAATCTTTATTAACAAGAATTTTTTGATTTTCTGTTTCATAAATCAAATTCAAGAAATTGAGCTGTCTTATTTTCTCCAAAGGATGAAGTTGGAGCATCAAAAATCATTGGATAATTTTCATCTTTAATTTCATAGGCCAATTCTGAAATTGCAAATAAGAATTGAAATATGCATTGATGTTTCAATGACTGGTTTGGCTTATATAAAGTCCTGCCATCTTCTTGAACTCATACTTCAACTATTGTTCTTCCTAACTCTATTTCTTTTGTAAATTGAAATTTTCCAGTAAACGCATCAATATTTATAATTTCTTAAAAAAGTCTATTTGATTTGTTTGAAGCTTCTCAATAAATTCATCAAATTTCTTCTCCTTGGTATCTATAAAAATAGTTTCAATATCACGCAAGATGTTTCTTGTTTTAATCAAGAAAGAGTTTGCTGAACTCGTATCAATTTTATCTTTTTCTTCCTTCTTTGCTTTTAACTCAGTTTTCAAGATTTTTCAATTTCGTTGTATAGTCCACTTGGTCTTGATTGCGATTTTTTAGGTCTCCTTGCCAAGCATTGTAATTTTTAAGAACATCAATCAGTTTTTCTTCCGCAATACTTGAATTTCCTAAAATTCTGTCTCTCTCTGTTTTTTCTTTATCTAATTGTTCATTAAGTTCTTCAATGTCTTTTTTGCGGTCATCATTAAATTCAAATAATTCTTTGATTTTGGTTCTTATTAATCTAAGATTTTTAAGGTTGTCTTCGTGGCTAATACTCAAATTATCAAGTCTATTTGTATAATCATACTTAAAAAGAGGTTCATCTTTCTCAGGTTCATCATCTTCTATGACAGCTTGACTTTCTAAATATGTTTTAAGTCTTTTCATCATAAATTTGTAAGCTTCAGATCCTCTTCTTAGCTTCACGATTGCAGGCACTATTACATACCTTGCATATTTTCTCCTAACATTTCTTCCATATATAACTTTTGAAGGAATATTATTAGGAAGAGGAACTGCATTGTTTAATAATTCTGCTTTTGCTTTTTTCTCACCTTCTTTAATTCCTTTTTGTTTGTCAAATTCCGATTGAAGTTCTCTTCTGTTCTTGCTGTGTGCGGATACTTTTTCAGCAAATTCTTTATGAAATGATTCGAAATTTACTAAAATCCAATTTTCATCAAATAAGGAGGTAGTATAGTTCTCATCAATTCTTCCGTTAAGGTTAGGAAATTCTTATCTTCAATATTCTTTAATTCTTTTATTGAGTGTTTCTAAAGCATCTGCATTATTAACGTGACTTTCTGCTAGCTGTAAATTCCCTTCAATTTTTCTTATTTCTTCTTCTGTAGTATCTAAATGAACTTTGTATTTTTCTTTTTCTCGTTGAAGTTGAGCAATTTCACTTTCTAAAATTTCGTAATCTCTTTGGTTTCGTTGGTTTTGTCTTGTGGAATCTTCCACTGCTTTTTCAGCTTTCTCACGCAAAAAAGCTCCTTTTTCAGAGTATTTATCATAATGCTTCGCCTCAGAAAATAGATTAATAAGGTTTGCTAAAGCACTATCACTTTCAAAAATATTCAATTCTGCTTCACCTTTGAACATTGAATATTTCCGGATTTGAAAAGGGAATATTCTATCCAAAAGAGTTTGCCCATCAACTTGTGTTCTTTCACCCGAACTATTTTCAGATATTCCTTCAATCATAAAACTTGAAGTTGAACACTCATTTGCTTTTTCTTTTTTTGCAAGGAAAGATTTTGTGATGATACTTTTCTCTCCATATTGTTCTACGGTCATTGAAACCCTTACACGAAAGCTTTCTCCAATTTCCGTTTCATTCAGCTTTTTGGCAGAAACCAGCATATCTAACTCTCTATTCTCCCCATTGAAAAGCCAATCAACCGATTCAAAGAATTTTGTTTTACCTTCACCATTTTCACCTAGTATAATGTTCAAACCTTCCGATAATTCAAAAGTATTGGTATCGTAATAACAGAGATAATTTTCAATTTGTATTTTTCTGATTATCATAAAGCTTCATTTAAAAATTGGGTAACTTGGTTTCGCAATACCGAATCCGTAACTGGTGAAGTGCCGTCCAATCCTTCTACTATCAAAGCAATTGCTTTAATGATTGGTTTGTCAGAGTTAAGGGCTTCCCTAACAGTGGAAGGCAATTCTTCTTTATTGAATTCATACTTGTTTTCAAGTAGCTCGTGGGTTAAAAAACTTTTGAGTATATCGTCTTTTCTTGCCATAAGAATATTTTTATAAATCGTTAAGGTTTATAGTTATAGTAGTCCAAAATGCTTTTAAGGGTTTCATATGTATCTGTTTTATTCATTGCCAGATTGGCAAAGTCAACCACTCGTTCAAGCTCTTTCTTTATCAAACCTTTTTCCATTTCAAAGGTGCTTTCATCTGAAACTTCGGGAACTACTACTAAGTCGTGAATTGTTGCGTGGATTTTATCTTTATGCAATCGCAAAACCCTTCCTCTTCTTTGAATAAATTGTCTTGGATTTCCTGTACTTGCACAAAATATCGCAAGTTCAGAACGTGGCACATCAACACCTTCATCCAAACATTTCATTGATGTCAGTACGTGAATTTTGCTTTCTTCAAAGTCTTTTAAAATTTCTTCTCGGTTGGTAGAATTAGCAGTAAACTGTTTCACCATCACAGAATCATCTGTGTTACTGACCGCTTTTGTATATTCGTTTATTAATCGATTTTCATCATCTGTTTCAATACTAAAATCTATTTCATCATAATTTGATTCTATTCCTTCAGGAACATATATCAAAGTGTATTTCAGATTCTTTCGTTTGTCATATTCACTTCTTAGAATCCCTTTAAATGCATTCTAATTTATTTGCTGCTTTGTGAATGATTCTTTTTCTTTCAAGGAGTTTTTTCTCAATTTCAGGAGTGCTTCTGAAATTCCCTGTTGCCTTATCAAATAAGCCCATTCGTAAAAGTTGAAGAGAAAGTTCCTTGTACTTTTCCATCTCTTGGTCAGTAAGCTTTACGATGTGTGGGTGATAAGTGTATTTACACAACCAACCAATATTTAACGCTTCTTCCATTGAATACGAAACAATGTAAGGCGGTTCATCATTAAAAAACTCTTGAATTGCTTGATTACCTAATTCATCAAATTTTCTATGCGGTGTTGCTGAAAGTCCAATTCGTTTTTCAATGATGTATGTTAGGCAACAATCTTAAAAGTCCTTGCGAACCTAAATTGTGAGTTTCATCAGCAATTAAAATAGTGTCTTTTGGAAGTTGTGTAAAGTAACTTTGAAACTTTGGTCTTGGCAATGATGCATAAGTCACAATTACAATATAAGAAGTATCAATCAATTTTGAGGCAGTATTGAAAAACGCAAGATTTTTATCCCAGTTTTCTTTTGAACTTACTGTAATAACATTTTTGAAGTTGAACTTTGCAGCATTCTTTTTTCCATTGTTCCACCAACGCTGTTGTTGGAACAGTTATAATTGCTCTGTAAATTCCTGTTTTTTTATATTCATTTAGCAGGCAGTTGAGCGAGGTAATCGTTTTACCTGTTCCAGTTGCCATTGCAAACATTCCTTTATAATTATTTTCAACCCAACTATTGTAAGCATTAACCTGATATTCTCTCGGCCCTTCGGGATATGGAAATCTTGGAGTTCTTCTTATTATTTCAATTTCACTGAAAAGCTTTGCAATTGTTTTTTTAAGCTTAGGATTTGAAATCAAGCTTTGTTTTTTTTTAAGGAGTTGTTCTTCTTGAACCAACAATTCATTGATGTCTTTTTTGCCAAATCTATCTTTGAGTACAACTTCAATTTCACTTACAGAGATATATTCCACATCTTCATCTTTTTCAGTAAAATAGTCATCAATCAGTTTTAGTTGCCTTTTAATCAATTTATTTGACCTGCCATTTTCCCAACTTAAAAAAGCTTCAAGTTGTTCTATATTTTCTGATAGACCATAATAAGTGAAATTGCAAGAAGCTTGATAACCAACAGAATCTTGACCATCACTGAAAACCCCTGATTTATAATGGGCAATTCCTTTTCCATTTTTCGGTTTGATAACTTTTATTTCAATTCGTTTTTCAGAAATCAAATAAGCCAAACATTCAAAAAAGTGTGTATCATAATCATCAAGCACTCTTCCTAGCGAAACCACATCTGTTAAATCAAATACTCTTATTTCATTGGGGTTCTCTTCTACTCGCCAAATAGCCTCTTTATCTTTTGCAGAAAGCAAATGATTGATAACCATTTTCATTTTTCCTCCTTTACTGATAAAGGTGGCAAAGCCAACAGAAAGCAAATTGATGGCTGAAGAACTGAAATAACCCAACAATAAACTAAACTCATTGCTATTGGCTAATCCATCTAAATAGAATTGTAAAGGTTCATTTTCTGAACCTGTTTTGTAATCTCTATCTAATGACCAATCGCAATCTTTAAGCATATTTAAAATTTGGTTCAGTTAGTTCTTTAATTTTATTGATTACTGTTTCAATGTCTTCAAGTGTGTTATATTTCCCTAATGAAAAGCGCAACGACGCAAAAGCATCATCATCATTTAATCCCATTGCCTTTAAAACATGTGAGGGTTCAACCACTGCCGAAGAACAAGCAGAGCCATTGGAAACAGCTATGTTTTTCATTCTGCCAATCAATACATTGGCATCTTGCCCTTTAAAGCAAATATTGGTTGTATTGTAGATTCTATTTTTTAAATTCCCATTTAGTGAAGTGTTGGGCAGTTTCAATAATTCTTGTTCCAATTTATCTCTTAGCTCAGTAATCATTTTTCTGGTTTTCCGTTACCATTTCTTGACTTGCTATTTCACAAGCTTTGGCTAAGGCAATAATTCCAGGAACATTCAGTGTTCCACTTCTCAAGCCTTGTTCGTGACCACCTCCGTGAATTTGTGGTGTGAGTTTTACTTTGTTGCCTCTTTGCCTAATATACAATGCTCCAATTCCTTTGGGAGCATACATTTTATGGCCACTAAAACAAAGTAAATCAATCCCTAAATCATCAACATCAATCTCAATTTTGCCAACTGCTTGCGTGGCATCAGTCATAAAAAAAGCTCCTTTTTCGTGAGCAATTGTTGAAATTTCTTTGATAGGTTGAATAACTCCTGTTTCGTTATTGACATACATCACGGAAACTAAAACAGTATCAGGTCGAATAGCTTTTTGAAGTTCTGCTAAATCAATCAATCCATTAGTTTGAACTGTTAAATAAGTAACTTCAAAACCTTTTCTTTCTAAATCTTTGCAAGTGTCTAAAACCGCTTTGTGTTCGGTTGAAATGGTGATGATGTGTTTTCCTTTGTTAGAATAGCTTTCTGCAACACCCTTAATTGCAATATTGATGGCTTCTGTTGCTCCACTTGTAAAAATCAATTCATTCGGCTCGGCATTTATAAAATCAGCTATTTCTTCACGAGCTTGTTTTACTTTTTCATTGATGCTTTGACCAAAATGGTGGGTGCTGCTAGAATTGGCGAAGTTATCTTTTAAAAAAGGCAACATTGCTTCAAGTACCCTTGGGTCGATGGGGGTGGTGGAGTTGTAGTCGAGATATATATAGCTATTTGAGTTGCTCATTAAATATCCTTTTCATAAAACTTAACCAGTGTTTTAGCTTTTAAGACCTTGGGGAATAACGGTATTAACTCAGGATTTTTCGAAAGTCGAATTTCTATATCATCTTTATTCCACCACTCTGTCCAAATTCCTTTAGATTTCAAGTCCTCTAATTTTTCAGTCAACGGTGCCGAAATTTGAGAGCTAACCGCTAAAAAGAAACCCTCAGCATTATGAGTTTCAACTGTATCCCTAATGTCTTGAACCTTACTTTTTCCAACTGTACTTGAACTTGCTTTGCACTGTCCAACAACTTTAATTCGCCTAATTGGAGGAATAGCTTCTGAAATGAATTCATCATTAATTACATTCCAATCAATTAATAAATCTCTTCCTTTATCACCTTGATTTGTGGGTGAATTTTTCCTAACAGATTTAACACTATTTTCAAGTTCTAAAAGAACTTTAATAAGATCTTCAAATTGATTTGGGCAGATTGAATCATTCCAATCAAAATCTGGAATTGGAAATAGAAATTCAGCTTCCTTATTATGTCTTTGTCTTATTTTTTCTTTTTCAACTTTAAACTTATACTCACCAGTAAGTCTTCCCAATGCAATCAGGTATGGGCTTGATACAGATAAAATCATATTTTCCAGCGGTAGATATTCCAATTTATTAGATAGAATATTCAATTCTAAATTATTAAAATACTTTTTGAATTCTGATTTAATTGACTTGGATATGAAGTTTTTTAACTCTTTTGATACGATAAATTCTCCATTTAAACTAGTTAATTTTTCTTCTTTAGCACTACGACTTTTTAATACACCTTGAAAAAAATCAGCAATTTCTTTAGATTTGATTATTGTTATTTCATTTTCAATATCATAGAAATATTCCCATTTAGGAATAATTCTACTTCCTGAATTCAAACGATTAGAAAATTTTAATTTATTATTTTTTGAGTGATCTATTTCTTCCGATAAATCATAACCACGATAATTATCTACAGAACTAATTCTGCATAAACATTCTTTACAAGGGCATCCTACTGATTGCCAAAATATGTCCCTCCAAAAAGCAACTGCCGTTAAAATTTCAACTAAAAAGCTTTCTAAGTCAGACCAAGATTTGATGTTAAGTCGCTTCGTATTTTGTTCTGGCACAATATATCGACCCCAAACTTCATCATCTACAACAGGGTGAGCAATGTCAAAAAGTGACGAAGAAATATTTGTATCAAAATTTCTTAGGAAACTTGCGAAAATTAAACTCAGGATAACGTGAACATCAGTTCTGTCTCCTTGAAAAACCACATCATATGTTCTTACTAAGAAATAATATGAAAAATCATTAGGTCCTTTAATATTGAAAAATGTTGTAATTCCAGTAGCGTGGTCTGTAAAAAGTCTAAAATTCCCATCTGATGCTGATTCAACCTGCAAATTAATCTCTTTGCAGGTATTATAAACAAGGTCTGTTAACTTAGAAATTTCCGACATGTTTCTATTATTTTCGTGGTGCTTCAGCTTGTAGAAATTCTAATGTTTTAGATAATTCAGCATAATCCCCTTTTGAATTATCATAAGTTATGGTTTGAATATTAAAATCATCAAAATATCTTCTTGAAAGAGTTTCCAGGTTCTTTTGCTTTTCTACAAGGAGAAAGTGTGTCGGACCACCACCATGATAAGAATCGTGCAGAAAATCAAGCAATTGATTAAACTCTGGGTCATTCAACGATACACCAACAAAAAAAATGGATTTAGTTGTAAATATTGATTGAAGTAAACTTCTATATCCAGGCTCTCTGTAAAGTGTTTTTCGATAGTCCTTTTGTGACAAGATTAAAGTATCAATATCTCTTTTTGCATCACCGTGTGCTTTGAGAATGAAAAATCTATTCTTCCAAAAATTATTGGCGGCTTCTCTCGACTGGGAATATATAAAAGCATTTGGGTAAGATTTGTAAACTGAATTATATGCTTGCTCAATTAAATCGTCATAGTTTATAGTAACAATCAAACTACTTGTAGTTTTTACTATATATTCATTATTTTGCGTATGCTTATGTGAAGAATACTGAAACCTATTTTCCATATATTTTGTAAAATGACTGCCGAGCTCAACTCTTAATTCTTCTGCGAGAAAAAGAAACTTAGAACTATCTCCAACTAGTTTTTTATACTCTTCTGTTTTTTCATTTGGGATCCAAGTTACTTTTTCAGCTTCAGATATAAGTTCATTTATAAGTCCATCCCAAGTTGGATAACCTGCTGCTATAGATAATCCAGCACCAATAAAAAAAACACCTTGGTTATTTTGAAAATTCTCTATTAGTTCTTTTGGTATATTATCCTTTGTCATGACATAATTATTTAAATAAATTGTTGAAAACACGCAAACGAATATTTATACTTTCAGGTTCAGCACCATTATAGCGGAATGCTATAATGTAATCATATAAATCTTTTTCATATTGTGATGGTTTCTTATTTTCAATAAGTATTTCAGGCTTAGAATAATTTGATAATCTTTTGTTTTCAAATTCGTCAAAGATCTTAGCTATTTTGGTAGAGTTAATTTTGTCAATAACATTTAAATTTTCAAACAAAAAATTGAAAATGTCAATAAAATGATACTTTTTATAGATACGAACTGTGCTAAGCTGGTCAATCTCCCTCATTTTATCTAATACTACTGCAATGTTTTTTTGCATTGCCTGTGATATATTTAAAGATTTGTCTAAATACATTTTTAATAACAATGTCGCTTTTAATGATTCTCTATTATTATAAAAAATCAATGCAAGTACATGACTCATATAGTCTTGTCTTTTATAGCGGTTTGCAGGAATTCGAGAATTGGTAAAATAAGAATGATTTATTGCATAGTTGTCTATTAGATGACCTATACTACTTATTATAGCATTCCTTTTTTCTGCTGGCACCAACGGATCCCCTTCTTGTAGCCTGCCAAATAAGGTCCTTATCTCATGATGAGTTGCATTTTCAATTATTGCAATAGTTACTTCATAATTATTTAATCGATTTATAAAATCTACAGGTAGTTTTTCAAATTTTAACCCTCCAATTTTTTTACCGTCAATTTTATTAAGATCTAATCCTTTTTCTTCTTCATCTAAAAGTGAAAACTTATTTTCTAAAAATTTAAATATTGCAGTTAGTCTCTGTTGTCCATCTGCTACCTCATATTCATGAGCATTTCCATTTAACTTTCTTAAGTATATTTTAGGTATATCTATACCTCTTAAAATGGAATCAATAAGAATACTCTTTTTTCGATTATTCCATACCTCACCTCTTTGATATGTGGGCTGTTCATTTATTTTATCTTTTAACTTAAAAAGGGTGGAAACCTTCCATGTAGTTATTTTTACTTTCATATTAATATTTTTAAATAAAACAAGCAGCACAACCTTCACCTTCGGCATCATCCAAGATGTCCACTAGGTAAGGTGATTTAGCTTTTGATTTTCTTTCCATTCGTTTAATATACTCTTCTTTGATTGCTGCCATTCTTTCAGGCTGAATCAATTCTTCTAAGCTTTCTTCTTGTCCCCAAGTATAGCCATCTTTCTCATATTCCATTGCTTTTTTGTAAAGCTCAGGATGTTGTTCATATAACCAAACCCATTCAATTTTTTGTTGGAAAAAGCAGAAGAAACAACCTGAACGGCTTCTTGCATATTGTCCTTTTTTACCATTGATTTCAAAATCAATTTTGTTGTAATACGCAGGAACACCAACGCCACTTTCTTCTAAAATTCTAAAAATATCATCTCTTACTAATACTTCATCATTTTCTAAAAGAGGAAATGTAGCTTCAGTTGCTAAAGGATAATCGGTTGTTTTCAAAAAATCAAAAACCAAATGATTAAATGCTTTTACATTTGCATCTAATAAAATATTCAGCTTTTGGTCTAGCGTAAAACTTGTATCTACTTTTCTAGAAATGGTTTGAATTGCTTTTTCTTGATTCTTGCCAAAATCTATGTTTTTCGACATTGCTAAAAGTTGCTCCATATTTTGGTTTGCCAGCAATTTTGTTATTACATCTTGACTCCAAATATTTTTGCGAAATGGAAATATTGATTGAATATTTTTTTTTGTAGAAATATATCCTTCTCTTTCTTCATCTCCTCTAATTCCTACATAAGAAACCACAGGGTCTGCACCAACATAGTTTTCAAATGGTTCTAATTTCAATTTTTTTGTACACCAACGAGCTTGTGAGGAAGGCAGAAATCCACCATACATTTTTAAAAAATGGTCAAATGGGTCTTCGGAACTATTCTGTGCTCCTTGCAAAAGTTCAATCTTTATTCCAAGATAAACCTCAAGATTTCTTATCAATTGATATGTTTCATCTAATTCTTTTCCTGTATCGCAAGTATAGAATTCCAAATCAATGGAAGGATATTTTGTTTTGACATAAATAGCCAAAGCAGCACTGTCTTTTCCTCCTGATATACCTAATACGTGTCTTACTTTGCTCATTGTAATAATTCTTTTAATAGGTTCAATACAGCAGCAATGTTTGATGTATTGTCTTTGCCTAATTTATTTTTCAATTCATTTTTCAATTGCTCAATTTCTTTGCTTTTATTCTTTGGTACTCTAACTACTTTTGGGTCGATTTTGCTAAAGAAAGAATCTATTTTAACCCCAATAACTTCTTCTTTACTTTCATCAATATCTGCTTTGGAAATTTTGGTCAAACTATCCAATTCCATAATCATTGACTTTAAACTTCTCATAAAGCAAAATTTCATCTTCATCTGAAAATGCTTCTAAGTGTTTTTCCTGTAACTGCTTGTGCTATAGAATTCAACCATGCTTTTTGATCATCTAATGGAGAATCTAATCGTTGAACAAAAGTTTTTTGATTGCTCAAAAGCATATGCTTTTTCAATTTTGAAAAACGCTTTTGAAGATTTGCTTTGTATTCTTCAAAGTCAACTGGTTTTCCTACAAATTCACTGCAAATGAAATCTTCAAAACGCTTTACTAATTCATCATAAGAAGTTCGTAATTCCCTTACTGCATCTTGTAAACTTGTTGTATAGTTTTGAAGTTTAGACTTGTCTTTTGTAAAGTTGAAAGAGTCAATCCTAAAGCATTTGGAAAAGCTTCAAAAAATGTTTCCTCTGGGTCTTTACTTGTTGCAATAGCTTTTCTAATCTTTATTGCAGATGGCGAAAGTCTTTTTGTGTTTTTACTGTATTCTGGTAATTGTTTGTAGAAAACAATAAAAGGTTTTATTGTTTCAATAAAAGAGTTGTTATCAAATTTTTGTTCAGTTGATTGATTTAAAAATGTTCGGTAACTATTGAAAATATCAAGCTTTACGCCTTCAATATCAAATGTTTTAATTGAATACTTTTCAGGATATTTTGCTATCAATTCTAAATTTTCCTCTGAAAGATTTGGGATATAGCTCTCTTCATTGAAAATCGCAAAATCATCACGTTTTAAAAATAAAAATGTTGGAATCCAAAAATCAATCAAGCCTTGTTTAGTTTAAATGGACTCTTGCTTAATAGTTCACTTAGCTCTGAAATTTTCAGTTGTTCTGATTTAGCACTTTCTAAAAAGTCTTCTGATGCTCTCCAGAGTTTAAAGAATGTGATTTCTTATCAATTGAAATTACGTCTATTGCGTTTTCTCTAATAGGTGAAATACCATTTTCTTTTAGAAGCGATAAGATAAATGGTCTTTTCAGGTGGAAATTTCGAATCTTCAAAACCTAAATTTTCTTTATCCCAATCATTGGCTAATGCTGAAAAATATCTTTTCTTAGCTGTGTGAATTGAAGATGATATTTTATGTTTGTTTACCAATTCATTTTTAAAAACAGGAGTTGCATCATATACTATACTACAAACCTGAGAAAGCAATTTATTGAAATCCTTTTTATCTGCAATATTCTTTTCTTCACCGTTGAAATACCACTTCACCTCTTTACTTCCAGAATAAATGCTATCAGTTATATAGTGATTTAATAATCGTATTTGTGATTCAACAATATTTTCAAGTTCTCTTTTGGCTACTTTATCATCTTTATTTTCTTCAAGAACCTTTTGAATTTTCTCAATCTCAAATAATAAATTTTTTATCTCAGCTGAATTTTTAAAGAAACAATAAATGATAGCTTCCTCCTGTATTTTGGATTTATTTTGAATTTCACTTTCTTTCAACTTACTATTGAAAACAAGATTCACAAAGCCATCAATTTCACCTTCTGGTATTTTTAGAATAGGGTAGTCGGAAATTACAAATTCAAAATATCTTGGTGTTCCTGTTGCAAATGAATATTGCTTAGCAAAAACTGGATTGAATTGAATATGTTTATTCAGAAGCGTAGTAATATCAACAACCTCAGAAATTTTATTTCCTGCTTCAATTAATGCTGTTTGAATATCCAAATCAGTTCCTTCAAAAAGAATAAATCGCTTTGAATGTGAACGATAGCGAATGATATTCTTTGCTTCGAGATTTTTAATTATATCCTTGGTATTGAATATACCACAAGCCGTTTTCAAATAATCAATAAAGAAATTCAAGTCTAAGATTGAACCACTTGCAGAGAAAATATTTAAAAGCCCAATTGTTTTAACTGCTTTGATATAATCGTTAATATTTGAATCAAATGCTCTTTCCACTTCTTCAATTGAAGAACGAATTGAACTCCAAGCAGAAAAATCAGGATTGTATTTTGAGGTTAAAAACGAATAGAAATTGAAATTCAGGTAATCGTAAACATTTGATAAATTGTAAAACGGATTTTCCTGTTTGTTGAATTTCGCCAAACCTGTATGGTCTGATGATTCAAGAAATGAAAACAATGAACGTTCATTTTGACCATATCTCTGCAATGAAAGTGTTAGAATATTGGCAGAAAGAATATCAAGCGGATATAGTTTTGAAGCAATTTCTTTTAGAAAATCTTTATTGAAGTTGAATGCTTTTGTTTCGGTAGTTAGCTTCAAACATTTTTCAATTTCTGTTTTTGAAGTCTTGGTTTCAAAGTTTTCAGCAACATATTCAGATGCCAAAAACAAAAGCTGTTCAACAGGTTCATTAAAAGTGATTTCACGGAAACGCCCTTTTACTTTTGTCCACTCTTGTTGTTGGGTTTTGCTTAGTGAATAGGCATAGGATTCCAAACTTTGGTGAACAGTTGTTATTAAAACAATATTGTGTTTTGGATTATTGCAAAATTCTGCAAGTTGCTGTACAAAGTATAATTCTTTTTCAGGATTGTGCTTACTCGCATACTCTAAAAACTTACCAAATTCATCAATTAGGATAAATAAAACCTTGTTTTCTTTTCCAATGGAATGGTAGCGGTTGAATATTTCTGAAAGAATATTTTCTTGTTGATTTTTGTTTGTTTGAACTTCAAAAACATCTGCAAACTGCTCTACAATAGAAGAATATGAGCCAATGATTTTTACAAAATCAACCTTAGGATTTGCAAGAAAGTTAGGTTCAAAGTATCGTTTCGTTCCTTTGATGCTCTGCTCAAATGCTAAAAGAAAAGAAGATTTACCTGTACCATATGTTCCAACAACATTAAAAGAACGAATTCCTTTTTTAAAGTCATTAACTATTTGGCTAACAACTTGTCTTAGCATTGGGAGTTGGGATATAGTTGAAATCCCTATCAGTATCTCTGATAATATTTACCGATGTTGTGAAATTATTTGCCATAATATTTATCTAAAATTGTGTAAGCATCTGGTTTGTTTTTGAATTGCAACTCTTTAATCCCTGCTTGGTCAGTAAAAGTAATTTCATTAAACTCACTTACTATTTCAGAAATTTTATTCATCAATCCCGAACGATTTAAAGCGAAAATTGAACCCGGACTATTAAGATCAAACTCTAAGGAATTTAGACTTATTGAGTTTCCGTAGTTTGAATTATCAAGTATTGTGAACAATACAATTGCTTCGGGAAGATTATCTCTTTCAGTATTTTCAATGTAAAATTGTTCTTCTTTGCCTTTTCCTGTTGTCTTTAAAAGTTCTATTTCAGAAAGAATTCCCGAAAAACTATCCTCAACATCTTTACTTTCCGGGTCATTTTTATATAGATTTGCAAAAACAATAAAATCTTTAGCAACTGTATTTTCATTGAAATTCAAATCGGGATTGCTCTCACCAATTCGCTTCACATAATTCACAAAGGTTTCTTTGTTAAAGAACAGTTTCTCTTTTCTGAATTCATTAAAAATGATGGAGTAAATAGAAGCAAAACCATTTTTCACTAATTGGTAATGCAAAAGCCAAAGACTTGCTTCATCTTCTAAAAATGGATCGTAGCCATTTTCATCATCAAATAATCTGTTTCCAAATTCAGTTGGAATGTCTTTGTTGTCAATAATATTAAAAGCTTTCAACCAAAATCGAATGGATGAAACCATATTTTTTCCAACTCCGAGTTGTACAACTGCATCTTCGTCATTAAAATTCTTTCCTTCTTGCACATAATCATACCCCTTTTTTAACCAAAGTTGTCGGCATTGAAAAGAATCATGACCTGAGAATGTATATTTGGTTAAATAGGGATTGTCAATTTGCATTTAATATCGTAGAGTTTTAAAAATTACAAAGTAATCAATTATAAATTAAATTTGTTGCCTCATTATTTAAAATACCAACATAATTATCACCATTCAGTTTTAATAAATTTCAAACTTTTTTAACAGTCTTATAATTTATTTTAGGCTTATTCA
>CAWITX010000006.1:0-81823 GCA_963839235.1 uncultured Flavobacteriaceae bacterium | reverse complement strand
CTTGAAAATTGGAATTTTCAAACTGTGGGGAGAGCAGCCCCGAAGCGTCGGGGGAACCTGCAAAGGCACCTCCTCGGCTTATGCTCTTGTGGGGAGAGCAGGATTCGAACCTGCGAAGACTAGGTCAGCAGATTTACAGTCTGCCCTCGTTGGCCGCTTGAGTATCTCCCCATTTACGGGAAATCCAACAAATAGAAAATCCCAATTTCAATATTTCAATATTTCCGCTTTCGCAGAAATTTTAGAGCCGATAGAGGGACTCGAACCCACGACCTGCTGATTACAAATCAGCTGCTCTAGCCAGCTGAGCTACATCGGCTTTTAACACTTTTTTGCTCCAAATTTTGGTCATAAAAAAGTCCGCTATTTCTAACGGACTGCAAATGTAGAGAAATTATTTTTTCCACAAAACTTTTTCAGAAAAAAACTCTTACAAATATGCTTTTTGTTTCTGTTTCCTTTTTTTCAATTGGCGTTCAAGTGATTTTACCCCCTCATCTGTGGCTTCCTCAAAGGTCTTTGCTTCTTTCTTCACCATTAAATCACTGCCGGGAATACTCAGTAAAATTTCTACCGTCTTGTTTTCCTTTTCCTTTGTTTTTTGCACTTTTAAATACACGTCTGCAAATACAATGGGGTCATAAAATTGTTCGAGTTTAGACAATTTCTTTTCCACAAATACCAATAACCCATCTTTGGCGGCAAAGTTAGGGGTTTGCACATTTACTCTCATACGTAACTATTTAAGATTAATAAATGTAGTTTTACGCCATAAATTTCTTAATTGACTTATTAGTTTCGCGGGTGTGAATTTTTATAAACTTCCTTTAGCGTTGCTATACTGTTCTGGGTATAAACCTGTGTTGAAGCAAGGCTGGAATGCCCCAAAAGCTCCTTTACCGAATTTATATCCGCCCCTTCATTCAACAGGTGTGTCGCAAACGAATGCCGCAAAATGTGCGGACTTTTTTTCACCTTTTCGGATGCTTCACTAAAATAGGAATTAATAATTCTATAGACAAGGGTTTCGTAAATTTTAACCCCTTTTGAAGTTAGAAACAAGCTTTCGGTATCGGTAATACTTTCCAATTTTTCCCGAAAGGATAGGTATTCTTGTATAGTTTGGACAACCGACGGCAACAATGGAATGATACGTTCCTTATTTCTTTTCCCCAAAACCTTTACGGTTTTTTGCGCAAGGGAAACATCATTTAATTTCACATTTATCAATTCTGCCCTTCGTATTCCTGTTGAATAGAAAAGCTCGACGATAAGCCTGTTTCTCACTCCCTCAAAATCATTTTCGTTTTGAAGCAATTCCATTACGTTCACTATTTCGTTTTCAGAAAAGGGAACCTGGATTTTTTTCGAAGTTTTTAATGCTTTGTGCTTCGCCAAAGGATTGATCTCAATCTGTCCCGTTTTCAGTAAAAATTTATAATAGGTTTTAAGGGAAGAAATCTTTCGGTTGACGGTTCTATTTGAAACACCCGAATCTACCAAAGAAACAATCCAACTCCGAACGATTGAATAATTCACATTTACAATTGCATCATATTGAAATTCTTCCGAAGCAAATTTCTGAAAGTCTCCCAAATCTTTCAAGTAAGCAGTCACCGTGTGGGGCGAGTACTTTTTTTCGAGCTCAAGATAATCGGTGAAGGGTTTAAAAAGCATTTAGGGTTTCTTAATTCTTTTACAAAATAACCCAATAACCTAATAACCCAATAACTTTTCCGCATAAAAAAATCCGCTGGAAAAATATTCCAGCGGATTTGTATGGTAAAGATCTCCGCTTGCGCGGGAAATCCTTAAATTTCTTCCTGATCTCTAAGATTTTGGATATACTGCGCTTTCTGAACTTGTGCTCTCTTTTTTACTGAAGGCTTCGTAAATGCTTGCCTTGAGCGCAATTGGCGCATAGTTCCGGTACGGTCAAATTTACGCTTGAAACGTTTCAGCGCGCGGTCTATATTTTCTCCGTCTTTAACTGGTATAATTAACATAGTGTCATCACCTCCTTTCTTTAGGACGGCAAAAGTAAAAAATAGTTATGAGTTATGGGTTATGGGTTAAGGGTTTTTTTAAAAAAAATTCACTCCTTATACAAAGTCGCGCGTTTGCTCAAATCCTGTATCAACTTTTCTTCTTCCTTACTTTCCAATAGTACGTTGTAGTCTTTCCAGAAAGATTCATTGTAAGGTTTTGCTGAAAAAATATCTGCCGACCAATTGTTTTTCCGCAATTCCTTCGAAACAATTTCAGGGTCCCGGATTATATCGCTGAAAAGAATTTCCTGAACGGTATAATAATATTGTTCGCCCTTATCGAAGCCAGGCGCAGCCTCCGTTTTTTCCCTATCAGAGGATCTGTCGCCAATATTTACGAGTTTCGGCGTTTCGTAGTAAATATAGTTGGGGTACATTTTACCGTCGTACTCCTTATAGGTTATCGTAAATTTGTGGATGGTCTGCGTATCAAAAAGGCTTTTGCTCCTTTTTTTCTGAACGTCGGAAGCGGCCACTAATTCATATTCTACTTTTTTGATGGCATAATTGTCATAAAAAATATAGATCCAGCCCTGCGGTTCAAAACCTTCGTTGTAAATATTCGGCGTGTTAAGCCCCACAAAATCCTTTCCTTTTGAAATTTTTATTTTGTACAGTTTTCTTCCGTTATCAACCAAAATTGTATCGAGTTCAAATTGTTGCTTCTCCAAAATATTTTTTCCAAAAAGAGCTCCGGACACATTCGAATTCCGCACTAAATCGATTTTCCCCTTAAACAGATTTTCCAATCCATTTACACGACTGTCATTCCATTTAATGGCTTCAACCAATGAAGAAGTTTTTACAGAATTTATATTTCCGCCTTTCAAGCCTTTGTTTTTAAGAAATGCCGAATAGGTAAACAAACTGTCAATATCCCGCAGATCGTAACTTTTACGGATTTCATCCACATTTATTTTTAAATTATCCTTTGCGCCTGAAGCATAGCTGGAATCGTAAAGTGTAATTGCCGCCTCAATTAGCCATTTATACTCTTTTTTGTTTCGTTCCTTATGTCGCAAAAAGCCTTTTTGAAGATAGGGCGCTTCGGGCAGGTTTCGGGGCAATCGCTCAATCGCCTTTTCCACGATACCATTGCCGGTGGTGGGTCGTGGATCTGCTACTACAACAACCTCATCCAACGACGCGACGTCCTCTTCCAAAAATATATCGGAGCCATTTTCAAATTCAGTGATAACCACTTTAAAACTTTTGTACCCAATGGAAGAAATTACCAACGTATCCTGCTGAAATTCCTGCGGCACCTTTAAAACAAAGTTCCCATCGGCATTGGTAATGGTGCCGACGGTGGTGTTTTCAATATAAACACTGGCACTTTCAATAGGCTGAAAAGTTAAAAAATCGGCTACCTTTCCCTTTAATTCTGTCTGTGCAAAAGTGGTTGCGGTAACAAAAAATACTAGTAGGAATAGGATTTTTTTGAAAGTGGGGTAATTCATTATATCCGTTTTTTTATTTTGAAATTCAATGGAAGCATTAGGTTGCTGGATTGTATTTCTTTCCTTCAATAACCATTTTTGCAATAATCTCTCTAAGAATCTCGGAAGTTCCGCCGCCAATAGGACCAAGTCTGCTATCGCGGAGCAATCGCGCTAACGGATATTCTTCCATATAACCGT
The DNA here is from genome assembly GCA_963839235.1 of uncultured Flavobacteriaceae bacterium. GTDB lineage: Bacteria > Bacteroidota > Bacteroidia > Flavobacteriales > Flavobacteriaceae > Aequorivita. Next base: position 78,135 of record CAWITX010000006.1, on the reverse strand, counting down.
AACCGCCCAAAAATTGAAGGCATTCGGTCATAACCTCGTCGGCAACTTTAGTTGAAATCAATTTGCTCATCGTGGCTTCCTTCACTACATATTCGCCATCATTAAGACGTTTTGCGGTAACGTAATTGAAGGTTTTGCACACTTCAATTTCACTGGCAAGCTGTGCCACGCGGTGGCGCAATGCCTGAAATTTTGAAATACTTTTCCCAAAAGCCGTGCGCTCTTTCATATATTGAATGGTATATTCCAAAGCAAAAACGCTGCGGGCGTGGGCATTTATTCCCATAATTAACCGTTCCAAAGCAAAGTGTTGCATAATGTACGGAAAGCCTTTGTTCTCCTCGCCCATCAAATTTTCAGCAGGGATTTTCACATTGTCGAAAGCAATTTCGCCGGTATCGCTGGCACGCCAACCGAGTTTATCCAACTTGGTTGCAGAAATTCCTTTTGCATCCCTATCAACCACGAAAATACTGATGCCTTTATTTCCTAATTCCGGAGAAGTTTTTGCGGCAACTATCAAATAATCGCTATAAACCCCGTTGGTAATAAAGGTTTTGGAACCATTTAAAATATAATGGTCGCCATTTTTCACCGCGGTGCTCCGCATTCCGGAAACGTCACTTCCGCCAAAAGGTTCGGTAATACAAAGACAACCTATTTTTTCACCGGAAATACTCGGCGCGAGATATTTTTCCTTTTGGTCGTGGTTGGCTTCCTTTTTAAGGTGCGTCATCGCCAAATAAGCATGGGCCCACATTGCCGCTGCGAAACCACCACTATTTATTTTTTGAAGTTCTTCAAGAAAGATTACTGTGTAAAAAAGGTCAAGGTCTAAGCCTCCATATTCCTCAGCTTGATAGATACCGAAATATCCCATCTCGCCAAATTTCTCCCATATAAACCGCTCAATATGGCCCGTTTTTTCCCATTTTTCAATGTGTGGAACAACTTCTTTTTGAAGAAAATCCTGAAAACTCTTTCGGAAAAAATTGTGTTCTTCCGTAAAATACATCTTATCCATAAACTCTTTTTCTTTTTTTGGAATGCCAATCTAAACAATTATGCAGAAGTGCTGAAATAAAACTCGAAACATTTTTTTAATTGATTGATTTTCCCGTTGTAGTTTTTTGATCCGATAGCTATCGGTTGTACTTCCACTGCGTTCAGCGGAACACGTTCAGACTAATATTAATCAAGGGTCAAATATAACTGAATCAGTGCTAATTTTCTTTCAGACAATCCTTCAATTTTATCCAATTCCCCAAAACTTTTTACGCCTTCATGCAGCATTTTATATTCCCAGATTTTTTTCGCCAATTCAAATGAAATACCGGGAATGGTCGAAATATCGGAAGCGGAAGCCTTATTCAGATTCATTTTCGTTATTGGCTTGGGAGTTTTTACCGTGAAAACATTTAAGGTGCGTTGCACCACGGCGGGATCGAGGCCGTACACCTCATAAAGTTGTAAATCGTTACTGAATCCGCCCAATTTTTCCCGAAAGGAAACAATACGTTTTGAGAGTGCCTCGCCTATTCCGCTGATTTTTTGGAGGTCTTCAGGAGTTGCCTTATTGAGGTCAGGTTTTTGGGCATAAGGTTTTTCAGAAAAACCCTTTTCATTTTTGAAATCCTTATAAGCCGTTTTCTTGGTTGGATTTGTAACCCATTCGGGAAATTTGAAGTAGGGCGAAATTTCATCCAGCAACGAGTCTGAAACCTGGGTAACATTCTTAAAATCCGCAACGGAATTAATCCACTTTCCCTCTTCCCGGTATTTCAGTAACCGATCAATTTCTTCGTTGGACATTCCCAGTTTATAGCCTTTAAAATCGGTAATGTAATTGGGATTGAAGGGATATTTTTTTGGCATTTTATTCTCCAATTCAACCTCCCTAAGGGAATCTATTTCATTTTGAAGGGCAATTATTTCAGAAGAATTAGTGTCGAGGGAATTTTCAATAGAAAAATCAACAAAAAAATATACGCACGAAAGCGAAATTATAAGCAGTACCAAAAGCAAAATCCCACTTCGTTGTTGTCTGTTGAACGTGAAGTGGGATTTTAAACTCATAAGTTGGTTTTACATATGTTTCCGAAGGTCATCCGCGCCTTCATCCAAAGCGTTATGTTTGGTGCGGATGGCTGTCATATATCTATTTAATTCCTTGCGCACCACCGGCGTCAATAAAACTACGCCTATTATATTCGGTACCACCATTGCAAAAATCATGGCATCGGAGAAGTTGATTACCGAGCCGAGGCTAATAACCGAACCAACCCAAATAAAGATACAAAATAGAAGTTTATAAATAAGCTCGGTTACTTTCCCTCTTCCGAAAAGATACACCCAGCCCTGCATTCCGTAATACGACCAAGAAATCATGGTTGAAAATGCAAATAATATTACGGCAATTGTCAGCACGATGGAGAAATGCGGAATTACACTGTCAAACGCAGTGGCGGTAAGCTCTACGCCTTCCTTCACTTCTACCCCGTATTGTATTATATTATTGTCGAAATTGGTAATTACAATTACCAAAGCGGTCATCGTACAAATTACCACTGTATCAATAAAAGGCTCCAAAAGAGCGACGATTCCTTCCGAAGCTGGATATTTGGTACGAACCGCCGAGTGGGCGATAGCCGCCGAACCAACACCTGCCTCGTTTGAAAATGCACCACGGCGAACGCCCTGTATCATTACGCCCACAAGACCACCGGCAATGCCCAAACCTGAAAAGGCGCCTTCAAAAATCAAACTGAAAGCATCGCCAATATGTCGGAAGTTAACGGCCAAGATTATTAATGCACCAAGCACGTAAATACCCGCCATAAAAGGAACAATTTTCTCCGTTACCTTTGCAATTCGTTTTATCCCGCCAATAATAACAACGGCAACAATAATTGCCATTGCAATCCCGAACCAAATTGCAGCTCCGGTTCCCTGTAATTCAAAAAGCTGTACGAATTGTGCTGCAGCCTGATTCGCCTGAAACATATTTCCGCCACCGAACGATCCTCCAATAACGAAAACCGCGAAAACTACGGCCAGGAATTTTCCAAGACCACCCATTCCTTTTTGGCCCAATCCTTTTTTGAGATAGTACATGGGGCCGCCATAAACGGTACCATCCGGACCAATATCCCTAAATTTTACACCAAGGGTACATTCGGCAAATTTTGAAGCCATCCCTAAGAGGCCGGCAACTATCATCCAAAATGTCGCCCCGGGCCCTCCAATGGAAAGTGCCACGGCCACCCCGGCAATATTGCCCAAACCAACAGTTGCGGAAAGTGCTGCAGTAAGCGCCTGAAAGTGTGAAACCTCTCCATCGGCACTGTCGTCGCGGATGGTTTCTATAATGTTTTCGTGTTCATTTGGGGTCACGTCGCCGTAGAGCGTATCTGCCCCATGTTTTTCAATATCTTCATATTTCCCCTGCACTACCTTAAGTGCTGTACCGAAACCCGTAAAATTTATAAGTTTGAAATATACTGTAAAGTATAGGGCGCCACCAATTAAAACGATAAGAACCCACGGAATTTGAAATGTTTCGGAAAAAGGAATTTCATAAAAAATACCCTCTACGAACCATCCAGTATATTTTTGGAAAATAGCATCAATCTGGTCTGAAGCGGTTGTATCTTGGGCGAAGGTAAGAAGGGGGAGAAAAATTGTAATCAGCGAAAGAAGATATTTCTTCATAGTAGATGTTTAAGGTGGATCGCTTTTTTTAATAAAAGCGAAGCAAGATGCTTAAAAAAAACTACATTTCAAAAAATTGTTTAGAAATTTGTTGCTGTCTGCTTTCACTCCTTTTCCTTTTGGAATGGAATATTTTTGCGCAAACAAAAATCCCACACCCCATTAGGGGAAATGTGACGTGGGATTTTATAATTTTATATTTCCTCTATATTTCCTTCGCTTCTTTGCTTTCGTGATGAATGGTGGCATCCATTTTAGCGATTTTTATTGCGTTCAGGTATTTTCGCAATTCCTTTTTCACCTTTGGCGAAAGTAGTATCAACCCGATAATATTCGGAAAAACCATCGCAAAGATCATTGCATCGGAAAAACCGATTACCGCGCCCAAACTGGAAGATGCGCCTACTACCAAAAATATTAAAAACAATACTTTATAGGTAATATCTGAAACTTTTCCCTTGCCGAAAAGAAATTTCCAAGATTGAAGCCCATAGTAGGACCAAGAAATCATCGTTGAAATTGCAAACAAAATTACAGCTATCGTTAATACGATTGAAAAATTTGGGATAGCAGAATCAAAAGCGACCGAGGTTAAATCGACGCCATTGATGGGTTGGTTGGTTGCATTCAGCATTACATTACTCGCCGAATCAAGATTTCCATAGGTAAATAAGTTGTGTTTGGCATTGGTAATTATGATAACAATAGCAGTCATTGTACATATAATAACCGTATCTACAAAAGGACCCAATAAAGCGGTTAAACCTTCACTCGCAGGATATCTTGTTTTTACGGCAGAGTGGGCGATAGCCGCAGAACCAACCCCGGCTTCATTTGAGAATGCCGCCCGCTGAAATCCAACAATTAGAACTCCAATCACACCGCCAAAAGCCGCATTTGGGTTTATGGCCCCTTCCCAGATTTGATTGGCGGCAAAGGGAATCATATCGTAGTTAATACCTAATATTATCAGTCCGGCTCCCACATAGGTTATAGCCATAAATGGAACTATTTTTTCGGTTACTGAGCCTATTCTTTTAATTCCGCCTATAATAACCAAACCAACAATAGCGGCCATAACCAAACCTACATAGAGGCCGGCATTTGCACCGTTCCAATCCATTAATTGCGTTAACTGCGCCGCCGCTTGATTGGATTGAAACATGTTTCCCCCTCCAAAGGAACCGCCAATACACATTACCGCAAAAAAGATAGCCAAGACTTTACCAAAACCGGCCATTCCCATTTCCTTTAGGCCACTTGCAAGATAATACATAGGGCCACCATAAGTTTTTCCGTTTTCATCTACTTCTCGGTATTTTACACCCAAAGTACATTCGGTAAATTTTGACGCCATTCCCAACAGGCCGGCGACAATCATCCATATTGTAGCCCCGGGACCACCAATGGCAATGGCAACCGCAACCCCGGCAATATTACCTAACCCTACCGTTGCCGATAACGAGGCCGTTAATGCTTGGAAATGCGTAACCTCTCCAGGAACTTTTCCGGTTAAGTGGACAGTATCATGAATTTTACCATCCTTAACTTCTATTTCTTGATCAGCCGGTACGTGGTGATCCAATTCATCATATTTTCCGGCCGCCGTTTTAATACATATTTTTAAATATCGAAAGTTTACGCCATTGAAATAAAGGGTAAAGAAAAGAGCTCCCAACAGTAAAAGAATAATTACAATGGGCAGATCTTTTCCGGATATATTTATTGGGTAAAAAATTAAATCAACTATCGGCGTTGTGTATTCAGCAAACGCATCGTTGATTTTATCTCCCAGGCTCTTTTGTTCCTGGGCAAAGGTGAAAATTGGTGCAAGAATTGTAATTAGGGAAAGAAGATACTTCTTCATCAGGGAATTTTTCAGGTTTAACTTTTTAAAAAAAGCAAGATGCCTAAAAAAGTTAACAATCTCAAAGAATTCTATAAAAAATTGCCAATGTTTTCCTAAACACCGTATTGGTGTTTCAGGCTTTCTATCTGGTTTGGACGCCCAATCAATATAAGTTTTGAATTTTTTTGAAGGATAAGTGAAGGTTCGGGATTTACAATATATTCCCCGTTTGGGGAACGGTAACCAATTATGGAACAGCCTGTTTTTCTGCGTACATCCAAATCTTCGATAGCTTGTTCCTTTCCGTGCGGGCACATTTTTTCAAAAGGAATCTGCTCTACGTTTATGCTGTCTTCCATTCCCGAGACGCTCAGATTATCCAAAAACTCAACCAGATCTGGCACCACTACGAGCGACGCCATGTGCTCCCCTCCTATTTTATCGGGCATGATAACGTTATCTGCCCCGGCAAGTTTCAGTTTTTTGTAACTAGTTTCTTCAGTGGCCCGGCTTATTATTTTTAGATTTTTGTTCATTTGCCGTGCGGAAAGGACGATAAATAAATTGTCGGCATCACTGGGTGTCGCACAAATAAGGGTAGAAGCAGTGTGGATTCCCGCCTTTAAAAGAATTTCATCTTCAATGGCATTTCCGAAAATAAAGAGCATATTTTCATCGGAAAAACGCTCTACCACTTCCTCGTTTTTTTCTATAATAACGAATTGCTTTTTGTAGGCCAGCAGTTTATGTACGGCCTGCTTTCCGTTACGGCCAAAACCGCAAACTATTATATGGTCTTTCATGGTTTTCATTTTTTTCTGCACTTGTCTCTCGCGGACTTCGCCCAGGTTTTTGCTCAAAATATATTCGGTAATAACCGAAATGGCATAACCAACAATAAATATACTTGAAATGATAAGAAGCGATGCGAATATTTTTTCTTCCGAGGAAAATGGTTTCACTTCCCCATAACCAACAGTGGTTACGGTAATAACCGTCATATAAATTGAATCTATCCAACTATACTCGGAAAAATATCGAAACCCGAGCACGCCCACCGCAAATACTACAAAAAGTAGAAGGAGAGCCACCACAATTTTCGATTTGAATAGATTTCTCATAAATCAAATACTGAGGTTCGTTTTGTGTTCACCAAATCTTTTAACCTCAACACAAAGGCGAAGGTAAGATAGATTGCAAATCCAACGCCAAGGGTAGCAAACGAAACATATATGAAAAATAGCCGGACGCTTTTAGCGCGCATTCCCAAACGGTCCGCCAGCCGCGCTGAAACGTAAAAGCCGCGTTTTTCCAAAAAATATCTCAGTTTATAGATTGCTTTCATATCAGTTGCAAATTACGTTTTTTTGAAGATTATATAAAGGGGCTTTTATTTGAAATGAAAAACTTCAAAACTAATTTTAAAAAAAGTTGAAGATCGAAGCTTTACCTATTCAAAATAGAATTGCCTACCGCACATTGCAGACAGCGGTTTTTATCGCAATATTCGTTTTTAAGTTGAAGCAAAGCCTGACTTTGAAAGGCACTTTTTGAAACGGGTGTTAGGGAATTAAAATTTTTGATTATTGTGTTCGCTTCCGAAGAAATCCCGCATGCGAGCGTAAAAATTTCATCAGTTGCGTCTTTTCCCATTTGAGAGGAATAACAGAATTTTAAGGGGATAATGGTATTTATAATCAAAAGATCAACGAAACTTTTACTGATTCCCTTTTTCCTGGTAATGGAAGAAACGCCAAAATTAAAATGCGTATCCCAATAATGGCTGGCAGAAACCTTAAAAATTGAATAAAATTCCGACGTGGTATTTGCCGAAAGAATGGCAGAAAAAAGATTTTGGTTTTCGGCATAGAGTGAAGCAATTTGTGATAACCTAATAGTTGGGAAGTTTGGTGGGCGCAACCTAAAATATTTTGGCGCAACTACAGAATCATTATTAAAACCGAACTTATGTTTAAGGTATTTGTAATTATTCCGCAGTTCACTGTAATAAACGTCTTCCCTTTCTTCCTCCAACAAACCTCCCTGCCCCATTAGTAGTGATTCTAAATCGAACTCGTTTTGTGAGCATTTCTTCACCACGGAAAAATCCACCGAACGGGCAATGTCCAAAAAGGAATCGCCATTTACCTTTAATCCAAAATTTTTGCAGAGAAGCCTAAAAAGAAGCGCCTCCCAATGATTATTTGTTTTGGTCAATTCAGTTAAAATTAGCTTTTCTTTTTGCTCCAGCCTCTCAACATACAACCGTTCCAGCCAATTTTCCACAGTAAAAATCTCAACTCCGCTAAAATCGGTTTCACAGTTTATCCACTTCTGTTGCCTTGAAAATAATTGGGTGTAGCGTTCCAAAGTATTTTTGGAAACACAGCGTTTCAAAACGAGGGTGGGAATTACGGAGCCATCCTTTCTGAATATTTCTGCATCGTGTTCCCAGACTACATGCAGGATAACATTGTCGTATGCCGTATCTTTTTCATGACCGTGTGCGTACCAATCTGAAGATTTTATATGTATTTCAATATTTCCCGCCCAAACTTGTCCGTCTATTTCCAGGCGGGCATTTAAAAAATCGGGTCCAGAATTTTGGTTGTGCTGCCCTTCAGAAATAATATGCAGCGGTTCGTGATTGGTAGTGGTTATTCCTCCGGAGCAAAATTTCTGAAATTTCCACACATAATGTAGAAAGTCCTCTTTCATCTCGAAAATTTTACTGGGGAGAAATTATATAAATGTAGGGAAATTTATCGATAATTGACTTCCTCGGGTTTTGCTTCGGTTTCCATTTGGTCTTCAGCTGGCCCTGGCTCCTTTTTAGAAGTGGAATCCGCAAAAAGTATGCGATTCCATTTGTAGAGACGGCGGTATAGAAAAACGTATCTAAAAACGCCAACCGCCAGAAAAATTACACAAACCACCAAGGCTATATAACCCAACCAATGAACGTTGCGAAAATCCTTAAGCTGCAAAAGTGCAATACCACCCAACAAAAGATAAAGCGAAGAACGAATATAGGAAAGCAACGTCCGCTCATTGGCGAGCTTGGTGCGCTCCAAGGCCAATATTTCATTGGTGTTTATGGGCACGGGCCTGGTCCTTAAAAACCGAAAAAGTCTCTTTGCTTTTGTCTTCATCTCAGTTTAAAAATAATGAAAATCCCGCTCCATGTTATAATGGAACGGGAATTATTTAAAATATTGAATTATTTACAGCGCTCTAATAATATCGTGTTTCGTAATAATATTGAACTTGCCATCGCCCAAATCTACCAAAACCGCGTTGTTTTCTTTGTGAATCAATTTTGAAATTTCCTCTATCGGCGTGCTCTTCTTCACGATTGGGAAAGGTTTGTGCATCACTTCTTTTATCGGAAGATCCGCTACATTTTTGTTTTCCAGGAATTTCCGGAGCAGATCGGTTTCATCGAGAGCGCCAACAAATCCTGAAGTATCTTCCACGGGAATTTGGGAAATGTGATATTTTTTCATTCGCTCAATTGCGTGGCCAACAAGCTCTTCAGTTTTTACGGTAATCAATGGTTTATCGGCATGTTCCTGAATTAAATCGGAAGCGTTTTTTACTTCTTCTTCCACAAACCCTCGTTCGCGCATCCATTCTTCATTGTACATTTTGCCCACATACCTGCTGCCGTGATCGTGGAAAAGAACCACAACCACATCATCTTTCGTGAATTTATCTTTTAATTGGAGTAAACCCTTTATCGCGGCTCCGGCGGAATTCCCCAAAAAGAAACCTTCAATTTTTGCAAGCTTCTGCGTATAGATTGCGGCGTCTTTATCGGTCACTTTCACAAATCCATCAATAACACTGAAATCAACATTTTTTGGAAGAATATCCTCCCCAATTCCTTCGGTGATGTAGGGATAGATTTCATTTTCATCAAAAACCCCTGTTTCGTGATATTTTTTGAAAACACTTCCGTAAGTATCAACTCCCCAAATTTTTACATTCGGGTTTTGTTCCTTTAAATATTTTCCAACGCCACTTATCGTACCGCCAGTACCAACACCAACCACAAAATGCGTTATTTTTCCGTCCGTCTGTTTCCAGATTTCCGGACCCGTACTTTCGTAATGAGCCTTTGTATTGCTTAAATTATCGTATTGGTTTACGTACCAACTATTCGGCGTTTCCTCCGCCAATCTTTTGGAAGTGGAGTAATAACTGCGCGGATCCTCGGGAGCTACGTTAGTGGGGCAGACAATCACTTTACTTCCTACTGCTTTCAAAATATCAATCTTTTCCTTGCTTTGCTTATCGCTGATTACGCAGACCATTTTGTAGCCTTTTACGATGGCCGCTAGTGCGAGGCCCATTCCGGTATTTCCGGAAGTTCCTTCTATAATTGTTCCGCCGGGTTTCAATCTCCCGTCGGCTTCGGCGTCTTCAATCATTTTTACCGCCATTCTATCTTTTACCGAATTTCCGGGATTAAAAGTTTCGTATTTGGCGAGCACCAAAGCGGGAATGTCCCCAATAATTTTGTTGATTTTTACCATGGGCGTGTTGCCGATGGTTCCCAATATATTTTCTGCGTATTCCATAGCTATTTTTAGAAATGCAAAGGTAACATTCTCAATTCAGAATTAAGAATTCGGAATTATGAATTATGAATTCTTGGAAGCCAGGTTTAAGAGATTGCTTCGCTGCCCTCGCAATTATTCAAACCGAATCGCCTTCACCGGAGAAATTTTCGAAATGATAAAAGAAGGAATCAAAAGCATCAAAAGGCAGAGTAGAAATGTACCTGCATTCAAGATTAAAATATAGTCCCAATTCAAATAAACAGGAGCTTCGTTTACGTAGTAAGTGTCTGGGTTTAAGTTTAAAAACCTTTCCGTATTTCTGAATTAAAAGCAGGCCAATCCCGATAATATTTCCCCAAAAAAGACCAACGCCTATCAAATACATCGCGTTATAAAGAAACACTTTGCGCACGCTCCAATCGCTACTTCCCAAGGCTTTTAGTATTCCTATCATTTGGGTTCTTTCCAAAATAAGAACCAACAATGCGGTAATCATATTTATTCCCGCCACCAAAATCATTATCCCAATAATCATAATAATATTGAAATCGAAAAGATCGAGCCATTCAAAAATGGAGGCGTACTTTTGCGAATGGTCTGCGTGTCCAGCGTGCTTCCGGTTTCGTTATAAACTTCATTGCCTATTGGGATTATTTGGTCAAAATCATTTACAAAAACTTCGAAAGCGCCAATTTGGTCGTCTTCCCATTTGTTCAACCGCTGAATGTGCCGAATATCCGTAATTATAAATTGTTCATCAAACTGCTGAAAGCCGCTGTTGTAAATGCCGACTATATCGAAGCCGCGACTTCGTGGGGTTTTTGAAACTTCATCGTTCAGAAAAAAAGTGGTCACTTTATCGCCCAATTTCAAGTGGAGACGGTTCGCCAAATATTCCGAAATCAAAATATCTTCGTTCAAATCGCCATTAAAATCGGGCAGTTTTCCTTCCACCAAGAAATCCTCGAAAGCGCTCCAATCGTAATCCGTTCCAACGCCTTTTACCACAACGCCCTCAAAATCATTTTCGGTGCGGATTACGCCACCTTTTGAAGCCGTAACCTGTACGTGTTTTATGCCATCAATATTTTTGAATTCAGGATAAAAATCCTGGTTTTTTGAAATCGGATTTTGGGAATCGTTGGAAAAATTGGTGTCGAAATTCGTGATAATTATGTCGCCGTTGAAGGCGGAAACCTTTTCGCGAATCTTCTTTTGAAGCCCAACGCCCGTGGCGATTGAAACGAGCATCATAATAATGCCGATGGCAATTGCAGTAATGGCGATTTTTATTATCGGTGCCGAAATACTACTTTTATAGTCCTTGGAAGCAATGATGCGCCGGGCGATGAAAAATTCGAAATTCACTGAAGGTTTATGGCTTTTTATTTTTTCAAAAATACGGTTTTAATAACAGTCTTTTTACTTTTTTCCTGCGGAAGCCAGACCACCGAAAAAAACCGTTTGGTGTCCGACGGGATTTCACAGGAAATCGATATGGAAAACCCATTGAATTTACCCCGAAATGAACAAAGCCGGAAACCAAAAACCAAAAAAGGGATAGTAAAAACCGGCGAATTGAACGTGATGAAACAGCCCATTTTGGGCGCCGAACGGTCTGAGCAATATCTTCCACAACTTCTGGGAAAAAATGTTGCCGTCGTGGCGAACCAAACTTCTGTTTTGGGAAACGAAAAGCAACATTTGGTAGATTTTTTGGTTTCGAAAAAAATCTCAGTTAAAAAAGTTTTCGCGCCAGAACACGGTTTTCGCGGCACGGCCGATGCCGGCGAACAAGTGAAGGACGGCATTGACACCCAAACCGGACTACCGCTGATTTCCCTTTACGGGAATAACAAAAAACCTACACAGGAACAATTGAAGGGAATTGACGTTTTGTTGTTTGATATCCAAGATGTAGGCGCACGGTTTTACACCTATATTTCTACCCTTCATTATGTGATGGAAGCTTGCGCGGAAGCGGGAATTCCCGTGATTGTATTGGACCGCCCAAACCCCAACGGACATTATATTGACGGCCCGATAATGGAACCCGAACACGAAAGTTTTGTGGGAATGCATCCCGTGCCAGTGGTTCACGGAATGACAATTGGCGAATATGCACAAATGATAAATGGTGAAGGTTGGTTGGAAAACAAGATGAAATGCCAGCTTTCAGTAGTTGAAATGGAGAATTATACGCACGATACAAAATATTCCCTTCCTATAAAACCATCGCCAAATTTACCGAACGATCAAGCCATAAATCTGTATCCGAGTCTTTGCTTTTTTGAAGGGACGTTTATTAATGCGGGGCGAGGCACCGAGATGCAATTTCAGGTTTTTGGCGCGCCGAGTTTGCCTTCTTCAAAATATTCCTTCGAATACACGCCGCAATCCAACGAAGGTGCAAAAAGCCCAAAATTTAAAGGCCAACTTTGCCACGGAAAAGACCTTCGGAAAGAACCGCGTTTAAATAAAATAAATCTGGAATGGCTGATTGAAGCATACAATGCCAACGGAAAAAAGAATGATTTTTTCAATTCATTTTTTATAAAACTCGCCGGAACGGACAAACTCCAAAAACAAATTGAGCAAGGTTTATCGGCGGAAGAAATTCGGGATTCCTGGAAAGATGGATTGGCGAATTTTCAGAAGATTCGGGAAAAATATTTGCTTTACCCTTGAAAAGAGTCGCAGTCTCAGTTCTCAGTCGCAGAATATGTCGCAACTGAAAACTGAGACTGCGACTGAAAACTCATCATTTATTCAAAAGTCGTTTCATCTCCTCCACAATATTAAAAGCCGCGGGACAAATGGCGACATTTTTCATCGTAAGATTTGAAATCTGCTGGAACTTTTTTCGGTCGGTATGCGGAAATTCGCGGCATGCTTTTGGGCGTACGTCGTAAATGCTGCAATAATTATCGGCGCCCAAAAAAGTACAGGGAACGCTTTGCAATACGTAATCTTTGTCTTCATCAATCCGCAAATAGGTTTCGATAAACTGTTGCGGTTTCATTCTAAAATGCTTTGAAATCCGCTCAATATCTTTATCGGTAAAAAGCGGGCCGGTGGTTTTGCAGCAGTTTGCGCAGGTGAGACAATCTGTTCTTTGGAATTCATCTTCGTGCAATTCCTGCATCAAAGTATCGAGCTGTTTGGGCGGCTTTTTTTTTAGCTTCGCGAAAAACTTTTTGTTTTCAGTTTCGGCTTCTTTTGCTTTCTGCGGAAGTTGTTTCAGAATATTTTCCATCTTCATCTGTTTCTCTTTGAACTCTGTGCCTCTGTGGTGAAAATATAACCACACAGGCACAGAGGACACAGAGGTTTTTATTCAGCTTCAAAAACTATTTCACCGTTAATGAAAGTTGCAACAACCTTTGTATTCGGAAGCTCTTTTTCATCAACCTTCATAATATCCTTATCGAGAATGGTGAAATCTGCAAATTTTCCCACTTCAAGACTTCCCTTTTCTTTTTCCTCAAAATTGGCATAAGCGGCCCAAATGGTCATTCCTTTCAACGCTTCTTCCCGCGTAAGCGCATCCTTCATTTGAAAACCATTTTCAGGATAATTTTTCAAATCCTTTCGGGCAACAGCGGCGTAAAAAGTGTACATCGGGTTTACATTTTCCACCGGAAAATCGGTACCCAAAGCGATGCTTCCCGCTTCTTCGAGCAATTTTTTATAGGCATAGGCACCTTTCATCCGTTCCGCACCCACACGGTCCTCAGCCCAATACATATCGCTTGTTGCGTGGGTTGGTTGTACGGATGGTAAAATATTGTTGTTGTCATCAAAATAATCAAAATCCGGGGCCGAAATAATCTGCGCATGTTCCACTCTCCAACGACGGTCCGTTTCTCCTTCCAAAGCTTTTTTGTATGCCCTCAAAACGGCAATATTGGCGGAATCGCCGATGGCGTGGGTGTTCATTTGAAAATCGGAAGTGGCGATTTTTTCAGCCAAATAATTCAAACTATCCGTCGGAGTAATCATCGCGCCAAAATGGTGCGGCATATCGCTGTATTCCTCGCGCATTGCGGCACCGCGGGAACCGAGAGCTCCATCGGCATACACTTTAAAGGAACGCACATTTAACCTATCGGTTTTGTAAATTCCGTTTTGCAGGTAATAATCCAAGTTTTCGGGACTATTACTTACCATAGTATACATTCTGAGTTTGAATCTTCCCTCTTTTTGAAGGGTATCAATCAGTTCAATAATATTTCTATCCAAACCGGCGTCATCAACGGTTGTCAATCCATTTTGAAGACAGATTTTTTCGGCTTCCAACAGCGCTTCGGTTGAAACTTCATTGGTAATTGCGGGAAAAGTATTTCTTATTAACCGCATCGGTGCATCGATAATTATTCCTGAAGGTTTGCTGTTTTCCAAAACTATCTCGCCTCCCGAAACTTTTGTTTTTGAAGTAATTCCCGCAAGTTCCAATGCTTTTGAATTGACCAAATAAGCGTGCCCATCCACCCGTTGAAGCGCCACTGGTGTATTGGGGAATAAGGAATCCAATTCCTTTTTTGTCGGGAAATTTTTGTCTTCCCAATCGTTTTGGTCCCAACCGCGGCCAATGATATAAGGCATATTTTTCGCTTCCTGAAAAGCTACCACTTTGCCCAAAACCTCATCAAGACCGCTGGTTCCCACAAGGTCAACTTGCTGCAAACCCAGCCCGAGTCCGTATAGATGAGCGTGCGCATCAATTAAACCCGGAACGAGCGTGTTCCCTTTGGCATCGTACGTTTTTTTGATTTTATATTTTAGCTCAAGTTCAGGTTTTAGGCCTATTTCGAGGATTCTTCCATCTTTTACGACCAATGCATTTGCGGTGCTGAAATTTTTATCTACGGTATAAATGGTGGCATTTTTTATCAACAGGTCTGCGGGAACTTTATCGGGCGCGCAGGAAAAAATCGCAAGCGCAAAAGATAGAAATAGTAGTTTTTTCATTTTGAATAAATTGATGCGCAAAAATAAAAAAACATCCGCCAAAGACGGATGTTTTTAGAATTTATAATTTCCAACCCTTTACCAGTCAAATTTATAGGTAACCCCAGCCAATCCCTGAATTCCCTGTACGGGATAGTTGAGCCATTTTTGGTAATTGTCACTAAGCAAATTGCTCCCTTTAACAAAAGCCGAAAGCCTGTCCGTTATGCGATATCCAAAATGAACATTGGCATCCACATAACCATCAAGCGTAATTTCCTGGGCAGCGAATGTTGGAAAACTTTGGTCGTAGAACAAATCTTTCCTTTTGCCTACATAGAAAAAGGAAGCGCCGCCGTAAAGCTTTTCGGTAATGTTGAAATTTGAAAACAGAGAAGCTTGAAAATCGGGCAAATTCCACGGTTGTGCCTGTAAATCGGTGGTGTAGCTATTATAAGTTCCGTTGATTCCCAATGAAAATTGATCTGAAATTTCAACTTTCAGTTCTCCGAAAAATGCCAAAGTGTTTAGGTCGTCATAAACCACGTTGAAGGAATTTCCATATTCATAACCTTCAAAATCAGGATTGGAACCTTTTAGCGGATTCGCCTGAAACAGGGCTTTATTTTCATCTTTTCCGTAGGAAACTCGAACATTGTATGCTACCGAATTGGTCAATTTCCCTTTTATCCCGCCAAAACCATTGTACAGTTTTTTCGTTGGCTGAATATATAATGTTGGCGAAACAAATGGGTTTTCTTCCTTAAAATTATAATAGGTATTTTGTTGAAGTCCGCCGTCCGCGCCCGCATAAACAATTACACTTTCGTCAACCAATCGATACGAAGCGTTCAATCGCGGATACATTGAAAAATCGGTATTGCTGTTTTCGGAATCCAAACTTACGTAGCCCGCAACACCCAAAGAAACCGTGAGATCATCATTCACAAAAGTGATGGATGGAGCAAGACCGGCATTCAAATAACTGTAATTTATTTCGGAAGTATTATCGTAGTTTCTATCAAATTTTCCGCTTAAATAATCTATATCGCCATCTATTTTCAAGGACAAAGTTTCCAGCGGAATTGAAAATTCCGGCTTAAAAGTCGCGTTGAATTCCGAGGAAGAAAATGCATCACTCAAATAGCGTGCGTTCAAAGCAGCGCGCTCAAAAAATGAATCGTCCAAAGCTATGCTTCCTCCCAAATAACCGCTTACATAAGTTTGCTGCGGATCGATTCCGCCGGTAAAAGATTCTGGAGCGGTGTTGTATTCCTCAGGCAGCCCGTACCAATTGTAAAGTTGATGCTCTACGCCCGCATCCAATCTATAAGTCGCATCTTTTTGTCGACTCGTATAATTTCCATCGAGGCTAGTGTCGTAATATTTATTGTCTAGCCGGACGCCTTTTATGTCGCCTTGCGACGAATTATGCCGAAAGAAAAACCCAGCGTTATCCGTACGGCTTATTTCAAAATTACTGTAGAATTCGCCCAAAATGGTAGTATAATTTCCGAAGCCGAGCGTTGCATAATTATCGTATAATTTTATTGGTTTAGCCTTTTCAACAGTGGCCGCTTTTCCTTTTGCCGGCGTAAAAGTTGAAGCCACCGGAACAGAGAAAATACTGTATTTCACTTCTTTTTTTGGTGTTGTAATTGAATCGTTAAGCTCCGGGGTTTCCTTCACTTTAAAGGCATCCGAAATTGTGGGAGTATATGGTTTTACGATATTTACCACTTCGGGATCGAGTTCTTTTTCTTGGGAAATAGACTGAAAATTGAACTAGAAATAAGGCGGAAATTGAAAATGAAACTTTCTGCCTTAGTGGACATACTTTCGAATTGTAAATATAACTCCCTCCCTTTGATGGGAGGCTTGGGACTGGGATGTCTTTATGGTTAAAGAATAATACCTGCTTTAGAGGCTTTTGAGAACATAGAATTTTTTTTTATTTCTTAAAGTAAATTTAATTTCCGGTTTCTACTGATGAATTGGTTTTCGCCTCGGCGTTTTTGATTGCGGCGAGTTCAGCTTTTGCTTCTTCGACTACTTCTGGGAAATCGGTAAAATTTTTGGTCACGCTTTCCAAAATATAGGTTGCCTGATAGGCGTCTTTTAGGTCGTAAAAATTCTTTGCCATTAGCACTAAACCTTTGGCACCGTATAATTTGTAGCCGGAATAATCCTTCGCCAATTTCTGTACGGCAGCGTTCGAAGCTTCATAATTTCCTTCCTTATTTTTGAAATATGCATCGTAATAAAGCGCTTCGGCGGCAAGTTGTCCGGTTGCTATTTTTTGCACTTCGGCGTAAGCGGTTTTTGCTTTTGCCTCGTTATTGGTTTTCATCGCGGAACGGGCGATAATTACCTGCGCATCGCTTTTTATGGAATTGTCAATCTTTGAATTCTGAAGCACTTTTTCGGCATAATCTACGGCTTCGGCATATTGTTTTAGTTCATAAGAAGCCTTCATACTATTGGTCTGCGCGAAGATTATATTCTGTGGGAAATCTGCCTCGGCTTCCAAGCGGGTTAAATATTTCAGCGCATTTTGGTAATCCTTTTTGCCCAAATACAATTCGGAAATACGTGCCAACGCCTGCTCGGTAAATTCACTCCGCTCGCGTTTCACCACATATTCAAAATGCGGAATGGCTTGGTCGGCTTTTCCATCCGTGAAATAAATTTGGCCGAGGTAAAAGTGCGCTTTCAATGCATTTTTTCCATTGGGGAATTGTTTTAAATAATCCTCAAACCGGCTTTGGGCCTGACTTTGCTTATTTTCCAAATACGGCTGTTCGGCGGCTTGATAGGTATCGTCGTCAAGTTCAGAATCGCCAACTTCAACATAATCCAAGCGTTTTTACCCAAGATGCATAATCATTGACTTTTCCTTGATCTATGTAAATAATTTTTGCCGAAGCAACAGCCTGCAATGCTTCCGGAGTTGAAGGATAATCATTTGCCACCCTTCTGAAAATGGCAAGCGCATCATTGCTTTTTCCGGTATTGTCATAAATAAGCGCTTTTTTCAGCAATGCTTTTGAAACGAAACTGCTGTTTGGAATGTCGCGGATTAATTGGTCATAAGCCGAAATTGCCTCGTTGTTTTTATTTTGCGCCACGTAAGTATTTCCCAATTCGTAATATGCATCATCGCGGTAAACCGATTTTGGATATTTTTTTACGAAGGCAATCAATTCCTCGATTTTTTTATCGCTGCGATCCACAAAACCGTAACTGATTGCTTTTTGAAACTGCGCATAATCGGTGCCCGCTTCGCCCATTTCTATGGCGGCGTTGTAGTTTTCCATTGCGGGCCAATATTGGCTGGTTACAAAATAACTGTCGCCCAAACGCAGATAGGCATCTTTCTTTCTAGCGTGCTCCGCATCATTCTGCCCTACGTAACTTTTGAAATTGTTGATGGCATCGGGATAATTTTTCAGTTTGAATTGATTATAACCCAAACTATATTTCAGATTTCCATATTCCGAAGTATTCTGCGCTCCCTGCAACTGTTGAAATTTTTTGAAACCGCTGAGCGACGCTTCATAATTGGAAAGTTGGTAGTTGCTTTCTGCCTTCCAATAATTGGCACGAGCGGTAAAATTCTGCGTTTTCGGGATATTTCAAACTCTTGTCGAAAAATGAAATTGCTTCGTTGTAATCTGCTTCATTATAAAGTTCAATTCCCCGATAAAAAGCAACTTTTTGATAGGCGGACTTGTCTTCAAAATTCTTGTTGTTTTCCAGCAAATCCAACGCTTGCTTGTAATTTTTTGAAGTGATGTAACTATCAATCAACAGTCCTTTTAAAGTGGAGTTATTTTCATTATTGGGATATTTCTCAATAAAGGAAAGCAAAACTTGGGGCGTACTTTTGTAGCTGTTGCCAATTTCATAGCTCAATTTCGCATAATTGAGATAAGCGTCTTCCTGAATTTCAGAACTGAAATCCATTTCCGAAGCATTTTTAAAAGCGTTCAATGCTTCCTGTTTTTTGTCCAGTTTCAGATAACTTTCCGCCAAATGATAATAGGCATTTTGTGCCACGGCGTTCTTTCCGTCAACAATTTTGTTGAATTCGCCAATGGCCCCTTCGTAATCGCCCTGCTTGTAATATGCGTAGCCAAGCTGGTAATAATCGGTGTTGTTCCATTTTCCGCGCGTACCTTTATACTGCTTCAAATAGGGAACGGCTTCGGCGTAATTGCCAAGATTGAAATAGCTTTCTCCAATAATTTTTGAAAGCTGGCTCTTTTCCTGCGGATTGCTTTTATTGAACTGCTCCTTCCCCATATCGATGGCTTTTTGGAAGTTGCCGAGCTTGAAATTCATATCTGCTTGGTAATAACTAAGGTCTTCGGAATAGCGTTCCTCGCCTTTCACCTCCTCAAAAAGTTCATTCGCTTCTTCATAATCGTCGCCTTCGTAGGCTATAAAACCGAGGTAATATTTGGCCTGCGAGCCATATTTCTGTGAAGTGGAAACCTTGTTGAAATAATTTTTCGCCTCATCAAAACGCTTCGCCTTAAAATAGGCATAACCGTTATTGAAGTTGAAACGGTCGCGCTCGCTTCGGCCCAAGCTGCTTTCATCTACTTTATCGTACCATTTTTGCGCGTAGGAATATTTTCCATTCTCAAAATAATAATTGGCAACATCTATATAGGCGGAATTCCGTTTGATGCTGGTGGGATATTTCTCCACAAACTCCTCCATCAACTGGTCTGCGTTCTGCTGGTTTAGGCGAACCGCAGCGTTGGCAACATAATATGCGCAATCGCTTTTTACGGTTTCATCTGCATTGGTTTCCTCTATTTTCGCGAACAGACTTTGAGCCGCCAAATATTGGCCATTATTATAAAGTTCCAGTGCTTTATTGAACTCGGCAAGGTCGTTTGTATAGGCCGCGGTTTGTTGCGGGAAAGCTTGAAAAGAAAGGGATAGGAAAAGCGTAAAGACAAGAAAATCCTTTATCATTTTTTACAGTTTTTGTGGCGTAAAGATATTTAATCTTAAATGTAGCTTTTTGCGATACTGTAAAGTTTTAAGGTTTAATTAACGAATGGTTTTTTATTGATTTTCCTGCTATGATAACGCCAAAAATCATAATAAATTACATTTCAAATTTTTACTGGATTATTCCATATTTTTAAGAACTAACTTACATTTTTGAAAAAGATAGTTGTGACAAAATTCAAAGGAAAATACAGAATTGAATCCATTCGCGCGCAATGGTGGGACTACGGGTGGAACGGTGCATATTTTATAACCATTTGCACTAAAGACAGAAAACCTTTTTTTGGTGAAATAAAAGATGGAAAAATGGTTTTGTCGCAATTAGGAATTATCGCCGATGTGTTTTGGCACGAGATTCCGAAACATTCACAGCATGTTTTGTTGGGTGAATTTGTAGTAATGCCCAACCATGTTCATGGGATTTTGCTGATTGAAAAACCGGAGGATTTAAAAAATGGGGGCGGCGATGGCGGCGACGTAACGACGGAGAAAACCGGGGGGAAAACGGTGGGGAAAACCCGATTTCAAAATCAGGGAAAAAACACTATCTCATCTATCGTGGGTTCCTATAAATCGGCGGTAACGCGGCACGCAAACCGTTTGGAAATAGAAAATGGTTGGCAGGCCGGTTTTCACGACCATATAATTCGAAGCCACGGGGAATATGATCGTATTGAAAAATATATTAGCTATAATCCAAAAAATTGGAAGGAAGATAAATTTCACGATTAATAATCAGATAGAGGCAAGGCATGCCTTGCCTCTATCTATTGAAAAAAACAAAAATGTTTGATTACAAAAATATCCGTTATTTTTATAAAAATTCAATGTCATGCAAAAAACCATTTCCCCGATTATCGTAACAATTACATTACTATTTTTTATTTCCGCGACATCCCAGCGAAATCCTTTTACAAATCTTTCTGAAAAAAACGGCAAAATTGGCATCGGCACAACCTCGCCCGACGAACTTTTGACCGTAAAGGGAAAAATACACACACAGGAAGTAATGGTAGATCTTGAAGGTGCCGTAGCCCCCGACTATGTTTTTGAAAATTATTTCACGGGTTATTCGGAAAAAATGCCCGCATACAGGTTGATTTCCTTGGAAGAATTGGAAACTTTTTTGAAGGAAAACAACCATTTGCCCAACGTTCCTTCCGCAGAAACGATGCAGAAAGAGGGAATTTCATTAAAGGAAATGAATCTTATACTGCTTCAAAAAATTGAAGAGCTTACCCTTTACACCCTCCAGCAGCAAAAGGAAATTGATGCGCTGAAAGAAAACTTTGAAAACAAAGAAAATAATTGACCTTTGCAGCACATTTTTTCACTTTTAAATTTTTCGGTTTAAGATGATTGACCTCATAATTCCGTGTTATAATGAAGCCGCGCGTTTCAACAAAAATCTCTTTTTTTCCTATTTTGAGGAATTGGAAAATGTGCATTATATTTTTGTGAATGACGGCAGTACGGACAGTACAAAGGAATTACTGGACAATCTGAAATTGGAATGTAAAGCCAGAAATCCTGAAATACCCTTCAGTATTTTGAATTTAAAAGAAAATGTGGGTAAAGCCGAAGCCGTACGACAAGGCGTTCTTTTCGCATTAAAAAGTACGGAAACAGAGTATGTAGCCTATTTTGACGCCGATTTTTCCACACCGCTCACCGAAATAGACAATCTTCTACAGGCCATAAAAACCGATAATAGAAGGAAGGCTGTGCTCGGATCGCGGATAAAAAAGGCTGGCAGCGTTGTGGAAAGAAGCCAAATACGCCATTATACCGGACGTATTTTTGCGACCCTTGTCAACAATACAATCCTACAAATTGCCATTTACGACACCCAGTGCGGAGCAAAACTTTTTACAAAAGATTGTGCAAAGAAAATATTCAATGAACCTTTTGTAAGCCGCTGGCTATTTGATATTGAACTCATCAGCAGGCTTCAATTGATTTATCCTTCGACCGAACTAAATGGTATAATTTACGAGCAACCTCTGGAAACTTGGAAAGAAATGGGAAGCTCCAAAATCCGGTTTACCGATTTACTGCGAATGCCCTACCAATTATTCCGTATTCATCAAAAACAGAAAAATGATTTTCAGAAAAATTTGGGAAGTCGCTAAAAGCCGTCCCTATTTATTTCTCCTTGTTTTTGGACTGATTGTTCGAATGCTCGTATATATTATTTACGGTGGCCACGTGGGCACTTTCAACGATTCCGAAAATTATACCGATGTCGCCCAAATGATAAAGAACTGGGACTTTTCCAACTATAACGGAAACCGAACGCCCGGCTATCCGTTCCTTATTTTTTTGGCGAATCTTTCCCTTCCGTTGACCGCGATCTACCAAAGTATATTGGGGATTTTAACTTCCTTTATGCTTTATTACATTTTTCTAAAAAACAGCAAAAATGTGGGTTTTTCTCTGCTCGTTGGACTTGTACCTTCCATATTTTTGCATCTTCTTTTTTACGAACGCGCTATACTTAGCGAAAGCTTCACCATTTTTTGCTTGGTTTTTTGCATTTGGATGCTCTTCCGCACAGATTTTTTCCTAAAACCGCTCAGTGTTTGGAATGTATTTTTAATAGGAATAATATCAGCGCTGTGCGTAACGGTACGGCCAATGTTTTTGGTACTTCCGCCCTTCATTGCTTTTTATTATCTATTGCTGAATTTTAAAAAGGGAATTTTTCACAATGTTACCCGAATCCTTCTTTTTTGTCTCCCCTTTTTTCTTTTCTATATTTTTTGGACTTCCTTCGTTGAAGAGCATACCGGCTATAGATCCATCACTTCCTTTTCCGGTGGAAATTTGGCACAAAACACTGTGTTTTATGTTGAAAATGCAGACGACAAATATGCCGAAATTAGAGATATTCACGTTCGAAAAAGAGATTCTTTGATCGCTGCAGATCACGACCCGGCAATGGCAATTTGGTTTACTTATACTGAACTGAACAAAAAAAAGCCGCTCACAATCGCCGAATTTTCACAACGATTGGACCCGATGAATGCCTCATTAATAATGGCAAACAAGATGGCGTATCTGAAACAGGTGGGCCGCTCCTGGGTTTATTTTTGGGGAACGGGCATCATGTGGAATTATGACAACCTGAAATTTAAGCAACTTAAACGGGCGCTCGCTGCATTTTGGAGTTATATAATAGTGCCATTGATAGTGTTCTTAAAAATAATTTTTTTGGCAATCTGCCTTTACCATTTTTATGATAGAATTAAAAAACGAAAATGGATTTTTAACTTTGAATTGTTCTGTGTTTTATTAATTTTGGGGGCATCCGTTGGGCAAGCTTTGGTAACCTTTGGTTCCAACGCCCGCTTTTCAGTTCCTTTTTTTCCTTTGATTTTTATTGTTGTAGTCCAATTTTATCTTAATCGCAAAAAATATGTCCGAGCCAGTTTTAGAACTAAAGAACGCCGCCATTTACCAAACCGATAACTTGGTGCTTTCAGACGTAAGCGTTACGGTTGAAAAAGGTGAATTTGTGTACCTAATCGGGAAAACAGGAACCGGAAAAAGTAGTTTTATGAAAACCCTTTACGGCGATCTTCCGTTGCAAAAAGGTGAAGGACACATTGTAGGTTACGACTTGCCTACCTTAAAGGAAAAAGATATTCCCTTTTTAAGAAGAAAACTGGGCGTAGTATTCCAGGATTTCAAACTTTTGAACGACCGTACGGTTTTCGATAATCTTAACTTTGTTCTTACAGCTACGGGCTGGAAAGACAAAAAGGAAATGGAAACGAAAATAAACCAGGTTTTGGATAAAGTGGGAATGAAAACCAAAGCGTTTAAATATCCCTACCAGCTTTCCGGCGGGGAGCAGCAAAGAGTAGCCATTGCACGAGCCCTTTTAAACGATCCGGAATTAATACTTGCCGATGAGCCAACAGGAAACCTCGATCCGCAAACAAGTGTGGAAGTAATGGAGGTTTTGCAGGAAATAAACAAAAATGGAAACACCATTTTAATGGCAACCCACGATTATGCGCTTCTTTTAAAATATCCTTCCAAAACCTTGAAATGTGATGAAAATCAGATTTTTGAGGTTGTGCAGAAAACGGTTTAGTTGATTGTTGATTGTTGATTGTTGATTGAAAATTAAAAATCTCTTGGCTCTTGGCTCTTGTCTCTTGTCTCTTGTCTCTTGGCTCTTGGCTCTTAAAAACTAATCATTTAAAATGCTTGGATCGCGAAGTTGCAATTCGCATTCTTTCTTCAATGTGGGATCAATTTTTAGATGAATTTTTCCATTTTTGTTTGGTTTTAAAATGGTGTTTTCAGAAAGGGTTATTTTCTTTTTTGAAGTGAGATTTAAGGTAGCGTCATCCGTAAATTTTTGATTTTTCATAACCACTTCAGATAAGGAAGTAAGTTTAAAATCCCATCTGCTAAATTTTTGGTTTTCAATTTTTACTGGTTCTTTTTCCGAAAACATATCAAAAACCATTTCCACCGCCTTCCCCGTATTCAGCATTCCTGCGCCATACTTTCCCGCATAGGGTTTGTTGGCTTCAATATTATCAATATTCAAAGAAGTCATTTTCAGAATACTTTCCACTTCATCAATAGGCAAGCACGGGTATAACGAGAGCATCAGCCCAATGGTGCCGGTGACCAATGGTGTTGGGTTGCTGGTATGTTCGTTACCGTCGTAAACCAATTTTCCCTCAGAAAGATAATTTCCATATAAAAACACCCCGGTGGACGGCGCCAAAATATCCACTTCGGAATTAAGCGCGGTTACGGAAACCGGATAAATGGAAGGTTTCGAAACATCGTCCTGCGGAAAGCCCATGGTGCGGCCCACATATCCCCGAATGTTTTCGGCATATTTGCTGCCGTTTTCAAGCTTTTTTATGTTATCCGTAACCTTCGGGTATTTATACATTCCCGAGGAAACGGAGATTACGTGCTCGTAGGATGCGGGATAATAAAGCTGGGCCCCCTTTTTACTTTGGTTCCAATCCTTATTGCCCGCAGCCGCAACAATGAGAGTGCCATTATTGAAAAGGCTGTCTATGGCCTTTTGGCCACTTTCGTAATGCGCAGTGCTGTACCAACTGCAATTAATGACCTTGACCCCTTGTTTTGAAAGTTCCAGCAGCTGTTTAAAATTTTTAAAATCGCCATAATAAGTATTGTAAATGCTACAATTATAACATACTCCCGGAACACCAAAGGCATTGTCTCCCTGCGCCGCGGCAAGCGACGCCACTCCCATTCCGTGGCCACCTGCAGCATTTGTCTTTCCAAAATATTTCACCTTATTTTTGAATTCGGCATCGGTGCTGTCCACACTTCCGTCAGAAATCCCGATATATGTTCCGGGTGTGCCCACGGTATAATACCAAGCCCTTGGCACCTGCAAAAAATCCAGATAATCCAGATTTGCAGGTAAGCCTAAATTTTCTCCTATGGTGCTTGTTAGCCCGTAATCATTGGGCTCGAAGATTTTTTTATCATCACTAGCAATTGCCTGCCCACTTTTAAAGAGATGTTTAGCCTTTTGGAGTAAATCTGTTAAAAGCACCGGGCTGTCTGCAATCACAAAAAAAGTGGATTTCAAATCTTCCTTTTTTGCATTGCGGTACGTTTTTTTGAATTTTGAAATTTTGTACTTGCCGAAGATCGTTTTCAATTTGGCGTCAGAACCAGTGTATTTCAAAAATTCTCCATTTTTTACAAATGAAATTTCCACGAGTGAATCCTTCGCCTGCAGGTAAAACCAAGCCTGTTCCTGCGCACTGCCGCTAAGAGAAATAAACAGAAACAATATTATGGGAAGTAAATAACGCAAGGCTAAATTTTTGACCATAAGATACTATTTTCTGAAAAAAGAAAGATGTTTTTATCATCCCGCTATTTTGGCCTAAATTGTACCTTCGCAATCCACTATGGTCTCAATCCTTATTCCTACATATAATTACGATGTGCGCCAGTTGGTTAAGTTTTTATCCCACGAAAAAACTACTGTCACGCAGGAATATGAAATAATCGTGGCGGACGATGGCTCGAACATTCCAGAAATACTTGAGGCAAATTCTGAGATTGAAAAAATGCAGGGGGTAACTTTTCTAATAAATGAAAAAAACCTCGGCCGTACCGCCACCCGACAGAAATTGGCGACAATGGCTCAATTTCCGTGGCTTCTATTTTTAGATGCCGATGTGCTTCCTGAAGAAAAATAACTTTTTGAAACATTACTTTGAAGCTATAAATGAAAAAACCGATTTAATTTTTGGGGGGATTACCTATGAAGAAAATAAACCCGAAACCTCAAAAATGCTCCGTTGGAAATATGGTATGCACCGAGAAAGCCTTTCTTTGGAAACCCGAAAAAAACGCCCTATTTTGAGTATCAATTCGGGGGCATTTCTTATTAAAAAATCGCTTTTCCTAAAAATCAATACGGAGTGGACGGCCAATAATTATGGGCTGGATATTCTTTTTAAACAACTTCTCATAAAGAATAATGCCCATGTTAGCCATATAGAAAATCCAGTTCTTCACCTGGGGCTGGAAAGTAACAGAGCTTTTCTGAAAAAAAGTCTTTACGCTATTGAAACTATGGTTGCATTGGAAAAAAAAGACCTGATTTCTTCAGATTATACGGCTCTTCAAAAAAGCTATCTGAAGCTGAAAAAATGGAAGATGACTGACGCTTTTAAAAATGTTGTCTCAAAGTTTCAACAAACAATTGAGAAAAATCTAAATTCAGAAAACCCGAATCTGCGACTGTTCGATATTTACAAACTGAACCATTATATTTCCCTAAAGCAAAATAAAGATGCCTAAGTTTTCGGTAGTAATCCCGTTGTACAATAAAGAAAAGGACTTCCCCTATACTTTGAAAAGTGTGTTGGCCCAGACAGTTTCAAATTTTGAATTGCTTATCATTAACGACGGTTCTACCGATAACAGCTTGGCCGTAGCCGAAGCAGCGGCTGAAAAAAATAAAAGGATAAAAATTTTCAGCAAAGAAAATGAAGGCCTGGCCGCAACACGCAATTTTGGGGTAGAGAACGCCTCAGCGGAAAATGTGGTTTTTTTAGATGCAGACGACTATTGGTATCCGTTCCACTTGGAAAATATGGGAGAAATTCTGGAAAAATTCCCCGATGCGAAATGGTTTGCAACCGCTTATGAAAAAAAATACAATGAAAAGTTGACTCGAAAAATGGTTTCGCCTCTCAATGAAAAAAAAGAAAATTATATTGGAGAGGTAGATTTTTTTGATAACAGTTTGGCAGATTCTATTGTAACAGGCATCAAATTTTGGAATGAAAAAAAGTTTTTTTCAAAATCTCGGCGGGCATAATACAAATATTACTTTTGCTGAAGATACTGATTTGTGGATACGGGCGGCGCTAAGGTCGCCAGTGGCTTTTTCAAATAAAGTTTCAGCAATTATTATGTTGGATTCCAGCAACCGGATAAACCATACAAGCGCTAAAACGCGAATTTATCCAGATTTCGATGCTTTTGATTCCGAAGCAGAAAAAAATTCGTCCCTCAAAAAGTATTTAGATGTGCATCGGTTTTCAATCGCGCTACATTACAAACTCGCCGGAGATTTAAAAAATTTCAAAAAATACAGGGGAAAAATAGCGGCCACCAATTTAAATTCAAAACAAAAATTACTGTTGGATTTACCGAGAGCGGTTTTGTTGGCTTCAAAATCCGTAAAGAATTTTCTCCACGAATCCGGCCTATATTTCAGCGTTTATAAATAGCGTTTAAATTCTTCATATTCCCGAATATAATCGGATTCCAAAAACGTACCGGAAGAAAAAACCAAACAAATAGCTCCCGAGGAAAAATTGCCCAATTCCCGCCAAATACCTGTTGGAATCAACAATCCTTTATTTGGTTTGTTCAGGCTTACACTCTTTTTATTTTTGCCATCGTCCAAAATTACCTCAAAACTGCCGCTTACGGCAATCAAAAATTCCTGTTGCTCTTTGTGTGCATGGCCACCACGGTGCGCATCGCTGGGCACATCGTACAAAAAATAAACACGTTTAAAATCAAAAGGCAATGTATTGCCCTCTATTACCGCCAAGTTTCCGCGGTTGTCCGCAATTTTTGGAATGTCGAGTACTTTACAATTTTCAACGGAATTATTCATTTTTTGTCTTTTTATAATCGGCTATACTTTTGAAGCCTATTTTTATTTTTCGGGGAATTTCAGAGAGTGGAATGTATCTTTTTCTAACGATGAAAGAAACAAATTTCAATACCCAAAGATAACTCAAATTACCATAAGCGTACGCCTTAATTGCCGCCTTTGCGTACAGAAGACGGTCGGTTTCCACGGCATCACTGGAAGATAGCGGCGGATGTTTGGTTATGTATTTTGGAACAAAAAAAGGCATCAAACCCTTCTTTTTGGCATCGCTCAAAAAAACAAAATTTTCGGCGTCCTCAAATTGGGCGCCCAAACCAAAGCGTTCATCGAAAAATAGGTTTTTGTTTTTTAGTTTTTCAACCAGAAAAGCAATTTCTATGGAAAGTGTTTTTTGGGTGACGAATTTATTGTGTGGCATTGCTTCTTTTGGGTACTTCCAATAGTCCTTTCCTTGGGTGGTCAAAGTTTGAAAAGTGATAATGGAGTGCGCATATTTACTGAAGGCTTCCACGATAATTCTATCGAAACCTTCAATAAAAATTACGTCATCATCAACATTTAAACAAATAGGTCCAACGGCATTGTTTATGGCGAGATTTCTGCTTTTTGAAAGTCCTTTTTCAAAGGAATTGATTACTCTAACATTGGGCTCTGAAGAATGTAAAATTGAATCTTCATCCGTTTGGTTTATAATCAGAATTTTAAAATCCTCTATGGGCGTTTCCGAAAACATTTTATACAGAAAATCCAAAGATGTGCGATGCATCGTGGCCACCAAAATCTCCAAATCTGAGGTTTTATAAGTATCTTCGGGCATTAAACGGATTTTCAACAAATGTAGTAAATTCAAGGTTCAAAGTTACAGGTTGCGAGTTGCAGGTTCTTTTCTGAAATAACGCGATTTAAGGATTAAATGGAATGAAAATATTATTGATTGGGGAATACAGCCGGCTGCACAATTCGCTAAAAATGGGTTTGAAAGCGCGGGGCCACGAGGTTACTTTGGTGGGCACGGGCGATATGTTCAAGAAATTTCCTGTTGACGAAACCGTTCGTGCTGAATGGTTCAGCGATGAGCCGATTCCGCTTTTGATACGTAAAATCTTTTTGCGCACTTTTAAAAAAGATCCGGCGATGTGGGAGATGGGATTCCGCTTTAAAAAGCTTCTGCCGAAACTGAAGGATTACGATGTGGTGCAGCTAATAAATTCCCATAGCATCGGCACCTTTCCCAACTTTGAAATAAAACTTTTAAAAACGCTTTTTGCACAAAATGGCAAGGTATTTTTGATGGGCTGCGGCGACGACTATCCGGTGGTAAAAGCTTATTTGGAAGGGAAAATGCGCTACCATATGCTCACGCCCTATTTGGAAAGTGGTTCAAAATTAAAATCAGATTTCGCTTTAAAATATCTCTCCGACCCGTATAAAAAACTATTCAATTTTGTTTACGAAAATGCGGAAGCCATTATCCCGAGCGATATGGATTACAAAATTCCGTGGGAAGGCTGGGATAAGGTTTCGGAAATGATCCCGAACCCGATTATTGTTTCCAAAAATTATTCGCCTATAAAAATCGGTGGACGGAAAGTGCGGATACTTTTCGGAATAAACACAATGAATTACACCAAAAAAGGGTATCGTTTTTTCGATGAAGCTTTAAATAAAATAGAAGAAAAATATCCGCATTTGGTAGAAATAAGACGGACGGAAAACTTGCCTTTCAGCATTTATGTGAAGGAACTGGAGCTTTGCGATATTTTAATGGACAATGTGTACGCCTACGACCAAGGTTATAACGCATTGGAAGCAATGGCTCGCGGAAAGGTTGTTTTCACAGGTGCCGAGAAAGAGTTTGATGGAATATTATAATCTTAATGAAGAGTGTCGCAATTAACGCCTTGCCGGATTCAGAAAGTATTTTTTTTGAACTGGAAAAACTTATTTTAAATCCGAAAGAAATTGAACAAATTGGCCAGCGCGCACGGGATTTTATTGAGAAGGAGCACGACTATGTTGCTGTGGCGAAAAAATATCTTGAATTGTACACAGCCGACTAAACGAGATTCACTCCAATTAATTTTTCAGGATTCTTCTGTATATAGTTCCTGTTCTATTTGAAAGTTTAAGAATATAAACTCCTGTCTGCATTTGTTCGATGTTAATGATATTATTTTCTGCTGTGCCAGTGGCGACTAATTTTCCATCGGTAGAATAAATTGCGTAGTTTAACTTTCCGTCTAATCCATTTATGGTTATATTATTTGAAGCGGGATTGGGATATACCCCAACTTTTTTCAAATTGTTGTCTGAGACCGATAATAATTCTGGGTCTAACTTCCATACCTCATTTAAAAATACGATGTCTGTATTCACAAAAAAATAACCGGCGCCAACATATCCAAATTGCCCAATGCTAAACCCAAATCCCTGGGCACCATCATAACCGCAATCCTCAATACGTTCCCACTCATCAGTTAAAGGGAAATATCTGTAAAAAAGATGAAAATCCGGATCCATACCTATATAAGCAACATCATTTATTACAAATTTCACCAAACTTGAGTATTCCGATGTCAAAGGAATATCTGCGAGTTGGGTCCATTGGTCTGAGGCCGGATTATATTCCCATAAATCATCAGAATCATTACCCATTCCTGGAATTCTTCCGTGAACAAAATAACCCTTATCCGCTATAGAAAATCCCAATTGGCCGCCTTCAGTATTTATAGGATAATCAGCCAAAATGGTCCAACTATCAGTAGCTGGATCATAAGCCCTAAATTCATCAAAATCACTTGGCGTTAAAACGTAACCTTTTCCATTTAAGGAAAAGGCTGCAGGTTCAAAACCATAAAGACCAAAATTAGTGTAAGAAGTACTGCTTTTTTGCTCCCAAGTATCCGTTGCGGGATCATACTTCCAAAGTAACATATCAAAAGAAGGTCCATTATCATCTATCACTACATATCCATTTTCGTTTATGGAAAAGGATTCAATGTCTGTAAAATTGCTCAATGGGGCGTTATTCATTTCCGTCCAAGTGTCACTTTCAACATTATATTTAAAGTTTCTGACCTCTGATGAATTGTTGGGAAAACGGACTAAAACATATGCAGCATTATCTATTGTAAACGAGGTCAAAACAGTAGTTTCAAGAGGAAAATCGTTTATTTTTTGCCAAGCATTTTGGGAAAAAGACAAGGTGGAGAAAAGCAGGATAGAAAGTAGTACTATATTTTTCATACGATCAAAAATTATAAATTTGAAATGATTTTAGCTGGAACCCCGCCAATAATCACATGCTTCGGAAAACTTTTGGTTACTACCGCTCCGGCGGCAATTACACAATTTGCACCAATTTCAACACCTTTAATGATTGTAACATTATTCCCGATAAAAACGTTGTCCCCAATTATTACCGCTTGTGGACTGGGGTCGGTTTCCATCCTTTTTTCAATTTTTAAATTATGGAAAGAACTATCACTAATGCTACAGTTAAAACCGATCAAGACATTATTTCCAATATGAATACTTTTTTCAGAAATGACGGAAAAATTATTATTTATAAAAACATTATCCCCAAAGTTGATTATTGAGTTCTCCGTGCGGGCTTCAATATAAGCGTAGCTGTTGTAAAACATTGGGGAATTTATCACGCCGAAATTTACGTTATTACCAAAGCGAATGGTGCCTTTACCATTACACACCATAGGTTGGTGACAGTTTGCACTTCCGGAAATATTCTTGTTATTTGAAAAAAAGGAATATTTTCTCCTTCTCAAAAACGAATAACCTTTTATGAAATACCCTTTAATCATTCAATTTGTTCCAACTCCTCTTTTCGATTTTTCGTTTTCTGAAAATATCTGTAAACCAAAAAGAAAACAATAAATATTACAATAATATAACGGATGAAATTGGCTATAACCACTCCTTCCACACCATAAATATCAACAAAATAGCTAGCCAAACCAAAATAAATAATTAGTGAAATTACTTCGGTGAAAATAAAATTTAGGACCAGTTTTTTCGCTATAAATTGATAACCCAAGATAATTGTTATTAATCTTAAAAAATCTGCCGCCAACTGCCATTTAAACAGCGGTGCCATTTCATCGAAGCCGGGGTAGACAATCTGTATAACGTAATCTCTCAGAAAATATATGAGCAACATACCTACTCCAAATAATGGCAATAGTGTTTTAAATATAACCATCAATTCTTTAATAAAATCGTTTTTGGAATGAATGGCAGCGTATTTGGGCAACACATATAATGTGAAAAGCGCGCTGGAAAAAACCATATAATTTTTAGATATATTGGTCATCGCAGTCCAGATCCCCGCATCTGTTTCGGTTATTTTTTTAATAATCATCGCCCTTATTTCAATAGAAACGTAATTTAAAAGTACTGTTGAAAAAAAGGACATTATTGAAAAAGAAAGCAACATTTTCAACATCGGCGCTTTCCAATTCAAATTTTTGAATTCAACATAATCCTTTAAAACCCTAAAAAACACAAAGAGCAGGGTTGCCAATTGTATAACGGGTGTTATTGCAATTGCAATCAGCACGCCGTCAATATTAAAATTGAACAGAAAAACAACGGTTAGGGCAGCGGTTGCTACATAGCCCAAAAGTTCAATTTTTGCGAATTTTTTGTATTGGGAAAGGCCATTTACAACACCGTTAAAAATTCGATTAAAGCTTATAAAAGGAACAATAACCGCGGTTAATTTTATTAAATAGCTGAAATCTGTAGTAGTAAAAAGATAGGCGCTAATAGATTCTGAGAATACAAAAAGAACGACCGCGGTACTTACAATACCAAAAACCGAAAGAACAAAAACGGTACTGAACAATTTTCGAAGCTGCTCTTTATTTTCTCTATGCTCGGCTACATATTTAACGACTCCATTGAAAATTCCCAAGGAAGAAAATGAAGTAAGCAATTCGCTAAGATTTCGAAGTTGCCCAATTTTGGAAACCCCCGTTTCGCCGAGATATTGGGCAATAAGACGTTGAACAAAAAGGGAAATAACAAAGCGAACCCCAATGACCCCAGCATTCAGCGAAGTCATTTTCAGCAATAAATTATTTTTTATGAATTTTGGTAGTTTCAATCAATAGCTGTTTAAAATCGAAATAACCGATTCCACATCTTCCTCTGCAAGCACGGGACTTATTGGAATACTCACAACTTCAGCATGGATTTTTTCGGTAATCGGAAAACTCAAATGCGAATATTCCGAAAGCGCTTCCTGTTTGTGCGGCGGAATGGGGTAATGGATTAAAAAACCAACCTTATTTTCTTTCAAATATTCCAGAAATTGATCCCTATTTTTCACCCGTACCACAAAAAGATGAAAAATATGGCCATCACCTCCATCCCACTCCGGCAGGGTGATTTTCTTATTTTTTATTTTTGAAATATACTTTTTTGCGATTTCCCTGCGGCGGTTGTTATCCACATCCAGCGCTGGTAATTTTTCATTTAAAAATGCCGCCTGCACTTCATCCAACCGGGAATTGATTCCCAAAAATTCATTGACATATTTTGAGGAAGAACCGTAATTTCTGAGTTTTTTTATTACCGAGGCCAGTTCATCATCATTGGTCGTTACTGCTCCCCCATCGCCCAAAGCGCCCAGATTTTTACTGGGATAAAAACTGAAACCTGCAGCATCGCCAAGATTTCCGGCCATTTTTCCTTCGCTATTTTTTGCACCGTGGGCTTGTGCCGCGTCTTCAATTACTAGTAGATTATTTTCTTTTGAAATTTTCAAAATTTCCTTCATTGGCGCCAATTGTCCGTAAAGATGCACCGGCATTATAGCCTTGGTTTTGTCTGTAATTGATTCTTTAAGTGAAGGAATATCAAAATTAAAAGTGGAAGGATCACTTTCAACTAAAACGGGAACCATTCCCGCCTGTTTTATGGCGATAATTGTTGCGATATACGTGTTTGACGCCACCAAAACTTCATCGCCATTCTTCATTTTGCCGAGGATTTTGTAGCCCTCCAAGATCAGCCGCAGCGCATCGAGCCCATTGGCAACGCCCACGCAATGTTTGGTTCCGCAATATGTGGCGAAAGCTTCCTCAAAAAGTTTCACTTGGTTTCCCAAAATATAATATCCGGAATCCAGAAATTGCTGGAAACTTTTTTTGAAACCGGTTTCAAAACGGGCGTTAATGGCGTGAAGATCTAAAAATGGAATCATATAAAAATGGATTCTAATTTTTTATAATTTGAAGTTTTCACTTCGAAAAACTGCTGCGAAACACTGCGCGCACCAAAACATTCCTTCCAATATTGAAGTCCTTCATTCACATTTTTACCAGCATTTTCATTGGAAGTCCCAAAATCGAAATATTTCTTTTCCTTAAACCGCTCCTTGATTAAATATTCAAAAAGGAAATCCAAGGTGCCCAATTGCTGTTTGCTTTCATTCGCTGAAATATACTGCACGTGCGCCACATTTTCACTCTCAAAAATGGTTGCGCCGCCTACAATTTCCTTTTCTTTATAAACATTGAATTGCAAAATATTTTTTGGGAAATTTTTTTCCAGTTGTGCAATTTCACCCAACGAATGTACCGGAAGCGCATCGTGTTTGTCGGCCAAATTTGGGATCAGGATTTCGTCCCAAAAGGGCTCAAAATCGTTTCCCTCTTCTATTTTAAGGTTGTGTTTCTTCCCTTTTTTTACACCCTCCATTCGGTTTGAGGCAATTTTCGGAGCAATTTTTTGGTCTATCACGCTTAAAATATCGGTGCGAATCAGTTTCGCTTCGGTGATAAAAAGCAGGTAATCCATTTCATCCGCCGGCAGGATGTTATATATTTTCGGAAGCATTTTTAGCTGGAGCGTTTCAATTCCTTCCGAGGCAAGAAATTTCAGTACGCATTCAAAAATTTCTGCTGCTTCCTTCAACTTCGCCTTTTTTCCCAAAACCAATCCGCCGTAGGTAAGCCCTTGATGCGAAATCACCTTTTTTTCAGAAATATTTGCCGGCAAAAGCGCAACGGGTTTTTCTTTCTTCAAAATTATCAGCGAAAAATCCGTGAATCTATCGGAATGATATTCCATAAAATCCCTCCTAAATAGAAATGTGCTATTTTTGGCCGTCGCCACAAAAGCGTCCCAAAAATTTTTATCTTTCGGCGTATATTTTTTTACTGAAAATGTATTGATATCCAACTGATTTGCTTTTAAAAAAAGGCATTTGGTACAGAATGTAAAGCTAAAATTTATTTTTAGTTTTACCATCCCGTAAATAATTTAAAAAAACCTTCAATTTGTCCAAATATTCTATCAAAACTCCAAAATTTTCAAAATGGGATATTTTGATTTTTCTTGTTTATTCTGCGGTTTTTGGATATTTCGTTTTTCAGCCCTCCATTTATTCGCCCGATACGGGCAGTTACTGGCATTTAGACATTGTTCGCTATCCTGTGTACGTTCTCTTTTTAAGAGGATTTGAATTTGTTTTCGGTGAAAATTACGGAAGTTTTGCGGTGGCTTTCCAGCTTATTTTTACCCTGATTTCAATTCATATTTTCAGTACAAATTTTTCGCGTCTGCTGAAACTTCATTTTGTTTTGAAGTTATTATTGATTTCAATTTTACTGTTTCCCATTTTTCCGCCGCTTTTAACCGCAAACAATCTTTGCTCCGAAGGGCTTTCGTATCCGCTGTATTTATTGATGGTTTCCTTTGCAGTGGATTTTCTTTTTCGAAATGAAAACCGGAAAATTTACTTCTTCGCTGTTGCCTTTATTGCGCTTGCACTTACCCGCGGACAGTTCGCTATTGTTGCGATTATTGTGGCATTTCTCTTTATTCTAAAACATAAAAAACAGATTTTTCAAAGAAAGAATTTCAAATTTCTGCTGCTGCTAATCCTGCTTCCTTTTGTTTCAAATATGTTGGACAGCACCTACCGAAAATTGGTCCACGACCATTTTATCACCGCCCCTTACAGCTATGTAAATGCCATTACGCTTCCGCTTTATATTTCTGAAGAAAAGGATTCCACCCTTTTTGAAAATGAAGATCAAAAAATAATTTTTCAAAAAACATATCGTCGAATCGATAGTTTGGGCCTTTTGAGCTCAAAGGTAGAAGGCGGATATAAAGAAAAATATCAGGTTTTCCACGATAACTTTCCGTACATCTGCAACCAAAGTTTTCACGAAATTGGCCGGAAACATTTTAAGGATGAAAATGATCCATGGCAAAGTTCCATCGATACCGAAAAGGCAGCAAAGGCAATGTTTCTCCCACTTTTGAAAGCACATTTTAAAGACTATATTTCACTTTATTATACGAGCGTCATGCACGGATTTTATTCCGTTTTTATCTTTATTTTCTTTGTGTTGGCCTGTTTTTACAGCGGAATAAAACTTCTGAAAAAATTTACTTGGCAATACGGAATCATTTTTTTCGGAACACTTCTCATTCTCTCAAACGCCCTAATTGTAGCCATTGCGGTGCACAGCATAATGCGGTATGTGTTCTATAATTTTGCGGTGGCGTTTATTATTTTAATTTTACTGCTGAAAAAAGTAACCTCTTCCAAATGAAAATCGAGCTGAGTATCGTAATGCCGTGCCTTAACGAAGCGGAAACATTGGCCGTTTGTATTGAAAAAGCACAGCAATTTTTTAGTCGCGAAACTATTGCAGGTGAAGTGATTATTGCGGATAACGGCAGTACGGACGGCTCGCAGGAAATTGCAAGAAATTTGAACGCAACGGTAATAAACGTTCCCCAAAAAGGCTACGGAAGTGCACTTCGGGGCGGAATTGAAGCTGCAAATGGGGATTATATAATTATGGGCGATGCCGATGACAGTTACGATTTCAGCAACTTGATGCCGTACGTATTAAAACTTCGGGAAGGTTTTGATTTGGTTATGGGAAACCGTTTTCAGGGCGGAATTGAAAAAGGCGCCATGCCCTTTCTTCATAAATATCTGGGGAATCCAGTGCTTTCCTTTATTGGCAGATTGTTTTTCAAAAGTAAGATTGGAGATTTTCACTGCGGCCTGCGCGGATTTTCAAAAGAAGCTTACCGTAAGATGGAGCTGAAAACAACGGGGATGGAGTTTGCCAGTGAAATGATTGTAAAAGCAAGCCTGAAAAATATGAAAATCGCCGAGGTGCCTACCATCCTTTCAAAAGATGGGCGCTCCCGGCCGCCGCACTTGAACACTTGGCGAGACGGATGGCGACATTTGCGATTTTTGGTGCTTTACAGCCCAAATTGGCTCTTTCTTTTTCCGGGAATATTGATGATGCTTTTTGGCATTATAACTTCAGCTGCTTTGGTCGTGGGCCCAGTAACAATCGGTCAAGTAAATTTTGATGTACACACGTTGCTTTTCACTTCTGGAATTTTATTGATCGGGTTTCAATTTGTGCTCTTTTATGGATTGACAAAAGTGTTTACCGTTGAAAATGATTTGCTTCCAAAATCCTCTAAATACGACCGGTTTTTCAAATTTATAAATCTTGAAAAGGGATTGATAGCAGGGATATTGCTCGTAATTTTTGGAATAATCCTGAGCGTAACGGCCTACAGCGATTGGCAACAACTCAGTTTTGGAAATATAAATTCCACGGAAATATTCAGAATTGTAATTCCTGCCGTAACCCTTATGTTGCTTGGGGTGCAGGTTATTTTGTTCAGTCTTTTCTTTAGTATTTTGGGGTTGAAGAAATAGTTACTCCCCTTTTAAGGCCCGAACTTTTTTAAAAGTCTGCTTCCCATTTTCATCAATCAGTACATACACGCCATTGGGAGCGCCTTTGGTAATTAATCCGTAACTAAGGTTAGGTTGAAGATTTTCCAAATACGATTGATTCCCGCTTAAATAAGTGAATAAAACCCGGAATACATTAACTGCAGTTTTCATTTCAGCATCATATTCGGGTGCGGCATTATTGGGCCAATGAATGGAAAGCATACTACTGAAAATGGAAAAAACCTTATCGCTATCCTCCTGTTTTTCATTGCCCTGCTGCACGCGTTCCAAACCCACATAACCGCCGTGATCGGCCATTATCATTATTAAAGCATTGGGATCCTTTTCTAAAATTAGCCCTGTCAAATCCCGAAGCGCAGCATTTGCCTGCTGAAGATTTTCCAAATAAATTTCTCTTTTTTTAGCGGCCAAATCTGCCCCGCCGGAAGATCCATCAATGTGTTTTGGATTGAAGAGTTCAATAAAGAAAAATTTTGGTTGCGATCCGTTTTCATTTAAAACCTCCTTAAAATCGGGTAAAATCTCCTTTTTGGTTTCCATTCCGGAACCAAGAAATGGCACTTCGGAATAACTGAAATTTGAAAAATCGTAACCCATTTTAGGCCTGTTCATCATTAAATAGGGATGTTCGGTAAAAAAGAAAGTTTTGTAACCGTTCTTTTTAAAAGTGTTCAAAACGGTATTATCGCTAATTATTATATTTCGCGCACGGGCAACTTCATTTGAGGACGCACTGCTGGCATACAAATGATGTTTCATCATAAAAGTTGCACTGTTTGAAGCTAAGGTTGCATCATAGTTGCTTCGGAAATTTGGATAATTTTTAAAATTATTATCGTTTAAATAGACTTCAAAATCTGTATTTGGAAAATTATAATAGCCCTTTTTTAATTCAGAAAAATTCACATAACCATCGGGCTGTATGTAATAGACATTTGGTTTTATTTGAAAAGTTGCGTTTTCAATATTATCCGGTTGCTTCCTCCATTCGCCGGAATAGGTAATATTATCGATCAGTACCGGAATCAAGGAAAAAAGTCCGAGCCCGGCCAAAATAAATTGCAGCAATATCCATTTCTTAAAATGTTTATAGAGAAAATAAGCGACGAGCGCGGCAACAATAAGGATTCCCAAAATGATTTTTTTCTGGATTCCCGGATATAAAATCATTTTCAAATAGAAAAGAAAGAAGAAAATATTCAGAAATGGAAGTATAAATTTTGACCATTTTGAAGGAAATTTATTCAGGAAAAAATCAATTACCCAAAAAACCAACATGGGCAAGATTAAGAAAACGCCGATAAAAAATCCAAAATGGGCCCAAGAATCAATCAAGGTAAAATTTCGCGAATAATAAAATAGCAGCGGATAAAGACCTGCAGCGACTGCGGCCAAAACCGGATACGATTTGTTATTTCTTAAAAAACCTTGAAAAGCATTGGTTTCACTACCCTTCATTATTTTTTACTTTAAAAAGGTACAGCAGCCTTTGAGTATCGGCAATAGGAACTTTTTTTTCCAGTTGAAAATATTTTAAATAACCGCTTTAAATTCGCTTTCGTTATAAAAATCAAAATGATTCAAAAACTCCCTTTTGCGAACCAACAGCGATTGTGCCCAGCTATCGTCCCGTTTCGGAAATTCAATGATTAGATATTTTGAAAATGAAGCAAAAAATTCGGCAGACTTTTCAAAAGGAACATTTCCGGAAAGCGTAATGTGGTGGATCAGCGCCAACGCCATGGTAACGTCGGGCGCATAGTTTTTCAATCTTTCAATTAGCGAATCGCGTTCGGTATTGTTGAAACCGATACCCGGGGCGGGTTGGAGCACATCGCAAACAAAGGGCAACATATTTTCCTCCTTATTTCCCTGAACCTGCTTATAGTTATGGTCCACCGCATTACTGTCAATATCGGTTACCATTATATGCGGAATGCTGTCAATAACCGTTCGGGCAAAAGTGCCATCATTTCCGCCCACGTCAATCATTTTCTGCGGCGCCAATGGTTTTATCCATTGTTGTATAAGTTCCTTTTTTGCCTGAAAGGCGGTTTCGTTATAATTGGTTTTGGAATAATATTCGCCCCACTCGCTGGTTTCTTTCAACGAAAGGTTTTTAATGTAATCAAAAAGATTTTGAAGGATATTTTCCTGCGCTTTTTTTGAAAGGGTTGCAATTTTCGTTTCGGCTTTATAATCCTCGCTGTGCTTGCTTTCCATCTTTGCCAGCAAGTGGATGTTTGGGTAAAGGGTGGAATTTAATTTGGTACGGGATGGCAATAAGGAAGAAATCAATTTCACCGGAATTCCATCTATGTGCGTTTGCATCATTTTAAAAATTTCGGTGCCGTGGTATTTTGCCAAAACCAACGGTCCAAAAAAGTGCGTAATGAATTGTTTGTATGCGCGCCACGGGGTTCCTTCCTCATAAAAATCGAAGGAAAGTGTATCAATAAAAATAGGTTTCCCTTTATGAAATGTAACATTATAAGCCGAAGCATCCTTCAGTATAAAGCCTTTGGAAAGGGCGTATTTATGGATCTTTAAGGTGAGAAGTGCCGCGTGCCTATACTGCTCGAAACTCCATTCATACGGATTGGTAATGAAAGGGATTTTTTCGGGTGTAATTACAATTTGGTCACTGGAATTGGAGGTTTCCTCATGCGGAATTAACAAGCCATTCTTTATCAGATTCTGATAAAAGCCGCTCTCCGTCAATTTTTTATACTGTGGAAAATAAATTGGGTTTATGGCCCTTCGCAAGCTGCCATTCTCAACGAAAATATAACCGGAAGGATCCCTAAAGGAAGCGGGATGTGTCTCAGTTTTTTTTGTCATCGGTATCCTGCTCATCAATGTCTATGGAATCATAGGTGTCGTTTTTTTCCTTTGCCAATCCGAAAAAAGACTTCACTTTATACAAAACACTTTTTGAAAAGAGCAAAATTCCAGCCGCGGCAGCAACCACTGCCTGTACTATCATTGCTCCCAATCCGGGATCGAAATATAAAAAAAACATAATAGAAGGTATTAAAAAATAGGCCTTTAAAGTTTCGCAAAGGAACTAAAATTCAAGTTTTATAACTAATATTTTAAACATTAAAATTATATTGCCGCGAATATACAGTACAAAGGCAGCCGTACAGGCACCTATTTTTTTGCATTTTCTTTTTTGAAAAAAACAATTGTATTTTTAGCAATCGAAAATCGTCGCAATTAATGATCCAACAGAATAAAGTAGTAGTTGTCCTTCCCGCATACAATGCCGCAAAAACATTGGAAAAAACATATGCCGAAATTCCTTTCGATATTGTTGATGAAGTAATTTTGGTTGATGATTTCAGCACCGACAAAACTTCTGAAATAGCGAAAAAAATTGGGATAAAACACATAGTGGCCCACCCCAAAAATCTTGGCTATGGCGGAAACCAAAAATCGTGTTACAACAAAGCATTGGAATTAGGGGCAGATATAGTAATCATGCTCCATCCCGACTATCAGTACACTCCAAAATTGATACATTCCATGAGCTATTTGATAGCAAATGGCGTGTATGAAGTTGTGCTCGGTTCCCGTATTTTAGGCAATGGCGCACTGCGCGGGGGAATGCCTATTTATAAATATATTGCGAATAGGGCGCTCACGTTATTTCAAAATATAATGATGGGCCAAAAACTTTCCGAATACCACACAGGTTTTCGGGCTTTTTCGGGTAAAACGCTCCGAAGTATTTCCTATAATTTGAATTCAGACGATTTTGTTTTCGACAACCAAATGCTGGCGCAGATTTGTTTCAATAATATTGAAATTGCTGAAATAACCTGCCCTACCAAATATTTTGAAGAGGCCTCGTCCATAAATCTAAAACGCAGCATTGTGTACGGATTGGGAGTCGTTAAAACTTCTGTCGCTTATTTTATGGCGAAAAACTTGAAGGTAAAAGTGAAAATTTTTCAAAAGAATTAGCTTATGAACTGGCAAACAATCGCGCCCGAAAAATCGAATTTTATTTATAAAATTCTGAGCTATTCATTGGTGTTAATATTATTTGCGGTTACCATAAACAATAGCTTTTTTTGGGACACCGTGCAACTAGGTTCGCTTCACGCCAACTATTATTATACTACTAACTTCTCGTCCTTTTTATTGCCCAATTCCGTGGATAGTGGGCATATTCCCGTTTTTGGAATTTATATTGCCGCCTTTTGGAAAATGCTGGGCAGAACGCTTTTGGTGAGCCATTTGGCCATGCTCCCTTTTATTATTGGACTTCTGTGGCAACTACAAAAACTGACGCATTATTTTGTGAGAAAGGAGTTTGTGGGAATTGCAATGCTGCTAATACTAATAGACCCTACCTTACTGGGCCAAATAACCTTGGTTTCTCCCGATGTGCCATTGGTGTTTTTCTTTTTAATGGCTGTAAATGCCACTTTAAGCAATAAGAAATTTCTACTTCTGCTAAGTACTGTATTATTGTTTTTGATAAGCATGCGGGGGATGATGGTTGCACTTTGCATTCTTTCGCTGGATATTTATTGTAATATTTCCTTTAAGGAGAATTTTAAAAACATACTTCTTTCTTTGTTCAAAAGAAGTCTTATCTATTTACCGGCGTTGCTAATTTTTATCGCCTTTTCGTGGTATCACTACAATCAAAAAGGTTGGATTGGCTACCATCAAGATTCACCATGGGCTTCTAGTTTTGAAAGCGTTTCTTTTTCGGGATTTTTACGAAATGTGGTTGTGCTTCTTTGGCGGCTTTGGGACTTTGGAAGGATTGGAGTTTGGGCCGTAATAATGCTCTTATTGCTTGGTTTCAGAAAGCAAATATTTCAGAAGAAAAAGACAAAACTGCTCATTTTCTTCTGCCTTATTCTACTTTTAATTCTACCTTCAAATATGCTTTGGGCGAAAGGGTTAATGGGCCATCGCTACTTGCTGCCTATTTATTTGACCATTTCATTATTTGGCGCAACGGTTTTATTTTCAAAATATGTAAGTGAAAGGTGGCGGGATTTTCTGCTCGCTCTTTGGCTGCTGGTTTTAGCCACGGGAAATTTATGGATTTATCCTCCAAAAATAGCGCAAGGCTGGGATGCCACCCTCGCGCATTTACCTTATTATGAATTGAGAAATGAGGCCCTAAGTTATTTGGACCAAAATAATATTGAATTCGAAAATGTAGCAACCTTCTTTCCAAACAATGCGTACATTGATGATATTGACCTCAACAATGATGACAGATTGCTAACGACCTTCAACAATGAAAAAGAGTACGTTTTCTATTCGAACATTTTCAATGTTTCAGACGGCGATTATGACTTTATGGCCAACAATTACCGAGAAATCCGCCATTTTGAAAATAAAGGAATTTACATCTCTATCCTGAAAAGAAACGTCCCTTAAACTTTATTTCTTTTTCTGTCAGTTTCCTTCAAAAGAATTTTTCGCAACCTTAAATGGTTTGGCGTAACCTCAACGTATTCGTCTTTTTGGATGTATTCCAACGCTTCTTCCAACGAAAATTTGATAGCCGGAATAATCCGGGCTTTGTCATCGGCTCCCGAAGAACGTACGTTTGAAAGCTTTTTGGTTTTGGTGATGTTCACCACCAAATCATCCTGCCGTGTACTTTCACCAATTACCTGCCCTTCATAAATATCCTCGTTCGGATTCACGAAGAAACGCCCGCGATCCTGCAATTTATCAATAGAATAAGGAATTGCCGAGCCATTTTCCATGGAAACCAAACTACCATTTTGTCTCTCAGGAATTCCACCTTTCAGCGGTTGGTACTCAAGAAAACGGTGGGTCATAATGGCTTCACCAGCGGTTGCGGTAAGCAATTGGTTACGCATCCCGATAATTCCGCGGGAAGGAATGATGAATTTACAGATCATCCTGTCGCCTTTGCCTTCCATGCTAATCATTTCACCTTTGCGGATGGTTACCATATTTATTGCGGTTCCGCTTACATCTTCTGGCAAGTCGATGGTCATTTCCTCAACGGGCTCACATTTTACCCCGTCAATTTCCTTAATAATTACCTGCGGCTGCCCAATTTGAATCTCATAACCTTCACGGCGCATGGTTTCAATTAAAACAGAAAGGTGCAAAACCCCGCGACCGAAAACCATAAATTTATCGGCGCTATCGGTTGGTTGCATTCTTAAGGCAAGGTTTTTTTCCAGTTCCTTTTCAAGTCTTTCCTTTATGTGGCGAGAAGTAACAAATTTTCCATCTTTTCCGAAGAAAGGGGAATCGTTAATTGTGAAGAGCATGCTCATTGTTGGCTCATCAATGGCAATAGTTTTAAGTGCTTCCGGGTTTTCGGCATCGGCAACGGTATCGCCAATTTCGAAACCTTCCAGACCTACCAAGTGCACAAATATCACCGGCTCGGACCTCCGCAACTTTTTTGCGGCCTAAGACCTTCAAAAGTATGAAGTTCCTTTATTTTCGATTTTACTTTGCTGCCATCGCGCTTCACAAGCGTTATTTGCATTCCTTCCTTTAAAGTTCCTCTTTGCAGACGGCCAATGGCAATTCTTCCCGTAAAGGAAGAAAAGTCCAAGGAAGTAATCAACATTTGTACGGTTCCTTCCTCCACTTTTGGGGATGGAATGTGTTCCAAAACCATATCTAGCAAGGGCTCAATATTATCGGTTTTGTTTTTCCAATCTTCGCTCATCCAATTCTGCTT
Organism: uncultured Flavobacteriaceae bacterium; assembly: GCA_963839235.1. Lineage (GTDB taxonomy): Bacteria > Bacteroidota > Bacteroidia > Flavobacteriales > Flavobacteriaceae > Aequorivita. Next base: position 33,384 of record CAWITX010000006.1, on the reverse strand, counting down.
GGCAGAACCATAAACGGTTGGAAAATCAAGCTGCCATTCTTCCGCGCCCAATTCAAACATTAGATCAAAAACCGCTTCGTGTACCTCATCCGGCGTACAGTTTTCCTTATCAACTTTATTGATAACCACACAAGGTTTCAAACCAAGCGAGATGGCTTTTTGAAGCACAAAACGAGTTTGCGGCATAGGACCTTCAAAAGCATCGACCAAAAGTAAAACGCCATCGGCCATATTCAAAACGCGTTCCACCTCTCCACCAAAATCGGCGTGACCAGGGGTATCTATAATATTTATTTTCGTGTCTTTATAAACCACGGAAACGTTTTTGGAGGTAATGGTAATTCCGCGTTCGCGCTCCAAATCGTTATTGTCGAGAATAAGCTCCCCTGTATTTTCGTTTTCACGAAAAAGGCTACAATGGTGCATGATTTTGTCAACCAAGGTGGTTTTACCGTGGTCAACGTGGGCTATAATGGCGATGTTTTTTATATTCATAATGTATGCCCGCGATGGCGGGTAGTTTTTTAATTTACTCTTTTGAACACTATTAAATTACAATGTATCAATAGGTTTTCTTTTAAGAGGGTGCAAAAGTAGTGTTTATTAGTCTATTAGAAGCATACAGCGCAAAATATTATTTCTTAAAAAATTTGCTGTTGAATTTCGTTGGAAAAAATACCGTTTTAACCGCACGGATATATCCGAAATGGAAAATCCCTATCTTTACGCACTCAAAAAAGTGTTATGAAACTTGAACTTATCCCGAATATAAAACACACAACTTCCAACAATTTTTTTCTTCTCGCAGGACCTTGCGCCATTGAAGGTGAGGAAATGGCGCTGCGAATCGCCGAAAAGATTGTGGGAATCACTAACAAGCTTGAAATACCCTATATTTTCAAGGGAAGTTTTAAAAAGGCGAACCGCAGCCGGATTGATAGTTTCACCGGAATTGGTGATGAAAAAGCATTGAAAATTCTTCGAAAAGTTTCAGAAACTTTTGACGTGCCCACTGTTACCGATATTCACGAAGTAAGCGATGCCGCAATGGCCGCCGAATATGTGGATGTATTGCAAATACCAGCATTTTTGGTACGCCAAACCGATTTGGTCGTGGCCGCAGCCGAAACCGGAAAAGTGGTGAACTTGAAAAAAGGCCAATTTATGAGCCCCGAAAGCATGAAACATGCGGTTACCAAAGTAACGGATTGCAATAATCAGCAAGTGGTAATTACGGACCGCGGCACTATGTTCGGCTATCAGGATATGATTGTGGATTATCGCGGAATACCGACTATGAAGCAATATGCGCCAGTGATTTTGGATGTAACCCACAGCCTACAGCAGCCCAACCAAAGTGCTGGTGTTACTGGAGGTAGACCTGAGATGATTTCAACAATTGCCCGGGCCGGGATTGCTGCGGGAGCGGATGGTATTTTTATCGAAACCCATTTTGATCCCGCCCATGCCAAAAGTGACGGTGCCAATATGCTTGATTTGAAATTGCTGGAAAAACTTCTATCAGACCTTGTGGCCATTCGGAAGACGATAAACCAGTTATAGAAACCCGTGAGGAAAAAATAAAAGACCCTGCCATCAATAAATGGCAGGGTCTTTTTGGCTAAAAACAACACTTTATAAAATTAACAAACTTTCAATTTTTTAAAAAAGACCGCGCTTTACGGGGCGCGGTCCTTTACTTCATTGCTTATTAAACTCCCCAATTAAATAAGTATTCAAAGATGCGAATTAGAATACTGCGAGTCAAGAGGTTAATGCCCCATATTTTAAATAGGATTTTTCCTATTTGTGTTTATAAATGAAAAAAAAGTTGCCCGAATACGAACAACTTTTTTAAGGTTGGTTAATTAACTCCCCAATTAATTTCCATTTGTAAAGGTGGGGAGAAGTCGTTTTTTAGGCAACAGGAAAAACCCTATTTTTTACAAGGGGTTTTTCCCCTTTTTCGAATTTTCCATAAAAAAAGGCCGCCCAAATGGACGGCCTCAAAATCACTATTATTAACTCCCCAATTAATTTTAGTATTACAAAGATGCAATAAGACCTTTTTTTTCGCAAGAGGGTTTTGCCCCTTTTTAGGAGGGGGTAAATGCCCCTTTTTCATAAATGAAGTAAATTAAAATAATCTGTATCTTCATCACTTATAGCTCGGTTTTCTCTATAAAAAATGAATTGAAACAATCGAAATAAAAAAGTACTCAAAAGCTTTTAAAGAAATTCCCTATTTATGGTTAACAGTAAGACTTCCGCTTAGCTTTCCACTTAAGGATTTTGTCAAAATTTTGGCGCTGATACTAGGAGATATTTTCATTGTATCTATTTTAATCAACCTATATATAATTGTCGCAGCCCACAATGATATATATAGTGATCCGACAAAAATTCCATATAACCGCGTAGGACTATTGCTTGGTACTGCCAAACACGAAATGGATGGTGGTATAAATCCGTATTATACAGCCAGGGTAAAGGCGGCAGTTCTTCTTTACAATCTTGGAAAAATAGACAGAATACTTGTGAGCGGCGACAATAGCGCAGAAAATTATAACGAGCCATTAAAATTCAAAAAAGATCTGATTGCGCAGGGCGTACCGGAAAAAAATATATATTTGGATTATGCCGGTTTTAGGACCTTGGCCTCGATAGTGAGGGCAAAAGAAGTGTTTGGGCTGGACCGATTTACCATTATCTCACAAAAGCACCATAACCAGCGCGCCCTTTTTTTAGCTCGCCAAAAGGATATTGAAGCGGTAGCATATAATGCAGATGAAGTTTACGGTTTCGCTGGATTGCCCACACGCACACGGGAATTTTTCGCTAGGGTAAAAGCGGCTATGGATATTGTTTTTGATGTGAAACCCAAGTATTTAGGAAGAAAAATAAAAATTGAATGAAGCATGTTGAAGGAGAAAATTAACACGAATGCTTATAAGATTAACACATTCAAATTGTCGTAGTGTATATTTACCACGATTAACCTATTTTTAAAGTTTTGTATTTTTAAACCCCAAAAAATCAAAATGACCTGCCCCAAGAAGTTATCTTTTTTATTTTATTTTTTATGCCTCTCCCTTCTGTGGAGCCCATCCCATAAAATATACGGACAGGAAATTGGGGTTAAACAAGAAAGTAACGAACAGCTTCCTCCCATATCAAAAGCCACAGTCAATTGATTCCTTAGAAAAATTTACTGAAGAACAATATTTCCAAAAAAATTATGATAAGACCATTGAAATGGGTACTACCGTTATTAAAATGGCCCAAAAAAATGGTGACACTTTAGCCATAATTGGAGTTTCCAGTTTTATTGGCAATGCATTTTTGCAAAGTGATGATACTTTGACCGCACGTAAAGTTTTTAGAGAGAATGTAGATTTGGCAACGCAGCTTAAAAATACTAGATCAATAATCATGACCCAAATTGATCTTGCAAACTTCTATGCTCTGACCAAAAACTCCAAGAAGGCTATTGAATTATATTTGGCCACTATACCGTTTGCTGAGGCAAGTACAGACACGAAATCATTATATGTACTTCACAGTAATATTGCTGAACTTAGCTTAGATAACCAAGATATTACTTCAGCTCAGTACCACGTTGATCAAATGAACAATTATGTGGGAAAAGATACTTTTTATTTCAATGCCGGAGCCAAATTATTGAATGGAAGATTGGCATTCTTATTAAATAAGTTTGATACCGCGGAACTTTTTTTAAAAGATGGTATTCATATTGCTGAAGAAATAAAATTCGATGAAATACTGATTGAACTGTACGATTATCTAAGTAAGGTGGAGGCTGCCCGAGGTAATTACCAAGCTGCTTATAATGCTAAAATCAACCATCAAAGATATCTGGATGAAAAATATGAGCAGGACAAAATAACTGCCATTGAAACAGTTACAGCTAAATATAAATTGAATGAATTTAAACATAAAATTGAGGAGCAAGCCCTCAAGAATGAACTAGATCAACAAGCCGCAAAACGAGAAACTACCATTTTATGGATAAAAATAGCCAGTGCAATCTTACTTGTCTTCTCCCTCTTTCTTTTTAGATCTTATATAAATCGCAAGAAACTCTTAAAGGATCTTCAAATTAAAAACAAACAATATTTACTGGCAAAAACAGAAACTGAGGAATTATCAAAAGCAAAAAGTATTCTTTTTTCGAATATGACCCACGAACTTCGTACGCCAATGTATGGAATAATCGGCATTACCTCTATTTTATTGGATGACGAAAGATTTAAGGAGCAAAAAGAAAATCTCTCCTCCCTAAAATTCTCAGCAGATTATTTATTATCGCTTATCAATAATGTTCTTTATTTCAATAAAATGGAAGCGGAACACAATGATGTTCTGAAGGAAAAAGAGTTTGATATTAGGAAGCTATTGTATAATATAGTGGAATCTGCAAAATTCTTAAACCCCGAACACAATAATACTTTCGGTATACATATAGATGAAACTATTCCAGAAAATGTTATTGGTGATTACACTAAGATTTCCCAAATTATAATGAATTTGCTTAGTAACGCAAGCAAATTTACAGAAGAGGGAAAAATCGAAATTGAAGTAGATCAAAAACCCTGTAAAAATAAGGAAGGCATTTTGATTCACTTTTCAATAAAAGATACTGGTAAAGGTATGTCGAAAGAAAGACAAGATGAACTGAGGGAAGACTCATTACAGTCAGTATCAATGCTCTCTTCTGCCGGAGGAAACGGTCTGGGTTTTCCTATCGTAAAGCGTATCTTAGAACAACATAATTCCAAAGTAAACCTTACAAGTGAAAAAGGAAGAGGAACCACGGTATCTTTTCAGATTCTGTTTGGTAGAGCGCATACTCCCCCAAAACCTAAAAATAAAACCTTGACTCACGGGCGTCCTTTAGAGGATGTTAGAATCCTTATTGTTGATGACAATAAAATCAACCAAATGGTTACCCAGCGGTCCGTGGAATCTTGTGGCGCAAAAGCCACAGTTGCGGGTTGTGGTGATGCTGCCTTGGAATTGGTAGCACGAGAAGAATTTGACCTTATTTTAATGGATATTAATATGCCCGGAATGGATGGGTTCGAAACTACGGAACACATCCGTAAATCCTTAAAAGATATCCCAATTATTGCACTTACTGCCGTTGAAAAGGAAAAGGTAATTAATCAAGAAGGTTTTTCCCTTATGAATGATATTGTGATAAAACCCTACAAAGGCGAACAATTTATTGAAGCTATTTTAAAAAATCTCAATAGCGTTCCTAAAGCATAATATTAAAAGGCGTTATGTTTTTACAGGAATGCTCAGATGTATTTTTACCCTCAATTAATTACAAATACCTTAGCCGAAGTTATGTTGACTACCCCCAATAAATACCCAGTTATGAATTCACCACCTTCATAATCTAGCTAGGGTATAAAGGCATATAATAAGACCTATTGTCTTTTCTTTGAATTCTAGGTAATAATTTAGCTCGAACTTATAACTTTATCTTCTCCTATATATGGAAGGGATTTTCTTCTAATTTCTTTATTATAAAGAATATTCTTTAAAGACAATTTAAAATCACTGACGAAATTATTCGACCTTAAATTCCTTCGGATAGCCATACTGAATTAATAAAATAAAGAAAGATATTTTATTGTGCAATTTCTAAAGACATGATAGTTAAAAAAAAACAGCACTCAAAGTGCTGTTTCAATTAAACGTTTGTGGAAATTATTTTTTCTTGGTCATTACAACCCATTTTTGTAAATCTCCATCATACATGATCTGTACCATTCCATATTGTTTAACCTCTATATCTTCAGAAGCCATTATTTGGTTTTCAACATTGGATGCCGGATCCGCAACTAGCAACTTAATCTGACCGCTTACCGGATATATCCAAGCCATCGTACCATCTGCCAAAGCTGGACCCCCTAAACCGGATACATCAAATCCGGTGATGTCCATATTGCCTTGAAGATTTTTAATGCGGATAATAGAACTTCTCCCATTTGAACCCCCTGGCCAAATAATAAGACTCACATTATTCGCTTTAGAGGCATTAAATTCAGGAATTGAGCCTATCTCCGCTTTACGGTTAACAGCTCGTAAAACATTATTTTCTAAATAAACGTTTTCATCCAATTCTACCTTTACAAAATTACCCTCATCATCAAGGCCCAGGATTCTTGTTGCCTCAATATCAGGAGGAAGCTGCGGTCCCTCTATAAAAAAACCCTTTTAAAAAAGGGTTTTAAATTGATTTAAAGAAAAATTTATTTAGGAGTGGTTTTGCATCACGATCCACTTTCCACGAGTAGCATCATAAAACAATTCGATCATTTCATATTGTTTCGCCTTCATTTTATCATTTTGCTCAATTCTATTGCCAACGAGTGATTCTGTACTATTTGGAACCAATTCCAATTTTCCACTCACGGCATATAACCAGATATGGGTACCGTCAGGGGCAGCCTCAATGCCTGTTATTTCGGTATCTCCTGCTCCTGCAGTATTAATTATTTTAATAATAGATCGTCCATGATTTGGCTCCCCAGGCAATACCGCCAAACTTGCATTACTCACGCGAGTAGCATTAAAGGGAGCGGGAAGATCTCCCATTTCAAGGGTCCTATCAATCGCGATAACTTCATTGTTAATTAAATCAACGTTTTTACCAATCGTTACCTTAACGAAATTGCCATCCTCGTCCAATCCCAAAACGCTAACAGCCATACGTTCCGGAGGAACCTGCGGCCCTTCAAGATCTTGACCCAAACTCCGCACACGGACAGTTCCGTTTACATCGAGGGTACTTGATGGGTTTGTTGTATTTATACCAACTTGACTGAAGCCGGTAACGCCAAATAATAGGCATGGAAGGAGGTAGGTTAAATTTTTCATTGGGGCTAAAATTTAAGTATAACAATATTACACTAACATCCAGATGATTAAAAATTTTGATAGCCTTTATTTAACATTTTTCGTTTAAGTGCAAAAATTTATCTACGAAAGGCAAAATCAATTAATCATTCATACTTGCATATCAGATATTTTCAGTTAAACAATCATTTTCTTGAAAAATAAATTCCCGATTTTTTCAATTTTTTAATATTTATTCTATTTTGTGCCTTGATTAAATAACTTCATGAATTTCGAACTAAGATTATCCTTACTAATCTTGCTATTATTTTTCAACTTCTCCTTTTCGCAGGAAAGGTTAGATCCGGAATACGGAAAGCTTTCTCCTGCAGATATTTCCCTTCAAGTTTATGAAAAGGATTCCACGGCGGCGGCAGTAGTGCTTTATGAGTATGGCCATTACCATTTTGAAATTGTTGGCGACTATATAAAGCTGATGAAGGACGTGCATAGAAGAATAAAAATATTTGACTCTAAAAGGTTCGATTTTTCGATGCTCGATATTCCTTTGGCGGTGTCTGAAAACGGAAGGGAAAGAATATCAGGCTATAAAGCAATGACCCACAACGGAGAAATGAAAACTCCCGTGACATTCGATGCCGCATTTGTTACGTCCCGGCCCGGAGGTGGCCGCGTAGGGAAGATCGTTTTTCCCAATGTTAAGGATGGGAGCATTTTGGAATATGCATACCGGATAGAATCCTCCCTCTTTTTCAATTTCGATGGATGGGAATTTCAAATGGGAATCCCCAAATTATACAGTGAATTTGTAAGCGAAATTCCCGGTAATTTCAATTACAACCAAGTAATTTACGGAAGCCTGAAACCAGATATCCAAAAACATCAGGTGGAAGCCAATTGCCTGACCATTATGGATGGAATGTTACGCGCATCCTGTTCTGTATCAATGTATATCATGTTCGACGTGCCCGCTTTCGAGACTGAAAACTATATGCTCTCCCCGGCAAATTATATTTCAAAAGTAGAATACGAACCTTATTCCTTTATTGATTATTTTGGAGGGAAACCCCAAATATTTACGCGCGAGTGGAACGATGTGGATAAACTTTACAGAAAAGGGGATTATATTGGCAACCAACTCAACAAAACGGGATTTTTCAAAAGAAACTTACCGGACTCGATTCTTTCCATAAGCGATGACCTTGAAAGGGCCAAGGCGGTCTATACCTTCATTCAGAACCATTATACCTGGGATGAAACCTATTACAGTTCGGAAACCCAGGTAAAGGACGCCTTCAACGAGAAAAAAGGCAGCGTTCCCGAAATAAATATTTCGCTCATAAACGCTTTGGACGCCGCTGGATTGGATGTTAGGCTCATGCTGCTTTCTACGCGGGATAGTGGTTTGCCTACGCAGGAATATCCAGTAATGACCAAATTTAACTATACAATCGCAGTTCTTAATATTGGCAACCAAACCTATTTATTGGATGCCACAGACAAACTCGCCCCATTCGGTATTATACCTTTCCGTGCTTTAAATGTGCAGGGCCGAGTGATGGACTTCAAAAATGAAAGCTACTGGGCACCACTTGAACCCTACGCAAAAAATATTTACTACTCAAACGCGCAACTTACTGCCAATGGATTGGGTGGTTTTACAGGCAAGGTCAGTACGGCAAGTTATGGATACATTGGCCTGGAAAAGCGCCACGAAATAGAATCTGAAGAACTACAGGGGTATATTAAAACAAGGGAGAACGCCGACACAAGTAAGGAGATTGAAAATCTCGAGATTGAAAATGTAAATGAAATTGATGAGCCCCTCAAGGAAACATATCAAATTTCGTTGGAGCCCGAAACCGTAGGCGACAAAGTGGTTTTGTATCCGTTTTTCGACGAACCCTATATTTCAGAAAATCCTTTTAAACAGGAAACCCGCAGATATCCGCTGGATTTTGGGTTTCCATTTACGAATACCTATATAATATCCATTGATCTTGCCGGAGTATATCAAGTTGAGGAGTTACCGAAAAGTCGCACGGTACGACTGCCGGGAGAGGATGGTAACCTTACCGTTACCTATGCTTCAGAAAATGATAAAATTAATATCCGATTTAATTTTAATTTGAAAACCTACCGCTATCAACCCGACGCATACCAATCACTTAAAGAGTTATTCGAAACTATGGTTGCCGTACTCAAGAACGAGCCCGTCGTCCTTAAAAAAATATAACCCTCCCCCACTAACCTTTTAAATATGAATTATTTAGTTAAATCTCTTTTTATGTCATTTCCGAAAAAATCCATCATTGCAGTATTATTTTTATCTACAATCGTATCCTTTTCACAAGTGCGGGAAACGGCAACTTTTGGTAAACCCCTAGAGCGGGAATATGAAATGGAATCCTATTCCAAAGATCCGGACGCTGCGGGTGTGGTGCTCTTTGAAAGCGGAAATAATCATTTCGAACTTATAGAACATACGGTAAAATTGGTGAAGGAAGTTCATGTAAAAATGAAAGTTTTCGACGCCAAAAAGTTTGAACAATCCACGGTTTTCATTCCCTATTACAATGAAAGGAACAACAATGAAAACGTTACCAAAATCGTGGCCATTACCCACAACGGACCGATAAAAACCTACGTAAAACCCGAGGATATTTATGATACCGATGAAACCCCAAAATGGTCCCTTAAAAAATTCACCTTTCCCAATATAAAGGACGGCAGTATTCTGGAATATACCTACCGGATAGAAACGGGACACTATCTGAACTTTGGCGGATGGGAATTTCAAGGGGAGCTTCCCAAACTTTATTCGGAATTCCATACGGAACTGCCGGGAAACTTCAAATACAATCGAACTTTATACGGAAATCTTAACCTGGACATAAATGAAGCGGAAAAAACCTTAGCGTGTTTTTCCATTGAAGGGTTTGATGTACAAGCAGAATGCGAGATTGCCACCTATGCAATCTTTAACGTTCCTGCCGCAAAGAAGGAAAAATATATGCTTTCCCCAGAAAATTATCTGGCTTCCTTAAAGTATGAACTTATAGAATATGTAGATTTTGAGGAAAGCAAGCATCCTTTTACGCGCGATTGGGACGATGTGGACCATTTCCTACAATACGATAGGGATTTGGGCCGCCAACTTAAATACAGCAGTTATTTTAAGGGCCAAGTGCCCGAGTCCCTACTCAGCATTCCCGGAAAGCTGGAAAGAGCCAAGGCCATTTATTATTTTATCCAGGACCGCATGGCTTGGGATGGAAAATATCGTATTCTTTCTGAGGTGCGGGTAAAGGATGCCTTCGATCGAAAATCAGGTAACAGCAGCGAAATAAACCTCGCCCTAATAAATGCCCTTGCAGTTGCCGACATAGATGCCAAGATCATGTTGATTTCAACTCGTGATTATGCTATCCCTACTTTGCAATATCCCGTACTCACGGATTTTATATATGCCCTCGCCTATCTAGAATTGGATGGCAAAAAATATTTCCTTGATGCCACAGACAAGGAAACACCGTTTGGGGTATTGCCCTACCGCGATCTTTGTACCCGTGGCCGTGTATTGGATTTTAAAAAAGGAAGTTATTGGGAGCCTATCGTACCTGCTTCCAGAAATATGCATTACGTAAACCTGCAAATGGCGGCCGACGACAATGGCATTTTCCACGGTACCATAAACGAGGTTTCCACCGGCTACGTTTCCGTTGAAAAAAGAAAGGAGTTCAACAACCTCAGCACTACAGAAATTATAAAACGCAAGCAAGCATATAATGAATTTTTGGATATATCAGATCTTGAAATTGAGAACAAAACAGACCTGGAACAACCCTACAAAGAGAAATATAATTTTTCCATACACGATCAGCATTTGGCCGGCACCTTGTTCCTTTATCCCTTTGCTATGCAAACCTACTTCGCCGAAAACCCCTTCAATGAAAAAACCCGCACCTACCCTATGGACTTTGGTTTTCCCATTACCAATAATTATTTGGTTTCTATCGATTTAAACAATCAATATGAAGTGGTAAAAACCCCGGGAAATAAGCTTTTGAAACTTCCGGAAAATGATGGCGAAATTTCGGTAGTGTATGATGTTTCGGGCACTAAAATAAATATCAGGCTTGGCGTAAAGCTGAACAATTACAGTTTTGCCCCAGAGGCATACCAAAGCCTACAGGAATTTTTTGGCACCCTAATGCAGATAGAAAAAGAGGAACCCATAGAGCTAAAAAAGATCTAGCCCTTAAAATCCACAAAGGCCTGTAGGTACGAAAATTTTGGTGTCAACTTTGCCTTCGGAAGTTGTCATTTGCGAGCGTTTCAATATACCATCCGCATCGCCATTGAAGAATGCTGGAATTACATTATTAAGAAACATTTCGCCAAAACCCTCGCTGGCATCCTTGGGCAATTCGCAGGGCAGATTGTCCACCGCCATCACCGTTATCGCACCGGGCGCATCAAAGTCGGTTTCTGTTTCGGTCTTTGCATTATAGCCATAAAATGGGTCGGCAATTGTTGAAGGACGAATGGTACTGGCAACGGGACCATCCACATCGCAGGATATATCGGCCACCAAATTTATTTTGAAATCGGCCTTTTTGGCATCTTCCCGCGTAAAAAGATAGGGCGCGCCATCACCATAAAAATGGCCGGTAATAAACATATCGCTCACTTTTGCGTATTTCAGAAAATCACTATCGTAGCCGGATGGATCATTATAAAATTCGCTTTTGTCAAATTCTCCCCCATCCTTGCGTTTGGTGTATTCGGCCACATCAATTAAACAATATACGGGTTCATCGAATTCTTTTGAAAGATATTCGGCATCGGTCACTTCCCGGATTTTTAAATGGTCGAGTATTTCCTTTGCGCCCGCGTGTTACCTTTCCGGTGCCGGAAAGAATAATTTTGATATTGGGAATTGAAATTTTATCCAATTCCTCCTTAACCGATTTCAAATCCGGAAGGGCTTCTACTTTTGGCAATTCAAATAAATTATCCCGCAGCCCCAAAGCCCGGAAACCGTTATAGGCGCCCACGAGCCCCGCGTAATAACCAAACCCTATAAGGCGGTTGTTATGCTCGCCAACAATGGTTTCGTGGTCGAAGAGTTCTATTTTTTTATTGAGAATTGCCTGCAACAACTTCCTATTGTATGGCTGTTTTTTAATGGTATGGCTAAAGAAGAAATATTTTTTATTCGGAATAAGAAAATCCACAGGAACTTCCTTTACCCCCAAAAGCACATCGGCGGCTGAAACATCCTCCACTACTTCAAAACCTGCTTTGCGATAGGCCTCATCGGGAAAAATGCGGATGTCTGAAGCTTCCACGATTATTTTGGCATCGGGAAATTTTTTTACCACTTCTTGGCACTTTTCGGGAGAGAAAACCACGCGTCGGTCCGGTGGGTTTTTGCGTTCTTTTATGAGGGCAAAGGTAATGGGCATTTGGTATGTTTTTTGTTCCGATAGCCATCGGAAATATTGCGGTGGCAAAGATATGGTTTTTCATGTATCTTTGTCGCCCGTTTCAGGTTTCCGGTTCAAGGTTGCAGGTTAATGAATGGCTGAACACTGCCACTGAACACTGAACACTGAACACTGAACACTGAACACTGAACACTGAAAATTTTACATACTTTAATGAGATGCCGCAACAAGTGCGGCAGCCCAGGGGCCGACTGGTTTTGACAGCGGGTCTAATTGTATTGTAAGCATGCCGAGCGCTGGGATACAGCTCGTAAATCTCATATTTCACACTTTTTAAACGGCGAGAATAACTACGCCCTAGCTGCATAACCCGAATTATAGTACGGTATGCCTCGGCCCACAAGGTGGGCAAGCAGGAAGTCGCTCGAAAGCCTTGGTTTACGGCGTTCGATTTAGCGGCTTCGTGAAAGTAAACCTAGCGATCACAGGGCTCTGATGCGATTGCGAAACTTAAATGGAGCTAAGGAGTGCGTTGGTAGTTTTCGACCGGCAATCTCTCGAAAATCAAAACGAAAACTAAGCATGTAGAAAGCGATATAGTTGCGCGTTTGGACGAGGGTTCGAATCCCTCCGGCTCCACTTTTAAAAACCACAATTAACTGTAAAATAGTTAGTTGTGGTTTTTTTATTTTTACTTATGTACGGTTTATAAATCACTTAGACTTATGAATATATGATGGGAATAAACACTATATGGTGATTATCCGGATGTTATAAAACATTTGAAAAATTATCTACATATCAATTTTCATTTGTTTCGTATTTAAATGAGCGGACACAATTGGCATATTTAAAAAAGCTGAAAATATAAAGTTATTTATAAGGAGCAGCTTGCAAAATATCCAAAATTGGAATGTAAGATGTTTTATCACTACCGATTTAGAATTCTTGATGGGGAAAATTAGCGATATCAATTCTTCCATGTTTGCTACCTAACACAGGCTTATGAATTTTAAGGAATTTAGGAGGTAATATATGTTCCTATATAGGTCAACCCAATAATTTACATTCTTATTTGGGCAAAGTGATATATATCATTTATGAATTTATATTTTGATGATACCTTAGAACCTATATAATGATTCCAATATCTCCCACAGGCAAAAAATGTAGGACTTTAAAAAAACGAATGAATATTTTGGGGACCTTTCTTTTTTTGGATCTGCAGCAATAATTGTCAAGACCTTTTTTTAAGTCAATAAAATGAAGAAACGGGATAACTTTTTGAAGTACAAGCATCTTGGGATCTTCACCCAGAATGCCAATGTGGTGTTTCTAAAAAATGATAGCCACATCTGTATTTCTGAAGGGTTTGAAGCGTTAACCAGAATTAGGGTTTCCACCGAAACCGGTTCTATTGTTGCCAGTCTTAATGTAATCACTTCTGCTATTTTACAGAAAGATGAAGTTGGATTATCCAACACTGCCACCGAAAAATTAGGTATTGCAGAAGGAGATTTTGTTACTGTATCCCATTTGGAAACAATCGATTCCCTCCAACATGTAAGGGCCAAAATATACAATCACAAATTAGATTATAACGCCTATCAAAATATCATTGCCGATATTGTAAAAGGCGATTACTCAAACATCCATCTTTCAGCATTCATCACAGCCTGTGCAGGAAACCGAATGGACATCACTGAAATAACAAGTCTTACAAAGGCAATGATTGTCTCGGGAATTCAACTGAACTGGAATAAGAAAATCGTAATGGATAAGCATTGCATAGGGGGTTTGCCGGGAAACAGAACAACGCCAATTATTGTTTCAATCATAACCGCCTATGGGCTTACGATGCCAAAAACATCTTCCAGAGCCATAACCTCTTCTGCCGGAACGGCGGACACTATGGAAGTGTTAACCGAGGTCTCGCTTTCGCCGGCGCAAATAAAGAAGGTGGTAGACAAGGAAGGAGGCTGCTTTGTCTGGGGCGATGCGGCACGATTAAGTCCTGCGGACGATATTTTAATAAAAGTTGAAAAAGCGCTGGATATTGATAGTGAGGGCCAACTCATTGCTTCGGTTCTTTCCAAAAAAGCCGCGGCAGGATCTACGCATGTGGTAATAGATATGCCGATAGGGGAAACGGCAAAAGTACGGAGCAGGAAAGAGGCTGATGTACTCAAAGCACATTTTGAAACAGTAGGCAAACATTTGGGCATAACCACAAAAGTGATGATTACCGATGGTGCGCAACCTATAGGAAGAGGCATTGGCCCTGTATTGGAGGCCATAGATATTTTGAAAATACTGCGTAATGAGCCCGATGCGCCTGTCGATCTGAAAGAGCGCGCTTTATTATTGGCAGGAACGCTTTTGGAACTGTCAGGGAAAGTTGCCCGGGGAATGGGGCTAGAAACGGCTTCAGATTTGTTGGTATCCGGTAAAGCTTACAGCAAATTCAAAGCAATTTGCAAAGCGCAAGGAAGGTTTACGGAACCAAGAATGGCCCCATATTCCCACGAAGTGCATGCAGAAAATAGTGGCATATTAATACGAATGGATAATCGGAAAATAGCGAAACTCGCTAAATTGTCCGGAGCACCCGAAAACAAAGCCGCTGGGGTACAATTAAATGTCCATTTGGGAAATACCATACAGAAAGGCCAACTATTATATACAATATATACGGAAGCAAAAGGCGAATTGAAGTATGCCATGGATTATTTTAAAGGGCATAAGGATATTTTGACAATTCTTTAAATTTAAAATGATGATATTTTTAAACCTTCCGGGAAATGAAAAAATGACCCATCAACTTGCAAAAAAAACAAACGCGGAAGTTGGGGAGATTGTAGTGCGTAAATTTCCGGATGGGGAATGTTACATTCGGATTCTTTCAGACGTTCGGAATAAAAATGTGGTATTGGTATGCACGCTACACGAACCGGACAACAAACTGCTACCCCTCTATTTTATAGCCAACACGGCCAAATCGCTCGGAGCTAAAAATGTATTTTTGGTAGCACCTTACCTGGCATATATGCGGCAAGACAAGGTATTTAATCCCGGGGAGGGAGAAACTTCAAAATATTTTGCCAAGCTTTTTTCAAGTTTTGTAGATGGTATGATTACCGTCGATCCACATTTACATCGCATTAAAGCGCTTTCACACATATATCCTATCCCAAATACGGTTGTTCACGCTGCCGATGATATTTCCAAATGGATTACGGAAAACGTATCAAATCCGGTTATCATTGGTCCGGATACCGAGAGTAAACAATGGGTTGCCAATGTGGCAAAAAGTGTTGGAGCGCCCTATACAATCTTAAATAAAATTAGATATAGCGACGACCACGTTGCGGTTTCCATTCCTGCCCTGCAAAAATACAAGAACGCCACCCCCGTGTTGATCGATGATATCATTTCTTCTGCACAAACGATGATGGAAACATTGAAACACCTTCAAAAAGAAGCAATGAAACCCGCCGTGTGTATTGGCATTCATGCCGTTTTTTCAGGAAACGCCTACCAACAGTTATTGGATTGCGGAATTGATAGGATTGTGACCTGCAATACCATCCCCCACCCGAGCAATACTATAGATATAAGTGATGTTTTGGCCCGAAATATTAAAAAAATGACTTCATAATATGGAAAAAGAAAATGATTATTTCAGCGATCAGGAATTGCCGTTGGAAAATAATGTTTCCGGCGCATCCATTACGCCCGCAATTCTCGGCTTAATTAAAAAAGACCATCCCGAATTTACCATTGATAAATTCATATCGCGAGAGGAACTTGGAGTATATAGAAAAAAATACTTGGAATTGCTCATAAAGAAAGAACACAAGGATTTATCCAAACTTGATAAGGAAGTTCGTAAAGCCGTTGTGGATAACGAATTATTGTCAGAAAACATAGAACCCAAAATAGAAGGCAAATTAACCATAGGGCAAAAATTAGCTGATAAAATTGCCAGTTTTGGGGGTAGTTGGACCTTTATTAGTATTTTCTTCGCCTTTTTATTGATATGGATGGGCATCAATATCTGGTTGTTTGCCGCCAAGCCATTTGATCCATATCCTTTTATCCTCCTTAATTTAATATTATCATGTTTGGCCGCCATACAAGCCCCCATTATTATGATGAGCCAAAATAGAAAGGAGCAAAAAGACCGGTCTCGAAGCGAACACGATTACCAGGTAAATTTAAAGGCCGAGCTTGAAATACGCCTGCTACATGAAAAAATAGACCACCTAATGATTCACCAAAACCAGCGGTTGTTCGAGATTCAGCGATTGCAATTGGATTATCTGGAAGATCTCGCCGCAAAAAAGGGAACTTCTCCAAAATAAATTTGCTGTCTTTTCCTCAAATATATAAAACTGTGGATTTTTTGTCATTAGCGTTTTTCATAGCGTCCTGTTTTTTCGGCCAACCTGATTTTGTATACCACACCCCGCATTGACTCAATATATTGTCCCTGCGAATCTACCATAGTATTATGGGTTGTAGTTTCACCAGTAAGGATGGGCATCAAACGGTCTATCAATTTCTGCATTCCCAATCTTCTTTCTTCCGGGGATTTTAATTCTTCAAAATTGCCCCAAGCTATTACGCTTCGCCAATTGCTCATATTTTCAATAACGTCTACTTCAAAACAAATGTTGGGGTTTTTGCGCATCATCTTTATTTTCATTCCTTCATTTGTATGTCCATAAATATACGTGCCGTCATATGCATAACTTACGGGTACAATATATGTGGTGCCTTCTACGTGACACCCAATCCTTCCAACAACTTGGCTGTGCAACAAATTTTCTATCTGAATGCCCTTTAAATCACCTAACATTTCTTCAAATTTATAATTCTGAAAACAAGATACTTAAGCAACCCCAAAATGCAAATGATGTAAATCATATCCAAAACGTTCCGCAGCATATACATTTATTTATAATAATGGGAATGCTGATTATTTTAGACCGTCCAATTCTTAATTTTCAAAAATGTCATTCCTCATTTACCGCCATTGCTTGTATAACGGTAAAGATTCACTAATCCTTAGGCACTGATATATATCATTTGCCAAAGGCTATGATTATTCTAATTTTAAATCAAAACCTTTATTAATTTTTAAAATATTAATTATGGAAACCTCAAAAAAAAATGTAGTTCTTGCGTTATTGTCAGGTGCGGTAATTGGCACCGTCTTAGGAATTTTATACGCTCCGCAAAAAGGTTCAAAAACGCGACGACAGATTAAGGATACAACCGCAGAAACCACCCATGAACTGAGCAAAAAAATAGAACATGTAAAAGATGAGATAGCTGCCACAGCACACGCAAAAAAACTGGAATTTGAAAAGAGCCTAAATTCAACAATTTCCAATTTAACCGATAAAAGTCATGAGATAATAGCAGCACTTGAAAAAAAGCTGGAATCGCTCAAAAAGCAATAAACCGAATATAAAAATCAGCTCTCCTATCACACAAAGAAATATGGTTTGTACATAGGAGACTGAATTTTTATATTATAACCATTGCGAATAAAAGAAGAATAAAATCTATGCCTAAGGAAAGTGCAGGCCTCTTGTTATATGCCCTAAAGAACCAGAAATGGAAAGTTTTACTCGCCCATCCTGGAGGACCATTTTGGACCAAAAAGGATGAGGGCGCCTGGTCTATTCCCAAGGGTGAAATTGAAAATGGGGAAAATAGTATGTGCCGCCGCTTTTAGGGAAACTGGGGAAGAATTGGGAATTCAACTTCATGGCGATCCTATACCCTTAACGCCATTGAAGCAAAAAAGCGGGAAGATAATTTACGCCGGAGCAATAGAAAAAGACTTTGATCCCAAAACTCTTAAGAGCAATCAATTTTCTCTTGAATGGCCTCCTAAAAGTGGAAAAATAAACAGTTATCCCGAAATTGATAAAGTAGCTTGGTTCAGTTTTTCCGAAGCAAAAATAAAAATACTTAAAGGGCAAATGCCCTTTATAACCGAGCTTGAAACTATTTTACTTCCGCATTGAAACTATTCCGTGGTTTAAATTACCTTAACTTTTTTTACTTCGTTTAAAAGTAATTTTTTTTCGCAAAGAAGGAAGTTTTTCATAGAGATAAGCGAGGTCCAGCCAAGAAATAAGTTGTTGCTTATGACGTAGCAATTTTCTATCATCGAATTTAATACCTGCCATAATTTTGTAAATAAATTGTAATGGGTAAATTCAAAAGGCCCTATCCCCTTTGTGTAGGACGTTCGAAATATTTTTATAATCATCCTAAAATTAGCGCTGTAGCAGAAAGATTAAAATGATTTAAATCATTTGGGCAATATTTCTTTAAAACTAGGTCAAAAAAAAAACTAACCCAAAACTCACGTTATGGATTAGTTCGATTAAAAATTGACATTACCTCCTCAAATAATTCAATTTCATTTTTTTTAAGCAATCTGTATGACCTTTTTAGGAGGTATTTTAGCGGTTTCCTTTTTATGAAGTTTCAATTTAAGGATTCCATTGTCATAATTTGCTTTCACTTCTTTTTTGCCATCTACGCTTTCGGGAAGTTTCATACGTCTTTCAAAGGTATTGTAACTGAATTCCTTACGTGTATATCCTTCTTCGTTTTCCTCGATTTCATTTTTTGATTTTTCAGCGCTCACGATCAATTGGTCGTTTTCGAGCACTACTTCAATATCCTTTTTCTGAAAACCGGGAACGGAAAGTTCTATTTCAAAATCGTTCTTTTTTTCCTTGATATTCATTGCGGGAATTTTTTTTCCATTTCCATTGGAAAATATATCTTCATCGAACAAATCTGAATCCATCCAAGAGGAAAGTTCATTGTTAAACCAAGGAAATCTTCTGTTGTTAAAATTAATTAGTGCCATAATCTTAAGTTTTAAATATTAATAGATTAAAAGTAAAACCTAAAACCCTAAGCCGAAATGACCTGCATCATCCCGATTAAATTTTTTTATTTTTTTTAAAACTATCTGTGAAAGTTATAATAGTGTGCTTTAAACTTTGGTAGTTGATTTTCAAAAGATTCAATTGCTCCAGCAATATTTGATGCGCATTTTCAAATACCAGCTCGCATTCAGCCAATTCGAGCATATTTAGAAGACTTATTTTATTTTCAAATAGGTTTATTTCCTTTAATAATAAATTTAATTCCTGCTGTAGTATTAGGAGTTCGTTTTTAAACTCCGTCAGTTTTTCAAATAAATTGGGGATGGTGGGTTCGTACTGTGAAAAGGTAACTTTTTGCATAGTTAAATCAATATCATTCAAGAGAAATTGTACCGTGGATTTCATTTTAAAAATGTCGTCCTGTATATTGTTTTGCCCTATCTTTTCGATGTCTTTCACAATTTGCGTAATTTAAGTACCCAACCTTATTCATTGCAGGTTTAGTTTTTTCGACTAAATGCTTTATTATAAAAGTAAGGCGGGGACGAACTTTTTCAAATGATTCAAATCAGTAGCAATTAATAACAATGCCTACGAAGCTTTGGCCCTAAATATCTTTATCAGGAGCCACATTGTCATATAGAAAACACTCCCGAGAACTCGAAATATTATTCCCACTTCGGTTCCCAAGAGTGCTATCGAAAAATTGGTTAGTTTTTCCGTTTATGATGTTTGAAGCTATATTAAAATAGTCTCAATGACAGTATAAAATAATGACACATTTATTTGCTTTGAAATGACTTACATCATCCGAACAATCTTTTTTATTTAATATCGCATTATGAGGCAATTTCCTTATCCGTTTTTATTTTTCTCATAAATTATTGGTTATGTCTTCTTATTATAAAATATAATATGGATTGTTTTACAGCAGTTTGTAGTATCTTTAACTAAGATATTCTCAATTAGATAACCGAAAATATCTAAATATATGTGTCACCCGTATTGGATTTTTGGCTCCTAGAAACTTCAGGTAACTATAGTTATCTTTTATAATAATTCAAAAATTGAACATTATCCGTGGGTTGAATTTTTTTTCATTACCTCCTGTGAAGAAATAGTGGATTTCCCAAAAAAGATCACAGCAATTGGAAAGAAAACATTCTAAATACAGAGTTCATCTATATTGGAAGACTATTATCGATTTTGCAAATGGTGCATCATTTGATGCCCAAATAACCCGACGATGGAACAAAAGGAAGCTTCAAAAAATAACTCGGCCCTGCAAACCGCAATAAAAAACCGGAAGAAAGCATCTCGCCTTTCCAATATTTCCATAGAAAAAGCACGTAAATTATTCCACGAAATTGAAATACACCAAATAGCATTGGAGCTTCAAAATCAGGAACTTTTAAAAACCACGAAGCGTTTGGAAGCGGCTCGCGACCAATACGCTACGCTATTTGATTTTGCTCCCGTTGGCTATTTAATTTTTAATGAAAAAGGAATTGTAAAAAACATCAATCTTACCGCCTGTAAAATGCTGGAGCTTGAAAAGCTTGAAATAACCGGCAAATCTATTTCAGTCTGTTTAACAAAGGGTGAATGCAATAAACTACATATTAAACTAAAGGAGATTTTTAAAACAGGACATACTGATCCATTTGATTTAAATATACAATGTCCCAATTCAGGTACCCTAACTGTATTGATGCACGGAAGTATGGCCCCTTTAAATTATGAAGGTGACTCCCTTTGTCATTTTACCATTCTGGATGTAACAGCGGAAAGGAAATCCAAATTGCAAAAAAAGAAGAGTGAAAGTCTTTTGCGGGATATAAAGACAATCAATAAATATCTGGATCTGGCACCCGTAATTTTTCTGCTGATAGACAAAAATCAAAAGGTAACACTGATAAATAAAAAGGGTCGCAACGTTTTCGGGTATACAGATGATGAAGTTATAGGAAAACAATGGTTTACAAATTTTATGTATCCGCTAGGTACCAATGGCGACAATTACACTTATTATAACCCAGAGAACAACAAGTTGCTATTGATCCCTTATTTTGAATGTGAAATGGTTTGCAAAAACAACCAAAAAAAAATAGTAGTTTGGAGAAATTCCACTGTTTTTGACGATAATGGTAAAGTTTTGGCCACCTTATGCGCTGGGGAAGATATAACCTCCCGCAAGAAATTGGAGACCAACAAACAGGAATATACCGATGAATTAGAAGAGATTGTTAAAAAGCGCACCCAAAAATTAAGGGAAGCCGTAAAAAAAGAAAGACAACTGAACGAATTGAAAAGTACCTTCATCTCCATTGCTTCGCATGAGTTGCGAACACCGCTAACCATTGTACTTTCCTCTACCATTCTTATTGAAAAATATTTAAACGCCAAACTTTTTGAAAACCAACAAAAACATTTGGACCGGATAAAGGAATCCGTAAAACACTTTACTATCATTTTAGATGATTTCCTGTCCTTGGATAAATTAGAGCGCGGACTTTTGAAAGCCGAAAAAGAGCATTTTAATTTAAAGGAATTTTTGGAATCCAGTATAGAGGAAGTAAATGGCCTCTGCAAAATGGACCAAAAAATACACTTGAAATTTTCAGGGACACCGGATATTCTTGCAGATAAAAAAATATTGCGCAACGTTCTTATAAATTTACTCTCTAACGCCATCAAATATTCTGAAAAGGATATAATTGTTGACGTAGTCCAAACCTCCAAATTATTCACAATTGAAATACAGGATAGCGGGATTGGAATAAGTAAAGAGGAACAGGCTTATTTGTTCACCCGCTTCTTTAGGGCGAAGAACACCAAGGATATTCCCGGTACGGGCTTAGGATTGAACATTGTTAAAAGATATGTGGAATTATTGGGCGGAACTATCGATTTTAGAAGCGAGGAAAATATGGGTAGCACTTTTTCGGTATTCCTTCCCAGTTGTGAAAATTCGAAGCTTAAAAAACAGAAAAATTAAGGGAAGCTCTTATTTTATTCAGACTCGGCTATATAGGCCAGCTCCTCTTTATCGAGAATAATAATTTTATGGCTCAAATCCATTTTGATAAGGCCATCCTCCTTAAATTCAGAAAGTGCGCGTATGGCCGTTTCGGTTGCAGTGCCAATGATACCGGCAAAATCCTCCCGTGAAATACTGATGGCTTGATTTTCCTTGTTTTTAACGATTCCTTTATTATACAACCCTAGCAAGGCGCGGGCTGCTCTTTTTCTTACAGGGGCATATGCCATATTTACCAATTGTGCCTGCACCTCTATTAAATTATTTGAAATAATGTCGATAAACTTATTTGAAATTTCATTTTGGCTGTGCAATAAATTATTGAAATCACTTTTGGGAATACTATAGACCTTTGTGTCCTTAAGCACAGCAGCAGTCTCCAGGTAACGTCCATTTTTATCTAACAAGGACAGTTGCCCAAAAAACTCCCCCGGCCCATGGATACCGGTAATAAACTCTTTTCCCCCACTGGTGGTCCTGAACGTTTTTACACTGCCGGAATGGATAAAATAAATAGTATGGGCGGTCATACCTTCCCGAAAAATTATTTCATTGGTTTTGAATTCCTCCAAATCCCTATTATCGGTCAGGCTTTCCAATTTTACATATTCGGCAGCCTCCTTAAAAAATGCATCCACGCCTTTGTGATTTCTCAAAAAGTCCTTTTTTAAGAAGGCGATCTTTTTTAGCCTACTTTCAATGGCTTCAATAAGCTCTTCATTTTCAAAAGGCTTGGTAATGTAGTCATCGGCTCCCAAATTCATCCCTCTTCGCACTTCATTTTTCTTGGATAAGCCTGTTAGAAAAATAAATGGGGTACCCGCAATTTTTTTCTTCTTTTGTACTTCTTCCAAAACGTCATATCCATCCATCCCAGGCATCATTATATCGCACAGGATTAAATCTGGCACAAGGGTCTCAGCCAATTTAATTCCTTCTTTTCCATTGGATGCCGATTTTACGTTATATCCACTGAGTTCCAGTATGGCCACAATATTTTCCCTGATCTGTAAATTATCTTCTATTACAAGTATCTTTTTCATATTTGCTCTTTTGGAATAATCCTGGGAGAAACAATTAATTGAATAAAAGTAATAAGGAACCCACTTTTTAAAAATGATATTTATCAGAATTGAAGCAAAAAAAGGACGTTTTAAAATAAAAAAACAGGAATGCCGAGTGACATTCCTGTTTCCCTGAAAAGAGATTTCTTGTGCAAATACTTACAATAAACTTGTAACGTTTCTTATTGCTAATGTTACGGTACCATTATCTGGTTTGGATCAAGGATACTGTTTCCAGTAGGTTTCTATTGGTTCTTGGCCAATAAAAACAATATTTTAAAATTATATATTGGTTTTTTAATTAGAAACAGAAGTGCCTTTCGGCACTCCTGTTCCTTTGAAAATAGGCTTATCAAATACTTAGAACAAAATCGACATCCCTATTGCTAAAGTAGCCACCAATCATTCTGAAATAATTTATTATTCTATTTTCAAAGTGAATTTTTTCTATTGTTTAATAGTCAAATCCAATATTTTAAAGAACTTCATTAATTTCTATACTGCTAAGATATAATCCCTTTTTTGCTTTTGGTATGACCTAGGTCAGTTGGAAGCTTTTTTTTAAAATTTAACATATCTTCTGCAGCTACCATATTTTCAATACCCTTAAGCAAGGCATCCGGATTGTATGAAATACTATCAATACCATTTTGGATCAAAAAAGAGGCAAATTCCGGAAGATCACTGGGGGCCTGGCCGCACAATCCTATTTTAATTCCTGAGGCATTGGCTTTTTCTATGGCCAGGGCAATAATTTTTCGCACTGCTGGGTCATTTTCATCAAAAGTGCTAGTCAAAAGCTGGGAATCGCGATCTACCCCTAAGGTAAGCTGTGTAAGGTCATTGGAACCTATGGAAAAACCATCAAAATATTCCGCAAATTTTTCGGCAATTAGTACATTGCTGGGTATTTCTACCATCATATAAATTTCGAGAGCATTCTCCCCTCTTTCCAGCCCAAGGGTTTTCATAAGTGCAATTACTTTTTGGGCTTCATTAAGGGTTCTGCAGAAGGGGATCATTATTTTTACATTGGTCAGTCCCATTTCATCCCGTACCTTTTTTAGGGCCTTGCATTCCAGCTCGAACCCCTTTTGGTATAAAGGGTTAAAATATCTTGCAGCCCCGCGGAAACCCAACATTGGGTTTTCCTCTTTCGGTTCAAATTGCTTGCCCCCAATTAAATTCGCATATTCATTAGTTTTAAAATCGCTGGTTCGTACAATTACCTCTTTCGGATAAAAGGCGGCGGCCATGGTGGCAATGCCCTCACTTAATTTTTCAATAAAATAATCTGATTTATTATTGTATTCCCGTGTTATACTGGCAATTGTTTCCTTTTCGGCCACATCTTTCAATTCGTTATACTTTACCAGCGCCATGGGGTGTATCTTAATGTTATGGGCTATAATGAATTCCATTCGCAAAAGCCCGACCCCATTATTGGGATAAAAAGAGTACTGAAAGGCCTGCTCTGGGTCCGAAAGAATTAATTTCACTTCTGTGCGTGGCATTTCTACATTTGAAAAATCAATTTCCTCTTCTATAAAAGGGAGCGCGCCTTCAAAAACATAGGCAATTTTTCCTTCCGCACAGGAAATGGTAATTAGTTGACCGTCCTTAATATTTTGGGTAGCATAATTGCTACCCACTACCGCCGGCACCCCCAATTCTCTTGCCACAATGGCGGCATGGCTGGTTCTGCCTCCACGATTGGTGACAATGCCTCCTGCTTTTTTTAGCAAAGGGTCCCAATCTGGGCTTGTGGTATCCGTAACTATTATATCACCTTTTTGCAGGGTTGCCCCTTGCTGCGGATCGGTGAGGATCCTTGCGGTACCCACCCTTATCTTGGTGCCAATGGCATTTCCGGTAACCAATATTTTCCCTTTTTGGGTAAGGGAAAAGGTTGATACAATATTCTTACTTTTAGGATTATGTACAGTCTCAGGCCTTGCCTGAATAATAAATAGCTGGTTGGTAATACCATCCTTTGCCCATTCTATGTCCATGTTTTTGCCGTAATGCCTTTCAATGGCCAAGGCCCATTTTGCAAGCTGGGTTACCTCGGCATCGTTTAGAACATATTGCTGTTGCTTTGGTTGGGGGGTAGGCACATTAAGGGTGGCGGAATGACCGTTGGACTGCGAATACATTAAAGTGAGGGCCTTACTGCCCAGTTTTTTTTCAATTATTGCTTGTTTTCCCAATTCCAATGTAGGTTTAAAAACATAAAACTCATCCGGATTTATGGTGCCCTGTACAATATTTTCCCCTAGCCCCCACACTCCGGAAAGGTGGATAATGTTTTGAAATCCCGATTCTGGCTCTAAGGTAAAGCCTACCCCAGAGCAGCCAACGTCTGCGCGTACCATTTTTTGTACCCCCACGGAAAGGGCAATGGTTGCATGGGCAAAGCCTTTATCCTCTCTATATTTAATGGCCCTGTCGGTATACAACGATGCAAAGCATTTTTTAACTGCTTCCAACAAGTGCTTCGGTTCCGCTAATATTTAAAAAAGTATCGTGCTGACCGGCAAAACTGGCCTCGGGCAGATCTTCGGCGGTAGCGCTACTCCTAACGGCTACAGCCAAAAATTTGTCACTGTCCAATTGCTGATAGGCAGAAATAATTGCTTGCGAAAAGGAAGATGAAAACTGTCCTTCCAATAGTAACTGCCTTGCTTGTTTTCCTATTTCCGACAGATTTGAAAATGTTTTTCTATCAAGATTTTTCAGCAGTAAGATTAACTTATTTTCAATATCATTATCCCGCAGAAATGTCCAATAAGCAAATGCCGTTGTGGCAAATCCATTAGGTATTTCAATACCCTCCGCAGCCATCTCGTTGTACATTTCACCCAAAGAGGCATTTTTACCCCCTACTTGGGCAATATCTGAAATGTGAATTTCGTCAAATGTTTTAATTAGTGCTTCCATATAGTATAGGTTCAGTTATCGTAAATTTTGAAAACTAGCGTGTTACCAAAATTAGTGGAAGCTTGGGGAGCTGGGAATGACTTTTGTCAGCTAGGCAGTCGATATATGAATTTAGGACAATTCCCTAATGGAATATTTTAAATTTTTCCGGGCCTGTTTTTCATATCTTTCAATAAAATAGGGAGTTTTATAAATGGAATCAAGAGATAAATAGCGTAGGAGCAGTTTTTTTCGCCTAGGGCGATATATAAAGTCAGGAAACATACGGTACTCCTTGCGTATGTTTTCGCAATAGTGCGAATAAGCATTTCTTTTACTTCCCAAAATAAGCAGATCCAGATCGAGAAAAAGATTTGTATCAAAATCTGTACTCATTTGATGGGTTTTGCTTGCTTTAATTAAGGTCATTACTTTCGCTATATTCGAAAAATGCGTAGGAGCTATACGTTTCCTAAACAGTCTGGCGCTTTTTTGCTCATTATTGGAATGCAAGGGATTATAAACTATATCGTGATAAAAGATAGTGAATAACAATACATCCACCTCTTGAATGGCCGGTTTCACTAACTCGAACTCCTTTAAGATATTATCCAGATGACTGAGGTTATGATAAAATCGCCAGGGCTGTTTGTACTTATCCTCAATCTCCTTCCAACATTGGAGGTTATAGGCAACATTCGGGGAGTACCTGTACATCAATCCTAAAAATATGTCCTTAAGTTTCGGCATTCCATTAATATCTTTTGTTTACGCCTTATCAGGCTAACCAGATTGATTTCTTATGGTTGTTATAAATATTGACAAACCTTAGAGCCTTATCTATCAGTTTCAATATAAAAAGCAAACTAACTGACCTTAGTCATTTTAAAAATGAAAGGAAGGGAATATCTTTCCCTTCACTAACTATAAATTTAGGGAAAAATGAAACGTCCAATAACTTTTAAACTAAAGGTCTTAATCCTAGTTTTCGGTCTCGGTCTAGGAATGCAGGAAACAGTATCAGCACAACAAATAGAAGTTAACATTTCCTATCAAGATTTTTATGACGGTTTATCGCCGTTTGGCCTTTGGATTAACTATCCTGGCTATGGACATGTTTGGCATCCTTCCGTAGATGGTAACTTCCAGCCCTATTTTACCAATGGCCATTGGGAATATTGTTCTGAGGGATGGATATGGGTATCTTTATATTCTTGGGGTTGGGCGCCTTTCCACTATGGCCGATGGATTTATGACGATCTTTATGGGTGGCTATGGGTACCGGGATACGAGTGGGCCCCGGCTTGGGTAATATGGGGCGAAATAGATAATTATTATGCCTGGGCGCCATTAATGCCCTCTGTGAACGTAATTATATGGTATGGCAGCTGGAGACCACCCGCCCCCATTTACTGGAACGTAGTAGATCGGCAGTATATATATGATAGGGATATTAGCAACCGGGGAAGAAGCAATCTGGAAGAAGGTTTTATTGGGCGCATAAAAACGAATACCAATTATGGAAACACACGTTATCACGACCAATTTTATGCCAAAGGGCCCGAGGTTGTTGAGGTTGAGAAAATCACCAATAGAAAAATTGACCCTATTCAGCTAAGGGATCTGAAAAATGCAGCTCCCAAAATTCGCAAGGAAAATGAGCTTCAAATATACCGACCAAGAATTACTACGCCCGAGCCGAGAACATATAGAGATATTGAAGAAATAAGTCCTAATCCGCTAAGAAACAAAACCGACAGATTTAAGTTGGATAGACTGCAGCAGAATAGAAATGTTGAGAAATTGCCTGTAAGAAAAGCCCCCATAAATACACTTAGAGACAGAACAAAAAAAGTTAAATCCAGAAATTAGGGAATGCCTTTTTTATATCGGCATATAATTCACTTTGGGTCTCCAGTCTATCCCTAAAGGCTAATAGTGTTCCGCAAAAACTGTACAATTAGCAATTAGCAATTAGACATTGGGATTGTTGAGTTGTTTAATGTTTTGCAATAGGGAGACACGAATTGTGCATTAAGGGGAAAAAACAAATATTTTTTTATTTATTTGGATTTTGTATATTAGCAATACTACTTTTATAAAAGGCCTAATTAGAGGTCTTTTTAGTTTTTATTTCCCTTCCCTTACCTTAAATAAACCTGGAGTTGACCTAGACTTGACCTGGACTTTATCTGGATTTACATAGGCTTTTCGACGGAGTATTTATTGAATATCCCTTAACTTAGGGGCAGCACTCCTATTTGTAAAACCGGATGCTCTTGCTACCGAGAACGGTTTAATATAGATTGCAGGTTGACGAAAAAGCTTGTTTGTTCTTAAAATTTGGTTTAGTTTCGTTTTTGAAGGTAATTTTTGGATGGACTACTGTCTTTCCCCGAACCACTTTTATTCTCTCCCCAGTTAAGGTTTAGGACGTGAACTCCTATTGCCGTGATTATTTATTATATGTAGAACGCAGTATTCTGAAAGCCTCCAATTTTTGGAGTTTATTGGTTTGTAAAAATGTTTGACAATGGCACGGATAAAAAATGATATTTTTAAGTTGAGCGGTAGTTTGGGCGGATTGAGCTTTAGCCAGGACGAGCACGGCACGATCGTGAAGATGAAGAATGAAGGAAACAAGACGCGACAAAGCCAGCGCACGCGGGAGAGCAGTATGGAAATGGGAGGTGCAAGCCAGGCGGCCAAGGTGCTACGGACGGGGTTTTTGAGGTACGGGAAAGAATTTGGCGATCGTTATTTTTGCGGAAGATTAAACGGGTTAATGCGAAAGGTCGTGGCGTTGGGAGATGGGAAACCTGGGCAGAGAAAACTGGATTTGCGTAAAAACGGGGCCTTACTGGAAACGTTTGAATTTATAAATGCGCGACCCTTGGTATATAGCGTGGGCGGGATAAAAGAAAAACCGATTTTGAACGCAGAACGGAATGAGGTAGCATGGACCTCACCGATATTAAACCCAAAGGAACAGATAACGGCACCCGCAGAGGCCACACATATAAAGTTTATGTTGCTTAGCGCGACTGTTAGCAATTATGAATACAAGAGCTGCCCAAAATAGGTATTTGCCCGTGGAGCCAAAGTTTAGGCATTGCAGTGCGCTAACAGAAAGCGAGCCGATTGCCCTAAAACAAAAAACATTGGAACCCGTGGAGCTACAAGTAAAACTGGCCGAGGCTGAAACCTTGCCGGAGGAAGTAGCGGTGGTGAGTGCCGTGGGAATTAAGTTTTTAAGGAATGTGAATGGGGAATTGCTGGAGATAAAGGATGCTGGGGGAATGCGGATTTTGGGGGTGGGGTGAGATAATTTTTGTGAGTTTGTGAATGAATAAGCCTAAAATAAATTATAAGACTGTTAAAAAAGTTTGAAATTTATTAAAACTGAATGGTGATAATTATGTTGGTATTTTAAATAATGAGGCAACAAATTTAATTTATAATTGATTACTTTGTAATTTTTAAAACTCTACGATATTAAATGCAAATTGACAATCCCTATTTAACCAAATATACATTTTCAGGTCATGATTCTTTTCAATGCAGACAACTTTGGTTGAAAAAGGGGTATGATTATGTGCAAGAAGAAAAGAATTTTAATAACGAGGAGGCAGTTGTTCAACTCGGAGTGGGGAAAAATATGGTTTCATCCATTCGTTTTTGGTTGAAAGCTTTTAATGTTATTGACAACAAAGACATTCCAACTGAATTTGGCAAACGATTATTTGATGATGAAAATGGCTACGACCCTTTTTTAGAAGATGAAGCAAGCCTTTGGCTTCTGCATTATCAATTAGTGAAAAATAGTTTTGCTTCTATTTACTCCATCATTTTTAATGAATTCAGAAAAGAGAAACTCTTCTTTAACAAAGAAACCTTTGTGAATTATGTGAAGCGAATTGGTGAGAGCAATCCCGATTTGAATTTCAATGAAAATACGGTTGCTAAAGATTTTATCGTTTTTGCTAATCTGTATAAAAACGACCCTGAAAGTAAGGATGTTGAAGATAGTTTTTCGGGAATTCTGTCTGAAATAGAACTTTTAAAGACAACAGGGAAAGGCAAAGAAGAACAATTTTACATTGAAAATACTGAAAGAGATAATCTTCCCGAAGCGGTTGTATTGTTCACAATACTTGATAATTCAAACTACGGAAACTCTATAAGTCTAAATTCCTTAGAGTTTGACCTGAATAGTCCGGGTTCAATCTTCGCCTTAAATCGTTCGGGATTGATGAATAAAATTTCTGAAATAGTAAGTGAGTTTAAAGACATCACTTTTACTGACCAAGCAGGGATTAAGGAATTGCAATTCAAGAAAAAATCAGACGCTTACAAAATTTTAGATACTTATTATGGCAAATAATTTCACAACATCGGTAAATATTATCAGAGATACTGATAGGGATTTCAACTATATCCCAACTCCCAATGCTAGTCAAGTTGTTAGCCAAATAGTTAATGACTTTAAAAAAGGAATTCGTTCTTTTAATGTTGTTGGTACTTATGGTACAGGAAAATCTTCCTTTCTTTTAGCATTTGAACAAAGCGTCAAAGGAACGAAACGCTACTTTGAACCTAATTTCTTGCAAATCCTAAGTTTGATTTTGTAAAGTTCATTGGTTCCTATTCTTCTATTGTAGAACAGTTTGCAGATGCTTTTGAGGTTCAAACAAACAAGAATCAACAAGAAAATATTCTTTCAGAAATATTCAACCGTTACCATTCCATTGGAAAAGAAAACAAAGTTTTATTTATTCTTATTGATGAATTTGGTAAGTTTTTAGAGTATGCGAGTAAGCACAATCCTGAAAAAGAATTATACTTTGTTCAGCAATTTGCAGAATTTTGTAATAATCCAAAACACAATATTGTTTTAATTACCACAGTTCACCAAAGTTTGGAATCGTATGCTTATTCACTAAGCAAAACGCAACAACAAGAATGGACAAAAGTAAAAGGACGTTTTCGTGAAATCACTTTTAACGAACCTGTTGAACAGCTTTTGTTTTTGGCATCGGAATATGTTGCTGAGAATTTTGAAACCCAGGCTTCAAAATCAGAAATTGAAAAATGTTTGAAGCTAACTACCGAAACCAAAGCATTTAACTTCAATAAAGATTTTCTAAAAGAAATTGCTTCAAAATTATATCCGCTTGATATTCTTTCTGCCAATATTCTCACGCTTTCATTGCAGAGATATGGCCAAAATGAACGCTCATTGTTTTCATTTCTTGAATCATCCGACCATACAGGTTTGGCTAAATTCAACAAACAGGAAAATCCATTTTACAATTTATCGAATGTTTATGATTACCTCAATTTCAACTTCTATTCGTTTTTAACCTCAAAGTACAATCCTGACTTTTCTGCTTGGAGTTCCATTCGTTCTTCAATTGAAGAAGTAGAAAGAGCATTTGTTTCAAATATTAACGATTATATCAAAGCAGTTAAAACAATTGGACTTTTAAATATATTCTCTGCAAGTGGCGCAATCTTGGATTTGAATTTCTTTATTGATTATTTGAAAACTGCTTGTGGTATATTAGATACCAAGGAAGTCATTAAAAACCTCGAAGCCAAGAATATTGTCCGTTATCGTTCACATTCAAAACGATTCATTCTATTTGAAGGAACAGATTTGGACATTCAAACAGCATTGATTGAAGCCGGAAATAAAATTTCTGAAGTTGTAGATATTACTACACTTCTGAATAAACATATTCAATTCAATCCAGTTTTTGCGAAGCAATATTCCTTTAAACAGGTACACCAAGATATTTTCAATTTGTTATTTCCGACTATCCAGAAATAAGAAAAAAATCCGGAAGGTGAAATAGATGGCTTAGTGAATCTTGTCTTCAGTTCTAAGCTGAAAGAAAGCGACATCCAAAACGAATCCAAATTACAAGAGGAAGCTGTCGTTTATTGTTTCTTTAAAAACTCTGCTGAGATAAAGAACTTATTATTTGAGATTGAAAAAATTCAAAAAGTACTTGAAGAAAACAAAGACGACAAAGTTGCAAAGAGAGAACTTGAAAAGATTGTTGAATCACAAATTCGTTTATTGAACCACTATATTACCGACAGTATTTATTCTGGAAGTAAAGAGGTTAAATGGTATTTCAAGGGGAAGAAAAGAAAATAGCGGATAAGAAAGATTTTAATAAATTACTTTCTCAGGTTTGTAGTATTGTTTATGATGCCACACCTGTCTTTAAAAACGAATTGGTAAACAAACATAAAATTTCTTCTTCTATTCATACTGCGAAAAAAAGATATTTTTCAGCCTTGGCCGATGATTGGGATAAAGAAAATTTAGGGTTTGAAGATTCGAAATTTCCACCTGAAAAAACCATTTATCTTATCGCTTTTAAAAGAAAATGGCATTTCACCTATTAGAGA
This sequence comes from uncultured Flavobacteriaceae bacterium, assembly GCA_963839235.1. GTDB lineage: Bacteria > Bacteroidota > Bacteroidia > Flavobacteriales > Flavobacteriaceae > Aequorivita. The sequence continues at coordinate 671 of CAWITX010000006.1, read as the reverse complement.
AAATGCAACAGACATAATTTCAATTGATAGAAATTCTACATTCTTTAAACTTTGGAGAGCTTCCGAAGACTTTTTAGAAAGTGCTAAATCCGAACGACTCAAAATTTCGGAGTTAAGTGAACTATTAAGCAAGCGACCTTTCAAACTCAAGCAAGGCTTGATTGATTTTTGGGTTCCAACATTCTTGTTTTTAAAACGTGATGATTTTGCCATTTTCAATGATGATAGCTACATTCCTAATCTTTCAGAAGAAAATTTGAATTGATAGCGAAATATCCTGAAAAATATTCTATAAAAACTTTTGATATTGAAGGTGTAAAGCTTGATATTTTTAACAGCTATCGAACATTTTTAAATATTGCTACTGACAAAAATTTGACAACAATTCTTTTATTGAAACCATCAAACCTTTTATTGTTTTCTACAAACAGTTGCCGGAATACAGTAAGAACACCAAAAGACTTTCGCCGTCTGCTATTAAGATTAGAAAAGCGATTGCAACAAGTAAAAACCCAGAGGAAACTTTTTTTGAAGCATTTCCTATGCTTTAGGATTGTCGCTTTCTACTTTGCAACAAGACAAATCTAAACTTCAAAACTTTTAGAAGTTTACAGGATTCTGTAAGAGAACTACGAACCGCTTATGATGAATTGGTTAAGCGTTTTGAGGAT
>CAWITX010000005.1:0-5161 GCA_963839235.1 uncultured Flavobacteriaceae bacterium | reverse complement strand
ACACCTTCGCTTTTCACTTTTGAAAAGTCACTAACGGTTCTGGATTCGGAAACGGCTCTACCCGAGCCGAAAATCATATCATCTTCTTGGCAGGAAACCAGAGATATAAATACGAATAATGAGAAATAAAATAATTTTTTCATTGTATATTTTTTTTGATTGAACACCACAAAAGTAGGAGGGAAAGAAGCTGCAATAAAATAAAGCTTGTGCTGGATACCGAAATCCGGACATTTTAATTTTTGGCTACAGGACTTAGGACATTGTTGTTTCGGAAATACCCGGGAGAGTGGCCCAATTTTTTCTGAAAAGCGGAATACATGGTTGAGCGCGATTTAAAACCCGCCGCCGTTCCAATTCCTTCAATGGAAAGTTGGTTTTTTACGTCTTCCTCAATCATTTTCAGAGCCTTCTCTACTCTATAACCGTTGACCCATTCATTAAAATTATTGGCTAAATTTTTATTGATGCAGGAAGAAATCAGTCGCGGTGAAATATTAATAGCGTTGGCAAAATGATGGAGCGTTAGATCTTGTTCAAGGAACAATTCCTTTTCCCGCATATATTGCTGAATTTGTTCACTCTGGGATTCATCACACCGATGGGTTTCTGGGTCAACCACTTTTTCAGCAGAAAATTTTGAGGCGCTTTCAGGAACTGCATCAAATAAATTTTGATGCTGGTACGCCTTATAGCTTAAGAAAAACAAAAAAAGCGCAACAAATCCCCATATAATGGATTCAAAATTGGTCTCGCCCTCGCCTATGAAAAGTATTCGTGATATTTCAATTCCCCAGATAACGGTGGCGGGCAGAAGCATAAAAATAAATTGCCATAGCCAATTTATCTGCAGCATTTTAAAATCGGAATATTCGTTCCGTGCCAATTTCCGGTATGACAAAGTTTCCTTTATGGCAATAATAAAGGCGATAGCCATGAGGGCAAAGGCATAAATCTGCTGCGACAAGTGAAAAATTTCGACATTTGTAAAACCAAAAACATCAATGACCGATGAGGAATGGAAAGCAAAAAGATAAAGATTGAAAACGGTAATTGTCGCGATGGCGATTGCCAATATATAATTGTATTTTAAGAAATGGGCATATTTGAGAGTGTTCCCAAGTTTTGTGAGTACATAATTCAGAAAAAATAAAGGGATGAAAAGCTTTACCTCGGGCAGTGAAAAATAGGTGTCTATTGAATAATTACCTACGAAACGAAGCGGCAAAAGAGAAGTTAGCGCCTCTAAAATAATACTGATAAGGAAACATCCCAACAGAAAATTCGCGAAACTTTTATGCTTTTTTGAAAATATGTAAAGCAACGCCAAAAGAAAACCTTGAAGAAGGGCGGCCCACAAAATAACGTTGCCTACGTCGCTCATATTTAACAAATTGGATCGATAAATATAGTTGTTTTGGGTAAATGGTAGACGGCTAAATTTTGGCTTTTTACAGTGGTTTTTGATGGAACTTTCTTAAGAAAGAAATTGTAACGTATGCTAATTTATAGACACCCAAGGACCTCCCAGAGCAAATTTTAAATATTTTCCACGAACTTTAAAAACACTTTTTTATGACGATCAAGGTCCATATTTCCTGACAGGGAGACGCGTACAATATAATCTTTGTCGCCTTCTTTCGTGGTTCCCTGCGTTGATGTTGCGGGAATGGTCCAATAGCATCCCTTTAATTGGCCATAACTTACGCAGAACTTGCTCTCCTTCGGAATTTCCGTAATCATTAAATTGATTAGCTTTAAATTCAGGGCTCTTTTATGCGCTTCCCTTTCCGCATCGGTGTCCCCCTTCGTTGGAAGATCCAATGAAAAAACGGAAGGGGTAAATCCTTGAGCCGCCAATTCTTCCGAAACAAAATTGATTTTTGCTTCCGGTAGGGTTTCCTTTATAAAGTTTACAAATTCACGCGTATTTTCATAGGCATCCATAATCCGTTGATTCATGGATGGCAATTGCTCGGCCAATATTTTGTATTGAAGCGCTGTAGCCTCGTTATCGCAAAGTGTTAGATGTACTTCTATCTTTTCCATCAAGGTTTTGGTATGGGTATTTCCTACCACGTAGCCTGCGGTACATTTTCCGCCACTTGGGAATTTGGACCCACTGGCATATGACACGGCCCGAACTGTTGAAAGTATTTCACCTTCCCCCAAAAAGTGATAGTTGGGGCAGAAGGTTTGATCCAGAATAAAAACCGGATCAATAGCGATTTCACCTTTTGCGGTATTGCGTTCTTTGCTTAAAACAGCTTTCAACTGTTGCAAATTTGGCACTTCAACGCGGGGGTTTGTAGGTATTTCGGCAATTATGTACGGAACCGCATCTTCCGAAGCCACTTGGGTTAAAACGGTATCTATGCTTTGCACCATATCATTATCGCGGTCAACAAGCAAATCAACTATTTCAACATTGTCAAGGCAAGCGGCAACACGTCTTGCCTGATCGTTGGTGCCGCCATAGCAATTGGGCGGAACAATGAATTTGATAGCCTTTCCTTTGTGTTTTTCCAAAGCCTCGTGGATTAGCCCCATCATAATGGCATATTGAGTGGAGAGTCCGCTGGAAGCAACGAGTGGGGTGGTGGGCGAACCTGTTATTTCCTTTATGGAATTTAAAACGCTCTTTTTATCAGCTTCCAAATTGGTTTTGGGAAACTCAATTGCTGTCTGTGCCACAAACGCTTTTAAAGCCGTAAGACAATTGGCGGGAGTCATTGCGATGGTTTCCCTTCTGCGTACGTGTTGGATTTCAGAAACGTATTTTTGGTTTTGTTCGCCATTTACTACTAAAACACTTCCGAGAGTGCCGTGAAGATTGATGAAGAAATCAATCCCGATAGCCATTGGGATGGGGTTGAGGTCCATTGCGCCAATTTCATCTTTTTCTGAAATGAAAACTGTACTGCCATTAAAGTCGGGAATATTTTCCTGAGCTTTCAACTTGTTTTAAATCGAAATTATAGCCGTACACACTTCTTATTATTTCAGCATTGAAAAAATCGGGAAGCTTTTCGGTATAAAGAATTTGGGTGTTTTTATTTTCCAACAAATTCTTCCGAAGTATTGCCAAAACAGGAACCGTTTTGGATGAAAAACTGATTACATCTTCAGGTTTGGAATTATTCAATTTTGCGATTCCCCATTCCAAAATGCTGGAAAGCGGATGACCCAAACGGATATAATCGTAAGCGGTGGGTAATTTTTTTAGTGCGGCTGTTTCAGCATTATTGGCATTATATAGATTTTCAAACTGGTCTAGAAATTGTGTTTTCGCTAAACTTTCATCATAAATATCCAGCCTGTGGGTCGTCAGGTTTAGCCAGTCCTCAGGCATATTTTTCAGCACTTCCTTTATATAATTTTGCACGCTATTTTCTTGCATTTTTTTCACTTTTATGTAGGGTGATAACTTACATTAATTAGATTTATTTTGAAAGGGATTTGGGAGTTTTGTTTGGGTGACTATTGAAGCTTGTTAAAAGGAATGTCGCTTAAATCTGGCACCAATAATTGCCCTTCCATATTTATGGAAAATGGGGTGGAGACACTTCCGCCATCATCATAATCTAAGGTCAATGTATTTTCAATTGTGTTCCAAATAAAGGGCCTAAGGTTGGAAATAGCGGTACTGTCCGGTTGGGCAATGTACTCTGTGCTGTAGCCTTTGTTTTCTGGATTAAAATATAGTTTATAATCGTTATTTGCGGTCGCGTCGCTGCGTTGCCATACGCCTTCCAAAATGTTCTTTTCGGTATTACCGTTTTCTTGGTCATCCTTATTGCAGGAAAGTAGGGTTGAAATGGCAAGAAATAGGAAAATTGTTTTAAACGATTTATTTGATTTCATTTAGTGGGCGCAAGGCTTTTGTACGTTATGGTATGAATAGTTGAATGATACTAATTTTTTTCTGAAACAGAAACTTTTTTAACCGTGGAATGCAGATGGGTTATTAACCATTTTCCATCTGTTTTTCGCCAAATCTTGGTTACAAATTCCTGCATTTTTGTTTGGTCTTCATTTTCATATTCCAAAATTCTTATCGTATATCCACTTTCAGCGGTAAGCGGATAAATTTCCAAAGTATCTAAAATTGGCTCTTTGAAAGGGCGGGGAAGGGAATTGCAAAATTTTTCTACCACCTTTTTTGAAGGGATTTTATTGCCATTTGCCAAAAAGGTAATATTGGGTTCCATTAACGCAAAAACTTCCTCACAGTCACCATTTTTGAAGGCGTTCTGTTCCTTCAGTGCCGCTACTTTTATTTCAGATTTCACCGATTCCAAATCTATTGTTTGTGCCTGCAGGGAAATGGTTGCGAGTGAAACAAAAAGAAAAGCGAGGACACCATTTTTAAATCTTTTCATAAATAGTTTTTTTAGGAATGATTATTATCTTCCTTTTTTACTCCGAATTTCTGCCACGGAAATTTTCCTTCCAACTCCACTTGCAACGAAAGGCTCAAAAAAGTACGGATTAAAACGATAAGGCCCAAAATGGAAACCGATTCCAACGAAGGTTCGGTTACTACCGTTGCCATAATGTCGGCCGCAATTAGTATTTCAAGGCCCAAAAGTATGGCCTTTCCCACCGCCTGCCGCAACTCTTTATACGTAATCGGATTTTCGCTTTTCAGTTTCAGTAGAAATTTCGCGATAACGAAGACCGAACCAAGAAATATGGTAAGCACCCCAATGGCTTCCATTACCCTGGCAATGTAGTCTATATAAAGTTTAATGTTGTCCATTTGGTTGTGGCAAATTTATTTTTAAAAGTACAAAATTATTGGGGGACAGTTTGCAGTGTACAATTGCTTCTCGCATTTGGATAGAGCCGCCAAAGCTAATTTATATTATTTTTATTTTCTTTAAATCAATTTAAAAATTATCTAAAAATGAATAAACTGACTATCCTGCTGCTTTGCATTTTTTTGTACGGTTGTAACAATTCAAAACCCACAGAAGTACTAGTTCTTCCAACGCTTCATGGAGCCCACGAAGTGAACCCCAATTATACGTATGACGATCTGGAAAAAATCATAAAAGCCTACAATGCCGATATTATTGGAGTGGAAATAAGACCGATAGACATGAAAATGAATAGCGATAGCTTAGATGTTTTTTATCCTATTGAAATGATACGGGTG
>CAWITX010000004.1:0-179221 GCA_963839235.1 uncultured Flavobacteriaceae bacterium | reverse complement strand
GTTTAGTATAACCGCAGTTACGGGATTAAATTTAATGTTTTTCGGATAAGCACTGACGGTAGCAATTACGCGTGGATTCGGACGCAGTCGAATCCGCCGTAATTGCGGTTATACATTGTTAGCCACTGGCTTTTCATTTATTTGTTCGAAAATGTCGGATAAGAAATAGTCTTTGTCTTTTGGTATTATTCCATATTCCGATTCTATTTTTTTAAAAGTTTCCTCATTCGCCAAATCAAAGTCGTGCAAAGAACTCAAGTCAGAAATAAAACAGTCGTAAAAATTAATACCGATTATTTTGTCAAAAAAATCTACTGCAATGTCCACATACTTTTCAATTCGGTCAGTTTCTGAAAATTCCAGAGAAACATTCGTTCCAGGTCTAGGAATGTCAGTATTATTTTTCTTAAAATCGACAAAGTGTTTTTTCAGATTTTCAACAGCTTGATTTTCCGATTCTCCGTTAGCAACTAAACTCCACCAATTTGTGAATTTCGCTCCATATTCCAAATCCTTTGGTTCAGCATTTGGATTTTTCCACGTTTCCAGTGGATAATCATTAAAATTCCAATCAGATTTTAGAAAGGATTTCAAGTATTTTATTTTGGCTTTCAGTTGTTTCATTCAGCTTGTGGCTAACGGTTTTGGCTATGATTTCGTTGCGGAAAAATCCGCAGGATTCTTTCCGCCGTAGCTGAAAGATAGCAAAATTGCGTTGAATTCCGATTAGGAATTCAGCCGCAATGAATTATAGCCGTTGTTGTGGGTAGTTTTTTATCCGTTTTATCTCTGATTGAGTAATTTTTATTTGTTTATCATAATATTCAAATCCAATTTTTGCTTTTTGTTCTTTATAGAATTCCAATAATTCATTGAGTTTGCCCAAGCATAGGTCAATGTCATCAAGTTCAAATGCGGTATAAGCAATTAATTCAGCCCTATTCGCACTTCCAAATCTTCCAAAACCCCAAGTTCCATCCATATCAATCTCTTCTTTATTCAAGATTTCCATAATTTTCTCTTTGGAACTGAATTTTTCATACCAATCGAAAGCAACATCTTTAATTTGTTTTTTTGTGTCATCAATACAGTCAGATAGATTTTTCCCTGCGTTGTCGACAAACCAGACATCCTTTGTTTTTAATTCAGTTTGAGATATTCCTTTCTCAAGTTGCTTTCTGAAGTTCCCTTCAGCCTCGTTAGGTCGTTTAAGTCCGTTTTTTTCTTTGACGTGTATTTTTCCAGGAATGTAATTTAAAAATACCGACAAGTTAACCGAATAAGAGAATGTAGTACAGCCCATCACTTCCGAGTGATAGCTGTTAAAGGATTGAAAATTCAGAATTTCAATTCTATCTTCTCGGTATCTCCAATAAGTCCGTCCTGTAAACTTTTCAAATCCGTTTTCTTTTAAAACTGGACGAATTTGTAAATTTATCTGTGTTGTTACTTCTTTACTGTTCATTTCTAAAATTACCCACAACGTTTAGTATAACCGCAGTTACGGGATTAAATTTAATGTTTTTCGGATAAGCGCAGATAGTAGCAATTACGCGTGGATTCGGACGCAGTCGAATCCGCCGTAATTGCGGTTATACATTGTTAGCCACTGGCTTTTCATTTATTTGTTCCAAAATATCGGATAAGAAATAGTCATTATCTTTTGGTGTTATTCCATATTCCGATTCTATCTTTTTTAAAGTTTCCTCATTCGCTAAATCAAAGTCATGCAAAGAACTTAAGTCGGAAATAAAACAGTCATAAAAATTAATTCCGATTATTTTTATCAAAAAAGTCCACTGCAATGTCCTCATATTTTTCAATTCGGTCAGTTTCTGAAAATTCCAGCGGAACATTCGCTCCAGGTCTGGGAATGTCAGTATTATTTTTCTTAAAATCAGCCAAGTGTTTTTTTAGATTTTCAACAGCTTGATTTTCCGTCTCTCCGTGAGCAACTAAACTCCACCAATTTGTGAATTTGGCTCCATATTCCAAATCCTTTTGTTCAGCATTTGGATTTTTCCACGTTTCCAATGGATAATCTTTAAAATTCCAATCAGATTTTAGAAAGGATTTCAAGTATTTTATTTTGGCTTTCAGTTGTTTCATTCAGCTTGTGGCTAACGTTAATGTATATGAGCTGTGGCGTGTCTCGGCACAGACCTTTCATGATAAAAACTGGCTTTGGAAAATCCGCAGGATTTTCCAAGTAGGTAATGACCAAGCCATAGCTTATATACTGTGTTCTACGCAGTTTTTATTCCGCCACAAGTTCATATCCATAAATTCCATTTTTGTTTTCTGGATATATTTTTCTCATAGTCAGATAATAATCTTCTAAAAAATGATTCAAGTCCACAAGTCCGTCTGTATAAAACTCAATAGTGTCTTTTTTGTTTTTGATTATTAAAATTCCACGATTTTTGTTGTCGGAAGTTTTACGTTTTGCGTTTCGTTCAATAAATTTTCCAAATTGCCAAATAGTGTCAGTTTCCGGTATTTTTTTCTCGTAAACTAAATTCCAACTGGGTTTTTGCTTTTCATTAATTCCTAATTCTTTGAATTGAGTCCGAACTTTGATTGAGTCAGATTTTTTTGTGATTTCAATCCTCTCATAACCTTCGTAAGTGCAAACTGAATGGTCAAAGAAAATCTTGATTGTATCTAATTCAGTCATTTTTCTCTTGAAATCAGTCAAATCCGTTTTGAGATTAAAGTCAGATTTAGGGAATTCCGTTTTACTTTCAGTTTCTTTTTTACAAGAGACTAAAATCAAAGTCAGAATTAATATTTTGAGTAAGTTTTTCAAATTGCGTAGAACGTGTTATATAGTAACTTTTATTACCGATATCCCGCAAATAGGTCAGGATATCCCAAGTTTTGGGTTACTGTTATCCGGTAAAGATAAATTTTTTATCGCAGTGTCCAAGGGACTGTGGATTTCCTGTAAATCTTTTCGCGAAACGTGGGTATAGATCATAGTGGTTTCTGGTCTGCTATGGCCCAAAAGTTCTTGTATGTACCTTATATCAATGCCCTGCTCCAGTAAATGGGTAGCATAACTGTGGCGTAATGTGTGGGGACTGATTGTTTTGGTAATCCCCGCATTTTTTGCATTTTTCCTTAAAAACGACCTTATGGATTCCGCACTGTACTGGCCGCCGTTTGGGTTTTCAACAAAAAAACGTTTGGGTTTGTAGGTTTGGTGGTAATTTTTCAATAGCGGAAAAAGACTTTCAGCAATGGTAGTGTAGCGCGCCTTGCGTCCCTTGCCGTTTGTGATGTGCAATTGTTTGCGCTGAAAATCGAAATCTTTCAGTTCAAGATGTAATCAATTCGCCTATCCGTAATCCAGATCCATAGAGCATCGCGATGATTACCCGGTGTTTTAAATTTTTTGTGGTTTGCAGCAAGCGCATTACTTCTTCAATACTTAACACCACGGGCAGTTTCTTATCCTTTTTCGGCATATGTATTTTGTCCACATTTATGGAACAGGCGGGATAGAAATATGCAAAGTGCTTTAACCCGCTTACCATCTGCCGGTGGGTGCTGATACTATAATTAAGGGTGCCAACCGCCCATTGCACATAACGGCCGCACATCATTCTCGTCCAATTCTTCTGCAGGTTTTTCCGCGGTAAAACGCAAAAAGTCACCCAAAAAATCCGCTATAGATGGCAATGGTGCTTTTACTGAATCGCTTTCCTTTTAAAAATGCTATAAATTGAAGGTGAATATTTTTCTTTGGACGCCAGAGCTCAAGGAGTCCCTGCATTTTTAAAGCCCTTCGCAGGGGGCGATGGCGAGCGCTTCGTATGTTTCCAATATTGCGAATTTTCCCTTTTTCAAATACTTTTTGAAATTTTCTAGACGGGCTGCATCGCTATAAAAATAGAAAGTGCGGTGGGTTCTGGCTCCAGATAGACCCCTTCAAATTTTTTTATGTATTCCTTTGTTTCAAAATGATATGGAAATTTTATGGCAATACAGCTTTTTGATTGGTGTGTAAAAGGTTCTAATGAAATGGATACCATAGTATTATAAAAATATTAAAAAAAGCAATGGTATGCCACCAAAAAAAACGCCTTCAGTATTGAAGGCGTTTTATAATCCATAATTCTATATTCAGAATTAATCTCTCTTTCGGTCTCTATCGCGGTTATCACGATTATCGCGACTGTCGCGGCCACGGTTGTCGCGTCCACGATTATCACGATTGTCACGGCCGCCGCTTCGTTTATCGTCGCGGGGTGGACGTTCCTTATAACCTTCAGGTTTTGGCAATAACGCTTTTCTGGATACTTTATCCTTTTTAGTTCGTGGATCGAATCCAATGAATTTCACGTCAAAAACATCGCCCATATTTACCACATCGGTTACATTTTCGGTACGTTCCCAAGCAAGTTCGCTTACGTGGAGCAACGTCTCGTTTCCGGGAGCATCGGTGTATTCCACAACCGCACCAAAATCGAGCATCTTTATTACTTTCACTTCGTAAACGCTTCCAACTTCAGGTTTGAAGGTAAGCGAATCGATCTTCGCCAATACCGCATCAATTCCCTCTTGGTTTGTTCCAAGAATTTCCACGATACCTTCTTCGGTAACGGGATCCTCATTGATAACAATCGTGGTTTTGGTAGCCTTTTGAAGCTCTTGTATCACTTTTCCACCTGGTCCTATCAAGGCACCAATGAATTCATTTGGAATTGTAACTGTAACCATTTTTGGAGCGTGTGCCTTCACCTCTGCATTTGGTTGTGCAATGGTGTCGGTCAATTTTCCAAGGATGTGAAGTCTTCCGGCAGAAGCTTGTTTTAGGGCGTTAACCAAAATTTCATAGGAAAGGCCTTTTACTTTAATATCCATTTGGCACGCGGTGATTCCGTCTGCCGTTCCGGTTACTTTAAAGTCCATATCGCCCAAGTGATCTTCATCGCCCAAAATATCGGAAAGTACTGCGTATTTTCCTGATTCCGTATCGGTGATCAATCCCATTGCAATTCCGGAAACCGGTTTTTTAAGTTGAACCCCAGCATCCATCAAGGCCATTGTTCCGCTACAAACCGTTGCCATAGAAGAAGAACCGTTACTTTCCAACACTTCTGAAACTACACGCACGGTATATGGGCAATCTGCGGGAATCATTCCCTTTAATGCACGTTGCGCCAAGTTTCCGTGACCAACCTCTCTTCGGGAAGTACCGCGGATTGGGCGGGCCTCACCTGTGGAGAAAGGAGGGAAGTTGTAGTGAAGGTAAAAAGTTTCCTCGCCTTCAAAAGATGGCATATCAATCTGGTTTGCTTCGCGCGAAGTTCCCAAAGTTACCGTTGCCAAAGCTTGTGTTTCGCCACGGGTAAATATTGCGGAACCGTGCGTGGAAGGCAAATAGTCAACCTCGCACCAAATTGGGCGGATTTCGTCTGTTTTTCTTCCGTCCAAACGCAATCCTTCATTCAAAACCAAATCGCGAATCGCCGCCTTTTCGGCTTTATTGGTATATTTTGAAAGCAAATCGCCGTGTTGCTCCAATTCCTCTTCAGAAAAATGCGATTTTACTTCTTCCTTAATTTCTGAAAAGTGCATACCGCGTTCTTGTTTTGAAGAACCTCTTTTGGCAACTTCATAAACCTTGTCGTAAACCAAATCGCGCACTTTCTTTTCAAGATCGGCGTCTTCATTTGGTGTTTCAAGCTCACGGGTTTCTTTTCGGCCAACGGCATCCGCCAACCTCATTTGGGCATCAATTTGATTTTTGATGTGGCCGTGGGCAAATTTAATGGCCTCAACCATTTCCTCTTCCGAAATCTCCTTCATTTCACCTTCAACCATCATTACAGAATCGGCAGAAGCGCCAATCACCATATCAATATCAGATTGCTCCAATTGCGTTCTGGATGGGTTGATGACGAATTCGCCATTTACCCTCCCAACGCGCGCTTCAGAAATAGCGCACTCAAAAGGAAAATCTGAAAGTTGAATAGCCGCAGAAGCCGCCAATCCTGCCATAGCATCTGGCATAACGTCTTCGTCATGGCTCATTAATTGAATCATTACCTGTGTTTCGGCATGATAATTTTTTGGGAAAAGAGGTCGCAATACGCGATCTACCAAACGCATGGTCAATACTTCGCCATCGCTCGGTCTTGCCTCTCTTTTGAAAAAACCACCTGGGTAACGCCCCGAAGCGGCAAATTTTTCGCGATAATCTACCGTCAATGGTAGAAAATCTACGTCGCTCTGTTGGTAGTTTGAAACTACGGTACAAAGCAGCATACATTTTCCGGATTGCACAACTACAGAGCCGTGGGCCTGTTTTGCCAATTTTCCGGTTTCGATGGAAATTTCCCTTCCATCCCCAAGGTCAATAACCTCTTTAAATACTTTAGGTATCATTTGTTTTTCATTTTTGCGTACCAGCTTGCACGCAGTTAATTTTGGTCAAAACCTGATTTTCAGGCTTAGTGTTGTTGTGTTGTTGTGGTTGACCAATGAAAAACTTAGGGGTAGCTTTTCTGTGTTTTTCAGAATAAATCTGAAAATTAAAAATAACAATAAAAAATAAAAAGGGCTCGTAAGAGCCCTTAAAAAATATTACTTACGTAATCCTAATTCTTTAACGATAGCCCGGTAACGAAGGATGTCTTTTTTCATAAGATAATCCAACAATGACCGTCTTTTACCTACCAACATTACCAAAGAACGCTCTGTGTTGTAGTCCTTGTGGTTTGCTTTAAGGTGTTTTGTTAAATGCTCAATGCGGTATGTAAATAGCGCAATCTGTCCTTCGGCTGAACCAGTGTCAGTTTTGGACTTTCCGTGTTTTGCGAAGATTTTTTCTTTCTCTTCCTGTGATAAATACATGCAAATATTATTAAAATGATTATTATGTACTGACTACCGTTTTGATAATCAAGGCGGCAAAAATACGAAATTCAATTTGAAAAGGGGGTAGGGAAAATAAAATTAATTGCAAATATATCTAATTTAACTATTTGTGCGTTATACCTTCTATAAACCCCTAAACCTCAATTTTATGAAAATTACCCCAATTAAAGGACTAATGGCATTTTTATGTTTAAGTCTTTTCATTTTAAACAGTTGTAATAAAGACGAAAATACGACAAAGGATGACGTAAATTTTTCATCTGAAGATTCCGCGCGTGCGGCAAAAACCGATAATGTTGCAGAGGGTACATTCAATATTATGGAACAGGCATTTGTAGAAAACGAAACCCAGGGCAAGGGCGGAACGGTATCATCCCTTTTTCCGGAGTGTACGGTAATTACCGTTGGCAGCCAGGGCAATATCATAACCGTTTTACTCGATTTTGGCGCTTCCTGCACGCTTAATAACGGTGATATTGTTTCCGGTAAAATTCTTCTTGAATACGGACCTTTGGTGGCTGGCACTTATACGATAAACTACACCTTTGAAGACTTTGTTTTCAACGGAAACGGAGTAGGCGGCGGTGGCGTTATTTTATACGAAATAGCCAATGCCAACGGCAATCCTCAATCTACCATTAATGAAAGCATTACCATTAGTTTTCCGAACAATTCGGTAACGGGTACGCGCAACGGGCTCCGCATTTCAGAATGGGTAGAAGGCGTTGGCTCGGGAACGTGGTTGGATAATGTGTACCATATTACTGGAAACTGGCAGACCGAATTCACCAATGGTTTTGAACGCACTGGCGAAGTAACTGAAGCGCTGGTTTACGAAACAAATTGCGCCTTATTTGGTGGCCGGTAGGCTGGAAGTTACACAGGATGGTGTAACCGCTGCCATTGATTTTGGCGATGGCGAATGCGATAATCAGGCCGTATTTATTTTCAACGGACAGGAATATCCATTTATAATGAATTGATTTTAAAATATAAACGAAAAAAAAGCTGCCCGGTTTGGGCAGCTTTTTTTATGCGGTCTTTTCGCGAAGCGGTCGGTTTAGAACCAAATCGAGATACAGATTTATTTTTCTTTTCAAATCGCGACGATGGGTAATGAAGTCCAGAAAACCGTGCTCCAGTAAAAATTCTGCGGTCTGGAATCCTTCCGGCAATTCCTTTCCCGTGGTGTCCCGCACTACACGTGGTCCGGCAAAACCGATCAATGCTCCCGGCTCGCTGATGTTTATATCGCCCAGCATAGCAAAAGAGGCCGTTGTGCCCCCAGTTGTCGGGTCTGTACATAAAGAAATGTACGGAATTCCCGCATCGCTCAATTGGGCAAGTTTTACACTTGTTTTTGCAAGTTGCATGAGTGAAAGCGCAGCTTCCATCATTCGTGCCCCGCCACTTTTTGAAATTATCAATAAGGGAATTTTTTTCTGAAGGGAATAATCAGCCGCTCGGGCAATTTTTTCGCCAACAACACTTCCCATAGAGCCGCCAATAAAGCTGAAATCCATACAGGCAATCACTAAATCCTTACCCATGGATTTTCCTACCGCGGTGCGTACGGCATCATTCAATCCTGTTTTTTCCTGGGCTTCCTTTAAACGGTCTGTGTACTTCTTTTTGTCCTCAAAATTCAGGGAATCCTTGGAGGTTAGCCCTTTGTCGAGCTCCTTGAATTTATTGTCATCAAAAAGAATTTCAAAATATTCCTTGCTGCCAATGCGCACGTGGTAGCCATCTTCCGGACTTACATAATAGTTTCTTTCCAGCTCCTCGCTATCTACAATTTTTCCGGTAGGCGATTTGTACCAAAGGCCCTTTGGCACATCTTTCTTTTCTTCGGTGGGGGTTTGTATCCCTTTTTTTGTTCTTTTAAACCAAGGCATATTTAGATTTTAGATTTTAGAAGTTCAGATTTATAGATTTTCTGTTAGTCAATGGGTTTTGTTATTCCCCTTCTGGGGGTGAAGTCTGACATCTTTAAAGTGTATTTACATTATTAAGGTCTTCAAAAGCTTTTTCCAATCTTTTCTTGAAAGTGAGCTCGCCCTCACGAAGCCATTTTCGCGGATCGTAATATTTTTTGTTCGGAAGTTCTTCGCCCTCGGGATTTCCTATTTGGGTTTTTAGGTAATCCAGATTTTTCACCATATAATCCCGAACACCCTCCGTAAATGCGAATTGCATATCGGTGTCAATATTCATTTTTATTACCCCATAACCAATGGCTTCGCGGATTTCCTCAAGGGTAGAGCCGCTTCCGCCGTGAAATACAAAGTCTATCGGGTTTTTTTCGGTATTAAATTTTTTCTGTACGTATTCCTGCGAATTTTTCAGGATTACCGGCGTCAACTTTACGTTTCCGGGTTTATAAACACCGTGAACATTTCCAAAGGCAGCGGCAATGGTAAATTGGTCACTTATTTTTGAAAGTTCTTCATAGGCATAGGCAACTTCTTCGGGTTGGGTGTATAGTTTTGAGGAATCTACACCTGTATTGTCCACCCCATCTTCCTCGCCGCCGGTGATGCCCAATTCTATTTCAAGGGTCATCCCCATTTTGCTCATTCGCTCGAGGTATTTTTTGCAGATTTCAATATTTTCCTCAATCGGTTCTTCGGAAAGATCTATCATATGCGAACTGTAGAGCGGTTTTCCGTTTTCCTGATAGAATTTTTCCCCAGCATCCAGTAAGCCATCGATCCACGGAAGCAATTTTTTTGCGCAATGGTCCGTATGAAGGATTACCGTTGCACCATAAACCTCCGCCAATTGATGGATGTGTTTGGCACCAGCAACTCCACCGGCGATGGCAGCTTTTTCGTTTTCGTTGGAAAGTCCCTTGCCTGCATTAAAATGTGCGCCGCCATTTGAAAATTGTATGATAACTGGCGAATTCAATGCAGCGGCAGTTTCCATCACTGCGTTTACGCTGTCGGAACCCACCACGTTTACGGCGGGCATTGCGAAACCTTTTTCCTTCGCGTATTGATGTATTTTTTGAACTTCGTGGCCGGTTGCTACGCCGGGCTTTATTCCGTGACCCATATTCTTGATTGTTGGATTATTTGATAATTGCTTTAGGCTTTAGGCTTTAAGCTGTAAGCTGTAAGCTGTAAGCTGTAAGCTGTAAAACTAGCTAACAAAAATAGGAAATTTTACTGGTTTAGAAAGGATAGTTAATACCTATGTTATAAACGGCATTGGGGAAATTGTAGTCCCTAAACCAGCGTTCACCAACGGGCCTTGCTGGGTTATGGGTTTTAAAGCCAACATCAAACCGGAGGACGAAAAAGCCAAAATCATAGCGAAGCCCAAAACCTGAAGCTACCGCCAATTCCTTTAAATCGGAGATACCGCCGAATACCGCGTCTTCATTTTCAACATTGTCCAAAACGTTCCAGATATTACCGGCATCCACAAAAAGTGCTCCTTTAAACGCGCCCAAAATGGTAAAACGGTATTCGCCATTCAAAGCTATTTTGAAGTTTGCTTCATTAAATTCATCGGTGCTGCCACTGCTTCCGGGACCGAGATCGTATGCACGCCAACCCCTGTTGTCGTTGGCGCCGCCGGCAAAATAACTACGGGTAAACGGGATACTATTGCTATTTCCATACGGAATCGCGATTCCGGCAAATGCCCGAAAAGCCAACACATTATTTCCGTTCAGCTCCCAATGTTTTATGTATTCGCCTTCACCTTTCACATATTGCGAATACACCACTCCCAAGGCTCTGTAATTTCCGTCGGCATTTTTTTGAAAGCCCGCGAGGCTCGAAATCCCGGAGAGCAGATTTCCGGCAGTCTCCAATTTAAAGCGGGTTCGCGAAAAATTATTATCCTGTATATTTTCCCGTGTGTCCTCTACGCGGGTAATATTGGTAGCAAAAATGAGGTTGTCCTCGGTAAGTCGTTTTTTGCGCTCATCGATATTCTTTACCGTAGAGGCGGCATTTCCATTGGAGGAAATGGGAATTATTTCTCCATTTTTTACGTCGCGGATAAATCCATTTGCCCCGCTGGGAATCGTTAGCACAAGGTCGCCGCTATTATTCAGGTTATAATAATCTGGATCAATTACCCCTGGATTTCCCGCTTCGGTCTGTTGGGCAATGGTGTTAAGTTGATCGAAGGAATTTCGGTAAACATTGAAATAATTGCCTGTATTCAGGTTTTTTACATATTGAAGATTGAGCAAATCAAACTGATAGGTCAGTATTTTTGAAGGTTTCCACCTATAATTGAAAACCCCGTTTATGGTCTGCCGATCCAATCCTATATTGTTTTGTGCGCTCGCTCCCAGACTTAAATTGGTAGAGGGCGACATATATTTCGGAATTAATTTTTCGGTATTAATGGGGAAAATGATACGCGGAAAAGTAAGCTTCACATCGCCGCCAATTTCTGAAATATTGAAAAACCCGCTGCTATTGTCGGCCGCATCTTTTGAAGAACCAACACTTCCACGTCCGGATATTTCTAAAATTTCAGCGCCCCTGAAAACATTTCTAAAAATCATATTTCCGCTGAAACTTATTCCAAACTGCTGGATCGTTGAGGTATAAGCGTCAAAATCGGCACCCAAGGTAAACCTATCCCGAGGCGCTAGCAAAATGGTAGATATCAATTGCCTTCCCGTGGTGTCGGAGGGTATTTCCTCATAACTGATATTGGGGTATTTAAAGATGCGAAGGTCGCTTATTTGATTATAGGTCAGCGTTCTGTCTATATCCTTAAAAATCTTGCCCGGGTTTATGGAAACAGCATCGGTAATAGCTTTGGGCCGAAAGCGCATTTTTCCGTAACTGTAAAGTTTATACCCTTTGTAGCTAATTGAATCCTGAAAAGGTTTATCCCTATTTTCAAATGAAAAATCGGTCACGATGCGAACTTCCTTAACCGTGTGCACTTTAAAAGGAACGGTGTACGAGCTGTCGCCCACGGTAATCTTTCTATTCGGAAGCAGATAGGTGATATTGGCCTTATGGTCCGTATTTACGGTATCTGCCTCAAAACCTACATATTCCTGGTCAAAATGATAGAGCCCGGAATTACGGAATTGGATGGTGAGCCGGTCGCGTTCGTTCACAAAATCATTGGCGGAATATTGCTTTCCGCGAACAATAAAGCTACTGCCCTTTGTAAGCTCAAAAAGCGAATCCACCACGGGCGAAGCTATTTTCTGTGAAATGGAATCTATAAAATAAGGTTGGTGCCGCTGGACGTGATATGTAATTTCTGCGCGCTTTTTCTTTTTTTCGTTCGGTATCTACCTCATAATCCACTTCATTGTTGAAATATCCGTAGCTGTCGTACCAACGTTTTAAACGCTCTACAGATTTTTCGGTTTTATTTGGCGCAATAACTACTGGCGCGTCCCCGGAGTTTTGCAACCAATTATTGAATCCAACATATATGCTATCCAGGGCATTCACCTGCTTTTTTGAAAGTAAACGCATCAAACGTTCCTCCCGTTTCGGATTTTTATGGAGCCATCGCTGATAGGTTGAATCTGGCCTCGGATCGGCAAGATTATAAATATGAAGCCCCAATGGAATGCCAATTAGCGGAATGGTGGGATTGGGTTTTTGCGCCAGTTGGCTGTAAACACCGGCTTCCTTTGTCACTACGCTGTCTACGACTATAGTATTATCGGTTAAGAGAAATTTGCCCTCGTCCACGCGTTTTACCGCATTACAGGAAAAAAACAAACTCAATACTACTGAAAATAGTGATATTTTTGCAGGAAAGTGCTTCAAGGGTACTGGAATTATTCAGTTTCAAAAATAGTATATTTTGGTCAGCAAAAGTCAAACAAAGTTAATAACGAGCCTTCAACAGAAAAAGTACCGCGACCAAACGGGCTTGTTCGTGGCGGAAGGGCCAAAAATAATTTCTGAATTATTGGCGGAAGGTATAAAACTGCATTCCCTGTTCACAACAGATTTGCTTCAAAATGATTCCGACACCCATTTTTCGGTTTCGGAAAAGGAACTCCAAAAAATTAGTGGTCTTAAAAATGCGAACCATTCACTCGCTGTTTTTGAAATTCCTAAAACGAAGGAAATTTCAAACTCGGGCTTAATAATTGCGCTCGATGCCGTTCGCGATCCCGGTAATCTGGGGACTATAATCAGGCTTTGTGATTGGTTTGGCGTGCGAAGTTTGCTTTGTTCCGAAGATACGGTAGATTGTTATAATCCTAAAGTGGTGCAGGCTACAATGGGTTCATTGGCGCGGGTTGACATTAATTATTTACCGCTTTCAGGATATTTAAAAAACACAGAACTTCCTATTTACGGCGCGTTTATGGATGGAAAAAATATCTATTCCGAAGAACTTTCAAAAGATGCCATTTTGGTAATGGGGAATGAAGCACATGGTATTTCAGAAGAAATAGAGGCGTTGATCACTGCAAAAATTGCAATTCCGCGTTTCGGAAAAATCCAAAAAACCGAAAGCTTGAATGTGGCAACTGCGACCGCCATTCTTCTAAGCGAATTCCGCCGATCTACTGAAAGGTAAAGTTGATGAAAATACCGCGAGTTGACAATTGGTCAATGTTGCCCGTGTACGGACTGTTGGGATCTTCATCGCGGACAAGTTCATCATTTAAAGCGAAAACGCCGCGAATGGAAGGGGTAAATTTGAAGAAATATAAGTAAAAGTCTATCCCAAATCCGAGTTCGTAATAATAGGTGCTGTTCGTCATCCGGAATTTCCCGTTGTCATTATCCTCCGGATTGTCCTGATTACTGGAAAGATTCAGCGAAGTGGATATCCCGCCGATAATAAATGGTTTAAAATTGTTTAGCCTTTTTGTTGAAAGTTTCACCAATAAAGGCACGTGAATATAGGTGCTTTTCACTTCCCGCAAATAATCCTCAGGCTCAGTAAAACCTGGGAAAGTAAGGTTACGCTGTGTAAAATATAGGCCGGGCTCCAATCTTAAATTTACGTAATCGCCCACGCGCATATCGCCCACAAGACCCACGTTAAAACCTACGGTACGCTCTACCTGAATTTCCTCGTTTGTAGGAAATTCGTCTTTATAATCTATTTTAAAATCGTAACTGTTGAAGCCAAGAAAGTAGCCCCAGGTAAGAAATTGTTTGTCAAAATTCTCAATGTTGGCGATACGTTCCTTATTAAAAAATCCTTGGGCATTCACCGTAGTTGCAATGAACATCAAGGCCAAAACAAAAAATATTTTCTTCATAATTATTTGGTAGCGGTATATATGGTTGCCACGCCAAAAGTTTGCGGATTATTTTTCACTTCTTTAAACCCAATTTTGGTTAAAATATTGTTGAGTTTTTCTCCAAAAGGGAAAACGGAAGCGCTTTCGCTTAAATATTTGTAGGCCACCTTATCTTTTGAAAACAGCTTGCCCACAAGCGGCAAAATCATTTTTGAATAGAAATTATAACCCTGCTTAAACGGGAATTTCGTGGGAACCGAAGTTTCCAAAATCACGAATATGCCACCTATTTTCAGCACCCTTAAAATTTCAGAAAGGCCTTTTTCAAGATTTTCAAAATTGCGGATACCGAAGGAGACCGTGATGGCATCAAAATAATTATCCTGAAATGGAAGTGCTTCGGAATCGGCTTTAACGAATTCAACATTTTTTGAAATGGGTTTCCCAGTAACTTTCTTACGGGCAACTGCGAGCATTCCTTCAGAAATATCAAGCCCCACAATTTTGCTTGCGGTGGTCTTTTCGGCAAATTTTATGGCAAGATCCCCTGTTCCAGTGGCAATGTCGAGAATACTTTCCGGATTTTTTTCAGCAACAATTTTAATAACCTTTTTTCGCCATTTTACATCACTGCCCAAGGAAATAACGCGGTTAAGGTCATCGTAATTTCCTGAAATGGTGTCGAACATCTGTTCTACCTGTTTCTTTTTGCCGAGTTCGGAATCTTTGTAGGGTGTAACTTTCTTTTCCATAAAATATGCCTGCAAAACTACTGTTTTTTGGTGAAATTTATTCAGAAGCTTTAGGAGAAATCTATACCGGTAACTATTGCGAAGAAAAAGACGACAGCTGAATACTGAACCCTACTGCATACTAGTCATAATCCTGCCTTTAATTTCTATATATTTGCCTGTACACTAGTTTGTATCGTTTCTTTTGAAATTTTTCAATCGAAAATCTCGGACCAATAATACGGAATTTACATGCAGATTATCATTGCAGGCGCAGGTGAAGTGGGATTCCATCTCGCAAAACTGCTTTCTTTTGAATCACAGGACATTACGCTTATTGACACCAATCGTGAGTCGCTCGCAAATGCCGATACCCATTTGGATATACGCGTGGTGCGTGGCGATGCTACTTCCATTTCGGTCTTGCAGGATTCAAAAGTGAAAGGTACAGATCTGGTGATTGCGGTAACTTCCAGTGAGACCACCAATATTACGGTCTGTGTTTTGGCAAAACAATTGGGCGCAAAACGTACCATCGCGCGAATATCCAATACAGAATTTATTGAGCGAAAGGATGAAGTAGGATTTACAAAATTTGGGATTGATGAGCTGATTTCTCCGGAATCCCTGGCCTCGAATGAAATTGAAATGCTGCTCAACCAAAGTGCCTTTAACGACACTTTTGAGTTTGAAGACGGCGCGCTCACCATGATTGGGTTGAGCCTTTCACGCACTTCGGCCTTTGTTGGGAAATCTGTAAAAGAAGTGGGGAAAAGCTATCCACAATTAAAATATGTACCCATCGCCATCCAACGATTTGGAACGCAGTACACAATTATCCCGCGGGGGGATACACTTTTTAAGGAAGGTGACCAGGTTTATTTTACTACGGTTAAGAACGGGGTGGAACAGATTTTTAAACTTTCCGGAAAATCGCACCAGGAAATTAAAAATGTAATGATTCTTGGCGGAAGTAAAATAGGCTATAAAACCGCAAAGGATCTTTGCAAAAGCAGTTTTAGGGTAAAACTGATTGAAAGCAGCAAGGACAAAGCTTTTGAAATTGCAGACGATATTCCCGGCTGCCTCGTAATAAATGGCGATGGCAGAAATGTAGATCTGCTCAATGAGGAGCATATTCAGGATATGGACGCTTTTATAGCTGTAACCGGAAACAGTGAAACGAATATTATGTCCTGTTTAGTGGCAAAATCCAAAGGAGTAAAAAAAGCAATTGCGCTGGTCGAGAATATGGATTATTTTCAGCTTTCACATTCAATTGGTATCGATACGCTTATCAACAAAAAACTGTTGGCGGCAAATAATATTTTTCGGTACGTCCGGAAGGGTGATGTCGTTGCCATGACCAAACTCAACAATATGAATGCCGAATTATTGGAGTTTATTGTTTCCCCCGGTTCAAAAGTTTGCAGCCGAAAAATTAAGGATATAGATTTCCCGACTTCTGCCATTATTGGCGGGGTGGTTAGAAATGGCGAAGGGATAATTGCCCTCGGCGATTTTCAGATAATCAGCGGCGACAGGGTGGTGGTCTGCTGCCTGCCACAATCCATCGGCAAAGTTGAAAAACTTTTTATATAATGAGCTCACTCTCCAAGCTAAACTATAAAATTATTTCCCATATTATGGGCCTGCTGTTTGCCGTAAATGGCGGGTTTATGTTATTGGCGACCATTGTGAGTTGGTACTACAAAGACGGTGTTTTTAAGGAAATACTCACTGCTTCCTTAGTTGCACTATTCGCTGGGGGAACAATTATGTTCTTGACGAAAAACCACCGAAAGGAAGTCCAAAAAAGGGAAGGATATATTATCGTTACTTTTGGGTGGATTTTTATGGCGCTTATCGGCACCCTGCCATATATCATCTCCGGTGCCATTCCAAGTTTTACCAATGCATTTTTTGAAACAATGAGTGGTTATACAACCACGGGAGCCTCTATTTTAAGCGATATTGAAGCGGTTCCGAAAGGAATTCTCTTTTGGCGCAGTATTACACACTGGATAGGAGGGATGGGAATTATCGTGCTGGCAATTGCAATTTTACCTTTGTTGGGAATAGGCGGAATGCAGCTCTTTGCGGCCGAAGCTCCAGGTCCCGGCGGTGATAAATTGCATCCGCGCATAACGGATACTGCGAAGAGATTGTGGCTTATTTACGTGGGCTATACGCTGGCGGAGACAATTCTTTTGAAAATTGCGGGAATGAGCTTTTTTGATGCCATAAACCATTCGCTGGCTACGCTTAGTACGGGAGGGTTTTCAACTAAAAATGCGAGTGTCGCCTTTTGGAATGATAACCCGATGGTTCAATATATTATCATTGTTTTTATGTTTTTGGCGGGAAGTAATTTTGTTCTCAGTTATTTCGCCTTTAAAAGAAAATTCCAAAAAATATTTCGTGACGAGGAGTTTTTGCTTTATAGCGTTTTTGTGGTGGGACTAACGGTCGTTGCTGCACTTTTAATTTATTTTGAAGCGGATGTAACTCTTTCCAGTATTGCGCACCCGATGGTTTATGGACCTTTTGAAAGCGCGATCCGGCACGGGCTTTTTCAAGTTCTTACGGTAATTACCACTACCGGTTTTGTTACTGCGGACTATACACTGTGGACTCCATTTTTGACGCTATTTTTCTTTGGAATAATGTTTTTGGGCGGTTGCGCCGGTTCAACTGCGGGAGGGATAAAAATTATGCGTCATTTAATAATGATAAAAAATGGCGTTTTGGAATTTAAGAGAACCCTTCATCCACACGCAATCTTGCCCGTTCGTTATAATGATAAAGCGGTGCCACAGCCAATAGTTTTCAACATTTTGGGCTTTTTCATTTTGTACATGCTTTCCTTTATAATTGGTACCCTCGTTTTTGCGTGGATGGGTTTGGATTTTAAAACGGCACTCGGAGGTGCCGCTTCCTCTTTGGGAAATATTGGTCCCGCGCTGGGCGATTTGGGTCCAGTGGATAATTATGGTTATTTACCCGCTGCAGCCAAATGGTGGTCCAGTTTTTTGATGCTTATTGGAAGATTGGAGCTTTTTACAGTTTTGATTTTATTGACTCCTTTCTTTTGGCGGAATAGGTAGGTTTCAAAGTTCAAAGTTCAAAGTTCAAAGTTTTAAGTTGAAAAGGTGAATTCTTTAGTTTAAAATTACTTTTACCTCGGAAGCTAATTTTTCGGCTTTTTCGGTTATTTTAGAAATATCCTCGTCTAAATTTCCGTGAGTCAATACTACACCCATTCTTCGGAAAGGCCGTGAAGTGGGTTTTCCAAAAATCCTGAAATCCGTTTTGGGCGATGCAGCCAGTTTTTCCAATCCGTGGTACGAAGGGTTTTCAGAATTCCCAGTTGCTAGAATTACCGCACTCGCGCCAATGCGTTCTTGGATAATTTCTGGGATGGGAAGTCCCAAAACTGTTCTTAAATGCAATTCAAATTCATTAAAATTTTGTGTTTTTGCAAGGGTGACCATGCCCGTATCATGGGGTCGGGGCGAAAGCTCGGAGAAATACACGCCGTCATCCGCTACAAAAAATTCTACGCCCCAAATTCCGGCGCCGCCCAATGCTGAGGTTACTTTTTCTGCCATTTTCTGGGCTTCAATCAGATTGTTTTCCTGCATTGTCGCCGGTTGCCAACTTTCCATATAATCGCCGCGTTCCTGCCGGTGCCCGATGGGCGGACAAAATAGCGTTTTCCCATTGCGCTGGGTTACCGTAAGCAGGGTAATTTCATAATTAAAATTTACAAAGGCTTCAACAATAACTTCTGCCACATCACCTCGCGAACCTGCTTGGGAATACTGCCACGCCTTTTCAATATCCGCTTCCGTTTTTATGGTGCTTTGGCCTTTTCCGCTGGAGGACATCAATGGTTTTACAACGCAGGGAATGCCAATTTCAGAAACTGCTTGTTTTAAACTTTCTGCTGAAGTTGCGTACCGATATTCTGCGGTTTTTAAATTCAATTCTTTTGCCGCAAGATCGCGGATTGCTTTTCGGTTCATAGTAAAATTTGCCGCTTTCGCGGAAGGAATTACGGTATAGCCCTGTTTTTCATATTCATAAAAACGTTCGGTACGTATGGCTTCTATTTCGGGAACTATGTAATCTGGTTTATGTTTTTCGATTAAAGCATCGAGGGCGGTGCCGTCGAGCATATTTATAACTTCCGAAATATCCGCAAGCTGTGCCGCCGGAGCGTTTGGGTAGCTGTCAACAGCAATTACGGTCTGCCCTATACGTTTTGCGGCAATGGTAAATTCCTTTCCAAGTTCTCCACTTCCCAACAATAATATTTTTGCCATTTTCTGATTATTTTTATGTAAAGCTATGGATTAAATGAAAAAACCCAAAGCAGTATATTTTGCTTTGGGTTTTTAAAAAATTATAATTTCTGAAAAATTACTTCACAATAACGCGTTTTACGAGTCCTGTTTCGTTATTTCCCAATCGGATTAGATAAACTCCGCTGGCCACATAGCCCAGGTTCAGTTTATATTCATATCCGTTTCCTTCATTTTCAAGCTTTCTGTACAATAATTTTTCACCCAAAATATTATAAACCGTAAGAATCATATCCTCGGAATAGTTTGTGGTTTTCAACTTTACATCAAAAATTTTATTGTCTTGGCTAGAAATGGTGAATGCATTCTCGTCAAGAGCATTTTCACCTGTACCCAAAACGCCGATCTGTGCAGTATAATCCTCTGTTTCACCATAAGTAGTTTCCTCACAAGCGTCATTTGGCACGGGAGCATTCCAGTTGGTCTTGGCACGCATTAAATGTTGGCCCAAAGTTGCGGTTGCAGGAACAACCAAATCCATGGTTTCGGTATAATTTCCACTGCCTTGTCCCGGTGCAATTTGGTAATTGTCAACCACGGCTTCATCATTAGTGAAAACGAAATCATCATTAAAATCTATCCAAACACGAACATATTGGCTTCCGTATTCGGTAGTTATCGTCAAGTCATTTGTAGAATCCGGATCCATTACGGCTATCTGATCGGTGAAATCAGCATAGCCTTCACAGGCAGATGTGTTATTGATGTCGGTTACCGCAAATAATCTGATGCCATCTCCTAAAGAACAATCCTCTACAGGTTGGCAGTTTTGATTTACAACAGTTTTAGTAGTAGAATCATTGGAGGTATCGCTATCTCCCGGCAAAGAGGTATAAGCGGTCAATGTATAAGAACCAAGCGCTGAGAAATCGCCGGTCTGGTCGAAAGTGTAGGTCATTGAAGAATTTCCGGCTAAAGGTCCGGGAACAACTTCGGTTACAACATTTCCGTCAAGATCATAGGAAACATCAAAGTTTGACTGGCTGTCACCACCAAAGTTGTTGATAGTTACAGTTATGTCTTCTGCTCCCGAAAGATTTGTTCCTGAATTTGGAGCCGTAATAGCCGAAACCCCTAAATCATTTGGTTCTAGATAAGTAACATCCTTGGTGCGGGAATCGTTTGAATTGTCTTCATCACCACTCAAATTTGTAGAAGCTGTAATTGAATACGTCTGCCCCACGGTGCCCATATTTGCAGTGGCGGTAAAAGTATATTGCGCTGTTGTAGCAGAGGCGATTGTGCCAGTGAAAGTTTCGGTTACAACAGCTCCGCCATCCACTTGAAACCTAACTGGAAAGTTAGAGGCGCTGTTCTGTCCGTAATTAAAAATCGTAACGGTAACAGTTTCGGTAGTTGAAAGTGTTCCGGTAGAAGGTTCATCAATGCTCACAACACCAAGATCGTTGTTGAAGTTAGGTGCTATTTGAAACACACCTACAACATCTTTTCTACCGCTGTTCATATATTCATTAATGAACCAAAATGTTTTATCGTTTGCAGGATCGACATCAATTTTACTGTAATCGCCATAACGCAACCCGGGAATATTCGCATTACCCGCAGCAATAAGTTCTTCTGAAACAGTCATCGTATTTAAAGGATCGTTCGCAAACCTTCCAGTATAATAGCTACTAACTTTTTTTGAAGTTGGATTAGGCGTGTCTGGCCCAGCCATTGAAGTGTAGCCCATACCTATATTACCTTGAACATCCATAATCATACTGGCGTGCCAAGCGTGTCTGCCTTCGGGAGCTGTATAGGTTCCTTCTTGAAAAATTGACCACGGCTGGCCGTCTCCATTTTGTCTGATTTCAAACCAACGTACTCCGGCAAGTTCACCTCCTGTTGCGTCTGTATCAACAACAAAATTGAAAAGTCCTGAGTTATGGTCGCCAAACTTCCTAAATTGCGCCTGATTCATAATTGTAGCTTGTAGCGCATCTATAGCCGCACCTCCGCCAGGTTGTGATAAGTTTGAAAAACTTCCACCGTCGAAAACAGAAATAAATGGAGTGGTAACCAAAATATCTGGTTGCGAAATGGTAGAATTGGAAGGCGTAGCCCAATCAACATTAACCGTCCATAATTTTACGTGATCCTGGGAAACACCGGACCAAGCATCATCCTGTAAATAAATGATTGGCAGACCACCGTCAGCAGGTAAGTTGTTATTACTAACATTTAAAGCCTGTGGGCTGTAGAAGCCACTGGTTACTATGCCAGGAAGTGGAAAACCAATAACTCCTGCGGAAGGATCGCCCACCAACATTTTATCGCGTTCCATTGCATATACTTTATTGGTGCTTCCGGTATTGTTTGTAATATAATAGCCATCGCTCCAAACCGAGAGTTTTTGATAATCGCTAATTTGAGGAATAGTATAAACATACCAACCATCGTTTACGGGATCTGGGCCGTCAGAAACTGCTATCTGTGCGCCGTTTCCTAGGAAAGTCATCACAAATCTGTCTGCTGCATTGTCGTAACTAATGGTAAGGTCGCAACATCCTCCGTTTGGAAATATTGTTGGGTTCGGACTTATTTGTCCGGTCAAATGGGTTTCCGGATTTGTCGAAAATTCTAAAACCGGTATTGAAAACCACTACTACGTGATTTGGTCCAACGCCTAGGGAAGGATCCGTAGGTTGTGAACTTGAATGCGGCGGCGTCAAAAACCAAGGTTGGTGCCTTTCCGCTAATTTTTTGTTCCATTTTATTGGGATTCCTAACAAAATAGTCATCCTCCTTTTGTTTGTCCTTTCCGGGTACAATTAAATTTCTTGAAGCTCTGCCATCCTCCATTTCTTCCTCTTTGGTGGTGGCTGGGGGCAAGTTGGTTCTGGAAGCGATTGATGGTACATGTACCATTGATGCCACCTTTCCAACATAAGTGGCTTTAGTCTTTTCCTGCGCATTGGCAGAAAAAACCAAAGCAAATAGGGTAAATAGTAGGGTAATTTTGGTTTTCATATTGCTTTGTTTGTATTGATTTAATTCGAAAAAAACTGTAATATTTTTCACAGGCTCGCTAAAATATGGATTTATTTAAATAAAAATCCTGATAAGTTCAATTTTAACCATTTGCGCCTGCAGGAATTCATTAGGTTACTGAAGTACGCCCTTGATACGAGCCATCGCTTCCTTAATATCATTTTCAGAGGCGGCATAGGAAATACGTATGCAGTTGGCATCTCCAAAAGCTTCACCGGTAACGGTTGCAACGCCTGCTTCTTCCAATAAAAAAAGTGAAAAATCTGAAGCGGTATTTATAAATTTCCCGCGCAAAGTTTTTCCGAAGTAATAAGAAATATCCGGAAATACATAGAAGGCGCCTTGCGGTTCGTTGGTTTTAAAACCTTCAATTTCATTCAGCAATTTTAGAATGGTTTTCCGCCTATCCTTAAAAGCATCGACCATATATTTTATTTTGCTTGGCGGATTTTCCAAAGCGGTAATCGTGGCTCTTTGTGCAATACAATTGGCGCCGCTGGTTACCTGTCCCTGCATTTTATTGCAGGCGCGGGCAATCCATTCGGGCCCGCCAATGTAGCCAATGCGCCAGCCGGTCATGGAATATGCTTTTGAAACGCCGTTTACGACAACCGTCCTGTCGTACATATCGTCAAACTGCGCCATAGATGCGTGTTCGCCGGTAAAATTTATATGTTCGTAGATTTCATCACTTACAACGATAATATCTGGATGTTTTACCAATACATCCGCCAAGGCACGAAGTTCCTTTTTGCTGTACACCGAGCCACTTGGATTGCAGGGCGAACTGTACATTATAATTTTGGTGGCCGGGGTTATGGCGGCTTCAAGTTGTTTTGCGGTTACTTTGAAATCTGTTTCAATGTTGGTAGGAATTTCCTTTGGAACTCCACCCGCAAGCTTGCAGATATCGGCGTAGCTAACCCAGTATGGTGCTGGCAATAAAACCTCATCGCCTTCATTCAGCAATACCATCATTAAATTGAATAGCGACTGTTTTGCACCGGTTGAAACAACAATTTGGCTTGGCTTATAGGTAAGATTATTATCTCTTTGGAATTTAGTGATTATCGCCTGTTTCAAATCCCCGTAACCATCGACGGGACTATAGGAATGGTAATTGTCCTTAATGGCTTGGATGGCAGCTTCCTTTACAAATTCCGGAATCGTAAAATCGGGTTCGCCAAGGCTAAGGCCTATAATATCTTTGCCCTGTTCCTTTAATTCCCTCGTTTTTGCTGCCATGGCAAGCGTGGCCGAGGTAGCCATTTCGTTCACTCGTTTTGAAAGTCTTTGGTCCATAAATTATGCTGATAGGGCAGGATTAACACCCATTTCCTTTAAATGCCTGAAATGGGCTAGGAGGGCCTTGCGGGTGGTTTTATATTCTTTGTAAGGTAAATTGAATTCCTTGGTCGTGTTTTTTACGATTTCGGAAATTTTCGTATAGTGAATGTGGCTTATATTCGGAAAAATATGATGTTCCACTTGGTGGTTCAGGCCACCAGTGTACCAGTTTACCAATTTGTTTTTGGTAGAAAAATTCACCGTTGTAAAAAGTTGATGTATTGCCCAAGTATTTTTCATGGTCCCAGTTTCGTCAGGCAGCATCATTTCGGTATCCTCTACCACGTGCGCCAATTGGAAAACAATACTCAAAATAAGCCCTGCAACATAATGCATTATGAAAAAACCGATAAGGATTTTCCACCAAACTATGTTAAAAAACAGAATAGGGATTACAATCCAAAGCGAAATATAAATCAATTTGGTAATTACCAATATACTCCACTGTGTAATAGGTTTAGGCAACTTACCGTAAGATAATTTTCTGGCTAGATAGCGCTTGGTCTGGAAAAAGTCTGTGGTAAGTACCCAATTAAAAGTCAATAGTCCGTAAAAAAAGACGCTGTACAAATGTTGGAATTTATGAAGTCTATGCCATTTTGAATGCTTTGAGAAACGAAGAATTCGGCCCGCTTCAAGATCTTCATCATGGCCGTGAATATTGGTATAGGTATGGTGGAGCACGTTATGCTGCACCTGCCAGTTGTAGACGTTTCCGGCGAGAATGTACATACTTCCGCCCATTATTTTGTTTATCCATTTTTTTGAGGAATAGGAACCGTGGTTCGCATCATGCATCACGTTCATTCCTACGCCGGCCATCCCTACGCCCATGATTATGGTAAATAAAAGTTGTGCCCAAGTAGGCAAATGAAGGGTAAGCATTAAAAAATAGGGGGTAAGGTACAATGAAAACATAACCAATGTTTTAAGGTGTAGTTTCCAATTGCCCGTTCGTTCAATTTCATTTTCCTTGAAATACTCGTTCACGCGCTTATTCAACGTCCGGAAAAATTTTGCGGTATCTACTCTGGAAAAGGTTAAGGGATTGTGGTTCAAAATGAATTATTTATGAAGAAATTTTATAAATGCAAAAAACAAAAATACGCATCTTCTCCCTAAAATAAAGTCCTAAACTTATAAATTTATGCAAGATGCCCTATTTTTGTGGGCAAATGAAAATATGGAACTTCTTCAAAAATACTTCCCGGAATTAACTGAAAACCAGAAATCCCAATTTGAGTTAATGCGTTCATTGTACGAAGATTGGAACCTGAAAATAAATGTCGTTTCCCGAAAGGATATAGATGAACTTTATCTTCGGCATGTAATCCACTCCTTGGGAATTGCGAAAGTGCAGGCGTTTAAGCCTAATTCGCAGATACTTGATGTGGGCACTGGTGGAGGATTTCCGGGTATTCCGCTGGCAATTTTATTTCCTGAGGTGCAATTCCATTTGGTGGATAGTATCGGCAAGAAAATAAAAGTAGTAGAGGAAGTTGTGGCCGGTTTAAAACTGGAAAATGTAAAAACTACCAACGCTCGAGTGGAGGAAATTGCGGGGAAATACGATTTTATAGTAAGCCGCGCTGTAGCACAGATGGAAACTTTTGCGCATTGGGTGAACGGCAAAGTCGCCAAAAAAAACCAGCACGAGCGCAAAAATGGCATTCTATATTTAAAAGGTGGAAACTTGGCGGAGGAGTTGAAATATTTTCCGAAGGCGACGGTCTTTCCATTATCAGAGTATTTTGAAGAGGAATTTTTTGATACCAAAAGTGTGGTGCACCTTCCGTTGAAGTTTAAAGTTTAAGGTTCGAAGTTCGATATTTTAATCCATAAAAACTACTTCCTACATCCTCCCTTTCAGAAGAAACCATTGCAGGGCGAGGATAGTTTTGGCGTCCATCAATTCTGTAATTTTATTTTTAATTTCCGAAACTGGAATTTTTACAAGTTGTATGTCCTCGGTTTCATTTTCGTTTCCTCCGCCATTTCCGGTTTTGTCCTTTTGGGTAACTTCTGCGTAAAAGAGAAATATCCTTTCGGTGGAGGCGCCCGGCGAGGTGTAAAAGGTGGTTAGCAATTGGGGTTCTTTAATTTCGTAACCCAGTTCTTCCATAACTTCCCTTTGTACGCATTTATCTGGCGCTTCGTCTTTTTCCACTGATCCAGCGGGAATTTCCAAAATCCAGCCATCACCATTTTTACAGGTCGGATAGCGAAATTGGTTGGTTAAAAGTAAACTTTGTGTGTCTTTTTCAAAAAGTAATATCGCCACTGAATTGCCTCTTTCGAAAGCAAGCCGTTTTGTTTTTATGGTTTTTCCCGCGAAGGAATCGTAGGTCACATCTGCCTTAAGGATTTTATAATGGTCGTTGAAAACAACTTTTTCATTACTGATGGAATATTTCATTTTAATTTTTTTCCGTTAAAAATAGTCAATAAAAAACCCCGAAATAGTTTCGGGGTTTTTTTCAGTTTAATTTGAACTTGTTAGTTTGAGATTATGAACCTTTTTGTGGTTACAAAGTTGTCTTTTTCAATCTTCATAAAATAAGTTCCCATTTGTAATTGGGAAACATTAATTTCCTGTTCGGCTGAAATGTTATTTTGTGAAAGGATCAATTTTCCAAGTACATCGTACACCTGAATGTTGGCATTCTCAGCATTTCTCAAATTGATTATTGAAGTTGCTGGGTTAGGATATAAGCTAATGTTTGAAAGCTCGTTTGAACCTACGCCCAATACACCGTTGCTGGTAAATGCGCCTGTTTTTCCAGAGCCGTAATTTCCATTGGTATAGAAAATTTGGGTACCATCAGAATCGGTCAACTTAACCATTCCGCCACCATCACCATAGGTATCTATAATACTGAAGGAATAACAATCTTCAGGCAGTTGGAAAGTTTTATAAATCGTTTGATTGTTGCCATAAGGCCCGCCGTTATCAACGATATTACCGGCGCCGTCCTTCAAGTTCCATCTGCACTCACTTCCGTAAGCATCGGTATGTAATTCCATAGTAACAGTGCCTGTACCGCCCACTGCTTCATCAAAAGTAGTAGAGCCAGTATTATTGGTGTTGTTATCATCATTTGGAACAGAAATATCCAAAGTATTTGATGCTTGAAGGGTAAAGTTTACAGCTGGAAGCTCAATTGTCTGCGTTTGAAGCGCGGTTATATTTCCAGTCCAGTTGTACACGTTTGCATCGCCATTAATGGTATATGTAATTTCCAAAGAAGTGATTGGGTCTGACCCCAAGTTTTGGATATCAACTTTAGGAGCCACCATATCGCTACAGATAGGATCAATATCAGCTACTTCCCTTACGTAAGCATCGTTTGCATTTGTGATGCCAGTATAAGATGGTAATGCGTTGGTACCTGTTGGTATTTCTTGGTGGGTGTTTGCGATAAAAGCTACGATTTCCATATCGGCAAGTTCTGCCGGTACGTTGTTGTACATGGCGGGAATGGTATAGGTATATGTTCTATCAACAAAGGAGCCAGTTGTTGTATTATTGATGGCTTCGCCCCATTGCCCGGTAAGTAAATCTACCAAACGGTGCTGGTGCACGTACTCATCACCCATATTTCCACCGGTTTGTGGTCCTTTTGTGTTATTTTGAAGTAATGCGACATTCAGCATATTAGTACTTGCTGGGCTATCGGAGGTATAGTATGCTTCAACATGAACGGTCATAACCCTAGTTTGAACGTCTATAGTAGCCTCAACTCCAACATTCACATCAGAAGTTATTGCAATGGTTTCATTGGTAGAAACACTCCAAAAACTTCTGCTCATTGCAGTAGCTCCCGCAACTACACCACGCCCTGGAAATACATGGCGGTTAATGGTGCCAGTAGGCCATCCATTTCGTTGTGATTGAGAGGCAAGGGCGGATCCCCAAGGAGTTCTGAAATCAGGCTCTCCTGCGGCGGGAACTGATAAACTTCCCTCATGTACGTTAATGATAAAAAAATCATCGGGATGCGCAGCTTTTATACCGTTCGCAACCGCGTGGCCATCGGGACAAAATACACAATGCATTCCTGTAAATTCCTCAAGGATTGCATTTTGGTTTTCGGGGCTTGTAGAAACAATTGTTTGGCCGTAAGAGGCAAAAGCAAACAATACGCCAATTAAGCTTAGGGGTAATTTTTTAAACATGATTGTGAGATTTGATTATAAAATTAGAATTTCGATAAGTCACAAAGTTAAACTTTTAAATATTAAAGCAATAGCATCAAATTAGAAATTATGGGTATAAAAGTTAAATTTATTGTGGAATTTATCAATGAGCGAACCAAAAAAATGTAAAATTGATAGTGAATTATTCATTTCTGTGTAAGTTATAAAATCAAATGTGTTGATTCTCTCTGTTTTTATGCCTACTTTTGCCACACTTAGTGAATGGAAATTAACCTTTAATTTAAAAAAAATGAAATTTAGATTACTTTTTTTGAGTTTGTTCTTGGCCGGTTTTTGTGCCAATGCGCAATTTCGATTTGAAACCCATGGTGGTGATGCCATAGTTGATGGAGAAACTGTTATTTTTTCAGGTTTTGGTGACCCGGATGGTAACTTGAAATTTTGGGTATATAACGATGCCGCTACACCCATAAACATGATGATAGAATTTGTTGATGCCATAAATGCCGATGGAACCAATATGGAATTGTGTTTCGGAAACTGCTATACAGGGCTTATTGAAGGGTTTAAGTACCCGCTGGATGCACCTATAACCATTCAGCCAGGAGAGCATCAAACTTCGGTTGGCGATCATTTTCTTCAATTTTTGGGAGGTAGCCAAGTGGAGGATTACATTTTCAGATTATACCAAGTTGATGGTGGTGGAAATGAGATTGGTGATGACTTAACCTTTACTTATCGCTATGACCCGACCTTGGGAGTAGCCGATTCAAATAAATTGAATTTCAGCATGCAATCCACAGTAATTAACGGTGAAATGGTATTGGATGTAAATGAGCCATTACAACTTGCTGTTTATGATATACAGGGAAGATTGGTGAAAAACCAACAACTTGAAGTAGGAAGACAATTGGTGAATATGTCTGATTTAAGTGCACAAACTTATATCTGCAAGTTCCAAAATAAAATGGGACAATCACAGGTAACTAAAGTGGTTGTGAAATAGCACTTTTTCTAAAAAGTAAAAAGCCCGGAAGCATCAATTGCTTCCGGGCTTTTTTATGCAAAGTCTTTTCTACTTAAAAGGTAACCGCCAAATTTGCTGTAAAACCGTTATTTTCCGAAACAAACCTACACACTCCGCCAACGCAGATAAGCCCCCCGCGTTGTCTTCCGTAATTAAGGGCGAAACGTGTTCTGCCTTTGGAATAACTTCCGCCGAAGCTGTAATAGTGAATTTCGTCCTCGCCACCATAATTCCAGGAATCAGCGGCGTATAGAGTCAGGGCTGGGTTGAAGTTGTATTCCAAAACTCCGGCGGCCCAATTTTTTCTGTCCTTTTGGGTCCAAAGATGCTGAAGTTCCAACCGAAGCGCCTTCCCGCCCTCGAACCTGCGCGTTCCTTCCGCAACCGCAATTTGCGCACGAATTTCTTCCAAGCCCAACGGCCCACCTTCGGCAATTCCCTTATCAATAATAACATCCTGAAAGGTTGCCACCGTACTCCATTTTGAAGACCATCTGTTCTTTATTTCAAGATTCAAGTCACGAAAATACCTGTTGCCATCACCAATAAACTTGGCATCGTATGTTTGTTCTTCTACATTAAAAGTAGCGTCCAGTCCTGCCCAATATGAAAAGTTACCCGCGAGTTTGGTTCCCACTTTTCCCAAAACGGATTCCTTATCGAAGGAATAATACACATCCACCTGCGTGCCTACTTCACCGGCACGATTTTCCAACGGATTATTGGCGATAAGCCGCGGCTGTGCGCTGTAAACGTAAATATTGGAAAGCAAATAATCGTGCTGTTTTGTGAGAGCGGGAACATAATTTACAATTTGTTGGTTATAAAGATTTCCCTCGGCATATCTATCTGAATAAAAACTGAAGTTTTCAAGCCTTCTAAAAGTTGAATTTATTCCCAATCCTTTTTGGGCATATCCCATATTTACCTGCAATGCCGTTCCATCAAAAAGTTGGGGTGAAGTAATAATTTCTTCATTTACAATTACATCGGGATCTTTTGTAATTGCTTCAATCCCACCATAAAAATTTTGAATTACAAAATCCAGCCGACCACCGTAAGCACCCACATTTGCTGGAATGGAATCGTTATTATTATTGGTTTGGTATCTTCCTACATAACTTGCGCCCAATGTTACATCAACGGCATCCACTTTCAAAAGGTCCGTTATATTAAGGTTGGCATCAACACCTTGAAGAACGCCTTCAGAAACATCGAAACCATTTCGTTGTTGGCCGTAAACACCCGTAATATCTAAACTTTCAATAGGTGTAAACTTCACTCGAATTCCTTTAATAGCATTGTTAATTCCCAATTGGCGGTCTTCCCAACTTCTAAGAATTAGTCCGCTGCCAAATTGTTCATAGAAATAACCACCGGTAACGTCAAGGTTTTCGGTCTTAAAATTTAAATAATAGGTGCCGATTCCATTTTCACCATCATAGACCGGAGCGTAATCCAACAATGCAGCGGGAACATAAGATTCGTATTGAACCCCTGCCGTGAATTTGCCTAAAGTATAGTTAAGCTGAAAATAATTGTTAGCCCTAAATTGATCTTCGGGAGCTTTAAAGTCAAGTCCGTCATCATCTAAAAGCCACTGCAAATTTGATTCGAGGCCTCCAAAAAAGTAGCCGCTGTCCTGCGAAAAGGCGATGGCGCCCATAAACATAAAGGCGCCTAAAATGAGTTTTTTCATTCTATAAAGTTGGTTGGTTTATTTTATTTTAATTGGAGAATTCCTTTATCTTTTCGTAAAGTTCCATCTCGGAGCCGGGGCTGTAGCCGGAATGTCTGTAAACAATTTCATTGTTTTTTACCAATAAGGTGAGCGGTACGGTCGCCGCGCCGAGGGCACGTTTAAAATCGTTGTTTTCGTCCAATAATATGGTGTAATCCCAACCTTTGCCGTTAATTAGTGGTTTTACCCTTTTTACCGTTCGGCTGTCATCCACCGAAATTGCATACAGTTCCACGTTTGTTTCGTCTTGCCAATCTTGGTACACTTCGCTTATTGCATCCAATTCCTTTAAACATGGTACGCACCAAGTTGCCCATAGGGATACTACAACAACTTTGTCCGGTTTGGAAAGCTCTTTGGAATTTATTGTTTGCCCATCGATGGTAGCCAAATCTATTTTCGGTAATTGACTTTGTGAAAAAGCGGTAATGGAAATCATTAAAGCTAGCAGGGGGAGTATTTTTTTCATAAAAGAAATTTGATAGAATTATTTAATAGCAACAATATTAAGTTTTTTTTAATAAAATCTCATTTATACGACCTTTAAAGTTATGGATTTAACATTCGAAAGTGGTAGCTTTTTTTTGAAATAAGTTATATTAGCACCCTTTAGCGGTATTGATACCGTGTAAATTATGAAATCGGAAAAAATAGAAATGTTTCCCAAAGGCGTTACATCTTCCCCAAAAATGTGTTCAAATGAAAAACAAATCCCTATTTAAAATTTCTTTATTTATCGTTACTGTGCTCGCCGTTTTTTCGTGCAGTAAAAGCGAGGATCCCATCGGGTCCCCCCAATCTACCTTGGTTTTGGAACTTAGCAGTGATGCAAATGACCCAGTATTGCTGCCAAATGAAGAAATTAATTTCACCCTTAAAGGTAGTGATAGTATGGATTATACTTCCGCCGCGCAATTTTTTGTCAATGACACTGAAATCCCCGGTTCATCCTATACATTCACAGGAAAAGGAGCCTACATTGTAAAAGCGGTTTATGATGACGTTACCAGCAATACATTGGATTTTAATGTAGTAGATCCTGCGGAAAGGGTAATTACTATAGACGTTCCGCGGGCGTTGAGAAACCAAACGATAACATTTGGTCTGTTGGATGCCGATGGAAATAATACTGCTTCGGAAGCCACGTTTTTTGTGAATGATTTAGAAATTACGGGAAACACCTATTCATCTACAGCTTCTGGAAATTTTGAGGTGTATGCAAAGTTTGAAGCTGAGGGGGAAAGTTTTACAACCGAAACAAAAGAATTTTCAATCTTTATTCCAAAACGGAAAGTTGTTCTTGAAGATTACACCGGTACTTGGTGCGGCTATTGCCCTGCGGTTGCGGGTGCCATCACTGCCGTGGAGGAGTTAACCCCATATATTTCGGTGGTTGCAATACATGACGATGGAAGTACTCCCGACCCTTACAAATTTGAGGATGTGGATATTTTAACGGATCAATTTGAGGTTTATGGCCTTCCCGGCGGACGTATAAATAGAACAATAAAATGGAATG
Organism: uncultured Flavobacteriaceae bacterium; assembly: GCA_963839235.1. Classification (GTDB taxonomy): domain Bacteria; phylum Bacteroidota; class Bacteroidia; order Flavobacteriales; family Flavobacteriaceae; genus Aequorivita. Next base: position 147,233 of record CAWITX010000004.1, on the reverse strand, counting down.
CCCCCTACAGTCCCGGCGATGTTTTGCCAATGGCTGGCGAGGAAACGAGCACGGGTATTGCCTTAAAATCGCAATTATCGGGTTCCACGCTTACAGTTGACGTTAAACTTATGTCTGAGAATGAATTGGCCCAAGGAAATAAATTGGTGGTATATCTATTGGAAAATGGGTTAATCCACGATCAGGCCAATTATTATGATGAAGACCCATTGAGTCCTTTTCATAATATGGGAGATCCTATTCCTAATTACATTCACAATCATACATTGCGCAAGTCGCTTTCTGCAGTTTTGGGCGATAACATTCCAGCAACTCCTGCATTTACCGAGTTTGCAAAAAATTATTCCATTCAAGTACCTTCTGAATATAACTATTCCAATTTGAGTTTGGTGGTTATGTTGGTTACGGCAGATAATCTGGCGTTGAATTCACAGCACGCCGCTGTAAATGAAAACAAGGATTACGAATAAAACCGATAAATCTTGAAATAAAAAAATCCCGATGCAAATCGGGATTTTTTTTATGTTGAAAGAGTCTTTCTAACCTAAAAACGGGTATCGGTAATCCGTTGGTGAAACAAAAGTTTCCTTAACCATTCGTGGAGAAATCCATCGATAAAGGTTTAGTTTGCTGCCCGCTTTGTCATTGGTTCCACTGGCGCGTGCACCACCAAATGGCTGTTGGCCAACCACGGCTCCTGTAGGCTTATCGTTTATGTAGAAGTTACCGGCAGCATTTTGTAAAACACCGATTGCTTCTTCAAGTGCGTAACGGTCTTCGCTAAAAACCGCGCCCGTTAAGGCATATTCGCTGGTCTCATCTACTAAATGCAAGGTCTCGTTCCAATCCTTGTCCTTATAGACATAAATAGTTACTACGGGTCCAAAAAGTTCCGTGCACATAGTCTTGTACTTTGGATCTTTCACAACAATCACGGTAGGTTCAATAAAGTAACCTTTGCTCTTATCGTAATTTCCACCAGCAATTATTTCTACGTTTTTGTCCTTCTTGGCATCGTCTATATAACTGGCGAGTTTATCAAATGAACCTTCGTGGATTACTGCCGTAATGAAGTTTTCCATATTTTCTGGGGAGCCCATTTTAAAAGTATTGATGTCCGCCACCAAATCATTTTTCACATCGTCCCAAATACTTTCTGAAATATAGCATCTACTCGCGGCACTACATTTTTGTCCCTGGAATTCAAAAGCGCCCCGGGAAATTGCTGTTGCCACCTGTTTTGGATTGGCAGATTTATGAGCAACAATAAAATCTTTCCCACCTGTTTCGCCAACAATTCGCGGATATGTTTTATAGGTGTGGATGTTATTTCCTATTTGCTGCCAAATGTTTTTGAAAACTTGGGTAGAACCAGTAAAATGGATTCCAGAAAAATCAGGACTTGCCAATACAGTATCGGTAATCATCACAGGATCACCCATCACCATATTTATTACGCCCGCTGGAACTCCTGCTTCACGGAAAACATCCAAAATAACTTTTGCTGAATAAACTTGGCTATCGCTGGGTTTCCAAATAACTACGTTGCCCATTAAAGCTGCGCTCGCTGGAAGATTTCCTGCTATGGCGGTAAAGTTGAAAGGAGTAATTGCATAAACAAAACCTTCCAAAGGTCTGTATTCAAGCCTGTTCCAAGCAGCTGAAGTAGACTCGGGCTGCTCGGCGTAAATCTCCGTCATATATTGTACGTTGAAACGCAGAAAATCAATCAATTCACAGGCGGAATCTATCTCGGCCTGATATATATTTTTTGACTGCGCAAGCATAGTTGCCGCATTAATTTTTGCCCGGTATGGCCCCGCAATAAGTTCAGCGGCACGTAGAAAAATTCCTGCCCGCTGTTGCCACGGCATTTCTGCCCATTTTTTTCTAGCTTCCAAAGCTGTCGAAATAGCTTCTTCAACATTTTTTTTGGTAGCTTTATGGTAGGTTCCCAAAACGTGTTTGTGGTCATGCGGCGGAGACATAGTAGCAGTATCCTTCGTTTTTACTTCTTTCCCGTTTATGAACAAAGGCACTTCCACTTTTGAATCATACATTTTTTTATACGTTTCAAGCACTTCCTTTCGTTCCGGAGAGCCGGGCTCGTAACTTTTTATTGGTTCATTTACTGCCAAAGGCACTTCAAAAAATCCATTTCCCATAACTTTTTATTTTTTTATTTATGAAGATTGCAAAGGTACAAAAATGGAAGGAGCAAACCTTGAAAATGAAAGTATCAAACCTTGAAATAAAAGCACTAAACCTTGAAATTCCAAATTCCATAATGGGGATTTGAAATTTATTGGAAATTTTGATGTTTAGAATTAGTTTGGAATTTGGTGCTTGTTATTTGAAATTTATTTGGAATTTGGTGCTTGTAATTGGAAATTTCAATCTTAGCTAATGTGCACAATAACTTTTATCCCAAAATCAAACCGCGATTTTATACTCACTACCAATCGAGATGAAGCTCCGGGAAGGGAAACTTTTCCGCCAGAAATTTATGATGAGGAAGGCGCAAGATTGCTTTATCCAAAAGATGCCGTGGCCGGAGGAACTTGGATTGGTGCGAGTGATAAAAAACGAATTGTCTGTTTGATGAATGGGGGTTTCGTGGCTCACCAAAGAAAGTCTTTTTACAGAAAAAGTAGGGGAGTAGTAGTAAAAGATTTATTGAAAGCTGAAATTTTAAAAGCCGAAATAGCAAATTATGATTTCAACGAAATAGAACCTTTCACGGCTGTTTTGGTTGAATGGGGAAAGGAGGTGCAATTGTTTCAATTGGTATGGGATGGAACGGATTATCATTTTTCAGAAGAACCGCTCGCACCGCAAATTTGGTCTTCTTCGCCATTATATCCGAAACCTTTGAGCAATAAACGGGAAGAATGGTTTTCTGAATTTTTAATGCAAAATTCAAATCCTTCCCCAGCGGCGTTGTTAAATTTCCATAAAACCGGTGGCGAGGGTGACATAAGCAGCAATTTAGTAATGGATCGCGTGTATGTGAAAACCAAGAGCATTACGCAAATAATCAAAAAAGGAAACAAAATAAAAATGGATTATGAGGATTTGCAGGCGGGAGATAATAGTAGCGCAGTCTTAAATATTTAATCAGAAAAAAACCTTCGGAAGCGATTTCAATTCATTGAAAAGGGCGCCCCAAGATTGAAAAGTGGAATGGAAACCCGGAATCTTCGGGTGCTGGCAAAATTCACCATATTATAATATCCGCGCATCGACCCAAATGGCGACATAAGCAGGCAGCCACTGGTGTAAGAGTGTTTTTCACCGGGAAGCAAAATGGGCTTTTGGCCTATTACACCTTCGCCCTCCACAATTTCGGTTCGGTTAAGGGAGTCTTTTATTTTCCAGTGGCGGGAAGTTAATTGTACGGTATCCTTGCTTTGGTTTTCAATGGTTACGGTATAGGCAAAGGCAAACTGCATTTTACGGTTTTTGTAAAATGTGCCATCAAACTCGGTTTTTACCGAGATTTTTATTCCCTGTGTTACCTGTTGTACCATATTAATACATTGCTGCGCTCGCGATCACGAAAAGTAGGGCGGCCGTTCCGAACCCGAATAAAAACACAATGTTTAAAATTACGAATTTTATTAATGTTATTATTCTGCTCTGCTTATAAAAATTGCGAAGAGCCTTATAAAAATAAAAAGGGCCCAGGAGCAAAAATAGCACACTAATAAAAAATTGGGTATTTAAAAGAAGATCGGGAATGGTAAAAATGAGCATTCCCAAAAACACGAAGCTGAAAATATGGAAGATAAAAATCATATGTTCCATATAGGTGTGCTTTTTATTGGAATACAGCAATAAAAAGAAAAAGGCAAAAAATGGCGTAAAAAAGAACAGGAAAAATGGAATTTTCGCCATTAAATATTGAAGGAAAGCAAAAGGGCTTTTTTGAATTTTATCAATAGCCGGAAGGCGTGAATACAACCATTTGTTAAAGCGTGTTGGTTTGTGGTGAAGACTATCGAGGGCTATTTTTGAATTTTTTATTTTACTTGAATCGTAGAAATCGTTGTAGGTGGAAAACCGTTCCTTGTAACTTTCAAAAAACGGCAGACTATCCAATTGGGCTTCGGTAAAAAGATGGGATTCTATTTTCTTTTTCTCTTTTATGGAATCGTATTTTTGGGTAAAATCCTTATAATATCCCGTCGCCTTTTGCAGGTTTTCGTCATCGGGAAAATCTTTTTGGTTGGCCTCCAACATCTTAACGACGGAATCGTTCATTTGCGGATCAGCTTCAATATTCAATAAATTGCTTTTTTCCGATGGATCAAATACCCCAATCGCACCCTGTACCAAAAAGTAAATAATGGAGACGCTTAAAAAAAATCGAAATGGGTTGGCGTACTTTAACCGCTGTCCCTTTACGTAATTCCGGGTAATGACTCCTGGCCGGAAAAGCAAATCTTTTAAGGTATTTCGAAGCCGCGAATCATAAACGAGAATGCTGCTCAAAAACTCAAGCAGAAAATCTTTTACCGTAAGCTGTTTGTGGGTGTTTTTTTGGGAACAATACGGGCAGTAAACATCGCTCACATCCAGCGGCTGCCCACAATTTAGACATTCCGTTCCACGGTATCGCAATGATTCCCTCTCGATGGTTTTGGTAATTTTCTTTTCTTTCATCAACCACTAAAGTAGTAAGAATTGAAATTGGTTTTCAAAAAAAATCCAGTATCGAAAAAAAATTATTGTTTCAAAAAACCTCTCAATTACTGGTGATATTTCTTGAATTGGCCTGGCCCATTCCTATTATTCGATCGTAACGTCCTCCCAAATCCCGATAGTAAACCAAAACGGTGTATTCATTTTCCGTTTGCCAAAAATCACCACTCACTGCGCCGCCATCAATAGTGCCGTCACGATTTACCAACACATATTTGTAATTGTAATACCCCTGTTTAAACAAACGCGCATTTTGGTAGGTGTCGGTTTGTGGGTTGTATTTCATATACGTGCTGCCATCTATAGTCCAATTATTGAAATTTCCATATATGTGTAATTCCTTATCGCCAAGGTCATCATAATATTGAAGGTTGAAATGCATCCGTACATATTCCGCTTCAATATCTGAGTTTTGGGCATCTAAATTTCTAACCACAAAATTTCCGTTTATATCGGGATTGTATGTATAGGGTCTGTTATAGCGCGGAATATCGGTAAATAGAAAATTCTCATAAATATCGGTCAGGGCAACGGATCTGATTCCGTTGGCGGCGGCGCGTTCATCCTTATTGTCAAAAGCCAAAAATTCGTTTCCACCGCCAAAGGCAGCTTCTGTATCGTATTTGTAAATCAGCTCATTGCCCAAAGTGTATTGTGGAACGAGGTCTTTGATAGCCGTTTTTAGATTGCTGTTTTGCATCACCAACGTCTTTACCGTCTGTTTCGGATTTATCAGTAACAGATTTGGAGAGTTTATAGCGAATTGCACCACTTGTTTTTCTTCGATTACCTTTAAGTTTCGCGCGCGTTTTATTTCTACGCCCACGGTGGCGATTTCCTCAATTACCATAAATTTCCTGGTGAAAATAAGTTCGCCATCATCCGTAAATATGCTCAATAAATAATTTCCGCTTTTTTCAATGGCACGGGTGTCTTCATTTGGGATTATAAGATCGTAATGCGAATAGATTTGAAGCGAATTCACCGAATTTGTATAATTGGTAATACGCACATCGTCAAATCCGTCTATATATTCACTTTTTGAAAGGTCGCTTGGAGTCCAGTCAAAATTGTGATGTGTTATTGTGTAATAGAAATCTTCCTCTTCGCCGTTTAGGGCATCAAAGGAAAGATGAAGCCTTCCCCCGAGCTGGGATAATGGGTAACTGGCTTTGTGGCGTTGCACCGTCAAACTGGATGGTGCTAATATAGGAAGGTTCTATTTTTTGAGTTACTTGGGCGAAGGTTGTGCAAAATAAAGACCAAAAAAGAGATAAAAGTGGTAAGACGGAATTTTAAACATACTATTGATTTAGATTGCTAAGATACTCAAATTTTATGCCCATCACTTTTTCGAATTTGAATGCGTAAGAATTTAAAGCTCATAAATTCAAATATAGAGTGCACTTTAACATATAAAATTATAACCATTTATTGTGCATTGGAATTTTAAATTTATAAATTTGCACTCCCTTTTTCCCTGCCTATACTTTTCTGGCTCCGAAAGGGGGCTAAAAAGACACTAATAATACCACATAATTGTATGTCCAAAGACATTAAGATTAAGAAAGGTCTTACCATTAAGTTAAAGGGGGAAGCAGATAAAACCCTTTCCAGCGCACCACGCTCCCGAACCTTCGCCATTCGGCCATCAGAATTTCACCTCATTACTCCAAAAATGGTAGTAAAGGAGGGTGAAAAACTACAAGCTGGCGATACTGTATTCTATTCCAAAAGTAATGAGGAAATTAAGTTTGCCTCTCCCGTTAGCGGCACCCTGATCAAAATTGAACGGGGCGCGAAACGTGTTATTACGGAAATCGTGATAGAAGCCGATGCGCAGGATACTTTTAAGGATTTTGGCACCATGGACCCAAATTCCGCAACGCCCGAAGCCCTAAAGGCTCGCCTGTTGGAATCTGGTTGTTGGCCATTTATAATGCAACGGCCCTATGCCGTAATTGCCAATACTGAAATTGAGCCAAAGGCTATCTTCATATCAGCGAACGCTACGGCGCCTCTTGCGAATGATTATGACTTTTCGCTTTCAAATAAAGAAAAGGAATTACAGGCAGCGGTTACCGCACTTTCCAAACTCACTGCAGGGAAAGTACACGTAGGCATAGCTCCTAATGGTGTTTCTCCTTTTAAAGGATTGAAGGATATTGAATTGCATACCGTTTCAGGTCCGCATCCCGCAGGAAATGTGGGCACACAGATAAATAAAATCAGCCCTATAAATAAAAATGAAGTTGTGTGGACGGTAACTCCACAGGATTTGGTGATTATCGGGGAGCTGCTTCTTACGGGTAAATTCAATGCGGAACGCATTATTGCCTTGGCAGGTTCTTCGGTTAAAACCCCAAAATATTATAGAACCCGTATTGGCGCTGAGGTTTCTACCTTTCTCTACGATTCCGGTCTTGATGAGGAAAACGTTAGGGTAATAAATGGCGATGTGCTTACGGGCATAAAGACTTCCCCGAAAGGGCATATGGGGTATTATAACAATACGGTAACAGTTATTCCGGAAGGAGACGATTATGAATTTTTTGGATGGAACAAGCCAGTTTTCAATAAAATATCAACTTCACGTGCGCTTACCTTTTCGTGGCTAAACCCGAATAAAAAATACGAACTGGATACCAATACCAATGGTGAGCACCGTGCTTTTGTGGTTACTGGTAATTATGAGGAAGTATTTCCATTGGACATTTATCCGATGCAAATACTGAAAGCGTGTATGGTGCAGGATCTGGATGCCATGGAAGCTTTGGGAATGTATGAAGTTGCTCCGGAAGATTTTGCACTGACCGAATTTGTATGTGTGAGTAAACAACCGCACCAACAAATTATTAGGAACGGTCTCGATTTAATGTATAAAGAAATTGGATAATTATTCATTTTGAAAAAATGAAAAATACGTAGTATATGGCATTGAAACAAAATTTACATAAGCTGAAGGAAAAATACAAGGGTACAAAAATGGCCCCTGCCTTCAACGCATTGCACACTTTTTTGTACACCCCGAATGAAACTACGCATTCTGGGTCCCACGTACGCGCCGCCGATGATTTAAAGCGAACGATGAATATCGTGATTCTCGCTTTGGTTCCGTGTCTTATTTTTGGGATATTCAATGCTGGCTACCAGCATTATGCCGCTATAGATAATAGCTTACGTGCTGCACCATTACAAAATTTCTTCACTTGGGATAATTTTATAATGGGCTGCTGGACTGTATTGCCTTTGGTAATTGTTAGTTACGTAGTAGGTCTTGGGGTGGAATTTATTTTCGCCATTATTAAAAAACACGAAGTAGAGGAAGGGTATTTGGTAACAGGAATGTTGGTGCCATTAATCGTTCCTATTGATATTCCATTGTGGATGCTTGCCGTTGCAGTGATATTTGGTGTTGTGATCGGGAAAGAAGTTTTTGGTGGTACGGGAATGAATATATTGAATCCCGCACTTACCATCCGCGCCTTTTTGTTCTTCGCATATCCTACTTGGATGAGTGGCGACAAGGTTTGGGTACACGGTGCCAAGGCAATGGCTGCACAGCCGGATGCAATTTCTGGAGAAACTATTTTGGGAACTCTTGCCGCAAATAGTGACCCCGTTTATAGTACTTGGGACATGTTTTGGGGCTTTATTCCCGGCTCCGTTGGGGAAACATCTACGTTTTTGATTATTCTCGGAGCCTTATTTTTAATTTTTACCAAAATGGGTAGCTGGCGTATTATGCTTTCCGCAGTGGTTGGTGCGCTTGTAATGGCACTTATCTTTAATGGAATAGTAGATGCCGGATGGATCGAGGACGGAAGTAAATTTTATGGATTGATGAGCGAGCCATTTTGGCACCATTTAATTATTGGTAGCGCCGCTTTCGCAATTGTTTATATGGCAACCGACCCGTTACCGCTTCACAGACCAACAAAGGAAAATGGATATATGGATTTTTAATTGGTTTTATGGGCGTGATGATACGGGTTTTCAATCCCAGCTTATCCAGAAGGATTTATGCTTTCAATATTGTTGTTGAACGTTTTTGCCCCAACCATTGACCATTATGTAATTCAGGGAAATATTAAGAAAAGAATGAAACGATTAAAAGTTAAAACCGCATAATCATGGCAAAGTTTACTGATAAGAATAGCTATACAATACTGTTTTCGGTAATTATGGTATTGGTTGTGGGTAGCCTTTTGGCCGGAGTAGCACAAGGACTGCACAGTAAGATTGCGGAAAATGAACGTTTCGAAAAGCAACAGAATATCCTTTACGCAATGGGAATTAATGAGAATGAAGGAGCCGGCGATGTAACTTTTATCCCAACAAATAAAGTAGAAGAGGTTTTTCACCAATACATAAAGAACAATTGGTGATACAGGGCGATTCGGTGTATGACGATCCCAAAGCATTTTTAATTGACCTTAAAAAAGAAGAATCCAAAGCAAAGGATGATTCCGATTATCACAGAAAACTTCCCCTTTTTATAGGTGAAAAAGATGGCGAAACGCTATATATAATCCCGATGCGCGGGAAAGGTCTTTGGGATGCTATCTGGGGATATGTTTCGGTAAACAAAGATTTTGTGGTACAGGGAGTTTATTTCGACCATAAAGGTGAAACCCCCGGTCTTGGCGCGAACATAAAGGAGCGTTACTTTATGGACGACTTTAAGGGTGAAGCTATCCTGGACAATGATGTGTTTAAAGGAATTACCATTGCGAAAGGTAACAACGACCCCTTGAACGAAAGAAAAAATGACCAAAAGGTCGACGCCCTTGCCGGTGCAACCATTACGGGTAATGGAGTTACCGCAATGATAAAAAAGGATATGGCCCAATATATTCCCTACCTGAAAAAATTAAACGAAAAACAGAATGTTACGGAGGATGCTATGCCAGCCGCCAATACTATTCAATAATATAGGATTGTTATTTTAATGGCAACCAAATACTAAAAAATTATGGCACTACTTTCAAAAAAAGACAGCAAATTGATTTTGGATCCCGTTGGCCGATAACAACCCGATAACCATTCAGGTTTTGGGAATTTGTTCGGCATTGGCAATTACCGCACAGTTAAAAGCCTCCATCGTAATGGCACTTTCGGTAATGGTTGTATTGGGGATTGGGAATGTGGTAATTTCATTGTTGCGGAATGTTATTCCCGGAAAAATCCGAATCATAGCGCAACTGGTAATTGTTGCAGCACTTGTAATTGTGGTTGACCAAGTTTTGAAGGCCTTCGCTTACACATTAAGCAAGCAGCTTTCTGTATTTATTGGGCTTATTATTACCAACTGTATTATTATGGGCCGTTTTGAAGCCTTTGCGTTGGGTAACAAACCTTGGCGCTCCTTCCTGGATGGAATAGGAAATGCCGCAGGCTACGGACTTATTTTGATTATTGTAGGTTTCTTCCGCGAACTTTTGGGTTCCGGGACACTATTGGGTTTCAAGGTTTTGGGAGACCCGATTGAAAAAACCGGATTGTATGCCCTAGGTTATGAAAACAATGGGTTTATGTTGCTTTCACCGATGGCACTTATCGTAATCGGAATCATTATTTGGGTGCAGCGCTCCAGAAACAAAGAATTAATTGAGGAATAAAATTAAGTCGCAGTTTACACTCGCAGTAATCAATAATATTGCAACTGTAAACTGCAACTGTAAACTGAATACTAAAACAAATGGAACACGTAGAATTATTTTTTAAATCGATCTTTATAGACAATATGATATTTGCCACGTTTCTGGGAATGTGCTCCTATCTTGCTGTTTCAAAAAAGTTTCCACCGCCGTGGGGCTTGGAGCCGCCGTAATTTTTGTACTTACCGTTACGGTTCCTATCAACTGGCTTTTGGATCAATATTTGTTGAAAGATGGTGCCTTGGTATGGCTCGGGCCGGAATATGCCGATTATAATCTCGGGTTCCTTTCCTTCATTCTTTTCATCGCAACCATTGCGACCATGGTTCAATTGGTAGAAATTGTGGTTGAAAAATTTTCGCCTTCACTTTATAATTCCTTAGGGTATATTCCTTCCGCTTATTGCAGTAAACTGTGCTATTTTGGGAGGCTCGCTATTTATGCAGTCACGTGATATTCCAACTTTAGGGCTTGCGCTTAACTACGGTTTTAGCTCCGGAATTGGTTGGTTTTTGGCTATTCTTGCCATTGCCGCCATTCGCGAAAAAATTCGATATTCAAATGTTCCAGCACCTCTAAGAGGGTTGGGAATTACTTTTATTATTACCGGTTTAATGGCAATTGGTTTTATGAGCTTCGGCGGAATGCTTACAGGCGGTGATGAAAAGAAGCCATCCTTGGATTCGGACCCAACAAATTTGGGAATGGAGACACAGGAAATTCAAAATGAAAATACACAAAATTCAGAGGAAGAAACTTCAGATGCGGTTTCCATTTCTGAAATTTCAACCCTAACGAAACAATAATATGTTTTTAGAAATTAGCACCCTTGGCGTTATTGCCGTAACGGTCATCGCACTATTAATACTCACTTTACTGTTGGTAGCGCTATTGTTGTTCACCAAGGAAAAATTGGCTCCCTCCGGACCGGTAAAAATCACCATTAACGACGAAAAAGTAATTGAAGTTCCCTCTGGCGGAACCTTGCTTTCCACTTTGGGAGGTGAAAAAATTTTCCTTCCATCTGCTTGTGGTGGTGGTGGAACATGTATTCAATGTGAATGTCACGTGCTATCTGGTGGTGGCGAAGCATTGCCGACAGAAACGCCGCATTTCACCCGAAAGGAATTGAAAGAAGGCGCACGTCTATCCTGCCAAGTAAAGGTAAAACAGGATATGAATATCCATATTCCCGAGGAAGTCTTCGGAATTAAGAAATGGGATGCCGTTGTTAAAAGAAACTATAACGTTGCTTCCTTTATCAAGGAATTTGTAGTTGAAATTCCCGAGGATATGAATTACAAGGCGGGGGTTATATTCAGATTGAAATCCCTCCATGCGAAGTGAAATTTGAGGATATGGACATTACCGCCCACCCCGAAGAGCACGATCGTCCGGATAAATTCCAGGATGAGTGGGATAAGTTTAAACTGTGGCCCTTGGTAATGAAAAATAACGAAACCGTGGAGCGAGCCTATTCAATGGCATCATATCCTGCCGAAGGGCGAGAAATTATGTTGAATGTTAGAATTGCAACTCCACCATTTGATCGCGCAAAAGGCGGATGGATGAACGTAAACCCGGGCATTGCTTCCTCCTTCATTTTTAATTGTAAGGAAGGAGATAAAGTTGTTATTTCCGGTCCTTATGGCGAATTTTTCATCAATCCTTCCGATGCCGAAATGTTGTACGTTGGCGGTGGAGCAGGGATGGCACCAATGCGATCGCATCTTTACCATCTTTTCAAAACCTTAAAAACCGGCCGTAAAGTTACGTACTGGTATGGGGGACGTTCCAAACGGGAACTTTTTTACTTAGATCACTTTAAGGAATTGGAAAATGAATTCCCGAATTTTAAATTCTATCTCGCATTGTCAGAACCTGCGGAAGAAGACAATTGGAAAGTGAAAAAAGACATAAACGACGAAGCTGGAGATGGTTTTGTTGGCTTCATTCACCAAGTGGTTATCGATAACTATTTGAGCAAACATGAAGCCCCCGAAGATATTGAACTTTATTTCTGCGGTCCACCATTAATGAACCAAGCCGTTCAAAAAATGGGAGAAGACTTTGGGATACCAGATGAGAATATTCGATTTGATGATTTTGGGGGATAAGCAATAAAAGGTAATTTCTACAAAAAAACCATTTTAATAAATTTAAAATGGTTTTTTTTTTGCCCTTTAACTTTTTTGTTGGATTTTTAATGCTTTCATAATTAATTGTTTACCAAATACTTCAGGTATGATATCATTATATACAGGTAGGCCTTTCGGATTCTACCGCTTGATGCTAACTTTTTTCTTTGTTCTCAATTTTTCTCTTTTGGCGATTTCCCAAAATAAACAGCAGGTTGGGGCCATTATCAGTAATTATGATTTAACTAAACTTACGGATTTATCTAAACAATATTCACAACAATATGCCCGTGAAAAACTAGAAGCAGACGCCTATGCTTATCGGAATAATATTCCTATCAAAAAATATTATCCTGATGGTTCCTTTGATGAACTAAAAAAAATTGCTGAAGATGGCACTCCTATATATTTTTCTTTGAATAATGTGAATGCAGCAATATCTACTAGAGCAAATTATTTGAATACGGGAGGCGGGCTTGGTCTTAATGTCAATGGGGACAACTTAACTGCCTATGTTTGGGACGGCGGTCCCGTCCGATTGACTCATCAGGAATTTGATGGTCCTGGCGGAAATAATAGAGTAACTATTAATGATGGGGTGACTGGTCTTAATGGAAACAGCTTTCACTCCCAGCACGTTACGGGAACCATTGTGGCCTCAGGTTTTGTAGCCGCTTCAAAAGGAATGGCGTGGCAGGGAAACGCAAGAACCAACGAATGGAATAATGACCTTGCGGAAGCAACGGCCGCGGCGGCAAATGGTATGTTGATATCGAACCATTCTTATGGTTACCAAGCGGCATCAATACCCGATCAATGGTTTGGCGCGTACCGTGAAGATGCCCGCGATTGGGATAATTTAATGTATAACGCTCCTTATTATTTAATGGTGAATTCCGCCGGAAATGATGGGGCCAATAATACTGCGAATGGCGCTCCTTTGGATGGACAGGTTGCCTTTGATAAATTGAATGGAACCTCCACTTCAAAAAATAATATGGTGGTTGCCAATGGCAATGATGCCATCATAAATCCTGATGGAAGCCTTAATTCCGTTAGCAGAAATGCAAGTAGCAGTGAAGGTCCGACAGACGATTACAGAATAAAACCGGATATTATGGGAAATGGCACAAATCTCTATTCCTGTCTCCAAACCTCAGATAATGCCTATGGAAACTTAACTGGAACCTCTATGTCCTCGCCCAATGTAGCAGGCACTTTACTTTTGTTACAGGAACATTTTAATAACTTGAACGGACAATTTATGAAAGCGGCTACTTTAAAAGGGTTGGCTTTGCACACTTCAGATGATGTTGCAGCAAATGGTCCCGATGCCGAAACAGGTTGGGGATTAATGAATGCAAAAAAAGCCGCCGAAGCTATTACCGCCGCTTCCGCTGGCGGGAATGCAGTAATTTCTGAGTTGACTTTAAACCAAGGACAAACCTATCAAGTTACCATACAGGCGGACGGTGTTAACCCTTTATATGCTTCCATTTCCTGGACAGATCCCGCTAGTGTTGTTAACAATGGAACAAACAGTCATACTCCAGCCTTGGTAAACGATTTGGATTTACGTCTTAACAACGGAACTACCTATTCTCCCTGGAAACTTACCGGAGTTACTACTAACGCTACCGGAGATAATATTGTGGATCCTTATGAAAAAATTGAAATCAACGGCGCTTCCGGCCAATATGTTCTTACGGTTAACCATAAAGGCACCCTTTCAAGTGGATTACAGAATTTTTCATTGATTGTAACTGGCGGAAGCATAGTGGCAGCAACTCCCGAAATTTCCTTCGGGACTACAACAGCCTCAACCGATGAGCTAACAGACTGTAACTACACTGATATTACGGTTCCGTTAAATATAGCACAACCTCCATCCGAAGATGCTGATGTAATTTTTACTGTTGCAGGTGGCACTGCCACGAACGGTGAAGATTTTCAACTTATGACCACCTCCGTAACTTTTCTTCAAGGACAAACAACTTCCCAAAATATGACCGTTCGCATTTATCACGATGGTTTTATTGAAAGTACGGAAACTGTAATAATAGATTTTACGGTAGATGCCCACGGGGGCGATGCTTCAGCAAATATTAATGCCGATTCTTTAACCATTACAATTAATGATGACGATTTTGCTCCAACTATTTCAGAAGATGTGATTTTGTTGAATGAGGATTTCGAAGTAAACAGTTGGGCTTCTTTAGATGGCGATGGGGACGGTAGGGGATGGATTGGGTTGACTGGTTTATCCTATACAGGAATCACAGGAAATTTTCCAGGTTCTGAAACCAATTTAAGTTTACTTGGAGGAAGCGGGAAAGCTAACGCAAATAACTATTTAATTAGCCCTCAAATATCAATTCCCCCTGATGCTACGAATACAAGATTTATATTTGGGATAGGTGGATATAATACTTTGGAACATTATGCAGTTTATTGGACCACAAATATTGCCAATGCGGCCGCTATTAATGCGGGAATACAATTAGAAGTGGGGAATTCCCCTTCAAATACTGGAGAAATCAGAACAATAAACAATACTACTTTGGCAGGTCAAACAGGATATTTTGTGGTTCGGCATTTTAATTCTTCCGCAAACAATGGTGTACTGTTATTTGATAATGCATCCATCACCGTTACTATTCCCTCAAAAGTGCAGACCGCCGTAAATAATGGAACTACTAACGATTTGGTGCATCTTCCGGGAGCTGGTTCAATGTATAATTCAGATAGTGCTTCACAAAAAATAATGTTGAATGTCATAAATAACGAAAGTTATGATTATGGCTGTACAGACGTATCGGTTTCACGTGCCGGAACAAGTGCACAGCCATATAATGGAAGTATCTTTCCGAATTTGGTAATGGATAAAAATTTCCGAATTTCTGTAGATCAACCCAAAATGGGCGGAGACACTTCCATAAAATTCTACTTTACTGAAGCTGAAATTGCCGGCTGGGAATCTGCAACAAATTTAACTCGCGACCAGCTTGTTGTCTTTCGGGAAGGAATAAATGAAATTTCACCATTAATTATTGGTTCTTTTGGTTCAAATGTTACACTGACCGGAGATTTTACCGGATTGGAAGGCGATTTTATTTTTGGTCCAGCGACCGCTTTTTCAACCTGCCCAACAACAGAATATATTGCTGGAAGCTGGAGCAATGGTACTCCCGATATTTCAAAGGCTGCGATTATAAAAGATAATTACGATACCTCTGTACTAGGAAGTATTGATGCTTGTTCCCTAATTGTGGATGCCAACAAGACCCTAACTGTTGGTGCTGGTGATTATGTGAAAGTAGGTGGTGACATAACTATAAACGGAAACCTTTTCGTGGCCCATGAAGGTAGTGTTGTGCAAGTGAATGATGCCGCCACGGTAACAAATAATGGAAGCATCACCGTTAGAAAAACCACCCCTTTCCTTGAATCAAAATTCTTTATGGTGCTGGGCAGTCCGATGAGTGCGGAAACGCGGGAGAATGTATATTCCAGCGCCTTTCAAGTGCGCCATCATCTTACCGCCAACTTTGTTCCCGATTTAGACGTTGAAAACGGCGATCCGCTCGCTGAGAATTTTGCTGATGATAATGGGGACAATTGGGTACATCATACTGGAGCCTTAAATCCTGGAGAAGGGTATCTTGTTTTTCCACAGCCCAGCCCAACTTCAAGTGGAACCTATACCCATGATTATACACTCGGAACGCTCAATAATGGCGAAATAGATTTCAATGTGCTATACAACGGAACGCAGAATGCCAGTCCGAACATTGTTGGGAATCCGTACGCGTCTGCCATAGACGCCGATCAATTTCTTTCTGAAAACACAATGGTTGATGCACTATATTTCTGGGAACACATCACTCCCCCCATTAATACATATCCCGGGTATTACACCAATAATTATGACATGGGTGATATCTCGATGTATAACAGTTCCGGCGGTGTCCCCGCCGCAAATGATCTTGTTGGCACCACAACCCCAAATGGGTATATCGCTTCCGGACAGGGTTTTGGTTTTAAGGCAACTGCTGCAGGTACTGCCGTGTTTAAGAACGATATGCGTGTGACCGATAACAACGATACTTACCAAAAACCCTCTTTGGAAAGAAATCGCATTTGGCTTCACATTTCTAATGAAAAATATGAATTGCGAAGCACTATGTTGGTCAGTTTTTCCGAAGCTTCACTCGATGGGTTTGATGCCCAGTACGATGCAAAACGAATGGCGACCCCTGTAAGTCTATATTCAAAACTGGAAACTGGGGAAGAGTTGGCAATACAGGGTCGAAGCCCATTCAATGCAAATCAGGCAGTTGCGCTCGGGTTTGTAAGCCAGGTAGAGGAAGATGATCGAATTTAAAATTGGTATCAGTAATGAGACGGCGCCATTTGGCCCGATGTGCAGGTTTATTTATATGATAAATATGAAAATTTAATCCACAACCTTTCCGATTCTGACTATACCTTTACCTCACATAAAGCGAAACAAAACGACCGATTTGTAATTCTATTCAAAAATGAAGTATTGAATATTTCAGACAATATCCTTCAACAAATAAGTATAGTCCCAAATCCAACATCTGGGAATATTACCATCAATTCCCCTAAAATAAAGGTAAATTCTGTAATAGTTTTTGATATACGGGGAAGAAAATTAATGGAGAAAAAGTACACCGATACTCAATATAATTTGAATATTTCTGCACTTCAATCCGCCATTTATTTTCTGAAAATAAATACTTCCGAAGGCACTTTTACCAAAAGAATAATCAAGCAATAATATATTTTACCTATAAATTGAAACCGTTCCCCACAAGGGAGCGGTTTTTTTCTTCAATTAGAATTTATCGGCTTGCTCGTTTCACAATTAACGATAAAAAATCTGTAATTTTGAAATCTCTATGGCCGAAAAACTTACGAAACAGGAACTCCACAACCTTGCAATGAATATTGTAGGGAAAGAACTTGAGGCACAGGGTTTTGAATTTTTAGGGGTAAATTCCAAACTAAAAAGAGACCCACAATTTGTGGCACTTAAGAATAAAAATCTTCATTTTATAATTGTTCGCGCGGTTTCGTATCCACAAGATGCAAATGCTTACGACCCACTTTTAATGAAAACAATAAAGGAACATGCACAAAAATTTGATGCAAAAACCTTTTATGCAGGGGTCGGATTAGGGCATGGTAGCGACTATGGCAAACCGGTAATAAAAGGGGAGGATTATACAATGGTCTATAAAGGTTTACAGGAAATTCTATGAAAAAATTCGTTTACATTCCCATCCTTTTTCTCTTGCTTTCTTGTGGTAAAAAAGATCCACAATCCGAGATTTTGCAGGGAGAGGCTTTTGGCACGACTTATAATATTCAATATTATTCCGGGAAGGATTTTGATGCCAAAAAGGGAATTGATTCAGTAATTGATGCAGTAAACCATTCGGTGAGCACTTATATTAACGATAGCGATATTTCAAAAATAAACGGTGGCGATTCAACAGTGATTGTTGATTCAATTTTTAGGGAAGTGTTTAAAATTTCAGAGGAAGTAAATAAAAAAACAAACGGCTATTTTGACCCAACCATCGGAGTTCTGCGCAATGCCTACGGTTTTGGCGATGTAAAACCACTTGAGAAAATTGATAGCACCACTTTGGATTCACTGATGGAATATGTGGGTTTTTCCAAAGTGAAATTGAATGAAAACGGAACTATTGGTAAAAAATTTCCCCAAATTTATTTTGATTTTAATGCTGTCGCCAAAGGTTTTGGTATAGATTGTATTGGCCGTTATTTGGAATCGAAAAATGTAACGAATTATTTAATAGAACTTGGCGGAGAAATTTTGGCAAAGGGAGAAAATATCGATAAAAAACAGCAATGGGTCGTGGGGATAGAAGCGGTAGATTCAGAATTGGAAAACCGTAGCTTTGAGGCCACGGTGCGGTTAAAAAACGAGGGAATGGCCGCTTCGGGCAATTATAGAAAATTTAGAATAGATTCCGCTACAGGCCAGAAATACGTGCACACCTTAAACCCGCTAACTGGTTCTGCTGAAAAAAGCGATGTAACAAGCGCCACCGTAATTGCGCCCACTTGCGGGGTTGCAGATGCATACGCAACTTCATTTATGGCTTTGGGCTTAGAAAAATCAGAAGCGCTTCTGAAAACTCTTCCAAATATAGAAGCTTATTTAACGTATAATGATTCGTTAAATAATCATCAAGTTTTTATGACCGATGGTTTTAAAAGCAGATTAAACGATTGATTTTCTACAAACGGGAATCAACTCGCCTTTGGGCAATCTGTATTTTTCAACTTCCGCTTTGGTGAGGATGTTTGTATAATCAACGGCTTCTACATTAAAACCTATATTTTTTAATTTTTCAAAATAATCCATTCCGTAAACCCTTACGTGGTCATACTGCCCAAAAATTCGGGCGCGATCTTTTGGATCGGTGATGCTGTCGTCCTCAAAAGTGGTTTTTAAATCGGCTTTATACGGAACTTGCAATATTGCGGTACCGCCCGGCGCCAACACACGATAAATTTCTTCCATGGCTTTGGTATCATCTGGAATATGCTCCAAAACGTGGTTGCAGATTATAAAGTCAAATTCATTATTTTGAAAGGGAAGGTTGCAAATATCGGCTTTTACGTCTGCCAAGGGCGAATTTAAATCGGTAGTGGTATAATCCAGATTTTTCATTTTTCTGAATTTTTTATAAAACGCCTGCTCGGGGGCAAAGTGAAGCACTTTCAAATTTTTTGTTGAAGAATTCGGTTTCATTTTTAAGATAAAGCCAAAAAAGACGGTGCCGCTCCAACGATAGTGTGCCTGGCGATAAAACATTATCACGGATTGTTTCATAACCATACGGAAGGAATTTTCGGTAGGATTTCCCGTCTATGGGATCCGTAAATTTATTGCCTTTCAGAAAAAAAGCAAGCATAGGCCGGCCAATAAGGCTCAATTTTATAAGCAAAGGGCGCGGGATGGTATTTAGGATTTTTTTGAACAAGGCGGAGAATTTACAAAACCAGTTCCTTTTCCCGAAACTCGTTTTCTTCATCGCTTACAATTCCCAAGGCTTCATAAACGTAGGCAAAGGTTGAAAGCAGTTCGGGCTTGCCGTTTACCAACGCAATATTATGTTCAAAATGGGCACTTGGTTTGCCATCCTGGGTGACGATGGTCCAGCCGTCACTGAGCTGTTTTACTTTGTGGGTTCCCATATTTATCATTGGTTCCAAAGCTATTGTCATTCCTTCAATGAATTTTTTGCCTCGCCCACGCCTACCGTAATTGGGCATTTCTGGATCTTCGTGCATTTTTCGGCCCAATCCGTGGCCTACAAGTTCGCGGACCACGCCGTATCCCTCAGCTTCGCAAAAGTTTTGAATAGCGAATCCAACATCGCCAACACGGTTTCCTGCCTTGAATTCGCGAATTCCGATGTATAGCGATTCCTTGGTAACTTTCAACAATTTTTTTATTTCAGAAGAAACTTCGCCAACTTCAAAAGTGTAGGCGTGGTCGCCATAAAATCCGTTTTTGATGGCACCGCAATCAATGGCGACAATGTCTCCTTCCTTTAAAGGAACATCTGTGGGCAGACCGTGCACCACGGCCTCATTTACACTCGTGAGTAGGGTGGAAGGGCAATCGTAAAGACCCAAAAATCCTGGAATGGCGTCTTGCGAACGGATATAATCTTCCGCAAGTTTGTTGAGTTTATTGGTGGTAACACCCGGTTTGACTTCCTTTGCGAGCATTCCCAACGTACGGGAAACAACGAGTGCGCTCTCGCGCATCAACTCTATTTCTTCTTTCGATTTTGGTATTATCATATCATTATTTCAAAAAGGAAAAAAATCCTTTCTTTTTCATTTTCTCTTCTGCTTGCGTTGGTTTTCTTTCGCCAACCAATTCTTGGTATATTTCGCCCCAACTTTTCATCCCGCCAAAATTCCTATCATCAATAAATAGGTCGGCGTGTATTTTCCGGCTATAGGAAGTGTCGAATTCCTCTTCTGGAAAACTTTTGTTTACCGCGTAGAAAACAACCCCGTTATCCTCACAAAATTTTACCGCTTCCTCCAAAGAACTCCCTTTTCTATAGGTCCACAAAATCAACCTGTGGCCTTTATTTTGAAGTTTTTTAAGAGTCTCAAAAGCGAAGATTATGGGTTTGCCAATCCGCGGATATTCATCCTCTACGATGGTCCCGTCAAAATCTACTGCTATTGTGTAGGTATCGAGCATTGTTCAAAAAAATTGAGAATGCAAAATTACAAAGAATTATAGCGATGCCAATGGATTATTCGGCGTAAGCGTGCTTGTATTCCTTTCCGCTTAAAATGGCGAGCATATCCTTTTCTAAACTTTCGATTGGATATTCTACGATTCGGCCCAATTCAGCGCCATTTTTATAAAAAATAAAAGTGGGGACGTTGGTGATGTTTTTACCTTTTTCGAAACCTTGGGGCGTAGTTTTTTCTTCGGAAACGGTTATTAACGTTGACTTCGATTCATCAAAATCCGCCGCGTCCAATATTTTATAAAAGTGCGGCGTTTCCCGTTGGCTGTCCTCGCACCACGTGCCCATAAAAATGGTTATTTCAACATCTTTTAAAAGAGGTTCCAATTTTTCAACCGTTTCTGAATTTACTTTATAATCCTCATATCCCGAATTGAACCAATCCTTAAAAGCGTCCATTTTAAAGCCGTTTCGATTGGCCTTTCCCAACAGCATATAGGAATCTTCGTAAGCAACGGTATCGTTGATTTTTTCGGAAGAGTTTTCCGAAATAGTTTCTTTGGAAGTATTTTCGTCAACTCCTACTTTTTTCTTTTGAAGAATTGCAGGCGGCCAAAAGCGAAAGGGCAAATAAAATAATTAGATTTTTCATAGTTCAAATAAGCGATTTTTGGGTCATAATTTCGGGTTGTGGAACCCCCATTAATTTTAGGATTGTTGGTGCAATATCTGCCAAAATCCCATTTTTTACTGAAGTAATTTCATCGTCAACCACAATTATAGGAACCGGGTTGGTAGTGTGGGAGGTATTTGGAGAACCGTCGGCGTTTCGCATTGTTTCGCAGTTGCCGTGATCGGCTATTATAATTACAGTATAATGGTTTTGTTGCGCTTCCTCCACAATTGCTTTTGCACATTTATCAACGGTTTCACAGGCCTTTACTGCTGCCTCAAACACTCCGGTATGCCCAACCATATCTGGGTTGGCGAAATTCAGACAAATAAAATCAGCGGTCTCTTTTTCAATTTCGGGAAGAATCATATCCCGCAATTCGTAAGCGCTCATTTCGGGTTTTAGGTCATAGGTTGCCACCGTCGGCGAAGGGCACAAAATGCGTTTTTCACCTTCAAACGGTGTTTCCCGTCCACCGGAAAAAAAGAAAGTTACGTGCGGATATTTTTCGGTTTCAGCGATTCGTATTTGCTTTTTTCCGTTTCTTTCCAAAACCTCGCCCAGGGTTTCGGTAAGGTTTTCCTTATTGTAAACCACGTGGATATTTTCGAAGGAATCGTCGTAATTGGTCAGTGTAACATAATAAAGTGGCAGTGTTTTCATGCCAAAATCTGTATGGTCTTTTTGAGTTAGAACTTCAGTGAGTTGTCTGCCGCGATCTGTTCTAAAGTTGAAAAATATTACAACATCGTCTTTTTCAATTTTTGCTATCGGGTCTCCGTCGGAACCGGTCATTACTATTGGTTCAACAAATTCGTCTGTAATTCCTTCTGAATAACTTTCTTTAATACTTTGTACGGCATCGGTCGAAGATTTTCCTTTTCCGAAGAGCAAAAGATCGTATGCTTTTTTCACCCGCTCCCAACGTCTGTCGCGATCCATTGCGAAATAACGGCCAATGATTGAAGCCAATTTTCCGCCGGTTTTTTCAAGATGTGCTTGCAATTCTTCAATAAATCCAGCTCCGGAATGTGGGTCCACATCGCGGCCATCTGTAAATGCATGCACATACATTTCATTAACACCTTCGTGCTGGGCGGCGCTCAACAATCCCTTTAAATGGTTGATGTGCGAATGCACGCCACCGTTGGAAACGAGCCCCAAAAAATGTACTTTTTTGTGATGGTCTTTTGCATATTGAAAAGCTTTTTTTAATTCGGGTTCATTCTGCAACGTGCCATTTTGTACGGCCATATTTATTTTCGCCAGATCCTGATAAACAATACGGCCGGCGCCCAAATTCATATGGCCAACTTCGCTATTGCCCATTTGTCCTTCCGGAAGTCCCACGTTCATTCCATCGGTACGCAATTGTGCGTTCGGATATTTTTTAAACAATGAATCGATATAAGGCGTATCTGCCTGAGCAATGGCCGAAACGGCTGGATCCTGGGTAATTCCCCAGCCGTCTAGGATCATTAAGATTACTTTTTTGTTCATTTTGTAAATTTCAAATAGCTTTTAACTTCGTATTTCCCACTTCATTTTATGGAAGCAAAATTGGGTTGATATCCAAAATATTCTCATTTACATATTTGTCAACAAATGCTTCGGAAAAATGCTCGTTGCCCAAAATCTTTTCTTCCGAAAGCATTTTTTTTACGTCGATTTTTTCTTTGTAAGCTTTCAGCATAGGGATTGAAACGGGCGCATAGCTAAAATGCCAAGGCTCATATTTAAAACCTTCCCTGTTGCCGTTATCGGTGTAAACTTCGTAAAAATCGAACTTTGAGGCGTTTTCGTCAAGCCAGGATTTAAATTTGCAATAAGGCCCATTTCCGTGGAAATTTTCCGGTTGCAAAACACTGGACGGCCGCGGTGAGTTGGCATCAATAAGATCCAAATCAGTACCCCAATGGTGGCGCGAAGTGCCGGGAATCGTGGAATAATCGATTATTTTCTGGATTGCTTTTTCGGGAGAAAGCCCTTCGGAAGTAAATCTTTTATACTTCCCCTCAAAAATTTCCTTTTGC
The DNA here is from genome assembly GCA_963839235.1 of uncultured Flavobacteriaceae bacterium. Lineage (GTDB taxonomy): Bacteria > Bacteroidota > Bacteroidia > Flavobacteriales > Flavobacteriaceae > Aequorivita. The sequence continues at coordinate 123,740 of CAWITX010000004.1, read as the reverse complement.
CGCTGGAAGCTTCGGTAGGCGGAAACCACTTCAATCTTAATGTCTTCCTTGGCTGCTTCGGCTTTCATTTTTTCAAAAGCATCCTTTGCGGCTTTGTGCATTTTGGAGGTATAGCTGTCGCCGATAATATCGGGATTGCCTTTTCCTATTAATTGATTTCTTGTAAAATCGTCTAAAAAATTGTTGAAAGAAAGTTGTGGAAATATTGCGAGACTTAAACCCGCAAGGCCAGAAATTTTAATAAATTCGTTGCGCTTCATGCTGTATTTTACTGAAGTTTAAAATTACCATTATTTTGAAAGATAACGCCATTTCATTCCGTATTATTGGGAAAAACGACATTCTCAATATTGTTCCGCTGCTGCAAAAATTGGGAAATTTTTCCGTTTCCGAAGAACTAATAAAGGAAAGGTTGCTGGAAATGGTGGAACAGAATTACGAGTGCCTCGGGATTTTTGATTCTGAAAAATTAATAGGCACCTGCGGAATGTGGTTTCAGACCAGACATTATGCGGGTAGAAATTTGGAAATGGATCACGTTATTATAGATGACGCCTACAGAAATCTTGGCATTGGTAAAATGCTCATCCAATTTGTAAGCGATTATGCCGAAAAAAAATCCTGTAATTGGATAGAGCTGAACAGTTATGTGCATAATTTTCCATCGCATAAATTTTTCTACAGCCAAGGTTTTGTGGCGAAAGGATATCATTTTGTGAAGGAGCTCAAGTAATTCTGAATTCAGAATTCAGAATTTAAAATTGTTCCTGTTTCCACCTCATACGGCTCTTTTCCCTGTTCAAAAATGCGGGCCTGCAATTGGCCTTTCAGAATAATTTCATCACCTTTTACTTGCAGCCAACTTCCTTCGCGAAGCCCAATAACGGGCAAATTATTTTGGGTGTGAAATTCCTTGATTCGTGTTTCCCGGGTCTCGCCCATATGCTTGCTGTTCAAATCTGGATCTAAATAATGCGGGTTGAGGTTGAAGGGAATCACGCCCAACGTTTTAAAAGATGGCGGATACACAATGGGCATATCATTTGTCGTATTCATGGAAACGCCACAAATATTACTGCCAGCACTTGTTCCCAAATATGCAAGTCCGTGGAAAATGGCTTCGCGGAGTGGCTGCATAAGTTGTAAACGGTAGAGCGCGGTAACCAAAACAAAAGTATTACCACCGCCCGTAAATGCCCCCTTTGCATTTTTTAGGGCTTCAACTGGATTATCGAAAGTGTGTAGGCCGATTATTTTCTTTCCTATTTTTTGAAAAACACTGCTCGCCTTTGCGGTGTATTCGTCGTGGGAAATCCCACCAGGGCGGGCATAGGGAATGAATATTACCTCATCGGTTTCCTTGAAAAGTTCACTAATTTCTTCCGTCAAATAATCTAAATATTCTCCGCCGTAAACGGTGGAGGTGCTCGCAACTATTAAATTTTTCATCTTTCTTTTTTTGGAAATGTAAATTTAACAATTGCTTCCCGAAACTTTAAGTTTTTGTAATGCAAACAAAAATGTATTTTTAGGCAATGGCAAAAAAGTTACTTCTTTTTATTTGTATTGCAATGTCGGGCGCGCTTTTCGCCCAAGAAGTTGACCGCACTAAAATCAAGGGAAAGATTACGGCCCAAAAAGAAGATGATTTGGAAGGAATCACAATCTATAACCAATCTTCCCAAAAAGGTACGGTTACCAATGCTGACGGAAATTTTGAGATTGAAGTTGCGGAAAATGACCGCCTTTATGTGACCGCGCTCCAATATCAATCTTTTACAGTGGTTGTGGACAAAGGGATTATTGATAAACTGAAGATGAACATTTTTATGAATCCTTACGTAAATCAATTGGACGAAGTGGTTGTGCGCCCGTATGACCTTTCCGGAAATATTCGTGTGGATGTAAAAAAAATACCCACCTATAATATAGGAAAGGATTGGGATTTAAGCTACAAAAATTTGGAATATGGTTACCAATTTACGCCTGACGGCCAATCGGCCATAACCGGAAACGCCGCAGAGGAAGCGCTTCATGGAAATGCACTTAAAAATGGCGCCAACATTCTGGGAATTTTGGCAGGAGCGGTGAGTTTGCTTTTGCCCAAAAAGGAAAGAGTGGCGCCTGCGGAAAAACTTCAATCAGGAAATGATTTGAACGAGAATCTGCAGCAAAGGTTCAGCAAAAATTTTATAGCCGATACTTTTGAAATTCCTGAAGATAAAGCGGTAGATTTTCTATATTTTGTGCAGGAAAGCGGTTTGGAGAAAGACTTGCTGAAAGCCGAAAATGAAATGCTTCTGATGGAATTTCTTCAGAAAAAAAGCAAGGAATACAAAGCGCGAAGTGAAGAATAAAGTAACGATTTTGCTTGCGTTCTCTATATTTTCCGTCGTGAAGATGCATTCGCAGCAAAAGGAAATTCAGGGCAAAGTAACCAACAAAACCGATATTGAAGGTATTCACATTTTAAATCTTGCTTCCCGCTATAGTACTATCACCAATGAGAACGGCCATTTTTCAATCGCCGTTAAACGGCGGGATACTTTGCTTTTTTCCTCGTTAAATTTCATCCCAGAAAAAGTAATTGTAACAGACGCAATTTTTGAAAAGGGAGTGATTACAACTAAATTGACAGAATTGGTAAATGAATTGGACGAGGTATTTTTAAAACCGAACCTCACGGGAAACATAGCAACAGATATAAATAGAATAAAAATCGAGGATACCCTAAATTTTGATGATGTGGGCATTCCCGGATTTAAAGGGAAGCCAGAAGAGAAAATTGTTCCATTATATTATGCGGTAACGCCTTTAAGGATTGATTTGGAAGCGCTTTACAAACATATTTCGGGCTACTATAAAGATTTGAAAACACATAGAATTTGGGAAAAGGAGAATACTGCTATCGCGCAGATTATTTCGTATTACACCATGCCATTTTTTGAGGGCACTTACGGAATCCCAGAAAATCGAGTCTATGATTTTTTGTTGTTTTGCGCAGAGACAACCAATGTGGAAAGCGAATTCAAAAAGGAAAGATATGGGTCGGTATTTCTTATTTTTGATGAAAAAGCAAAAATTTACCTTTCGAGAGTCGCTGAAACAAAGGATAAAATTAAGGAATGAAATTTGTAACATACAGCTAAACAGAACGTCTAATCTCCCATTAGTTCCCTAAAATTAATATGAAGTTTAAATCATTTTTTCTTTTATTTCTTATAGTTCCGTTGCTCTCAGCAACCCCCGCCCACAAATTTTATGTGAGTATCACAAAAATTGAATATGTGAAGGAAAAGGAATCGCTCCAAATTATCACCAAAATTTTTATTGATGATATTGAAGATGCGCTTCAAAAAAGGTACGATCCATCCATTTCACTGGATACGAAAAAGGAAACGGACACAGATTTAACTTTTCTCAAAGAATATATTCTTCAAAAAATTCAACTTAAAGTAAACGGAAACCCTGTAAAACTTGATTATATTGGGCAGGAATACGATACCGATATGGTCGTTGCCTATATGGAAGTGACGGGAGTAAAGGAACTGAAGAACATAGAAATTGAGAATAAAGTATTGATGGATATGTTTGAGGAACAACAAAACATTGTCCATTTAAAAACCCCAAATAGCAGAAGAAGCCTTATTTTGGACCGCCAAGAACCGAGCGGCACCTTAAACTTCCAATCCAATTAAAACCTATATCCCATAAATTTTTAAAACAACAGTAAAAATGAAGTTAATCAATTCCCTCTTTCTCGCGGCAGTTTTTCTTGCTTCGGGAAGCCTTTTGGCCCAAGATGAGTCCGATTCCACAAAAAGGGATCCGGGCCATTACAACACCAATCGTTTTAAACAATTGTACGAAGAATTTTCAACACCAAACATGTTCCGCACCGCAAGCGGCGCACCAGGTCCCAATTATTATCAGCAACAGGCCGACTACGTGATGAACGTGGAACTGGACGATAAAAACAAAAAATTGACGGGTTTTGAAACCATTACCTATTCAAATAATTCGCCGGATCCATTGGAGTTTTTGTGGGTTCAGTTGGATCAAAATAAAAGGGCAAAAAATTCAAAATCACCATTGATTGAATCTTCCGATGCACAGCCCGCAGATATGGCCGGCAACTTTGTGAACAACTATATGGGCAATCCTTTTGACGGTGGTTTCAATATAATGGAGGTGAAGGACGGAAAGGGAAATCTATTGAAATATACCATCAACCAAACGATGATGCGTGTTGAAATGCCTAAAAATTTAAAACCGGGCGAAAAATTCGTATTCTCCATTAAATGGTGGTATAACATTAATGACCACGTCATGGACCGCGCCCGCAGTGGTTATGAAACTTTTGAGGATGGAAACAGAGGCTATGTTATAGCTCAGTTCTATCCAAGGATGGCGGTTTATAATGATGTTGAAGGTTGGCAGAACAGCCAGTTTTGGGGAAGGGATGAATTCGCACTTCCCTTTGGAAACTTTGACGTAAGTATCACCGTACCTGCCGACCATGTTTTGGAAGGCACCGGAGAACTTCAAAATAGAAAGGATGTTTATTCAAAAGAAATGTTGTCCCGCTACGAGCAGGCACAGAAATCTTATGATAAACCGGTAATAATTACAACACAAGCGGAAGCCGAAGCCGCTTCAAAAGGATTTTCTACCAATAAAAAAACTTGGAAGTTTAAAGCCGAAAATGTCCGCGATTATGCATTTGCAACTTCACGAAGATATATTTTGGATATGATGGCCGTGAAAATGGGCAATCGCTCTGTTATGGCTGTTTCACTTTATCCGCCCGAAGGGAATCCGTTATGGGAGCAATGGTCAACTAGAGCGGTTGCCAATACGCTAAAATCGTATTCAAGAATGACTTTTGAATATCCTTATCCTAAAGCAATTTCAGTAAACGCAAAAAACCAAGGGATGGAATACCCTATGATTTGCTGGAATTATGGCCGGCCAGATCAAGATGGTAGTATAAGCGACCGCACGAAATTTGGAATGATTAGCGTAATAACACATGAGGTTGGCCACAACTATTTCCCGATGATCGTAAATAGCGACGAGCGCCAGTGGACGTGGATGGATGAAGGATTGAACACCTTTGTACAGTACGTTGCCGAACAGGATTTTGGCGAAGCATACCCAGAAGCTATCGCACCCAATAAAAACTATCCTTCCCGCCGTGGACCTGCCAATAAGATAACAGATTATATGGCCGGCGACCAAAAGCAGTTGGCACCCATTATGAGCAAGGGATTGAATGTTTATAATTTTGGTGCAAATGCATATTCAAAACCTGCAACGGCTTTAAATATTCTTCGCGAAACAGTTATGGGAAGGGATCTTTTTGATTATGCCTTTAGAACCTATGCCCAGCGCTGGATGTTTAAGCATCCAACGCCCGAGGATTTTTTCAGAACTATGGAAGATGCTTCTGCGGTAGATCTTGATTGGTACTGGAGAGAATGGTTTTACACCACCGATTATGTGGATATTGGCGTAAAGGATGTGAAAAAATTCTATGTTACCTCTAAAATGAACAAGGAAGTAAAGGAGATGATGACGGCACGTGGAATTCAGGAAAGTGACCTGCCCCCATTAGTTTATATGGTAGAGGAAGGAAGCGAGGATTTTGAGGAAAGTATGCGCGATGCCAAAATTGAGGACGTAAAAACCCTAAAGGAATATATAATGGACAATGTGCCCGCAGACGAACGTGCCAAGCTGAAGCATCCAAAATATTTCTATAAAGTTATTTTTAATAAACCGGGCGGAATCCCAATGCCTATAATTGTTCAATATAATTACGCCGATGGTTCTTCTGAAAAAGTTACCTATCCCGCCGAAATATGGAGACTGAATGACGAATCTGTAAGTAAAGTAATTGCTTCGGAAAAGGAGCTTACCAGCGTACGGCTTGATCCGGACGAGGAAACCGCGGATATTGATACTTCAAATAATGCCTGGCCTAAAAGAAAAAAACTGGGTGCTTTTGAAAAGTTTAAAAAAGAAAACGGTACAGATTAAGTTTATGTATTTTGAACAAAACCCTTCTTCAATATTTATTGTGGAAGGGTTTTTTTGTTAATGTTGTTTGAAGGTTCCATAAATTCTGAATCCTAATTCTTAATTCTTAATTTTAGAAAGTATATTTGCAGCATGATTTCACAGGCAATATTTTTATTTATAAGCGGGGCTGAAATTGGTTTTATCCTATTTATAGTCCTTTTGGTTTTTGGCGCGGATAAGGTGCCAGAGATCGCCCGGGGATTGGGGAAAGGTCTTCGACAAATAAAGGATGCCACCAATGATATAAAATCTGAAATCACCAAAACTACTGATAAGCATATGAAGGATATTGATATAACCCCCGATGTGCGCAAGGAAATAGATAAGGTGAAGGAAGATGTGGACGATATTACCGGGCCAATAAAAAGAAAATATTAAAATTATTTCTTTTTCTTTTCTGAAAAATAATTATTCCTTTACTCTCGAAATAGTTAGCCCATCACGAATTGGAAGAATCACCGTCTCCAATTTTGGATGTTCATTCAAAAGTTGATTGTAGCGAAGAAGCGCTTTTGTATCTTCATCATCCTTCTTCACTTTTTCCACAACTTTCCCACTCCACAGCACATTATCACTCAAAATAATAGAACCCTTTTTTAACTTCGGAAGAATGATTTCCAGATATTTTGGATAGTTGTTTTTATCAGCATCAATAAAAACCAAATCGAAGGTTTTGTCGAGTGTGGGAATAATTTCCAAAGCGTTTCCCAAATGCTGAAAAATCTGTTTTCCGAATGAAGATTCATCGAAATATTTCCGTTGAAAATCGAACAATTCTTCATTGATATCTATCGTGTGAAGTTCCCCATTTTCCTGCATTCCTTCCGCCAAACACAAAGCAGAATAACCTGTATAAGTCCCTATTTCAAGAATGTTTTTCGGCTGTATTAATTTTGAAAGCATACTCAAAACCCTTCCTTGCAAATGTCCGCTCAACATTCGCGGCTGCATTTGTTTTTGCCAGGTTTCACGGTTTAGTTTTGCAAGTAATTCTGGCTCCGGTTGCGAATGTTTTTCTACGTAATCGTTTATTTTTTCGGGAAGAAAATCCATTTTGAAATTTTTAGTGAATGCCGCCCATCATCTTTTTAATAATTGGCGAAATGAGTATTGCAAATATACCCACAATCACGCTAATTACCCCAAAACTTGCATATACAGAAACGTATGAAAACAACTGCTGAAATGCTTCGCTTTGTCCAGAAGCTATTTGAGGAGTTAATCCTGTAATATATTCAGTGATTTTTCCAAAAACTCCTTCGGAAAATACATTGGTATTTCCATCTGAAACCGTTGTCAATTTCGCGATTTTTCCCGCGAAAAAGTGGCCGTAGAAATTCGCAGAAAACCAGACCCCCATTATAAAGGCTACATATTTTAAAGGTGAAAGCTCCGTCATTTTTGAAAGTCCGATGGGCGAGAGGAATAATTCTCCAATTGTCAAAACTAGATAACCAATCACCAAATAACTCATCGATGTTTTTGCAAAATCATCAACACTGTGTGCCGAAAGTGCAAAAACGATAAATCCCAATCCAAGAAATAACAACCCCAAACCAAACTTCACAGCAGAATTTGGATTCACTTTTTTCCGACTCAAATACGTCCAAAGCATCGAAAATGGAATGGCGAAAAGAATAATAAACCCTGCATTTATGCTATTTGTTCCTGCAGCGTCCATTCCCACCAAATTCACATTTCTATCTGCGAAAAGTGTGAGCGAACTTCCAGCTTGCTCAAAGATTGCAGCAAACAACGTGTAAAGAACCGTAAAGTAAACTGCAACCAACAATCGTTTCCGTTCTTTTGAAGTAACTTTTGAAAGGATAAATCCAATATAGAAAACCAAAAACGCAGAAACAATCCACACCAAATACCCTTCAAATTCATTAAACCGAACAATGGTCGCAAAAATTCCAACCGAAGCAATCGCGGCTAAAACAATGAGTTTTCCGCTATTCAATCCAAAGGTCTTTCTGTCGTAAACTTCTTGATTCGGAACGTGTCCTTTATTTCCAAAGACATTATTTTTAAGACCATTTCTAAAAACCAAAAGTCCGGTAACCATTCCAATTCCGGCCAAAACGAAGCCGTAATGCCATCCAAATTTAATGGCGACCCAAGCGCATAAAAGTGGAGCAATTGCGGCGCCTAAATTTATTCCGAGGTAAAAAATGGTAAATCCCGAATCACGCCGAGAATCGCCTTGGGCATATAATTCCCCAACAAATGAAGAAATATTTGGTTTAAAAAAACCATTCCCAACAATAATCAATCCAAGCGAGCCGTAAAAGAAAATGGGCATTTCAATAGAAAGAAAAAAGTGACCAAAAACCATTAAAATTCCACCAAGAATAATTGCCTTTCGGTAACCGAGAATTTTGTCTGCCAAAATTCCACCAATCATTGGCGTAACATAAACTAAAGACATATAAGCGGCATAAACGCCAAAAGCCATATCGTCATCATATAGCAAATGTTTTGTCATATAAAGAACGAGCAAAGCGCGCATTCCATAAAAGGAAAAACGTTCCCACAGTTCTGCAAAAAATAGGTAAAGAAGCCCTTTGGGGTGACCGAAAAGTTGAGGTTGTTTAGCCTCGGAAATTGCATTGCTCATAATTGGATTTTTAATTTGGAGCAATGTATAATAGACAGCGAACAGAAGGCTGTGCTGTTCTAAATAATACTAAAAAATAGTAGAATGTGAGTAATTGTGAATGCGGTTACAATGAATTACAAAAGCGATTTGTAGTCTTTGTTTTCGGCACTTTCGGAGAATTCTTCCAGCAACCTTTTGTCGATTGAAATGTTATTTGGAACAATTCGCAATCTGTATTTACTTTCCCCAATAAAGGTGAAAAGATCGCGGCGATCCAATTTTTGCGAATCATCCAATTGAAGAATATCGTTTATATTTTCGATAATTCGAGTGAGGTAAGTTTGGTTTTTTATTTCGCCGCCGAGATTTACCGGAATGGTTTGCGAATCGCCTTCAGCATATTTTCTGCGGATTGCGAATTTTAGCAGGTTTTTATATTGCGTGGTTTTTGAACCGAAATCGATGGTTTGGTCGTAAATATTTTTCGTTGGAATGTTCAATTTCACCAAACTCCAATCCAAAAAGTGAATGGTGATTTCATTCGGTTTTGGGGTGCTTGCAAGCCGAATAACCCAAGTAGTCGCCAAAACCAAAAAGATGGAAATCAGCGAAGTTTTCGCAATTATTTTGATGAAATTATTACTGAAATCATTTCCGAAAGTCAAGAAAACTTCAGAGATCTGCGACACAAAAATCAAAACAATTACCAAGATGGAAATCACACCAATCACTTTCAAACCTCGATAAGCAAAGGTTCTGTAAAAAGAAATCGCCAATAAATAGGAGAGAAAGCCGGAAAGCAACAAATCGGGAATTCCGCTGATTCTTATATTTCTGTAAACATTTCCATCGCCCAACAAATAGGGAAGTAAAAAGGTAATTATTGAGGTAAAAATAATTACGGCAATAATTTTTTTTACGTTCTTTTTATTGTGGTAAATAAAACCCGGTGCGTAATAAAAGTAGAACAGCGCAAGCAACAAAAACATATTGTTTACGATGGAAAACAGATTTATTCCCAAGTGATAACCTTGCGTTTCCGTAAAATTGAAGACCGTTCCGCCAAAAATCCAGCAGCCGGAAAGCACCCAAATGAACATTGCAAGACTTAAGTAAAGCAGCGCTTTATCGACCCTTTTTTGCGAATCGTCCTCTTCCAAAAGTTGGCTAAATCTTTTGCGGATATTGTACCAAAGTGCGAGCAACAGGACCCCTCCCAAAAAGGCGATACAGATATGTGAAAGAATATAGAATTTAGCTACCTCCGTCATCTTCGCCGAGGATTCTGTTCACTAATTTTTGTTTTGCTTTTTCATCATCGCCGCAGAGCCATTGTATTACGTTTTCATCCCAAATAGCGTCACATTGTTCGGGGGTTAATATTTTACGGTCAACAGCCAAATCCAGAATTTTCCCAGGGTAGGAGGATTGTACTGTATTTTCCATTTCGCCCAACGGATACGGATCGTCCAAGCCCATGAGTACTTGTTTGTAACCTTGATTTTTTACCAATAATTCAAGTCCACCGGTATCGTGCAAAAGAGTATCAAAAAAAATATTTTTGTGTCCAACAGATTTCCGTGGATGCGTTTTTCCTTTGAAAAGATCGGGGCGACCATCAAAACCTTGTATTCTTCTTCCCAAATTTATCTGCGCCAACTGTCCGCCGTGCGCAAAACAAGTTCGCATTCCCGGATATTTATCGGCATAACCATTTAAAGTCAAGAAATGATAGGCATCCGCGCATTGTGCAAGCATCCAAATAAGGTGAAAGCGCCAAGAAGTATTTTCAAGTTTTATGAATTTTTCACCATCGTAGGGATGAATTTCTACTGCCAAATTATACTTTGAAGCCAATTCAAAAATAGGCTCATTTTCTTCATCAAAAATGCAGCGCCACGTGCCGATGGTGTCCATATAATGTGTGGGCAAACACAAAAGTTGCAGCCCGAGCTCTTCCACACAACGTTCCATTTCCCACAATGCACCGCGCACAAAACCGGGATGTACCACGAAACCGCAGGTAAATTTTGAGGGATGCTCGTGCTGTATTTTTGCGTTGAAATCATTTTGGAAGCGAAGTGCCTGTTTCATTTCCTCAACCCGCAAACCATTTCCGTAAAGTTGGGAAAGGTTTAAAACAACGGCGTGGTCAATTTTGAAACGCTCCATCCATTCTAATTTTTCATTTAAGAAAAAACTGGAATCCGTAACGGGACGACTCCAATCTTTTTGGAGCATAAATTTCCGGTCTTTATCTACCCAAAAAATCCCCTTGTCTTGCATAAACTGTGGAATTTCCTCAGGATAGGGAAGCAGATGTGAATGGCCGTTAATGCGGAGTTTTCGTCTCATAAGAAAAATTAAGGAATGCTAAAGTTACAAACTTTTGGTGCGCCCGCCATCAACCGGAAGATTAATTCCGTTGATGTAGCTAGCGGCTTCACTAGCCAAAAAAGCCACGGCATTTGCAATTTCGCCGGGTTGTGCAAAACGACGTGCGGGCACGAGGCTTTTCATAAAATCGCTGGCTTCTTTTTCGGTTTTGTTCATTCTTTTTGCGGCGTTGCCAACTATATCTTCCAATCTGTCAGTGGCTGTAAAACCTGGTAAAACGTTATTTACTGTTATTCCGAATTGCCCCAACTCATTCGCCAAGGTTTTGCTCCAACTTGCAACCGCGCCACGAATGGTATTGCTTACGCCAAGTCCGTCAATGGGTTGCTTTACTGAAGTGGAAATAATATTTATAATCCTCCCATAATCTGCTTCCTTCATTCCGGGAACAAGCGCCTGCGCCAAAATCTGGTTGCAAACCAAATGCATTGAAAACGCTTTTTCAAATTCATCGGTTGCAGCCGAAAAAATAGGTCCGCCTTTTGGGCCACCAGTATTATTCACCAAAATGTGAAATGTTTTATTTGAAGCAGCCAATTCTGCTTTCTTTTTTACTTCGTCGGGTTTGGTAAAATCGGCCACAAAATAGTTGTGTTTTTGTCCTTTATCGTAAGAAAGTTCAATTAAAGTTTCTTTCAATTTTTCTTCATCACGAGCTACCAAAGTTACGGTCGCACCCAATTTTGCCAATTGAATTGCGGTTGCTTTTCCAATCCCGGCTGTACTTCCGCAGACCATTGCGTTTTTATCTGTTAAATCTAAATTCATTTATTTTGTATTGAGTATTGAGTATTGAGTATTTAGTATTGGGTTTTCGTTTTCGATTTCGATTTGATTTTCAGTTTCTTTTTTTATTCATATTTTATACAAACATTCTTCGCCTCCGTAAAAAACCGAAGCGCTTCAAATCCGCCTTCACGACCCACGCCGCTGTCTTTCATTCCGCCGAAAGGTGTTCGCAAATCTCGGTTCAGCCACGTATTTACCCAAACAATTCCCGCTTCAATTTCTTTTGAAATGCGCATGGTGCGGTTTAAATCTGAAGTCCAAAGCGTGGAAGATAAACCGTATTTCACGGAATTTGCCATTTTTAAAGCTTCTTCCTCCGTTTCAAAAGGCATCATTGTAACAACCGGACCGAAAATCTCTTCCTGATTTACACGGCATTGATCGTCAAAAACTTCAATAACCGTTGGCTCTATATAATATCCGTTTTCGAAACCTTTTACAGTTACCCGATTTCCGCCACAAAGAATTTTTCCCCCTTCTTTTTCGGCGAGTTTTATGTATGATTCTACCTTTTCCAAATGCGGTTTTGAAACCAAAGCACCGATATTCGTTTCAGCATCAAATGGATCTCCTATTTTCAGTTGCTTTACTTTTTCAACAAAATCTTTTTTGAATTTTTCGTAAATCGGTTTTTCCACAAAAATCCTGCTTCCGCAAAGGCAAATCTGACCTTGATTTGCGAAAGAAGAACGCACGGTTGTTTCCAACATTTTCTCATAATCGCAATCTGCAAAAATGAGATTTGGATTTTTTCCGCCTAATTCCAATGACAATTTTTTGAACATTGGTGCAGCGGTTCGGGCAATGTGTTCGCCTGTTTTTGTTCCGCCCGTAAATGAAATCGCTTTAATATTTTTATGCTCCACAATGGCTTGTCCTGCGGAAGGACCGGTGCCGTGAACAATATTTAAAACGCCTTTTGGCAAGCCAGCTTCATTGCAAATTTCACCTAAAAGAAAAGCGGTGAGCGGAGTGATTTCGCTAGGTTTTGCAACCACCGTATTTCCTGCGGCAATTGCTGGTGCAATTTTCCAAGAAAATAAATAAAGCGGAAGATTCCAAGGTGAAATACAGCCAACTACGCCGATAGGTTGGCGCAACGTAAAATTAATGGTATTCAAACCTACACTTTCGTGAGCTTCGCTGGAAAATTGGGTGATTGCATTTCCAAAAAAACGAAAGTTCGCGGAAGCTCTCGGAATATCAACCGCCAAAGCCAAACTCAATGGTTTGCCGTTGTCTTTTGCTTCGGCTTCGGCCAATTCAACTAATTTTTCATCAATTAAATCTGCTATTTTTAGAAGAATTTTGCTGCGCTCATCAATGGTTGTGTTGCTCCATTTTGGAAAAGCATCCTTTGCGGCTTGATATGCATTTTCAATATCCTCGGCGTTTGAATTTGCAATTTGAGAATACACTTCGCCATTGGAAGGATTGTAGTTATCCAACCATTTTTTTGAAAGCGGTTCAAGGTATTCGCCGTTTATGTAGTTTAGGATTTTTTGCTTATCACTCATAACTCTGCACTCTTAACTCTTAACTCTTAACTGGAGAATAAGCCATCGCTTTAATCTCCACCACTAAATACGGATGCGGCAATTGATGCACAGCAACAGTAGTGCGCGTTGGTCCAGTTTCCTTATTGAAATATTCCGCATATACTTGATTATAACCCGCAAAATCGTTCATATTCACCAAAAAACTGGTTACGTCCACAACATCGGCCATTGTTGCACCTTCGGTGGCTAGGTAATCTTTTATATTTTCCAGCACGGCGCGGGTTTGTTCCTTTATATCGAAATGCATCGTGCCCATTTCGTCAATTTTATGAACGCCTGCAAAGGTATTGTCTGGCAAACGCGAACTTGTTCCGCTAATAAATATAAAATCGCCCACACGTTTTACGTGTGGATATGCACCTCGCGGCGTTGCTTTTCCTTCTACCAATCTGCTTTTGTTGCTCATAATTTAATGTTTTCTATGTTGTCATTTCGGCTCCGCTTAATGACCGCTTGGTGGCTGAGCGGAGTCGAAGCCATTATCCGAATGCCACTTCATCATCGTGAAGAATAGCTTTGGTTTCTTTTTTTACTAGTTCCAGTTTTTCTTTTAACGACATTTCCTCTCTGATTTTTCCGTCGTTCAAAAGATTCAAGATCGCTTTGTCCTGTGCGCGTCCGCGTTTCAATGCTTCCGAATAGGTGATTGATTCCTTAAAGGTAACCAAAGAATATTTGCTGTAATACTCTTCGGGAAATTCTGCTTCGAAAGCGGTCTCCAATTTTCTTTTCCGTTGAAAAATTTCCATTGCGGTGTGTTCTTTCATTTCGTGGAAATTATCCACCGCCAAATCTGCAATTGCATCGGTATCTTTTTTCCGAAGCGCTTCGTATTCTTTAAAAAGGTTGTTCCAATTGATGTTTTTTTCGGAAGTATATTTCTCAAGAATTTCATCAAAAACCACAACATCTTCAAAGGAAGCATTCATTCCCTGTCCGTAAAATGGAACGATTGCGTGCGCGGCATCACCCAATAAAAGCACTTTTCCGAAAGCATTCCAAGGTGAACATTTTACGGTTCCCAAACGGTCCGGTTGGGTTTCCGAAAAATTCTTCGGAAAGGTTTGGAATCATTTCCACAACATCGGGAAATTCCTTGTTGAAATATTCGTGCACCATTTCTGGCGAGGTCAAATTTGCGAAACAATAATCGCTATTTTCATACGGAAGAAACAAGGTAACTGTAAAACTTCCGTCCAGATTTGGAAGCGCGATCAACATATCTTCGCCTCGCGGCCAAATGTGCAATGCGTTTTTATATGTTCGTATCCGTCGTTTTCAGAATTCGATTCATTTTTCGGAAGCGCTGGAATTTCCAATTCTTTATAACCGTGGCTGAGCCATTGTTGTGAAAAACTGAACAGGAATTTATGGCTTTCAAACATATTTTTACGAACCGCAGAACCTGCGCCATCCGTTCCAAAAATAGCATCTGCAGAAATGGTAATTTCTTCCTTTGAATTGTAATCCTTAAATATTGCCGATGCATTTTCCAAATCTACACTTTCACAAGAGTGATTGAAAATGATTTTTACATTCGGCATTTTTTCGGCTTCGTCCAGAAGAAGCATATTCAATCCGGGTCGCGAAATGGAATTGATGTATTCATTTTTTCTACCGCTGTACGGACTCAAAAAAGTGTTTCCCGCTTTGTCGTGAATCATCCGACCGTTCATTGGAATACACTGTTTTTTAGCTTCTTCTTCAACACCTGCAAGACGCAAACCTCGCAATCCTCGATCACTCAACGCTAAATTTATGGAACGTCCGGCGTCTTGGGTAACTTTTCGTAAATCGGGACGTTTTTCAACTAATGTTACCTGAAAACCACGTTGCGCCATTCGCAATGCCAAAAGACTTCCGCATAGGCCGGCGCCGATGATTAGTATATTTTGCTGATTTGTCATTTTTATTTGTCCGGTCGAGCGCAGTCGAGACCTTTTATTCAAAATTTTGCTGAAGTTTGACCCCTCGACTGCGCTCGGGGAGACATTCAATTTACTTTAAGACCTCTTTCAATTTTTCCGAAAACCGAAAAACATCCTCAAAACTATTGTAAAGTGGGGCAGGAGCAACTCGGATTACGTCCGGCTCCCGCCAATCGCTTATTACTCCGGCTTCAGTTAATTTTGTATGTAAATTTTTATCGGCATTTTTCACTTGAATTGAAAGTTGGCAGCCTCGTTCTTCGGGATTTCTGTGGCGTGATTACGTTGATTGCATCATTTTTCATTTCATCCAACAAAAACTCCAAAAAGCCAGTAAGTTTTTCAGATTTTTTGCGAAGGTTTTCAAAGCCAGCTTCCGCGAAAGTATCTAAAGAGGCACGAATTGCCGCCATCGATAAAATTGGTGGATTGCTTAATTGCCAACCTTCGGCACCGGACAAAGCATCAAATTCGTGGCGCATATTGAAACGCGTTTTTTTGTTGTGTCCCCACCAGCCTGCAAATCGGTTTAATTTTTCATTGTTTGCGTGGCGTTCGTGTACAAAGCAACCGCCCAGACTTCCCGGGCCGCTGTTTAAATATTTATAGGTACACCAAACGGCAAAATCGGCACCAGTTTCGTGAAGGTTTGGTTGAATATTTCCAGCTCCGTGCGCCAAGTCGAAACCAACTAGACAATTGTATTTATGACCCAGTTCGGTAATTTTTTTGAGTGGAAAAGATTGACCCGTGTAATAATTGGTACTGCCAATCATCAGCAAAGCGATTTCATTTCCGTGAGTTTTCATTATTTCCTCCAAATCCTCAAAACGGCAAAGTTCCTCGCCTTTTCTGGGTTTCCAAAGAATTAAACCCTCTTTCGGGTCAATTCCGTGGAATTTTAATTGGCTTTCAACTGCATATTTATCGCTTGGGAAACGCATCGCTTTCAACCACAATTTTATATTTCGTTTTTGTGGGTTGAAAAAACGAAACCATCATCAAGTGAAGATTGGTTGTCAACGTATTCATCACAACTACTTCTGACGGTTTAGCGCCAACAATTTTAGCCATATTTTCGGTCAAAAATTCGTGATAGGGTAGCCAAGGGTGTTTGCCTTCAACGTGGCCTTCAACACCAAGATTTGCCCAATCTGTCAATTCTTCCTTTATATATTCGGAAGTGATTTTTGGCTGTAATCCAAGGGAATTTCCGCATAGGTAAATCAGTTCTTCATTCGATTCATTTTTAGGGATGTGGAATTTATTTCTAAAAGAGGCCAGAGAGTCTTCTAAGTCCTGTTTTTTAGCGTATTCTAAAGTGTTTTGAAACATTTTGGGAGATGAATTTTTCTGCTTTTAACAAAAATAGGAATTAAAATTCGTTTAATTTGTACCCTTGGATTCAAGTTTCACGTTTCACGCTCTTCTACTATGATTAAAAAATTACTTCTGTTATCCACTATAATATTTTTTGGAAACTTATCTGCACAAACGCAATCCATAGCGCGGCAATGGAATGAAGAAATTTTGAATGGAATTCGAAATGATTTTGCACGGCCAACCATTCACGCCCGAAATCTTTTTCATTCTTCGGTAATAATGTACGATATGTGGGCGGTTTTCAATAAACAGGCCGATACCTATTTCTTGGGGAAAAATGTTGATGGATTTTACTGTGATTTTGATGGATTTGAAACGAAGGAACCTGTGGCCGAAGCTCAAGAAAAAGCAATCAGTTATGGAGTTTATCGGTTAATGCTACATCGTTTTGCCCATTCGCCCCACGCAGAAAATATTATGGAGCATATTGATGCACTTATGGATAATTTGGGTTTTGATAAAAACTATACAAGTACAGATTATCATTCTGGTAACCCAGCTGCCTTGGGTAATTATATGGCTGAAAAAATTATTGAATTTGGCTTGCAGGATGGTTCCAATGAAGAAAATAATTATGCCAATCAATTTTATGAGCCGCGGAATGCCCCATTAAATATGGATACTTCCGGAAATCCCGATATGACTGATCCCAATCATTGGCAACCTTTGAAAATAGAAGATTATGTAGATCAAAGTGGAAATACCATACCGGGCGGCCAGCCCCCTTTTTTAAGTCCGGAGTGGGGCTCGGTGGCTCCATTTTCGCTTAAGGAAGAAGATAAAAAAGTGTACAGTCGCGGAGGTCATGATTATTGGGTTTATCACGATCCCGGAGACCCTTGTTATATTGGGGAAGGAATGGGATCTGAAGATGCCTTTAAATGGAATTTCTCTCTGGTAGCGGCCTGGGGATCACATTTAGACCCGAGTGATAGTGTAAAGATTGATATTTCTCCGCGAAGTATTGGCAATCTTTCCATGGAAACATATCCGAAAACACTTCAAGAGTATAAGAATTTCTACAATTTTGATGAAGGAGGCGACCCGGGAAATGGCAGAGCGGTAAATCCAGCTACTGGTCAAGAATATAAAACCGAAATGGTTTACAGGGGCGATTATACCCGAGCATTGGCAGAATTTTGGGCAGATGGCCCCAATAGCGAAACTCCCCCTGGACACTGGTTCACCATTTTGAATTATGTAAATGATCATCCACAGACCATTAAAAAATTTAGAGGGGAGGGCAGAGTATTATCAAATTTGGAATGGGATGTAAAAAGTTATTTCATTCTTGGCGGTGCCATGCACGATGTGGCGGTTTCTGTGTGGGGAATAAAAGGATATTATGATTTTGTACGGCCTGTTAGTGCCATCAGGTATATGGGGGACCAAGGGCAGTCGAGTGATCCAAACTTGCCGAGCTACGACCCTCACGGTTTGCCAATAGTTCCGGGAAGGATTGAATTGGTAAAAGAGGGCGATTCCCTGGCCGGAGGTTTCAATGAGAACGTTGGGAAAATGAAACTTTTTACCTGGCGAGGTCCTGATTATATCATAAATCCTAATATTGATGAAGCGGGAGTGGGTTGGATTTTGGCGGAAGATTGGTGGCCCTACCAACGTCCTTCTTTTGTAACCCCACCTTTTGCGGGTTACGTTTCAGGACATTCCACATTCTCTCGGGCAGGGGCAGAGATACTTACAAAACTTACTGGGACTGAGTTTTTTCCGGGTGGAATGGGAACTTTCGATATAACAAAAAATGAATTTTTGGTTTTTGAGGAAGGACCCAGTCAGGATTTTCAATTGCGGTGGGCTACCTATCGCGACGCTTCAGACCAATGTAGCCTTTCCCGTATTTGGGGTGGAATACACGTGCCGGTTGACGATATTCCGGGACGGATTATTGGGGAGAAAATAGGCCTGGAGGCCTTTGTTTTTGGAGAGAAATATTTTAGCGGTAAAAATGCCGAAAAGGGAATTTTATATCCCAATCCGGCTCGAGAGGAGGTAACACTTTTATATAAAAGTGAAATTTCACTTACCGTTTCCATTTTTGATGTGGGCGGAAGATTGATTTATAGAACCGATGCAAATTTTGATTCCGCGGGTAAATATGTTATGGATGTTTCGTCATTTCAGCAAGGAATCTACTTCGTTGATTTGTTTGATGGCCGTTCAAAAGTTTGGACACAGAAGCTCCTTAAATATTAAGAATATCTATTCTTTTTTTACGGAAATATCAGTAAAATAAAGTTTGAAAGTATTTGTGCTATCTCTGTGCATCGTGGCTATTTCCAACCCATTCTCATCTTTATAATCTTCCCAGGTTGTACTTTTTGTAGGGGTAGGGGCGTTTCCCTGTCTGTAATTCCATTCCTTAACTTTATAGTTTTTATCGTAGAAAAAATCGTAGGCGTCACCCGGGGTATAACCACCCTCATTGCCGTAAACCACGGTTAACTGGTGTAGGGTATCTCCCGAAATTGGTGCTAATACATTTTCTTTTTCAGAAAAAGTTGTCCCTTCATCCCAAGCTAGCTGAAAGGGTGCCAACAACCAATATTTATCATTTATGAAGGCGGCATCGGTGTTTTTGGTTATACTGTCCAATTTTGACCTGTTGTAATTTACAGTATCCTTGGCCGTCATCATTGTTACATCGCCCCTTTCAGGTTTCCAAATCCAGGAACGGTAAAAATGGTTTTCCCCACTGTTCACGTTGAAGGTGAATTTTATTTCTGAAACATTTTTCCAAACGTCCAAACCGTTCGCCTTAGCTATTTTTAGCGCCGTAGTCTCTCCTGCGCTTAAACTGTCTGTTGTGGCTTCACCAATATTTTCGATATTATTTTTTTTGGAATTGCAGGAAAACAGAAGAGCCATTAGAAGAAGGGGTAAAAATGTTTTCATATTTATTAGGTTGAAAAGTTAGTTTATTCGTAAAGATACTCAATTGCCCTGTTATGATATAATTCGTATTTTTAAAGAAAAACAATGGATTTAAAAGTAAAAGACAACAGAGAAAAAAACAGGTTTGAAACCGAAATTGATGGTCAATTAGCCGTCGTAGAATATGAAAAGGATGGAAATACAATAAAGCTGGTACATACCGAGGTGCCCAAATCTATGGAAGGTAAAGGAGTGGCTTCCCAATTGGTAAAGGATGTATTGACGACCCTCGGCAACTCAGGCCAGAAAATAGTTCCGGTCTGTTCGTTTATAAAAAAATACATAGAAAGACATCCTGAATGGAAATCCATGTTGGACTGAAATAAAAAAATCCGCTCCCGATATTCGGGAGCGGACTATTTTTAATATTAAATTTCACTAATCTACAGCGTCTTCTACGTCATCTGCTACATCTTCTATTTCGTCGCCTGCTGTTTTGTTGTCCCTGCAGCTGGTAAAGCTGGATGCCATTAATCCTGCTGCAAATAAAATTAAAAATACTTTTTTCATTTTTGTGTTTTTAAAGGTTGATAAACGAATTACATTCTGCGGCCAGTAGCCAATTTGTACAAAATTCCGATAATTGCCAAAACCAAAAGGATGTGGATTAAACTACCTACGGCTTCACCGAAACCAAAGTAGCCAACTAGCCACCCGATGATTAGGATTACAACGATTAACCAAATAATGTCTCCCATAATTATGTGTTTTTTTAATTAGTTTGACTAAAACTACAATAAAAACATTCGTTTATCAATTTTTTTAACGCATTCTTTAGAAAAAATGGAAATGTGTTACTAAAAATTACAAATGGGTTAAAATGAATTTCCCCTCAGTTTTTAAATAAAAAAATCCCATCCTTTTTTAAGAAAAGATGGGATCTAAAAATATGCTCTACAAAATTAATGGGATGTGTTCTCTTTCAACAACTCAGGAAACTTTTCCTTGAATTTATTGATCCTTGGAATGGAAACATTTTGAATATAAGGATTTTCTGGATGGTTGCGTTCGTAATTTTGGTGGTAATTCTCCGCATCCCAAAATTTTTGAAAGGGAAGCACTTGTGCAGCTACTTCACCATCTATTTTTGAATTTAGTGCTGCAATTTTGTCCTCAATTATTTTCTTTTCGGAATCATTTTGATAGAAAATTATCGAACGATAAGATTCCCCATGATCGGGTCCCTGTCCGTTTACCTGTGTTACATTTTGCGAGCCAAAATAAACATCAACCAATTGGCTGAAACTTACAATTTGGGGATCATAAATTACCTCCACAGCTTCTGCATGGTCGCCGTGATTTTCGTAGGTAGGATTTTCTTTGGTGCCGCCGCTATAACCTGAAATGGCTTCCTTTACGCCTTCCACACTTTCATAAACCGCTTCAACGCACCAAAAACAACCACTTGCAAAATAAGCTTTTTTCAACCCGTTTTGGGTTTCTGTCTGTACGGGAGTACTTTTTTGCGCAAGGGATTCGGCCTCTTTGTTTTTTTCGTTGGACGGTTTGCAGGAACCGGATAAGGTTATTAAAAAAAGCCCAGCTATTAATACGATGTGTTTTTTCATCTTGAATTGTTTTTATAATGAGTCCTTTTTTTTTGAAGAACCTTTCAACAAGGTATAAAAAAAGCCTTCAAAATTTGAAGGCTTTTCAGTTAATTCTACACTATATTATTTTATTTTTTTGAACATCGCTTCCATTTTTTCGCGCTCTTCGTTCGCTAAATCTGGATCTACCAAAATACGGCCACTGTGCTCATCGGTAATAATTTTTTTGCGGCCTGCAATTTCCATCTGCACCTGCGGAGGAATTGTGAAAAAGGAACCGCCCGAAGCGCCGCGCTCTACGGCTACAACGGCAAGTCCATTTTTAACGTTAGTTCGTATTCTTTTGTAAGCTTTTATAAGACGTGGCTCAATCTTGGTTTCAAAATCTTCCGATTCTTTAATCAAAGCTTTCTCTTCTTTTTCGGTCTCCTTTAGGATTTCGTTCAGTTCGCTTTGTTTGTGCTTTAAGTGCTCTTTTCGCTCATCGTATCGGGATTTTGTTTCCTCGATTACTTGATTTTTCTGCTCAATCTGCGCACGGTACTCTTTAATGTTTTTCTCGGCAAGTTGAATTTCCAATTCCTGGAACTCCACTTCCTTGCTCAAGGAATTGTACTCGCGGTTGTTGCGGACATTGTCCTGTTGCGAAGCATATTTTTTGATAAGGCTTTTAGACTCTTCAATACTATTCTTCTTTTCCTTAATCTGTTCTTCGATTACTTCAAGGTCGGCGTTGAGCTTTTCAAGGCGGGTATTCATTCCTGCCACTTCGTCCTCAAGATCTTCCACTTCCAGCGGCAGTTCGCCACGTACATTTCTAATTTCGTCAATTCTTGAATCTATAAGTTGCAAATCGTAAAGAGCTCTTAACTTCTCTTCCACTGTAACTTCGGTTTTTGTTGCCATAAATTATAAATAGCTAATAGGATTGGTATTTATTTGTGATAAAAAAATCTTGCCTGCCGACAAGGAGGGTGCAAAATTAGTAATTTTTTTTGTAAGGAAGGAATGTAAAAGCTCTTTTGTGAACTGTTCACTTTCATAATGTCCAATATCCGCCAACAGTATGCTATTTTCGGCCTTAAAGAAATCGTGATATTTAAAATCTGCCGAAATAAAAGCGTCTGCGCCAGCGCGTTTTGCAACCTCAATAGCGAAGCTTCCGCTGCCCCCGAGAACCGCTACCTTTTTTATTGGTTTTTGAAGTGGTTGGGAATACCGAATGCAATTGGTTTTCATTGTATTTTTCAGAAAATTCAAAAACTCATTTTCTTCCATTTTCTGCTTTAATTCCCCAACCATTCCCATGCCGATGTGCTGGTTTGCGTTTTCCAAGCCCGTAATTTCGTAGGCAACTTCTTCGTACGGATGTGTTTCAAATAAGGCGTTTAAAATTTTTCTTTCGTGATGTTTTGCGAAGGTTATCCCTATCTGTATTTCCTCTTCAAAATGAATCTCTCCTTTTTTTCCCTTTACCGGATTTGAAGCTTCATTTCCTTTAAAACTGCCCTTTCCCAATATATTGAAACTGCAGTTTTCGTAATTCCCAATCGTGCCTCCGCCGGCATCAAACAAAGCTTCCCGCACTTTCTGTGCATCGGCAATAGGAACGAAGGTGGTGAGTTTTTTAATTGTCTGGTCCTGCGGAATTAAAACCGATTTATTTTGCAGCCCAAGCTTTTCGCAGATGATCGCATTTACTCCATTCCAGGAATTATCCAACGCCGTATGGTTTGAAAAAATTGAAATATCATTTTTAATTGCTTTTTGTACAACTCGTTCCACGTATGTTTTTCCCGTTATTTTTTTTAATCCCGAAAAAATGATTGGGTGAAAACTCACTATCAGATTGCAGTTTTTTTCAATGGCTTCATCAACCACAGTTTCAAGGGTATCCAACGTTACCAAAATGCCCGAAACCTCTCTATTTTCATCGCCGACGAGCAATCCCGTATTATCAAAATTTTCAGAATAGGCGAGGGGCGAGAGTTCTTCGAGCAGGGACATTACATCTTTTACCTTCATAATTTGTGTTTTTGGTAAAGATAATGGTTTGTATAAATTTCAGGTAGTCCTCCCGAAATCATAATCCAGGGTTTGCCATTTTTCGCTTCGGCGGAATTTACTACTTTCGTTGCATGGAATTCCTTCGAAAATTGCTTTTTCCTTTCTCACTTTTGTATGCCGGCGTTACGTGGGTGCGCAACTTTATGTTTGAAAAAGGGTATTTGAAAAGCAAATCGTACGAAATCCCAATAATATGTGTCGGCAACCTTTCTACGGGCGGTACGGGAAAAACGCCAATGGTTGAATACCTTATTTCAATTTTGAAGGATAAAATGAAAGTGGCGGTTTTAAGCCGCGGATACGGAAGAAAAACAAAAGGATTTAAGGAAGTGGCAGTAAAAAGTGAAGCGTGGGAAGTGGGCGACGAGCCGCTTCAATTTAAAAATAAGTTTCCCCAAGTCAGCGTTGCCGTTTGTGAAGATCGACAAACAGGAATTGAAAAAATACAAAATTCGGCCGAGGTAATTTTGCTGGATGATGCATTTCAACACAGAAAGGTGAAGGCTTCTTTCAACATTCTGCTCACTGCTTTTGACCATTTGTATATTGATGATTTTATTCTGCCCACGGGCAATTTACGCGAGCCAAAAGCGGGTGCGGATAGGGCTGAAATAATTGTGGTCACTAAATGTCCCGAACAATTGTCGGATGTTGAAATGGATAATATTTCCAATAAATTAAGCGTAAAACCGAATCAGGAAATTTACTTTTCAAAGATTGGGTATTCCAATGAAATTTATAATGTGGAAGAAAATTTTCCGTTGAATTTTCTTGCCGGAAAGAAATTTTTATTGGTAACGGGTATTGCCAATCCCGATTCGTTGGTGGCTTTTCTTAAAGGGAGGAATTTTTTATTTTCCCACTTGGCTTATGCCGATCATCATAATTTTACACCTTCTGAAATTTCGGAAATCAATAAAAACGAATTAATTCTTACCACCGAAAAAGATTTTATGAGGCTGAAAACGCATATAAAAAGCCAACTTTTCTATTTGCCTATTGAAATGGTATTTTTGAAAAATGCGGAATCTTTCCGGAAAAGAGTTGAAAAAGCGATTAATTATTGCTGATGCAGAAAATCATTTCCCTTTAAAACCCTGTTTATTTTTTCGAAGAAATCATCTGCGTTAAAGGGTTTTGGAATAAATTCATTGAAACCTGCCTTATAAAAATCTTCAAGATTTTCCTCAATTGTTACCGCTGTTAGTGCGATAATCGGTACGTCTGTATTGAAATCGCGAATCTTTTTTGTGGCTTCTATTCCACTAATTCCGGGCATATGGATGTCCATTAAAATAACATCAAAATTATTTTCCCTGGCCAATTTAATCGCGTCCATTCCATTGTCTATGACCGTACAGACCATTTCTTTTTTCTCAAGTATTTTTTTGGTGATCATTTGGTTGATCTTATTGTCCTCAACGATCATTACCTTTTTGTTTTGCAACAGATCGTTGTCCACAACCACATCGATGGCATTTAGATTTTTTTCGTTTTTATCCTTTTCCTCGTAGTCATACGGAATCGCAAACCAAAATTTGGATCCTTTTCCCAGCTTGCTTTCTAAATAAATTTTGCTTCCCATAAGTTCCAACAGGTTTTTTACTATGGAAAGACCTAAACCGGTACCGCCGTATTTTCGGTTAATTTGGAGTGAACCTTGGGAAAAGGATTCAAAAATGCTGTTTTGTTTTTTCTTCGAAATTCCATCGCCTGTGTCCTCCACTTCAAAATGGATTATCGCTTTCTGCTTATTTTTTTCGCGACATTTTACCCGCACCCAGATATCGCCATTTTCGGTGAATTTTATTGAATTACTGATCAGGTTTATAAGAATCTGCGAAATTTTAAGGGAGTCACCAAGAATTTCCTCCGGCAGGTTATCTTCGTACTCAAAATGCAGATTGTTCCCTTTTGTTTCAGCAGATTTTTTAAGGGCAATCAACACGCCCTCCATTCTTTTTTTCAAGTTGAAAGGTGCTTTTTCAATCTCTACTTTGTTGGCTTCCAGTTTATTTAAATCTAAAATATTGTTAATGAGCGACAATAAGTATTCCCCCGAAAATTTTAGGGAGTTTAAGTGCTCCTTTTGCTCAGGCTTGGGGTCTTCTTCCAACAAAAGGTGGGTGAGCCCTGTTACCGTGTACATTGGGGTACGTAGTTCGTGCGTAATGGTGGAAAGGAACTGGGCCTTTGCCTGCGAGGCTTTTTCCGCTTTTTCCTTCGCTTGTTGCAGTTCGGTGTTTTTATCCTGCAGAAGTTCATTTGCCTTTGCCCTCAAATTGTTGTTTTTATAAAGCGAAAGCGTCAACAACGACAGAATTAGAATAAGGGCAATACTCAACCAGCCGGTAAGTTTTCCGAAAAACAATGATTTTTCTTGCTTAGTGAGGTCATCCTGCTGGCTTGCTATAATCTTGGTAAGATCGCCAATGGTCGATTCTGCCTGTATTCCTTCCTCTATAGCCGTTAAATAAACCTGCCTCAGAGAATCCCTTTTGTGAAGGTAAACCTGTAGCTCTTTTTCGGCGAGATTGGTTTTTTGTTCGAGGCTAAAAAGTTGTGATTTAATGCGATGGCTTTCCACAAGTAATTTTGAAATGCCCTGAACATTGGCTAAATCTATTGAAGTTTTTAAGGCTTCCCGAGCCTCAGTTGCCGCATTTGGATAATTTTTTGGATCTACAAGCGACAGCGCATCGGCTAAATGGCTATAAGCGAAAGCCTGCCAATAAATAGATTTTTGGTTTTTGAATCCCACAATAGCGTTTTTAAAGTAGGAAACAGCGGAAGCATAATCGCCGCTCGATAACTCCAATAAGCCATTGGCATAATCGTTATGGGATTTGTAATCGGAAATTGAAAGCTTAGTGTAAAGCGAGTCGGCTTTGGTCAAATAGTTTCTGGAAACAGAATAATTTTCTTTTGAAATCTGAATCAATCCATATAAATGGTACGCTTTCGCCAAAGCATTTTTGTTGTCGAGAGAGGATAATTCTGAAATTACTTTTTCTGTGTACTTCTGTGCTTTGTCAAAATATTGAAGTTCATAATACAAGGAAGCAATGCTCAATTCCACTTCGGGCTGCAAATTTTGAAATTTGGGAGCCATACTCATTTTATTGGCAGTATTTAGCTGTTTTACGGCGAGCAGAAAATTTTGGTTTTCGATAGACCGTTGTGCGTTTTTCTGAAGTGTGCTAATGAGTACAAGGGTGTCCTGAACAGAAGTCTTGGCAATTGAATGAAGGGAAAACAATACAAAGAATAGTAGGGGTAATAGTATGCGGTATTTTCTCTTTGTTTTGTGCATAGGTTAATAATGGGGGCGATAAATATACTTATTTCGCTGAAATTCTAACTATTAAATCAATAATTCTGGATGAATAGCCAATTTCATTATCGTACCACCCAATTATCTTTACCATTTTCCCAATTACTGAAGTCATTCCAGCATCAAAAACACAGGAATTGGTATTGCCAATTATATCTACCGAAACAATGGGGTCCTCAGTATATTGAAGTATTCCAGCCATTTCATTCTCTGCAGCAATTTTGAAGGCATTGTTTATTGCTTCAATGGAGACTTCATTCTTTACGTTTACCGTCATATCGGTCAACGAGCCATCAGGTACGGGAACCCTTATTCCACAGCCTCCAATGGCATCGGCTAGGTCCGGGAATATTTTTGTCAGCGCCTTTGCTGCACCCGTAGTTGTTGGCACAATGGATTGTCCGGCAGCACGCGCCCGACGCAAATCGCGATGGGGTTGATCATGCAAACTTTGGTCCGTGGTGTAGGAATGGACCGTAGTTATATAAGCCTCTTCTATGCCACATAAATCATTAATTATTTTCAACATTGGCGCTGCATTATTGGTCGTGCAGGAAGCGTTGGAAATGATGGTGTCATCATCACTTAAAATATTATCGTTGACTCCAAGAACTACGGTTTTTATATCATCTTCTGCCGGTGGGACGGACAGAATTACTTTTTTTGCCCCATTCCTCAAATGTTTTTCCAGCTGCTCTTTCTGTTTAAATTTTCCAGTGCATTCCACCACAAAGTCCAAATTTCCCCAAGCAATATCCTCAATGTTTTTTTCGGATGAAAATTTTACTTTGTTTCCGGAAACTACAATTTCTTTTTCAGTAAAAGTGATTTCCTTTTGAAGAACACCGTGAATGCTATCGTATTTTAAAAGATGGCTCAACGTTTTTGTGTCTGCCAAATCATTAACGGCAACGACGGTTATGGTGGGGTGGTCCAATAACAACCTAAATAGATTTCTACCAATGCGCCCGAAACCATTAATTCCTACGGTGATTTTCTGTTTCATTTAAGCGGCTATTAGGTAAGATGTTTTTGGGCCTTGTAGGAAGAACGTACCAAAGCGCCACTTTCCACGTGGCGGAAACCCATTTCTAGCCCAACGGTTTCATATTTTTTGAATTGCTCCGGAGTTATAAATTCCTTCACGGGCAAATGTTTTTTCGAAGGCTGCAGGTACTGCCCAATTGTCAAAATATCCAGTTCCACTCCTCTTAAATCTTCCATTGTTTGTAAAACTTCATCCTCTTTTTCACCAAGGCCGAGCATGATTCCGCTTTTGGTCCTGCGCATTCCGGATTGTTTCAAATAGTTCAAAACCTCCAGGCTTCTTTCATATTTTGCCTGTATGCGCACTTCGCGCGTCAAACGTTTCACGGTTTCCATATTATGGCTTACCACTTCTGGCTTCACATCAATGATTCTATCAATATTTCGGGTATTTCCCTGAAAATCTGGAATGAGTGTTTCCAATGTAGTTTCGGGATTCATCCTTCTTATTGCCTTAACCGTTTCGGCCCACATAATTGAACCCATATCCTTCAAATCATCACGGTCCACCGAAGTTATTACGGCATGTTTTATATTCATAATTTTTATGGAACGCGCTACTTTCTCTGGCTCATCCCAATCCACAGTTTCGGGTCGCCCCGTTTTCACTCCGCAAAATCCGCAGGAACGTGTGCAAGTGTTTCCCAAAATCATAAAAGTTGCGGTACCCTCAGTCCAACATTCCCCCATATTTGGGCAACTGCCCGAGGTGCAGATTGTATGCAGGTTATACTTATCTACAACTCTGCGCAATTCGGTATATTTTTTTCCGGTGGGAAGCTTAACACGCAACCATTTTGGTTTTGGCGCGGGTTTTTGAAGTTCCAAAGTTTCTGTGCTCATAGGCTAGCAAAAGTACGAAAAAAAGCCCCCTAACCCCTAAAGGGAGAAAGTCATTTTTTTGGAATTTGGGATTTTTGTTTTTTGGAATTTGTCAAGCTATTTCTTTTGTGAAATAATTTCCGCTAAAAGTTTGCGGGCCCGAAGCAACTTAACCTTCACGTTGCTCAAGGATTCCTCGAGGGTTTCTGAAATATCCGTATAACTCATTTCCTGAAAGTACCGCAGATTGATCACTTCCTGATAGTGGGGTTTCAATTGCTTTATATACTGAAGGAGCTCTGCTAAATTTTGTTCGGTAATCAGTTTGTCCTCCGGGGTTGGAGCGTGGTCAACAATTTTATGGATATGCTCCTTTGAGGCGTCGGTGGTTTGCGAATAAATTGAGGCGTTTTTTTTGCGGGTTTTGTCTATCTGTATGTTTTTGGAAATGGCAATAAGCCAAGTAGAAAATGAATAATTTTCATCAAAAGTGCCAATTTTGTCGAATGCTTTTGAAAAGGCCTCAATAGTAATATCCTCCGCCTCATATTCGTTTCGCACCCGTTTTAGTTGAAAGCCGTAAACCTCGTTCCAAAAGTAGTCCATCAAAAACTTGAACGCGCTTTGCTTGCCTTTTTTTGCCTTTTCTATTTGCTTGTATATTTCTTCCGCAGTTACTTCCATTTGGAATTTTTTTCGGTGCTGTTGGAAATAAAGATACTTAATTGGGTTAAGATTAGAAAAATTTCATAAAAGGGGATAAGTGGCAACAAATCATTTTCCTTCAGATTTTTCGCCGCTTTTCCTATTACTATATATTGTATCAAAAACCGAAAAGCCACAATTGCGAGCGAAATTTCCCAAAATTCCGTAATTAAGGTAATAGGCGCAAGCGCCCAAAAAAGAAGATTTGAAACATAGAAGGCACCCAACAAAAATCGATCTTTTGTTTTATAAAGTTTGGCGGTGGAATAATGCCTTCTCTTTTGGTTTTTCCAGTTTTTCCAAGTTTTTTTTGGGATTGAATAGGTAAAGCCATCGACCTCTGTACATATTGCGGTATTCTGGGCGTTTGCGGCTTCGTTCACGAAAAGATCATCATCGCCGGAAGGAATTTTAATATGGCTCATAAACCCTTTATTTTCATAATAAAGAGTACTCGTGTACGCCAAATTGCGGCCCACGCCCATATAAGGAATTCCTGCTTTTGTGTATGAAAAATATTGAACGGCCGTCATCAAAGTTTCAAAACGGATGAGTTTATTCAAAAATCCCGATGCTTTTTCATAGGCCCCATAGCCGAGCACCAATTGTTTCTCTTCTGAAAAATGGGAAACAAGAATGGAAAGCCATTGCGCCGAAGCGGGAAAACAATCGGCATCGGTAAAGACCAAACGGGTGTTTTTGGCCCTTTTTATTCCCAAGGTGAGGGCGTATTTTTTATTTGCCCAAAAAGCCTCGTTGTTCCGAACATTGACAATTTGTATGCGAGGATCCTTTTCGGCAAAGGTTTCCATCACATCAAGCGTGTCGTCAACCGAAGCATCGTTGATTAAAATAAGTTCAAAAGTGGGATATTCCTGCGCCAGCCATAGCGGAATATTTTTCTTTAAATTTTCCGCCTCGTTTTTTGCGCAGACAATCAACGAAACGGGAGGCTTACCCAAACTTTTTTTTTCGGAAGGAATAAGGAATGAAAATTTTGAAAAAAGAAAAAAATATGCGCAGTTTATTAAAACCACCGCGCCAAAAACGTAGAGTAGCGCCATAAGCGGAAACAATTTAATTGATAGCTATCGGAAGCCGATATAATTAGGATTTTGTTTTTGGAGTGTCCAATTGATGGTTTTCCTGAGTACAGTTTTCAAACTGGTCCGGAGTCTTTCCGCAAAACCCGCAGGCCTGCCCATCCTGATTTAAAAAGGGGCTTTGGCTTGCGCAGGTTCCCGCAAATTTGCCGTCTTTTTTCCCCCATATTTTTATGGCTATGCCGGCGACGGCCAACAATAAAAGTGCTATTGTAATAAGTAAAAGTTTCATGTCTCCAAATTTGGGCACAAAAGTACAATGTTTCTTGCGGTTGTGCTTGTAATTTAAGTATTTTTAGCCTCAATTTTAAATACTTTAACGATGACCAAATACAATGCTTTTTTATTGATTTCCGTATTCATGCTCTTGTTGGGCTCCTGTAAAAATGAAGAAAAGGAGCAAAAACCCGAAACACTCGTACAAACAGATGTTCCGATTGTAAAAAGGGCAGAAAAAAGGGATTTGACACCCGAGGATGTGGAAAGGATAAATAGCGTTATGACTCGGTTAATGAGCACTCCGGAATTAAAGAAATATTCAAGTTTTCTTGTAACAGCCGGATTGACCGAGGAACTTTCAAACCAAGCGGGACCTTTCACAATTTTAGCGCCGTCAGATGCGGCTTTTGATTCGTTGGATGTTGAAAAAAGAAAGTTTTATCTCAACCCAAAGAATAAGGAAGATTTGGTAAGATTGCTCAATTCGCACATTGTTGAAGGCAATTTGGATTCTTCCACTTTGCTTCAGGACATTAAAAGCCACAGCGGAAAATTAATGCTGAAAACCCGCGCCGGGGGTTCACTTACGGCTTCAACAAGAAATTTGGACATTATAATTTCCGATGGAAATGGGGAAAAGGCCGTGATGGTCAAAAGTGATATAAACGGCAGCAACGGTGTGGTGCACGTGATTGATGCGGTACTGAATACCAATTAAAACACATTTACTTCCGGCTCAATGAAAATACCGGTAGTTTCCTTCACCTTTTTTTGGATTTCCATTGCAAGCTGCCAAATTTCGGCTCCGGTTGCGGTTCCATAATTCACCAATACCAATGCCTGATTTTTATGGACGCCGGCATCGCCAAAGCGTTTTCCCTTAAATCCAGCATTTTCAATAAGCCATCCTGCGGGAATTTTAAATTCCGAAGGGGAAACTTCATAGAAAGGGGCCTTGGGAAATTTTCTTCGGAATTCTTGAAAGGTTTCGGAATCTATTACCGGATTTTTAAAAAAACTGCCACTGTTGCCCAACACTTTTGGATCCGGAAGTTTTGATTGGCGAATGGCAATAACCGCGTCGGAAATGTCTTTTAAACTTGGCTCCTTTATATTTTTATCGGCCAATATTTTTTGGATATCGCCGTAGGAAATACTGGTTTTGTGCAGTTTTTTCGACAGCCGGAAGGTTACGCTGGTGATGATATATTTTCCTTTTACCTCGTTTTTAAATATTGAATTTCTGTAACCAAAACCGCATTCTTTCTTAGTGAAAACTTTTTCTTTTAAAGTATCAATCTCCACGGTGTTGCAGCTTTCAAAAGTGTCCTTTAGCTCCGCCCCGTATGCACCAATATTTTGGATTGGCGCCGTTCCTACATTTCCGGGAATCAATGAAAGATTTTCAAGTCCGCCAAAATCCTTCGAAATACAAAATTGAACAAATTCGTGCCAATTTTCCCCCGCCATTGCTTTTATGAAAACTTCATTCTCGGTTTCACGGATAACTTCGATTCCCTTTAAATTTATATGAACCGCAAAATAATCCAAATCCTTGGTAAGCAACATATTGCTTCCGCCCCCTAAAATGAAAAGATCCTTTTCATGTTTTTGGGAAAGCGCTTCCTTTAGTTCATCAATGGTTTCAACGGAAACAAAATAGCTGGCTTTGCAGTCTATGCCGAAGGTGTTATATTCTTTTAGCGATTTGTTTTTCTCAATTCGCATTAATCCTTGTATTTCTGAAGGGCGATTCTCAAAATTTCTACCGCACGCAACAAGCTTTCCTTATTTAGAACGTAGGCTATACGTATTTGATTCAAACCCACACCGGGACTGGAATAAAAACCCGCCGCAGGCGCTACCATAATTGTCTCGCCGTTATCCTCAAAACTTTCCAAAAGCCATTGGGCAAAGGCATCGCTATTTTTTACTGGCAATTGCACTATACAATAAAAAGCACCCTTTGGCTCGCCAACCTGTACACCGGGAATGGACTTTAGTGCAGAAACCAGTGTATCGCGCCGGTCCTGATATTCATTAATTACATTATCAAAATAACTTTGTGGCGTTTCCAGTGCGGCCTCACTTGCTATTTGGGCAAATGTAGGCGGACTCAACCGCGCCTGCGCAAATTTAAGCGCTGTCGCAATAACCTGTTTATTTTTTGAAACCAAACAACCCACACGGGCACCACACATACTGTATCTTTTGGAAACGGAATCTATAATAATTCCGTAATCGGCCATACTTTCCTCCTCCAAGATTGAGTAATGTTTTGCGCCTTCGTAGGTAAATTCCCTGTAAACTTCGTCAGCCACTAAAAACAGATCGTGTTTTTTTACGATGGAAGCAAGTTTCTGAATTTCCTCTTTTGAATATAAATAGCCCGTTGGATTTCCGGGATTGCAAATAAGGATTGCCTTCGTCTTGGGCGTAATCAATTTTTCAAATTCGGAAATAGGAGGCAAGGCAAAATTGTCTTCGATCTTAGAAATAACCGGCACGATCTTTACACCTGAAGCCGTGGCAAATCCGTTATAATTTGCATAAAATGGTTCGGGAATGATTATTTCGTCGTCCACATCGGCAATGCTACCCATTGCGAATAATAGTGCTTCACTTCCGCCGGTGGTAACTATAATATCATTGGCTTCAACGGGTATGTTGTTCCGCTTGTAATATTTTGCGATTTTCTCGCGGTATTCCTGCGATCCCTCGGAGCGGGTGTAAGCAAGAATTTCCAAATGATGGTGGGAAACTGCATCCATCGCAATTTCTGGCGACTTTATATCGGGTTGGCCGATGTTTAAATGATAAACAGTTTTTTTTGCCTGATAGGCTTTTTCGGCATAGGGAACCAATTTTCTAATTGGCGATTCCGGCATATTTTTTCCTTTGTGGGAGACTGTTGGCATAGCAATAATGTTTGTAGCAAAGTTGCAAAATATATTTTATAATATCATCCTGTTGTGGCGCAGTTTCAGCTTTTTTTTATATCTTCAAAATGCTTGAAATATAGATAATATGGTTGTAAAAAGGTTTCTCTTTTTTTGCATGGCTTGCATTTCTTTTTCAGTTTGGGCACAAGCTGGCTTTGTACTTTCCAACAATAAAAAGAAGGATAAAATTTCTTTTAAACTCATAAATAATTTACCCGTTTTACCCGTTGAGGTAAACGGAACCAAACTTTCGTTTATTCTGGACACCGGAGTAAAATCTACTATTCTTTTTAGCCTTGAGGACGCAGACAGTTTGGTGCTGAAGAATACGCAACCCATACAACTGCAAGGGTTGGGGCAGGGAGGTGCGGTAGATGCCCTGAAAAGCCGAAACAATAAATTAAAAGTGGGAAATGTTGTAGATATTGACCACAACCTATTTGTTATTTTCGACAAATCCTTAAATTTTTCCCCGAGAATGGGTATTCCCATACATGGAATTTTGGGAAGTGATTTTTTTCAGAATTTCGTGGTAGAAATAAGGTATAGCGCCGGAAAAATCATTGTTTACGATCCTAAGGAATATTCATTCAAAAAATGCCGACGCTGTGAGGATTTGGAGATTACTTTTGTGAATAGCAAACCTTATATCCCTTTAAAAAAAGTGGTGTCTGGAGAACCTAACACCCTAAATCTATTAGTTGATTCCGGATCTAGCGATGTATTGTGGCTGTTTGAGGATGAGGGTTTTTTAACTGAAAATCCAAAAAATTATTTTGAGGATTTCCTGGGCTTGGGATTAAGCGGAAATATTTTCGGAAAGCGGACAAAACTTCCAGAAATCCAATTGGGAAATATTTCCCTTAAAAACGTAAACGCAGCTTTTCCGGAGGAAGGCGCTATAAATAAAGCCCGCATTTACAAAGAACGTGATGGGAGTGTGGGCGGAGGGTTTTTGAGCAAGTTTAATATTACGCTGGATTATGCCAATAAAAAAATGCGCTTTAAAAAGAACAGAAAATTTAAGGAACCATTTCATTATAATATGAGTGGTTTAACTATCGAGCATGAAGGAATGGAGCTAGTAAAAAGGGAAAAGCAGGCCCACATAAATTCAAATAGTCTTATTTCGGAACAGGATAGTTCTACCTCAAATGTAGTAAGTGTTTCCGTGACCACCGAATACGAATTTTCACTAGTACCGCGCTATATTATTGTTGATGTAAGAAAAGATTCACCCGCTGCCAATGCCGGATTACAAAAGGGCGACGAGATAATAAGCATAAATGGAAAGCCGTGCTACGATTATGAACTTGCAGATTTAATTGAAATGTTTTCCAGCGATGAGGGAAAAAAGGTTACTATGGAAACAAAAAGAGGAGACAGCATTATGCGGGTAAAATTTTACCTTAAAAGTCTATTCTAAAAAAAACAGGTTGCAACATTTGTTGCAACCTGCCTATAATTTTAAAGGAATTATGTTTCTCTAGCTTTTTTCTAAAACACTAGCGGAGTCACTCATTACTTCACCTTTAATCTTCAAGGCTACTATTGGCTCACTCGCATTGGAATAAACCGTAACTGTTTTTCTTATTGGACCAACTCTATTGGTGTCGTATTTTACTTCAATTGTGCTACTGGCTCCCGGTGCGATAGGACCTTCCGGTTTTTTTGGAACCGTGCAACCGCAACTTGATTTTACATCACTAATAATAAGTGGGGCATCACCTGTATTGGTGAATTCGAAAGCGCGAACGCCATCGCTACCTTTTGCAATATTACCGTAATCAACAGTATCATTCTTAAAACTAATTTTTGCCTGTTGGGCCTGGGCGGTAAAACCAACAACGGCCATTAGTGCAATTAGGGCTAATTTTTTCATGATTTTATTTTTTTAATAATGGCTAAAGTAACTAACTTTTGTTCAACCTGCAAAATAACTTATTCACTTTTATAATCTTGCAGATATGGTTACTTTTGCAGTTATTTTACCAAAAACCAGACCAAAGAATGGCCATAGAAGCAAAATATAATGCAAAACAGATTGAGAATAAGTGGTATAGCTACTGGATGGAAAATCGTTATTTCCATTCTGAAGTAAATGAAAAGGAACCATATACCATCGTTATTCCACCTCCGAATGTTACAGGAGTTTTGCACATGGGCCATATGCTCAACAATACCTTGCAAGATGTTTTGATACGAAGGGCAAGATTGAAAGGTTTTAATGCCTGTTGGGTTCCCGGGACGGACCACGCATCCATTGCTACCGAAGCAAAAGTGGTTGCAAAATTGAAAGCAGAGGGTATTGACAAAGCGACTCTTTCCCGAGAGGAATTTTTGGAACATGCCTGGGAGTGGACCCATAAACATGGCGGCATTATTTTGGAACAGCTAAAAAAGCTTGGCGCATCATGCGATTGGGACAGAACCAAGTTCACTATGGATGAACAAATGTCGGCGTCGGTAATAAAGGTTTTTGTCGATTTATACCGAAAAGGAAATATTTATCGCGGCTACCGAATGGTAAATTGGGATCCACAAGCAAAAACGACCCTTTCTGATGAAGAGGTTATTTATGAGGAAAAACAAGGAAATCTATACTATTTAAATTACAAAATTGAAGGCAGCGAAGATACGCTGACCATTGCAACCACTCGGCCCGAAACCATTTTGGGCGATACCGCAATCTGCATAAATCCGAATGACGAACGTTTTGCGCACCTTCGTGGCAAAAAAGCGATTGTGCCGGTTTGTAATCGGGTAATCCCTATTATTCAGGATGAATATGTAGATGTTGAATTTGGTACGGGCTGTTTAAAAGTCACCCCCGCACACGACGAAAACGATAAAATGTTGGGCGACAAGCACAATCTGGAAATCATTGATATTCTTAATGACGATGGAACATTGAACAGTTTCGGCCTTCATTACGAAGGAAAAGATCGATTTGTGGTGCGGAAGGAAATTGTAAAGGAACTTGAAGAAATGGGCGTGGTTTCAAAAGTTGAAACCCATATGCATAAGGTAGGTACCAGCGAACGTACGGGCGCCGTAATTGAGCCGAAACTCAGCGACCAATGGTTTCTTAAAATGAAGGAACTTGCCCAACCGGCTTTGGATGCAGTTCTTCAAAAAGATGTAAACCTTGTTCCCGAAAAATTTGTAAATACCTACCGACATTGGATGGAAAATGTGCGCGATTGGAATATTTCGCGACAACTTTGGTGGGGACAACAAATTCCCGCTTATTTTTTTGGCGATGGAAAAGAAGATTTTGTAGTTGCGGAAACTATTGAAGAAGCACTCCAACTTGCAAAGGAAAAAACTGGCAACCAACAACTAACAATTGAAAACTTAAAACAAGACCCGGATGCACTCGACACCTGGTTTTCTTCATGGCTTTGGCCCATCAGTGTTTTCAACGGAATTTTAGAACCCGATAATCAGGAAATAAACTATTATTATCCAACGAACGACCTCGTTACCGCTCCCGAAATCCTTTTCTTTTGGGTAGCGCGGATGATAATCGCGGGTTATGAATACAGAAACGAAAAACCTTTCACCAATGTTTATTTAACGGGAATTGTCCGCGATAAGCAACGAAGAAAAATGAGCAAATCGCTCGGTAATTCGCCTGATCCAATAGATTTGATGGACACCTACGGCGCGGATGGCGTTCGTGTGGGAATGCTTTTAAGCTCGCCGGCCGGAAATGATTTAATGTTTGAGGAAGACCTTTGCAAACAGGGTAGCGCCTTCGTGAATAAAATATGGAATGCCTACCGATTAATAAATGGGTGGGAAGTAGATTTGGAAAAAGAACAATCGCAAAGCGATATTATTTCTTTGAAATGGTTCCGAAGCAAATTCCAAAAAACGCTTGCCGAAATTGAAGACCATTACCGTAAATATCGCATCAGCGATGCTTTGATGGCTACCTATAAATTGGTTTGGGACGATTTCTGCTCTTGGCTTTTGGAAATGGTAAAACCCCCTTTTGGAGAACGGATTTCTGAAAAAACCTATTTGGAAGTTATTGCTGTGTTGGAAGATAATTTGAAAATACTTCATCCTTTTGTACCTTTTATTTCAGAAGAAATTTGGCAACACATCACCCAGCGCGATATTTCGGAAGCCTTGATAATTTCGGAATGGCCAATGGCAGAAACTTTTGATGAAAAAATTATTAAAGACTTCGAATTTGCTTCCGAAGTGATTTCGGGAATACGCACAATTCGAAAGGAGAAAAATATTTCCTTTAAAGATTCCATAGCACTTTCAGTGCTTAATAATGACAATACTTCAATGGATTTTGATGCGGTAATTTCGAAGCTCGGCAACATTTCAGAATTAAACTATATTTCAGAAAAACTTGACGGTGCGCTTACTTTTCGAGTAAAAAGCAACGAATATTTCATCCCGATTGCAGGTGCAATAAATGTAGAGGAAGAAATCGCAAAGCTTTCCGAAGAATTGAAATATACCGAAGGTTTTTTAAAGAGCGTACAGGGAAAACTTAAAAACGAACGTTTTGTAAGCGGTGCGCCGGAGCAGGTTGTGGCTTTGGAAAAACAAAAAGAAGCGGACGCGTTGTCAAAGATTGAAACGCTCAAGGCGAGTTTGGCGGGATTGAAATAGAGTTTTGGAGTTTATTCTCTTGGTTTACGACTGGTGTGAAGGATTGCCAGTACGAAAATTGTCTTTTTTTCAATTATATAATGAATGCCGTAGGAGAAAATTTTGGTATAATTGATTCTGATATTGCGATATTTCTTTTGAAAATGCTCTGGATCCTCCTGAATTTGGTGGAGAGAGTTTTTTATTACTTCGGCAAAGCGCCGACCTAAATTCGGATCTTTATTAAGGTACCATTCAATGGCTTCAATCATTTCTGCCTCGGCTTTAGGTTTTATGAATAATTTATATGCCATACTTTTTACTTAAAGCGGCTTCAACTTCTTCAATGGTTCTTCCGGTTTCCGGATTTTCTTTATGGCTTTCAAGGCGCTCATCCAATAATTTTTTATGGGCTTCGGAAAGGGGAAAATCTTCTTCGTCAAGTATTTCAGATGTCAAAAAATCATCAACTTTTTGCAACTTCTCTGGGCTCATTACTGCCATGAGTTTTTCAATTAATTTATATTTTTTTGCGGCTATATCCATTTTTCCATTGTTTTAATTCAAAGTTAACCATTCTTTTAACGCACTTTATATTCCATAAATAAAAATTTCAATGTGATATCTTTCGTTAAAAATTCTTAATTTATTTAAAAGTGAGGTTAATTAATAAATTTTGAAAAGCATTTGCGTGTATCTTGTTCAAAAATAAACAATCATGGACCAAGCAAAATACAATGAAATGCAGGCGATGCTCCACAAACTGGAAGACATTAAAAACAGCCAAAAAAGTATCATTGATAAGATAAACCACGTAATAACCGATCTTTTCCAGCACCCAGATAAGGATTTAGAAAAGGCAATGGAAGAAGCGCATGAAAAGGCCTCGGCCAATGTTGACAAAATTCGGGAAGCGATTGACGATTACGAAATAAAATTCAACAAGGCACAACAGGAATAAGCTATTTGCGATACAGAAAATAGTGGTTCACCGTTTCCACGTAAAGCTCTTTTGCCTCATCTGCCGATAAATCCTGGGT
Source organism: uncultured Flavobacteriaceae bacterium (assembly GCA_963839235.1). GTDB lineage: Bacteria > Bacteroidota > Bacteroidia > Flavobacteriales > Flavobacteriaceae > Aequorivita. The sequence continues at coordinate 84,597 of CAWITX010000004.1, read as the reverse complement.
CTGGAAAAGTGCATTCGTCTTAAATGCATTTATGAGCGGATTGCTGCTACTGGGCGTGTCCTGCGAGTTAGTAGCTCGTTTGTAATAGGCATATAATTTTAACAATACATCTGCCGGAAAAGATTCGGAGTAGTCATTTATACTTTTCACAGCATTGTTAAAGGCGATATCCAGTTCCTCGGAATCCATTATTTTTCAGCAATTACCGTAATTCCACCTTTTACTTTTTGGTTTAATGTAACCGCCACTTTTGTTCCTAAAGGCAAAAACACATCTACCCGAGAGCCAAATTTTATGAAGCCACTGTCCGAAGCCTGATCAACATTTTGGCCTTCTTCGGCATAGTTAACGATACGCTTCGCCATCGCCCCAGCTATCTGCCGATAAAGAACTTCACCAAAATCCTCATTTTTAACCACTACGGTCGTTCGCTCATTTTCTTCGGAAGATTTTGGGTGCCAGGCAACCAAATATTTGCCCGGATGGTATTTGCTGTAAACAATTTTTCCGCCAACGGGGTAGCGGGTAACGTGTACATTTATTGGGCTCATGAATACAGAAACCTGTATTCTTTTATCCTTAAAATATTCTTTTTCGAAAACTTCTTCAATTACCACCACTTTCCCATCAACGGGTGAGAGAACATTGTGAGGATGCACCAAAAAATTCCTTTTCGGATTTCTGAAAAATTGAAGCACGAGCAATAGCAGAATTATAAGTGAAATAATTACACCGCCGCGTATAATCGAATCTTCCACGAAATAATCCGCAAGCAAACTCAGCCCCACAACGATGCCTAGTGTAATAACAATAATCTTAAAACCTTCTTTATGAAACATTTTCTATAATTAATAAAAAGGCGTAAACAAATGGGCTGGCATATATAATGCTGTCCAGCCTGTCGTAGAGTCCACCGTGGCCGGGCATTAGTCCCCCACTGTCTTTTACTCCCGCCTGCCTTTTAAATTTTGATTGTATTAAATCGCCAATTGTGCCAAAAACGGAAACGATCAATCCCATACATAACCACGTCCACAAGCTGTATTTTCCAAAGTCGGGCGAGCTGTACACCTGTATTGTCTTAAAGATAATAAATCCCGCCAAAAGTGACCCGAGAAGACCGCCAAAAAAACCTTCAATCGTTTTCTTCGGTGAAATGCGTTCGAGCAACTTGTGCTTCCCGAAATTTTTTCCAATTAAATAGGCGAGGGTATCGTTGCTCCACACCAAAATAAATACGCCAACTATAATGCTGGGCTTAAACAGTCCGTCAACATTCATAACGGGGATCAGGGTCAAGAATACAAATCCGCTAATGATGTAAAAAATAACGGTAATGTATTTTTTCTTTTCAAACATTGGGATTTTGCTTGTCCAAAGCACGTCCTTCAATAAAAATAAATTCACGAAACCGCTTAAAATAAGCAATAAATAGACTCCATTAACATCGAATACATTGTAGCTCAAAAAATAGAAAGCGGCAAAAAGAAGAACATATGCCAGATAGCTGGTTAGGTGAACGAGTCTTAAAAATTCTCGCAAGGTTACGATGGCAAGTAAAAGAAAAAGCCCCATAAACCACTCGCGCGAAGTAAACATTGCAAAAATGACAATCGAAATATATAATGCGCCCGACAGGGTACGCACGAGAATTTCCTTCATATTATAAGTCTTCCAATAGCAGCAAATATAGGTTTTTTGTGCTACTTCCATAACTCATAAAATCCTTTTCTTTCTCGGTTTCGAAGTCCTGAATGGTGGTAATATTGCTGGGTATATAATTTTCGCTCTGGTTTTTTATAACCCGCAGTCCTTCACTAATGGTATCCACAATTTTACTGGTGGTGGAAAAAATAACAAAATTTGAAGGAAGCTCCTTAAGTTTCTTTTCTTTTATCTGATTGGAAGAAAGCAATATAGAACCATTATTTGAAACCAAGGATTCGCAGGTTGAAAAGAAAAAAGCAGCGTCGGTTTTTTTAACAAAGTTAAGATTGAAACCATCAAATTGTTTGGCAAGCTGATCGTTCACACAAAAAACATCGCGCTCGTACCAATCGTTTTCCATTAATATATTATCAAAAGCTTCCAATATTTCATCCATATTTTCACAATAGATGAACTTTCCGCCATTGTTTTTGAAATTATAGGTAAACTTTTCGTCTATGGGAAGTTTCTGCTCCGGATAATAGCTGCTGTGATCAGATTTGACCGCGCGTTTGGCTTTCTCTTCCGACTTGTAATTGGGATTTAAAAGTCTTTTGAATAGACTCATTATAGCTTTTTGAGGAGTTCGTATCTCGAATTAATCCAAAGATATAAAATCTAAATTGAAGTGCCGTTACCATAAAAATATTCTTTTTAGGTTGGTTCCCTTCAGAAATTATCTAGGAAGATGCCACTTTTACTTCTTCGGGTTTTTCAAAAGGACGCTGTCCGAATATTTTTTCGAGGTTATCCTTAAAGATTACTTCCTTCTCCAAAAGCACATTTGCCAGTTGGGTAAGTTTGTCCTTATTATTTTCCAGAAGTTCTACTGCACGTTGATATTGCGATTCAATAAGGGCTGAAATTTCCTTGTCAATAAGTTCAGCCGTTTTTTCGCTGTATGGTTTTGAGAAGTTATATTCAGATTGTCCACTGCTGTCGTAATATGTTAAATTTCCTATTTTGTCATTAAGACCATAAATGGTCACCATTGCGCGGGCTTGTTTTGTTACTTTTTCCAAATCGCTCAAGGCTCCAGTTGAAATACGGTTAAAGATAACTTTTTCGGCGGCTCGGCCACCGAGAGCGGCACACATTTCATCCAGCATTTGTTCAGGATGGATAATCAATCGCTCTTCTGGAAGGTACCAAGCGGCTCCCAAAGATTGTCCTCGTGGAACGATGGTAACTTTAACCAGGGGCGCAGCGTGTTCCAGCATCCAGCTTACGGTAGCATGGCCCGCTTCGTGAAAGGCAATTGCCTTTTTCTCGTCCACGGTCATAATTTTGTTTTTCTTTTCAAGACCGCCCACAATTCTATCTACGGCGTCGAGAAAATCCTGTCTTCCCACGGCTTTTTTGCCATTTCGGGCAGCAATAAGCGCCGCTTCATTACACACGTTTGCAATATCGGCCCCTGAAAATCCTGGGGTCTGTTTTGCCAAAAAGTCTGTATCAAGGGAATCGTCCTTTTTTATTGGACGTAGGTGAACTTCAAAGATTTCTTTCCGTTCACGAACATCTGGAAGATCTACATAAATCTGTCGGTCAAAACGGCCGGCACGCATTAAGGCTTTATCTAGCACATCGGCGCGGTTGGTGGCGGCAATTACTATTACATTCGTATTTGTACCAAAACCGTCCATTTCTGTCAATAGTTGGTTTAGAGTATTTTCCCTTTCATCGTTGCTGCCGGAAAAATTATTCTTCCCCCGGGCCCGGCCAATGGCGTCAATTTCATCAATAAATATAATGGCTGGCGATTTCTCTTTCGCTTGTTTGAAAAGGTCGCGAACACGGGATGCACCAACACCAACAAACATTTCAACGAAGTCTGAACCTGAAAGTGAGAAGAATGGTACTTTGGCTTCTCCAGCTACGGCTTTCGCCAATAAGGTTTTACCGGTTCCGGGAGGGCCAACCAATAATGCTCCCTTCGGAATTTTTCCACCAAGGGCGGTATATTTTTCAGGATTTTTAAGGAAATCAACTATTTCCTGTACTTCTTCCTTAGCCCCTTCAAGACCGGCAACATCCTTAAAGGAAGTTTTTACATCGGTCTTTTCATCAAAAAGTTTGGCTTTCGATTTTCCAATATTGAACAACTGTCCGCCAGCTCCGGCGCCACCACCGGCCGACATACGGCGCATAATAAAAATCCAGATTCCTATGATTATTACAAATGGCAGAATACCAACTAAAATATCGCCCCAAACGTTGGATTCAGTGGTCCATTCCATTTTGGTGCTTAGGTTGTTATTCTGTTTTATGGTTTGAAAACTATTTTCAAAATTTTGAAGATCGCCAAATTCAAATTGATAATCCGGGTCCGTTGGGCCTGGCGCCAAAAAAGAGGTATTCCGCTTTTTTGCGTGGATTTCCTTCTGCTTGGCGTCGGGGTTCAGATAAACCTCTGCGACCTTTTTATTGACCACTTTTACCTTTTCCACATCGCCAGATTTCAAAAATTCCTCAAATTGGGCTTGGGTGGTTTTTGCGGGTTGTGACCAATTGCTACCGCCAAAAAATTGAATTCCGAAAAACAATAGAATAATGGCAATGTATATCCAATAGCTACTGAATTTCGGTTTTTTAATATCGTTCTTTTTATTTTTTTTATCCTCGGCCATATGGCGTTTTTTAAAGAGTTGATTCTATTTTAACCGTTTTTGCATCGCCCCATAATCCTTCGATGTCATAAAATTCCCTGATGTGTTTTTGGAAAACATGGACCACCACGTGAACGTAATCCATTAATATCCACTCAGAATTTTCACTTCCTTCCACATGCCAAGGCTTTTCCTTTAAAGTCTTGCTAACGGATTTTTGTATGGAATTTACAATGGCGTTAACCTGTGTGTTCGAGGTACCATTGCAGATGATAAAATAGTCGCAAACTGTGTTTTCTATATCTCTAAGGTCCAGAATTTCTATATCCTTTCCTTTTACTTCTTCAATCCCTCGTATTATTTGGGTAATAAGTTGATCTGTTCCTGCTTCTTTTTTCGACATTAATTATTTTTCTTTTCGCAAAGTTATTACTTTTTTGTTTCTTGGAAGCCTATATAAAATGTATTCCTAAAACAAACTTAGTTGCGTGAAGATAATCAAACTTAGTGCCATTGATTCTACCAATACTTACCTTAAAAATTTGGCCAAAGATGAGGCTATTAATGATGGAACGGTGGTCGTGGCAGAAAGGCAAATTTCGGGGCGCGGACAAGTAGATGCAAGTTGGCTTTCGCGGGAAGGTCAAAGCCTTACATATAGTATTTACAAGCAGTTTGAGCGGGTAGGAGCAACTGACCAATTTGCAATAAGCATGGCTGTTTCCTTGGCGATCGTAAAGGCACTCGGCCAACTAAATGTGCCGCAAATATCCATTAAATGGCCAAACGACATATTGTCAGCCAATAAAAAAGTGGGCGGTATTTTAATTGAAAATGTTCTCGACGGAAATGGTATTCGCTATTCCATCATCGGGATAGGGATAAACGTGAACGAAACAGATTTTCCCCAACTTCCCCAAGCCAGTTCACTTTATTTGGAAACGGGAAGTCTTTTTAATATTGAAGAAGTTTTAGCCGTAACTGCGGAAACTATTCTTCAATATTTGGAAAAAATTGATTCGGGGAATTTTGAAAAATTGAAGACCAATTACGAATCAAAACTTTTCCGAAGAAATAAGGTTGCCGTTTTCGAGGATTTGGAAAATAATCGTTTCAACGGAATAATAAAAGGAGTGGCATCATCCGGAGAATTAATTGTTGAAACAGAGAATGGTAACGTAAAAAAATATCAATTAAAGGAAATAAAAATGATTTATTGATGTTGAAATCGAAATCGAAATAGAAAAATTTCGATCTATTTGAACACAATATTTTGTAATTAAAGCTTCGACATATTTGTTGCGAGCGTCTCAATAAATTTCGAAATTGGCCCTTTAACCATCATTGCCATCATGGTGTTGAACTCGCCGCTAAAAAGTAACTCCACGGAAGAAGAATTTTCGGAAATAGCTTCAATATCAATAATCAATGTGAATGGAATTTTATCGCTCATCGCGCCCAGAACTACTTTGTTTGGTTTTTCAACTTCCTTTACTTCCAGCGCAATTTCTGGCATTCCCTTTAGCGCAAAAATAAAAGCCTTCTCGTTTAAAACTTCAAACTTACTGATGTTTTCGGGCATTAGGTTTTCAAAATTCTTCACATCCGCCAAATAATCACAGAGCTCATCGGCTGATTTTTGAACGGTTACTTTCTTACTATTGAGTTTCATTGCAATATTTTTTATTCTTAATTATTATTTTTAATTCACCTACTGCCAACTGCGACTGCGACTGAAAACTACCTTTATCCCCAGCTTTCGGGATTTTTTCGCCATTGCGCCAGTAGTTTTGCCTCTTCGGAATTAATATACTGCGATTTTTCAGCCTGCTCCAGCAACATTTCATAATTGCTCAGCGTGTTTAAGGACACGTCAGCCTTTTTGAAATTTTCCTCTGCAACCTGAAAACCATAGCTGAAAATGGCTACCATTCCCTTCACATTCGCGTTTGCTTCCTTAAGGGCTTCAACGGCCATGAGACTGCTTTTTCCCGTGCTTATTAAATCTTCAACCACCACCACATTTGTATTCGGCGGAAGGTGGCCCTCGATTTTATTTTGCCGACCGTGGCCTTTTGCCTCGGGACGAACGTAGCAAAAAGGAACATTCAAATAATCTGCCACCAAAGCGCCAATGCCAATTGCACCCGTGGCAACTCCGGCAATCATTTCCGGCATTCCATAAAGCTCTTCAATTTGTTTTGCTAGGCATTCGCGGATATAGTTCCGGATCATTGGGTAGGAGAGGGTTACCCTGTTATCGCAATAAATTGGCGACTTCCATCCGGAAGCCCACGTAAAAGGTTTTTGCGGTTGTAATTTTATTGCATTAATTTGCAGCAGTAATTCAGCGGTTTTTTGGGCCGTCTCTTTGTTTAATATCATTGTGCAAATGTATAAAGTTTTTGTAAAAGATATTCCCATTATTCTCTCTACGGAGAAAAATATCGGCGACCACTATACCACTATTCCCCTAAAACAGGCACGGTTCAAAAAGCTTATAAAAAAGATAAACAGCGGCGAATTGCTGTACGTAAACCTTTACCATAAAAACGCCGAAAAACTGGAGCGTTTTCTTCGGAAAAAAATAAAGGTAGTTGAAGCGGCCGGCGGCTTGGTGTATAACAGTAAAAAGGAAATTCTTTTTATACGGAGGAACAAAAAGTGGGATCTCCCAAAGGGAAAAATAGAAAAAGGCGAAACCCACCGCGAAGCAGCGATCCGCGAAGTAGTGGAGGAAACGGGCGTGAAGGATCTGGAAATCCGCCATTTTATGATGAAAACCTACCACGTTTTTACACGAAACGATAAATTCCGATTGAAGATTACTTATTGGTACGAAATGTTCAGCGATTACGATGGACCGCTAATTCCGGAACCCACTGAGGGAATTAAAAAAGTGAAATGGAAAAATTTCCAGAAATCACAAAAAGCGCTTCGGGATTCCTACGAAAATATAAAACTGCTCTTCCCGAAGGAATATTTAACCACCCACCCGAACGATAGGATAACGGAGGTGTGATTTTTCATAATTGGGCGATTGCTTGTGAATCCAATCCAACTGGGCGTACCAGTTGTTTGCAAAATCGGGTTCTGCCGATTTTTTAGCTTCAAATTCTTTTTTGATTTTTGGGTTTTCATTTAGGAATTTTTCGGCCATATCTTCCCAAACGTAGGGCGAAAAACCTTCTTTTTGCTGAAGGATGGCATCAAAAAAATTCCAGTTGAAAAACGAATCCGTTGCTGTGGGCTCCAATGTTTCCAATAAATACCGAACTCCTGTTTGGTTTGTACTCACAAAATAATCTCCCGCTTTGGCGGAAATCTTTTCGGTGCTGGACAAAACTTCGGTATTGTAATGCGGATAATGTCCTTCAAAAGGATTCGTAGCGGTTTCGAAATTTTTTATTCTATATACTTCGGCCAGTAAAATTGTGTCTTTTTTCAATTGCCTCGTTTCAACTTTATTCATTTTCAAAAGGTCAATTACATTCCAATATCCCTGCGGAATTATATACGCGGCGGGAATTTTCACGGAATGGCGCGGTTTGAAATAATCGTAATATGTCACTTCTTTTGTAAATGGTTTGCTTCTGTCATATTTCAACCTTTCAGCCCCGGTAATTTTACTCGGAATCATTTTTCCCTCATAACCTTTAAAATGAAGTGTCGAGGTTTTGGAAGAATCCACTTGCCACGAAACAGGGTAGGAGTGCCCAACTTTGTAGTTTTCCAACGAATTTTTCCGAAGCTGTTTTATTTTGGAAGCATCTTTTTCCGCGATTGAAATAAACGTCTTCATCAATTCATAGGTTCCTTCAACCCTTTGTTTATAGGGTTTCAGCATATGCGTTTCCACCATCATTCCCAATGTATTGAATAGGGCTGCATAGCCTGTGGAATAGCGCGGCGAATCCATAAATTGTGAAAATCCCACCTCGGGCACTTCATTAAATACGTTTACATAGGGAGTAATATCCCACTTTTTTTGGTGAAGTGAATCTTCCAATTGGGGCATAAAACTATTGTGAAGATATTCTCCCAACTCGCCGCCCATTTTGTTGTGCTGGGTAAATAAATGGGTAAGTACATATTGGTAATCTGCGCCATTGCTTACGTGGTTATCGATAAAAAGATCGGGATTTACGATGTGGAAAATTTCTGCGAAAGCGCGGGCATTTTTGGTATCGGCCTTTATAAAATCGCGATTGAGGTCATAATTGCGCGCGTTACCGCGGAAACCATACTCCTCCGGCCCGTTTTGATTGGTGCGGCTGCTACTGTTTCTATTTAAGGCGCCCCCAATATTGTAAATAGGAATGGTTACGATAATTGTTTTTTGGGGCGTGGCAATTTTGTTTTCGGCCAAATCGCGGAAAAACATCATTGTGGCGTCCACGCCATCACTTTCTCCGGGATGTATGCCGTTGTTTATCAAAAGGATATTTTTTTCGGTTTTTGAAAACAAATCCTCCAGGTTCTTTTCTTTGGAATTTTCAGGATCAAAAACTACTATATGCAAAGGTTTGCCACTGTCGGTTTGGCCCATTTCAAACATAGCGATGGATGGAAATTGTTTTTCAAGAAATTGGTAAAATTGAATGGTTTGCTGATAAGTTGCTGTCTTTTTTCCGCCTGAATTTTCAAAAATGGTTGTCATTTTTTGCGCCCGGCCAGCGATAAAACAAAAGATTGTCAAGAGGATTAGGGCGCGTTTTTTCATAAATTTTGATGTTTTTCGTTTTGTGATATTGTTATAATGTTTGTTAAACCCTTTTATATAATTGCAGGGCAATGCAAAATAAAAAAATGTTTCTGAAGGAATTTGAAGTTTTTATAAATTGACATTCCTTTTTAAAATTAACAATTCCGAACCTATAAAAAAGCCCAAAGCATTAGGATTTTTCAATTCTCTTCTCTAAGTTTGTTTAAAATTAATCTTAAAACTTTTATTATGAAAAAAATTACTTTATTGATGTTTGCCCTTGTGGCCTCATTTGCTTACCAAGCAACTGCTCAGGATGCAGAAATCATTCTTTCACAAAACACTGACGAAACTTTCATTCCTGGTGGAGTTTCTTGTGGTGGATCTGACAACTGGTGGTTAAGAGAGTATGATTTAACTGGAGAAGGTATTACAACTGACGTAATGTTAACCGGTCTTGAATTTGGAGTAGAAGCTGCAGATTTTGATCAGGAATTGGAATTTTACGCTTTTGATTATGTTGGCTTCCCAACAGGATTTGACATCACCAATCCTCCAGCTGCTGTAGCTTCAGGGTTTATCACTGTAGGTCCTGGCGATGTTGGAACAAAAATCCGTGCTACTTTTGATACTCCTGCACAAGTTGCCGCTACTGCTACTATCGTTGTTGCTGTAGTTCAGCCAGGTGCTTCAGGAAACTTCCTATTCTTAGCTGTAACTGCTGCTGATACTAAAGAAAGCTATTTAGCTAGTGAAGGTTGTGCAATTACAGAGCCTCAAACAGTAACTGCAATTGGTTTCCCAGGTGCAAAACACTTAATCAACTTAGTTGTTGACGATGCACTTACTGTAGGTGAGAGCCTTGCAGATAAAGTTTCTGTGTATCCTAACCCAGCAACCACTGTATTGAACATTAACCTTCCTTCAAATGTTGAAGTAAAAAGCTCTTCCTTAACTGATATGTTGGGTAGAACTACTGGTGTTGTTTATAGCAATGGCGAAATGAACATCGCTGGTCTTTCTCAAGGAGTTTATTTCTTGAAGTTAGATACCAACTTTGGCACTTACACTCAAAAAATTGTTAAGCAATAAGCATTGCTAAATACATAATTTGAAAACCCCAATCGAAAGATTGGGGTTTTTTTATTTCTGTTTTTAGAAGTGAATACGTAACGTTTCTAACCAAATATAGAAAAACCCCGAGCCAATTAGCGCGGGGTTTTTTGATTATAGTGTTTTAAGAATTCTTATCCATTCATTGAGATAAGAAATTCTTCGTTGTTCTTCGTCTGTTTTATTCTATCATTGATGAATTCCATCGCTTCAACAGGATTCATATCTGCCAAGTACTTTCGGAGTACCCACATTCTTTGAATGGTGTTTTCATCGAGCAATAAATCATCACGGCGTGTGCTGGATGAAGTAAGGTCTATGGCAGGGAAAATCCTTCGGTTGGAAATCTTTCTGTCCAACTGAAGTTCCATATTACCCGTTCCTTTAAATTCCTCAAAAATAACCTCGTCCATTTTGGAACCTGTTTCGGTCAATGCCGTGGCTATGATACTTAGGGAACCACCGTTTTCAATATTACGGGCGGCACCAAAGAAGCGCTTCGGTTTGTGAAGCGCATTCGCATCCACACCCCCGCTCAATATTTTTCCACTTGCAGGTTGTACGGTGTTATAAGCTCTCGCCAAACGCGTAATGGAATCTAAAAGAATTACCACGTCGTGGCCACATTCCACCAATCTTTTTGCTTTATCTATTACAATATTCGCTACACGAACGTGTTCAGTAGCCTCTTTGTCAAAAGTGGAAGCAACCACTTCGCCGCGAACGTTTCGTTGCATATCGGTAACCTCTTCTGGGCGCTCATCAATCAATAAAATGATTTGGTAAACTTCCGGGTGGTTTGCGGCTATCGCGTTGGCGATATCCTTCAACAACATCGTCTTACCTGTTTTTGGTTGCGAAACTATCATTCCACGCTGTCCTTTCCCAATTGGGGCAAACAGATCGATAATTCGTGTGGAAATGGTGCTTTGCTTGTCGGCAAGATTGAATTTTTCCTGCGGAAACAGAGGCGTTAAATGTTCAAAGGAAACACGGTCACGAACCACATTTGGGTTTAATCCGTTAATTTTATTCACCTTAATTAACGGGAAATATTTTTCGCCTTCCTTAGGCGGACGAACCTCGCCCAAAACAGTATCCCCGGTTTTTAGGCCGAAAAGACGAATCTGCGATTGCGAAACATAAATATCATCGGGAGATGATAGATAGTTGTAATCGCTGGAACGAAGAAATCCGTAGCCGTCCTGCATAATGTCCAGCACACCTTCGCTTTCAATAATGCCATCAAATTCATAATCCGGTTCACGGTAACGGTTTCTGGAATCTTTGTTTCCGTTCTTGTTGTCGTGCACATTGCCATCTTTCTGTTTATGGCTTTGGTGTTTTTGACGGTTATCGTTATTGCTATTGCTGTCGTTGCGCGAGTGTTTCTGCCGGTTATCCGAGTCATTGTTGCTATTGCTGTCGTTGCGCGAGTGTTTCTGCCGGTTATCCGAGTCATTGCTGCTGGATTTTTGGTGTTGGGGTTTTTTATCATCCCTTTTTTGGGCAGTGTGTTTATTGTCGGCAGTTTTATTGCTGTCGCTCTCTTTTTTGTCATCATCACCTTTTTTATTGTGATGTGGTTTTGGAGGGTTTGGCTTTTTATTGCGGTTGTCGTTTTTCTGTGGTCGCGGTTTTTGGTTTTTCCCGCGATTGTCATTTTGGGATGTGGATTTTTCCTCCTTTTTTGTTTCGGAAGAAGATTCATCCGTATTGATGACAGCCTTCACCGCTTTTGGGTTGGCCGCTTGGTAATCTAGAATTTGATATACCAAGTCCAATTTTTTTTGAGTGCGATATTTTGGCACGTCAAGTTCTTTTGCTATTTCCTGAAGTTCGGGTAGCTTTTTACTCTTTAATTCTGAAATTTCAAACATTTAAAAAAATATGTAGTTTAAGTTGATACTATAGTTCCTTATTGAGAAGGTAAGTAGGTTGAAAAAAATATCGAAGATTAAGTAACCCAGATTGAGTTGGTTACGAACTGATACTGCAATAATACAACAATAAATTAAAAATCACTGTTATTTTTTTTAAAAAGAAACAGTATTTTTGCTTCAAATTCCATCAATAAAGAGGATGATCCAGCGCGTACAAACCATATATTTAATTGTCTCCGCCATTATAATGGGGGCTTTGTTTATTTGGTTTCCGGTCATTCCAGGCCAGGATGGAACTGTAATAATGGAGCGCAATGAACCTTTATTGTTTGGGTTGATTTTTATTTCAATAGCACTTGCCATTATTTCAATTTTAAGTTTCAAAAAACGGCAGTTGCAATTTGTGCTCAACCGTTTAAACATCATATCAAACTTTGTATTACTGGGAGTTTTCGTTTATAGATTGCTAACATTATCCGGAGAAACCATTGTTTCAGAGAAGGGTATTGGGGCACTTCTTCCCATCATTTCTATCGTATTTTTAGTGCTGGCCAACAAGGCCATAAAAAGGGATGAAGACCTCGTAAAATCTGTGGATCGTTTGCGATAAACCGATCTTGGTATATTAGTGCAAGACCCCTAAAGGCGCCACCTTTAGGGGTTTTTTGTTTCAAAAAAGTTTAAAATTGAAAATTTAAAGTTCAAAAATTTTACACTGAAAACTATTTTTAAAATACAAATCCCTAATCCCTAATCCCAAAACAAAATACTTCCTCGTTCGTTGCTCGTCGCTCAAATTTCGTAGTTCGCAACTATATTTCAAATTTATCTCTCGAATTCAATAACCTCCAAATTTTGGATTTTTTCGCCGTCAATTTCAAAACGAAGCATCGTTCGTGCTTTGTGAAATCCGTGCTTGCCCACCGCGCCGGGATTCATATGCAATAGGCCGGTTGTTTTATCGGGCATCACTTTCAAAATATGTGAGTGGCCGCAAATAAACATCTTTGGTGGATTGCTATAAATTTCCTGCCGAATCTGAGGATTATATTTTCCGGGATAACCGCCAATATGGGTAATCCAAACATCAATCTGCTCGCACATAAATCTATTGTGCAACGGAAATTCCTGACGGGCTTCCGTACCGTCAATATTGCCGTAAACCGCTCGCAGGGGTTTCAGTTTTTTAATGGCATCGGTAACCGAAAGATCGCCAATATCGCCCGCGTGCCATACTTCATCGGCGTTTTTTACGTGCTTTAATATTTTATCGTCAATGTAACTGTGGGTATCGCTTAAGAGAAGAATTTTTTTCAATGGGGGTTATTCAGTTAATGTGTTATTAAGTTATTGGGTTATTGGATGGCTAAGTTATTAAACTTCCCAACTTTTAAACTCCTAAATCCATAAACTCCTAAACTAAATTGTAATTTTGTGAATTCTGAAAAAAATGATTTGCGCTACTTTATTGAAATCGCCTACAACGGTAAAAATTATTTTGGATGGCAGCGCCAACCCGAGCAAATTAGCGTACAACAGGTTTTGGAGGAAACACTTTCCACATTGCTGCGAAGCGAAATAAAAATTACAGGCGCCGGCAGGACCGATACCGGGGTGCACGCAAAACAGCTTTTCGCTCATTTTGATTTTGATGAAATTGATGATGAAGAGAAATTCCTTTTCAGAATAAATTCCTTTCTTCCCAAAGATGTTTCAATAAAAAATATTTTCAGGGTAACCGCAGATGCGCACGCCCGTTTTGATGCGGTTGAAAGGGAATATGAATATATAATTTCAATTGAAAAAAACCCTTTTTTACAGGATTTCGCGTTTCAGATAAACAACAAGCCAAATGTTGAATTAATGAACCAAGCCGCCGAGATGCTATTGCATCATAAAAATTTTCAATGCTTTTCACGTTCAAAAACCGATGTTAAAACGTACAATTGTACAATCGCAAAAGCATTTTGGAAAGCTAAAAATAATAGACTTATTTTTACCATTACCGCGGACCGTTTTCTTCGAAATATGGTTCGTGCAATCGTTGGAACGCTGTTGGATGTTGGCTATGGAAAAACTACAATGGAAGAATTTCAGCATATTCTGAACAGCAAAAGTAGGGAAGAGGCAGGAGCATCCGCCCCGGCGCACGGACTTTATTTGACGAAAGTGGTTTACCCAGAAAGTATTTATTTAGAAGAAGAAAAAAGAGAAGAGAATAGAGAATAAAGAAAAGAGAAAAGAGATTGTTTTAAAATCACAGATTCACGGATTTACGGATTCACAGATTCACAAACTCACTAATTCACATTAAAAAAGTGGCAGAAAACACCGGCAACGCATTCGATTTTAAGCTTTTTAAACGGTTATTGGCCTTTACAAAACCGTACAAAACCGTATTCTATTTCGTGGCCTTTGCCGCAATTGTGATGTCTGGCCTTGCGGTTTTGCGACCGTTTCTTTTGGAATTGGCTATTGATGAATCCATCGTCCCCAAAGATGGCGAAGGGTTTATGAAGTACATTATTTTAATGGTTGTCGTTCTGCTGTTGGAGGTTATTTTTCAATTCGCCTTTATTTTTTACACCAACTGGCTCGGGCAAAGTGTAATCCGCGATATGCGCCAAAAACTTTTCAGATTGATGATGAGTTTCAAAATGCAATATTTTGACAAAAGCGCGGTGGGAAGATTGACGACCCGAGCTGTGAATGACGTGGAAACCATCTCCAGCATTTTTAGTGAAGGCCTGTTTATGATTATCAGCGATTTGCTGAAAATGCTTGTGATTGCAGGTTTTATGCTTACGCAAAGCTGGCGATTGTCGTTAATTGTATTTATCGTTTTACCCTTCATTTTATACGCCACCCGTGTTTTTCAAAAAGCGATGAAAGTAGCTTTTGAGGATGTAAGGAACCAGGTTGCAAACTTGAACACTTTTGTGCAGGAACGGATCACCGGTATGAAAATAGTACAGATTTTTACGCGTGAAAAAACGGAATATGAACGTTTTCAGGAAATAAACAAAGACCATCGTAAAGCCTGGATTCGTACGGTTTGGTACAACTCCATTTTCTTTCCGATTGCTGAAATGACAGGTGCCGTGGCAACTGGATTGGTTGTTTGGTATGGCGGGTTGAATGTTGTGGGAGGAGGCGTTGTGACTTTGGGAATAATTACGGCATTCATTCAATATGCTGAAATGTTATTTAGACCGCTTCGGCAAATTGCCGATAAATTCAATACGCTGCAAATGGGAATGGTAGCCGCAAACCGAGTTTTCGGCATTCTCGATACCAAATCGCATATTGCAGATACGGGAACTATTGATTATACAAGTACTGATGGCAAAATTGAATTTAAGAATGTTCATTTTGGATATAACGAAGGGGAAGAAGTAATAAAAGGAATTTCATTTACGGCAAAACCTGGAGAAACCATTGCTATTGTTGGAGCTACAGGTGCGGGAAAAAGTACTATAATTAATCTTTTAAACCGCTTTTACGAAATAAATAGTGGTGAAATTTTAATAGATTCAATTCCTTTAAGAGATTATAAACTGGCTTCACTCCGAGCTCAAATTGCGGTGGTTTTGCAGGACGTTTTTCTTTTTGCCGATTCCATTTTGGTGAATATTACATTAGGAAATCCAAACATTTCCGAAGAAGAAGTAATTGCCGCGGCGAAGGAAATTGGCGTTCATAAATTTATTGATTCCCTACCGGGCGGCTATCATTATAATGTAAAGGAACGCGGCAGTATGCTTTCTTCAGGGCAACGGCAATTGATTGCTTTTTTGCGTGCCTATGTGAGCAAGCCGAGTATTTTGGTTTTGGATGAAGCAACTTCTTCCGTAGATACCTATTCGGAAGAAATGATACAGACCGCCACCGAAAAAATAACCAAAGGGCGTACTTCAATTGTTATTGCCCACCGTTTGGCAACCATTAAAAAAGCGGATAAAATAATTGTAATGGATGCTGGGAAAATAGTGGAAGAAGGCACCCACAAAGAACTATTGAAACTTCAAAACGGCTTTTATAGAAATCTTTACGAGGTCCAGTTTATGGCCGAGGAAACAATATAGGAAATTGCATGTTTTGCCCGTTCGGCGTCTATGAACTCCTGCAGATTTCCACTTACATAAAGCAGGATAACCCCTATAATAATTAACATCAAGTATAACGGTATGAGCAGGATAAGAAATAAACCTGCTTTTAAAATAAGTTGCCAAAATGTAAGTCTGTACAGGCGCTTTAGAGTATAGCAGTAATAAATAAATAATAGCGGGAATGTTGAAAAAGTACTTATGCCAAACAACTCGCTTTTCCAGATTGTCATGCTCGTAATGATAATGGAAATGATTGAAATATGGGAATAGCAGTATAAGTTTATTACTAAATTCTCTGCATAATTGTATTTTTTTCTATTCCAAAAAACGACCCAGGATAATAATGCCAAAAATGGAATGATGGAGAACAGCACCAGTGTTTGGTATTGAAAAACCACTCCTTGGATTTTTTTCCCGAGTTCTTTTTGCACTTCACTATTTTGAAACATTTCAATCGGGCCTACAAAATTCTCCGGAAAAAATTTTAACGCCACAAAGTAAAACATCGTGGTAATAGTTACGGCAATGGTAAAATAACCAAAAGGGTGGATGTATTTTTTTCTGACTCCCTGAATATATCCGCCAATAACCTCTTCCGGTTTTTTGAAAAGATCAATAAACGTAAGTAGCGGCTTATTGGAGTCTATGCTAAAAAATGAATGGTAAAATTCAGAAAAAATATGTTTCGAGGTCAATCTATGCACAATTACTTGGGCGCCGCAATACCTGCAGAAATTATCTTCTTCGGATAGCGTTTTGTTGCAGTTTTTACACACCATTTTCAAGGAGGTTAGCTCAAATCCTTTTTCATTATTTTGGAAAGTTCTTCAGTATTATCGAACAAAACAAAATCGCCATCCTTTAAATAGGAAATCTGCCCATTTTCTTCGGAAACGACCAGACAGAGGGCATCGGTTTTTTCGGTAATTCCCACCGCCGCCCGATGCCGAAGCCCAAACCGCAACGGAATTTTCCGATCGTTTGACACGGGAAGAATTACCCGGGTAGCGGTAATGCGATTTTCTTCAATAATCATGGCTCCATCATGCAACGGACTATTTTTGAAGAAAATACTTTCAATAATGGGCTGATTTACCTCGAGGTTCATTTCGTCTCCTGTGTTTTTTACAAAATCAAGACTGTTATTTCTCTGGATTACAATCAATGCCCCGGTATTGGTATCAGCCATTTTTCTGCATGCCGAAAGTATGCCTTCGATATTGGTGAGTGGCCCAGAATCCCTTCCGAAGGTTTTAAATTGTTTAAAAAACCTGCGCCGGGCATTAAAATTTGTAGAGCCCAGCATCAACAGAAATTTCCTTATTTCCTGCTGAAAAACAACGATAAGCGCGAACATTCCAACGCCCAAAAAACCCCCGAGAATCTTACTCAGCAATTCCATTTCCAAAAGCCGGGTAACTATAAAAATGGCGTAAACAATAATAATACCCACCAAAATATTGATGGCCACGGTTCCCTTTACCAAATTATATAAGTAGTAAAGCAGAAAGGCCACTAAAACGATGTCCACAATGTCTATAATGCGTATGTCCAGAAAATCGAGAAAATCCAAGGTTGGGCGTTTTTTGTAAATGTAAATTAAAAATTAATTCTATTGAAAATATTGTTGCTGTTGATACTATTGTTCCTATTGATACTATGGTCGCTTTTGAATTTATGCGCTTAACCCTTGAACCTCCGTCCATAATTTCACACATTGCACAGCTTCCTTCACATCGTGCACCCTTAAAATAGAAGCACCTTTTAAAAGTGCGATGGTATTAAGCGCGGTAGTTCCGTTCAATGCGTTTTCTGCCGAGGTTTCCAATGTTTTGTAAATGAATGATTTTCTGGAAACCCCTACCAACAAAGGAATTTCCAAATTTTGGAAAAGTTCGAGATTGTTCAAAAGCTCAAAACTCTGTGCGCGTGTTTTTGCGAAGCCGAAACCCGGATCTGCAATAATATCATTGATTCCCGCGGCCCGAGCTACTGAAAGTTTTTCTGATAAATCTTTTAAAACTTCCAGCGTTACATTTTTGTAATCCGAGAGTTTTGCCATTGTTTTAGGCGTTCCGCGCATATGCATCAAAATATAGGGAACATTCAGTTGTGCTACTGTTTGGTACATTTCCGAATCCAATGTTCCACCGGAAACATCGTTTACCATTGCCGCTCCATTTTTAACCGCAATTTTTGCCACTTTGCTTCGGAAGGTATCCACGGAAATCAATGCTTCGGGAAACTTTTTCAAAATAACTTCTATTGCTCCAACCACTCGATTTGTTTCTTCCTTTTCTGAAATTTCGTCCGCGCCGGGTCGGGTGCTATAACCGCCGATATCTAGAAATGTTGCGCCTTCGGCAAGCATTTTTTCGGCTTGCTTTAAAATATTTTCTTCAGAAAAAGTATTTCCGCCATCGTAAAACGAATCGGGCGTAACATTAATAATCCCCATTACTTTTGGGGCGGAAAGGTCTATAAGGTTGCCTCGGCAATTTAGGGTCTGCAATTTTTAAACTTTTAAATTCTCAAAATTTTAGTTTTGAAGGGGTCTATCGTTCCAACAATAACTTTAGGCTTTCACCTTTGCACTTTAAACTATTTAAGCGAAATTTACGCAAAATCTTATAAATCCAGCATGGCGGACACTTCAAACCAGTACAACGACCAGATTGAAAAATGCAGGACGCTGTTTATCAATAAAATGCACGATTACGGAAGCGCGTGGCGCATACTTCGACTTCCTTCCCTCACCGACCAGATTTTCATAAAGGCCCAACGCATCCGTGGATTGCAACAAAATAAGGAACAAAAAATCGCGGAGGATGAAACCAGTGAGTTTATTGGGATCGTGAATTATTCCATTATGGCGCTCATCCAATTAAATAAAGGTGTTGTGGAGCAACCCGACCTTTCTTTGGAAGACGCGACCCAACTTTATGATGAAGAAGTGGCCAAAACAAAGCAATTGATGTTGGACAAAAACCACGATTACGGTGAGGCGTGGCGCGATATGCGCGTGAGCTCTCTAACGGATTTGATCCTTCAGAAATTATTACGCGTAAAACAGATTGAAAACAACAGCGGAAAAACGCGCGTTTCCGAAGGGATTGATGCCAATTATCAGGATATGATTAATTATGCTGTTTTTGCGCTGATTCATCTGGAAGAAAAATTGAAGCAGAATTAATACCCCTTAGAAGGGGGCAAGGGGGATGTTCTTGAATTGAAGAAAATTTTCTTTTTCAATTTTAAATTCAGTTTCCATCATAAACAACCCTAATGTCCCCTCAAGGGGACGGTTTTAAAAATAATCAATATGAAAATATTAGTCGCTATTGCTCGAGTTATCGTCGGTTTCCTTTTCATTATCAGCGGACTGATTAAGCTGAATGATCCCGTTGGCTTTTCATTTAAGCTGAAGGAATACTTTGCGCCCGAGGTTTTGGATCTCGGATTTTTGGTACCGTACGCGCTTTTGATTGCCATATTTCTCGTAATTTTTGAAGTACTTTTAGGAATAATGTTGCTGTTGGGCTATCAGAAAAAATTCACTTCTTGGTGCCTTTTATTGATGATTCTCTTTTTCACCTTTCTCACATTTTATTCGGCATATTTCAATAAAGTGACGGATTGCGGCTGTTTCGGAGACGCCATAAAATTGACACCGTGGGAATCTTTTACTAAAGATGTCATTCTTCTTATTTTAATTTTGGTCCTTTTTTTCGGAAGAAAATATATTCAGCCTTTGTTTTCAAAAAATGTCCGAAGCATCATCGTTTTTGCGGCATTCGTGGGCTGTCTTGCCATAACTTATTACGTGCTGCAGCATCTTCCCATTATCGATTTTCGTCCGTATAAAATTGGCGCGAACATTACAGAAGGAATGACAGTGCCGGAAAATGCACCTGCCCCCATTTATGAGTATAAGTGGAAATTCAATATTAATGGAGTGGAAAAAATTATTACTACAAACGGCGAATATCCACAAGTTGACGGCGAATTGATCGATACTGAAACCGAAATGATTCAGGAAGGTTACACCCCGCCAATACACGATTTTACTATTGAGAGAAATGGCGAGGATTTTACAAACCAATTTTTAAATGAAGAAAACTTGGTAGTTGTTATTGCCTACAGTTTGGGAAATACCGAAAAAGACGGCTTCATTCCTATAAAGGAAATCACCGATAAAGCTTTGAAAAATGGCTATAAAGTAATTGGTTTGTCCGCTTCCTCGGAAGAAATGACAGCAGCATTGACCGAACAATATAAACTAAACTTCAACTTTTATTTCTGCGATGAAACCACGTTGAAAACTATCGTGCGCAGTAATCCTGGAATTTTGGAGCTGGACAACGGCACAATCAAGCAAAAATTACATTGGAACGATGCCCGTAATTTGGAACTTCCCGAGGT
The DNA here is from genome assembly GCA_963839235.1 of uncultured Flavobacteriaceae bacterium. Classification (GTDB taxonomy): domain Bacteria; phylum Bacteroidota; class Bacteroidia; order Flavobacteriales; family Flavobacteriaceae; genus Aequorivita. The sequence continues at coordinate 64,049 of CAWITX010000004.1, read as the reverse complement.
CGAAAATGCAAATCCAAAATTAGATTTGGATATGAAAAGACGTTTGGACAGTATTGCCGTAATGGATCAAAAATATAGAACGCTAATGCACGAGGATTCTCCGGAAATTCGTGCGGAACTTGGCAAAAAGATGGGGCTTACAGAAGCCGAATACAGCGGTGATCTTTGGAAAATGCAGGTGGTTATTGACAGCGCCAATATGGAATATGTTGAAAATATATTTACAACTGTAGGTTATCCAGGAAAAAGTATGGTTGGGGAACCCACAAATACTGCTGCGTGGAACGTGTTGCAACATTCAAATAAAATTGGAACGTATTTGCCGCTTATCAAAAAAGCGGGTGCGGAAGGTGAAATCCCCATGACTTTGGTGGCTATGATGGAAGATCGCTATTTAATGCACGAAGGAAAACCCCAAGTTTATGGAACACAAGGAAGAATGCAGGAAGATGAAAAATTTATATGGCCAATTGAAAATCCAGAAACGGTAAATGAAAGAAGAAAAAAAGCCGGCTTTGACGAAACCATTGAAGCATACGCAAAAAGACTTTTCGGAGACGATTTTGAATATAAGCCACTAACGATGCAACAAATTCCGAAATAGAGAAAAGAGAAAAGATGAATATAAATATAAATATATTTAAGTAGTGGCAGGTTACGTTCTTCAAAAATTGGGTTATGCCTTGCTGACATTGTTCGGGGTGGTAACCGTTATTTTTCTTTTGTTCACCATTCTTCCCGGCGATCCTGCGCGAATGATGCTTGGCCAAAATGAAACTGCCGAACAGCTCGCGGTGGTAAAAAAGAAATACGGTTTTGACCAACCAGTTTCCGTCCAATACGTAAGATATTTGAATGATCTTTCGCCAATTTCCTTCCACAGTAAAAATCCCGATGATTACACTTTTCTATCAGAAGGAAAATACAATGCCTCAAAATTATTTTCAATTAGAAACACAATCGTAGTTTTAAAGACGCCGTATCTGCGCGAATCCTTCCAAAAGAATGGCAAGGAAGTAAGCGAGGTTATTGCCGAAACGCTTCCGAATACCTTTATTTTGGCAGTGTCAGCAATAGTAATTGCAATGTTTATCGGTATTTTACTGGGAATTATTTCCGTACTTTTTAAAGATGGTTTTATTGATAAAATGATTCAGCTCGTAAGTACTTTGGGAATGAGCGTCCCGTCGTTTTTCAGCGCAATTATTTTTGCTTGGATTTTCGGTTTTTTGCTGCACGAATACACACATTTGGATATGACCGGAAGCCTGTATGAAGTAGATGATTTCGGCAACGGAAAATATATTCAATGGAAAAATTTAATTCTTCCGGCAATTGTTTTGGGAATACGTCCACTTGCGGTAGTAAGCCAATTGATGCGCAATTCGTTACTCGAGGTTTTGAACCAGGATTACATTCGTACCGCAAAGGCAAAAGGACTTTCGTTTTACCAGATTATTAAACGCCACGCGCTTAAAAATTCATTAAATCCAGTTGTTACCGCAATTTCTGGTTGGTTTGCTTCGATGCTTGCGGGCGCGGTTTTTGTGGAATATATTTTCGGCTGGAATGGTTTGGGGAAGGAAATAGTAAATGCACTCAACACTCTTGATTTACCCATTATTATGGGCGCCGTTTTGGTAATTGCAACATTGTTTATTATAATCAATATTTTTGTGGACGTAATTTACGGTTGGCTGGACCCGAAGATTAGTCGGCAGTAGTCAATATGTGAATATTAGTCAGTTATTTTGTGATTAATTGCAGAAGTTTTAAAAGTATCAACAGTATCAAAATCTTTATAAAATGAAACCAATAATTTTCTTCTTCTTATTATTTATCAGCTTCGCTCAGGCACAACAGAAAACCTTTTCCGAAGAAGCCTTAAGTGAAAAACTTATAGCCACCGATAATTCTGAAACAACCCTTTCCGAAGTTTTGAAACAGTACAAAGGAAAAACCATTTTTATTGATGTTTGGGCAAGTTGGTGCAAGGATTGTATCGCCGGAATGCCCAAAGTACAGAAGCTTCGCGAGGAAAATCCCGAAATCGTTTTCCTTTTTCTTTCACTAGATAAAGAAACCGATAGCTGGAAACACGGTATTGAAAAATATGGAGTAGATGGCAAAAATTATTTTATCCCGGCGGGGTGGAAGGGAGCATTCTGTTCCTCAATAGATTTAGACTGGATTCCCAGATATATGGTCATAAATCCGAAAGGTGAAATAAGTCTTTATAAAGCAATTGAAGCAGATGATGAAAATCTTATAAAAATCTTGAAATGAGAAAAAAAATAGTAGCCGGAAACTGGAAAATGCATAACGATTTGGCGGAAACCGAAATGTTTTTGGTAGAGCTGAAAAAACAGGTATTCCCAGAAAATGTTGTGGTAATGATCGCGCCACCGTTCACTAGTTTAAACCACGCTTTCAACTCACTGCGCGAACATCCGGTCGAGATTGCCGCCCAGAATATGCACCAAAGTGAGGATGGCGCATTTACTGGTGAAATTTCCGCAAAAATGCTGAAGAGTGTGGGCACAAACTATGTTATTTTGGGCCATAGCGAGCGACGGGCATATTTTAAGGAAGAAAATGCCATTCTTGCGGAGAAGGTAAATACGGCCCTCAATAATAAAATGACGGTCATTTTTTGCATAGGTGAGGAATTGGGTGACCGAAAAAAAGGAAACCATTTTGAATTGATAAAAACCCAACTTTCCGAAGGACTTTTCCACGTTACGGATGATGCATGGCAAAATATTATCATCGCCTACGAACCAGTGTGGGCAATCGGAACGGGCGAAACCGCGAGCCCCGAACAGGCGCAGGAAATGCACGAATATATCAGAAAAACAATTGCTGAAAACTATTCAAAAAATATTGCTGATAACGTCTCCATTCTTTACGGCGGAAGCGTAAAACCAGAGAATGCGTCAGAAATTTTTGAACAGGAAGACGTCGACGGCGGCCTTATTGGCGGTGCTTCACTTAAGGTTGATAGCTTTATGGCGATTGTAAATTCTTTTCATTAGGAAACAGGAAACAGGAAACAGGAAACAGGAAACAGGAAACAGGAAACAGGAAACATGTACGTCCCTGATATAGGTTGACCACTTTAAAAGTGTAAAACTATGAAAGCAAACTTACGGAGTATCCGCAAGCAGCGTAGATACTCTATTGAATTTAAACAAAGGATCGTCTCGGATTTTGAAAGTGGAAAGTACAGCGTGCCCCAATTGGAGAAGCTCCATGGGGTCCGCAATGGGATAATTTACAGTTGGATCCATAAATTCTCTACCTTTAACGAACAAGGATTCAGAATTGTAGAGATGAAAGACAGCAGCAACAAGAAAATGAAGGAGCTCGAAGCCCGTGTAAAAGAGCTGGAGCGTGCCGTTGGCCGGAAGCAGATAATGATCGATTATCTGGAGAAGATGATGGAGATTGCCAAGGATGAACTTGACATCGACATCAAAAAAAACTTCGGCACCCCACAATCAACTGGTTCCGGGAAAACAGACAAAAAATGAGTTTTTCCCTGAACAGTCTCTATAAAGAAGTCGGTCTGAGCAAGCAGGCCGTTGCCCAGTACGATGCGCGGCAAAAGATCTTTGATGACAAAACAGCACAGCTGGTCCTTGAGGCAGACGAACTGCGGGAGGACCATCCAGGTTGTGGGGTGGAGAAAATGTACTATACACTTAATCCCGACTTTATTGGAAGGGACCGGTTTATAGAACTGATGATGGAACTGGGATATCGCCTGAAGCGTAAAAAGAACTATAGAAGAACGACAATCGCTTCAAAAATCTATTACCCCAACCTGATAAAGGGAATGGAGATTGACCGTCCGTCGATGGTGTGGCAGTCCGATATTACTTACATACCCATTGGAAACAGACATTATTATGCAGTCTTTATAATAGATGTCTATACCAAGAAGATCGTAGGCTACAAGGTCTCTGACAGTATGAGGGCGCAGGCGAACATGGATGCCCTGAATATGGCCTTGAGTGGGAACGGCGCCCCATTGATTCACCATAGCGACAGGGGAAGCCAATATACCTATAAAGGGTACACAGGCCTTCTGAAGCGCAACGGAAGCCAGATAAGTATGGCACTTTCCGCACAGGACAATGCCTATGCGGAGCGAATCAACAGAACCATAAAAGAGGAATACCTGGACCACTGGAAACCCAAAGACTTTGGCCAGTTAAAAAGGATGATGACAAAAGCAGTAAAAAATTATAACGGCAAAAGACTGCATAACAATAACGGCCGAATGAGCCCTGAGAAGTTCATAACCCAATTTTCTTTCTTGAGGCCTCAAGAAAGAAAAATGATGACTATTTTTGACAATGAAATAATTAACTAAAAACGGTCAACACTAATCAGGGAAGTTCAATAGGACGGAAAATAGTCGTGGTTCATGGGTCCCTTAATCATGGGTCCCCAAATTTAAATTATGTCGCAAATTTATATTGAATACATCTTTATAGTTGAACCGCTGCAGCCGGGCACCGAAATTCTGATTGCAGAATTGGGCTATGCGGGTTTTGAAAGCTTTGTGGAAACCGAGGACGGTGTAAAAGCCTACATTCAAAAAGAGGATTGGAATGAATCTATTTTAAAGGAAATAAATATTCTCAGTTCCGAAGAATTCAAAATAGAAAATACTTTTTCAGAAATAGAACAAATAAACTGGAATTCGGAGTGGGAAAAGAACTTTGATCCCATTGAAGTGGATGGCAGATGTATTGTGCGCGCACCATTTCATCCACCTAAAAATTTTCAGTACGAAATAATTATTGAACCAAAAATGTCCTTTGGCACTGGTCATCACGAGACCACTTTTATGATGCTGCAGTTTATATTGGAGAACGAGTTCCAAAACAAAACCGTACTCGATATGGGTTGTGGAACGGCGGTTTTGGCAATTTTGGCTGAAATGCGGGGCGCTTCAAAATTGGAGGCCATCGATATTGATGAATGGTGTTTTGAAAATTCATCGGAGAACATTCAAAGAAATGATTGTAAGAATATTTCGGTTTTTCTCGGCGACGCCTCTTTATTGAAAGGAAAAAATTACGACGTAATCATCGCGAACATAAACAGGAACATTTTATTGGAGGATATGGAATCGTACCAAAATTCCTTATATGAAGGCGGAACACTTTATTTAAGCGGTTTTTATGATGATGATCTGCCAATTATTATAGAAACCTGCAATAATCTCGGATTCAAATTCGTTGAAAACAAGAAGAAAAACAAATGGGTTGCGGCAAAGTTTAAATTATAATCCTTGACCTAAAATCCGGGAAAATCTTGGGATTTGTCATTTGTTTTTAGGAATTTTATACATGTTATGAGTACAAAGGAAAAAATTAAGGAAGACATTTCGGTTTTAGAAAAAGAAAACCGACAGAATGAAATTGTGCTATACAATGATGAGGTAAACACTTTTGACCACGTAATAAACATGCTTATTTACGCTTGTGAGCACACACCGGAACAGGCAGAGCAGTGTAGCATAATTGTTCACTACAAAGGAAAATGTACCGTTAAAACCGGGGATTATAATGAATTGGAGCCTCGCTGTTCCATGCTTTTGGAAGCGGGATTAAGCGCAGAAATAGTTTAATACCATTCAAAATAGATTACTGAAGCTACTACTGCGATAATCAATATAATTAAAACAGTAATTATAAAACCTGCGCCAAAGCGGGTTTTTTTATTGTCCTGAAGAATAAAATCCTTTTCACTTTCGTTGTTGGAATCCTTTACAATTTTTGTCATATAATTTCTATTTTGAAGTGTAATTTAAGATAAAAATGTAGTAAAGACAAACAAAAAAACCACGTTCTGGGAACGTGGTCTTTAAATTGTAGTGACCTTGCCAGGATTCAAACCTGGAACCTCCTGAGCCGTAATCAGGTGCGCTATTCAGTTGCGCCACAAGGCCATTTTTTTCATCGGCCAGATTTGCTATTCTCCCGATAGCTATCGGGATGCGCCACAAGGCCATTTTTTTCATCGGCCAGGTTTGCTATTCTCCCGATAGCTATCGGGATGCGCCACAAGGCCATTTTTTTTTCGCTGAAAGCGGGTGCAAATATATTTCTTTTTAATTTGGATGGCAAATAATACCCGGCAAAAAAACCAATTTTTTATTCTTTTACCTTTCAGGAAAAATAGTTTAACTTTTCTAAAATATTAATTCCTCGAATTAAGTCTATCTTCGAATTTCCCAAGATTTCAGGATATGAAAAAACAAGAACAAAAAAGGCAGAACAATAGAGCCATGGATGAAAAACGCATTCCAAAGGAAGAAGAGAATAAACCAAAAAAGGACAGGAATTTGGATCCGGAAAAACCGTCGAAAAAGTAAATGGACAAATTTAGGATGGAGGAAATTGAAAAATATATACGAGAAATTGAAAATTTTCCCAAACAGGGAGTCCGTTTTAAGGACCTTACCCCCTTGCTCGGCAATAAAATGGCTTCTGAAAAATGTTTGGAGGAATTGTTAAATATGGTCGGCAATGAAAAAATTGATAAGGTTGTAGGAATAGAATCACGTGGATTTTTCTTTGGAATGTTACTCGCCCAAAAATTGGATGCGGGATTTGTTCCAATCCGTAAACCCGGAAAATTACCCTTCAACACTATTAAAGAGCCCTATGCATTGGAATATGGAATTGATGCGCTAGAAATTCACGAAGACGCTATTATGAAAGGAGAAAAAGTGTTGGTGCACGACGATGTGCTGGCAACCGGTGGCACTGCAAAAGCGGCGTGTAGGTTAGTTGAACAATTAGGCGGCAAAATAATACAGTGCAATTTTTTGATAGAGCTGAAGGCATTGAGTGGTCGCCAAAAGCTTAAAAAATATCCGCTTAAATCATTGCTTCAGTATTAATCCAACGCGTTTTTTGTCACCCATAGTTTGTAGGCAAAAATAGCCATCTGCAGTTTCGATGCTTTGGCTAGATCTACCTCTTCCTTGGTTAAACTAGGCAGGATTTTTTTGTTTGCCTTCGCCAAAAATTTGAAAAAGTTCTTTTTCATCTTCAGGATTTTATAAAATAAAAATAAAAAAACCTTCCCTGATTTTGGGAAGGTTTATGAAATTTATGGGAGTTTGTTCATTTCTTTGTTATAATCTCAACAATGCCGTTGATCCCTTTGCCGCCATATTTTTTTAGCGCTCTTTTACCTTTCAATACATTCACCCTTTCTATATTTTCCGCGGGAATTAATTCAACTGATTCTCTCGTGCTTTCTTCCCCATCAACAAAAAATAATGGATTCTCAGTGTTTTGGGCAACATCAGCGCCAGTATATCCATTTTTTCTAAGCCTTGAATTTGCCTCCGCCTTTTCTTTGGATTCATATTTTCTTTCTTCTTTAATCAGTTCTTTGCGGGTTTCCATTGCTTTTTGCCGATCTTCCATTGCTTCTTCCCGTATCAACTCCCGCTCTTCTTGAATCTTTTGTCTTTCATCGCTGCGTTTTTCTATTTCTTTATTTCGAAGTTGCATTTCTTTCTTTACCTCGGCCATTTCGGCTTTATTGTCCGCTATCACTTGTTTTCTTTCTACAATAATTTTATCCCTTTTCACTCTTTGTTCCTGTGTCATTATCGTTCCGGCGCTCACGCTTCCATCCCCCGAAACGTAAAGTACATAATCGCTTATGGGCTCATCACTATTGACGCTATAATTATTTTTATTGCCGTTTTTATCACTGAAGGAAATGGAAATAGCGGTTATTTCGCCTTGGGAATTATAGTGGATGTCGCTAAAATTGAGCGTGGCACCGTATTCTTTCTTAAGTCTTTGTTTTTGAGCTTCCAGTTCTTCGGCGGTTGTGCTTTTTGTAATGACTACTTGGAAACTTTTTACCGAATCCTGGGCAAAATGGTGGGGTCTATTTTCAGAAACACTTTGTTTTTGCTCTTTGGAAGAAATATTTTGCGGAATTTTCCCCGTTTCAGTCTTAGTTGAATTTGTTTGATTACCGCCATTTTTTCCTTTAATAGATTGAGGTGCAACAACATTACTGGGTGTTTCAGGATTGTGGTTTTCAGCTTCCAAATATTGTATCTTTTCGGACACATTGAAACTCCACAGAAAGGCCGCCAGCAGGGGGAGCAGAATTATTGACTTTAATACGTTTTGCTTTTTTGAATGGGTTTTGTTTAACATGACGATTCGTTTTTTGATGAATGATTTATAAAAATAATTAGTCGGCGCGGGCATTACGTTTGCTGATGAGGCTTTTACCAGAGCCATTTGATACATTTTTTTGGAAGGGACTTGTTTTGCAGTTTTGTGGTCCGCGAGAAATTCCAGATTTTGTTCCAAACTTTTTTTGTAGCCCCAAGCCAAAGGATTGAACCATTGCACTATAATAAGTAGATTTGAGAGGAGTACGTCTGCCGAATGGAATTGTTGGCAGTGCGCCTTTTCGTGCTTAAGGATCATTTCCATTTCTTCCTTTGGATGCATTTTGGGGTTGTATACTATATAGGTAAAAAACGAAAAAGGAGAAATATATTCCGACACCTCGATTATTTTGAAACCATTTATACTTTTTGGAGGATTCTTCTTCAATAGAAGAAACAAAGTAACTAGTTGCCACAGAAAGCGCATAAATAATAATATAAATCCCACGCCGTAAAAAATAGTAAATATCATTTCCAAAGAAAGAAAGGGACCGTTTTGGACAGGTTCAATAGCTAAGATTTGAGAAGCTTCCAATTGCTGATATGCAGGTGCCTTTATGAAAATTGTTTGGGTGAAAGTTACAAAGGGGAAAAAGAAGGATGTAAAAATCCCGATCAATAAAAAATGCCGGTTGAAGGAAAAGAAGGTTTCATTCCTTAAAAAAAGAAAGTAGACGATGTAAAACAGCGAAAGTACTCCGGCCGATTTTGAAAGGTATAAAAGTAGTTCCATCTTATTCGTTTTTTTCGATGATTTCCAAAATCTCCCGCAGCTCCTGCGCACTTATTTTTTCCTCTTTCGCGAAAAAGGAGACCATATTTTTATAGCTATCGTTAAAATAGCGGTGAGTGGCTAGGTTCATAAATCCTTTGGCATATTCCTTTTTGGAAATTATAGGGTAATATTGGTGCGTTTTCCCGAAGGCATTGTAAGCCACATATCCCTTTTCCTCCAGGTTTCGTACAATGGTCGAAATAGTATTGTAGTGATTGTCGCCCGGAAGTTCGGCCAGAATTTCCTTAATAAATCCCTTTTCCAGTTTCCAAAGAACCTGTAATATTTCTTCTTCTTTATTAGTGAGTCGTTCCATAGGCCAAATCTAAAACTATTTTTATAGTTATACAACTAAAACTACAGTTATATAACTTTGTTTTTAGTTATATATTGTTTTAGCCTCAAAATATTCGATTGCCTTCCTTCTGCCTTTTTCGGAATTAGTATCTTCGCAAGCATTATAAACGCTATGGATTATTTCTTTGTTTTTCTGGGGTTGGTTTTATTGGTGGTGGGCGGCGAGTTTTTGGTTCGCGCCTCGGTGGCACTTTCCTTTAGGCTCCACATTTCCAAAATGGTAATTGGGCTTACCGTGGTTTCCTTCGCGACTTCGGCGCCAGAACTTATAGTGAGTTTGCAGGCCGCCCTTTCAGGTTTTTCCGATATTTCTTTGGGAAACGTAATTGGTTCCAATATTGCCAATATAGGGCTCGTACTTGGTATAACTGCAGTAATTTCCCCGCTTATTATTGATAGGGATTTCTTTAAATTGAATTGGCCGGTAATGATGCTTCTTTCCGTAGCGCTGTATTTCATTTTGAAAAGTGGACTGATAATTAGCCGTACGGAAGGGGTCGCACTCCTACTGATGCTGTGCGTCTATTTATGGATTTTGATAAAAAGAGCGAGAAATGAACGGAAAACGATGCCAGTTGATGACGGTATAGATGAAGGACTTTCCAAAACCTCAAATTTTAAGATTATTATTTGGCTGCTAATCGGAGGTATTGCTCTTTATGCCGGGAGTGAATTTTTGGTGGATGGAGCGGTCAACTTAGCTACCCAGTTCGGTGTAAGCGAACGAGTAATTGCCGTAACCATGATTGCGGTAGGCACGAGTATTCCGGAGCTTGCCGCTTCGGTTATTGCAGCGCTTAAAAAGGAAAAGGCGATTTCGTTGGGTAACTTAATAGGGTCCAATATTTTCAATATTTCTTCTGTATTGGGAATTACGGCTATTATACAGCCTATTAGTGTGAAAAGTCCGGAAGTGCTTACCAGCGATATTTTCTGGATGATTGGTTTTGCGGCCGTTTTAATTCCTTTGGCATTTCTTCCGGGGCAATATAAACTTGGCCGAAAACGAGGATTGGTACTCGTGGTATCTTACGCCATTTTCCTTGCCTTTACTATTTTGAAATAGCATCTATATTATTTATACCCCTAAAAAAATAGGGGTGTTTATAAAATGGTGTAATACTTTGATAAATTTATCATAAAGAAATAGGGGGTATTTAAAGGAATTATATATTTTTGGGCTCTATAACCATAAATATAATTCTATGTCCACTTTAAGATTTTATGCCATAAAGGAAACTTTTAATCGAGTTCCCGTCCCTGTTGAAGAACTTGAAAGGCGTTCCGAAATTTTTGGAAAAAACGTTTTCAATGAAGCGGCAATGCGACAATACCTAACAAAAGATTCTTTTAAAAGCGTGATGGACGCTATAGAAAACGGCTCCAAAATTGAACGCCACATCGCAGACCACATTTCCACGGGAATGAAAGAGTGGGCAATAGCAAAGGGTGCGACACACTACACTCACTGGTTCCAGCCACTAACGGGAGCCACGGCCGAAAAGCACGACGCGTTTTTTGAAACGATGGAAAATGGGCACGCCATTGAAAAATTTGGTGGTGGACAATTGGTTCAGCAGGAACCCGATGCATCGAGTTTTCCGAACGGCGGGATCCGAAATACATTTGAAGCCAGAGGTTATACGGCGTGGGACCCAACTTCGCCAGCATATATTTACGGTACCACTTTATGCATTCCCACGGTTTTTGTTGCATATACAGGAGAGGCATTAGATTATAAAACGCCATTGCTTCGTGCACTGCAGGCCGTTGATAATGCGGCTACCGCAGTAGCAAAATACTTTGATAAAAATGTAACCAAGGTAAATGCCACCTTAGGGTGGGAGCAGGAATATTTTCTGGTAGACAGCGCACTGGCGGCATCGCGACCCGATATCTCCTTAGCTGGAAGAACTTTATTGGGTCATTCCTCCGCTAAAGGACAACAATTGGATGACCATTACTTTGGTTCTATTCCGGCTCGCGTTTTAAATTTTATGCGTCATTTGGAAACCGAGTGTATGCTTTTGGGTATTCCCGTAAAAACTCGCCATAATGAAGTAGCACCCAATCAATTTGAATTGGCCCCTATTTTTGAGGAAACAAATCTCGCGGTTGACCACAACTCCTTATTAATGGATTTGATGGATAAAATTGCTTCAAAACATAACTTCAAAGTGCTATTTCATGAAAAACCGTTTGCTGGAGTAAATGGAAGTGGAAAACATAACAACTGGTCTTTGGCGACAAACACTGGGGTCAATCTTTTGGGCCCGGGAAGTACACCGATGAAAAACCTTCAGTTTTTAACTTTTTTCATCAATACACTGAAAGCAGTAAACGATTATGAAGAATTATTACGTGCCTCCATTGCCAGCGCAAGTAATGATCACCGTTTAGGCGCCAATGAAGCACCGCCCGCTATAATTTCTGCATTTATTGGCTCACAACTCACCTCGGTTTTGGATGAATTGGAAAAAGTGACGGACGGGAAGCTTTCACCACAGGAAAAAACGGATCTTAAACTGAATGTGGTTGGAAAAATACCTGAAATTTTATTAGATAACACAGATCGTAACCGAACATCACCCTTCGCATTTACCGGGAATAAATTCGAATTACGGGCAGTGGGATCCACGGCTAATTGCGCTAACCCTATGACAGTTTTGAACGCAATCGTGGCCAAACAGTTGAGAGATTTCAAAATTAAGGTGGATGCTCTAATCAAGGATAAAAAAATGAAGAAGGACGATGCCATCTTCAATGTTTTGCGCGAATATATAAAGGATTCCAAAAGAATTCGATTTGAGGGAGATGGTTATGGTGAAGCCTGGGAAAAGGAAGCAAAGAAAAGAGGCTTGAGCAATCATAAAACCACTCCTCAAGCGTTAAAAGCCAAAATTTCAAAAAAATCGATCGCATTATTTGAGGAACTGGGCATCATGAGCAAAGTAGAGTTGGAGGCCCGCCATGAAATTGAGGTGGAGGATTACGCTCTACGTATTCAAATTGAAGGTCGTATTTTAGGTGATATAGCCCGAAACCATATTATTCCAACTGCAATACGTTACCAAAACATTTTAATTGAAAATGTTAAAGGATTGAAGACTATATATGGTGATGATTTTAAAAAGCTTTCTGGCGAACAAATGGTGCTAATTGAAGAAATAAGCGAACACATTGCCAAAATTAACAAGGGAATTACAGATATGATTGAGGCACGAAAAAAAGCCAATAAGGTTGAGAATGCCGAAAAAAGAGCTTTTGCTTATTGTGAAGACGTAAAACCATATTTTGAAATAATAAGATATCATTGCGATAAACTTGAATTATTGGTAGATGATGAATTATGGCCGTTAACAAAATATCGGGAATTATTGTTCACTAAATAATTAATTTAATGTGGATTATGGGAAAGCGCCCTCAAGGCGCTTTCTTTTTTTTAACAAAAATTTAACATATTGGGATTTATTAAAAATTAGTGCTTTTCAACCCACTTAATTTTTATTATATCGGCATAGTTAAATTTTTTAGTAGGACTATACTTACATATGATGTTATCGCATATCTACAACGATAATAGCGTTTTTGTCTCTCCGAATATTTTTTGCATATTTGAATTGTAATTGATTTTTATAATCGGTTATGTACTCCTCAATTATTAAAGGTTAGCAAACCTATCCCCTTGAATTATAAAGCCTTAAACGGTTTTTATAATTCACTATCCCCTTAAATTATAGAATTGATCTTACAGATCATACTGATGGCACTGCTATCGGTCAACCTTGAATATTTTTTAACCAAATATTAATCTATTATTAATCTTAAATTGTTTTAATTATGAAAAAATTAATCTTAAGCGCAGCAGCGTTAATGTGTGGGGCATTCGTTTTCGCACAATCAAACAATAGCTCGGTGATTTCTACTGGAAATGACAACACGTCTGCAGTAAATCAGGCCGGACTATCAAACGATTCTGAAGTTGAGCAGACTGGAGACGGTAACAATTCTGATGTAGATCAGGTTGGTGACGAAAACTACTCAGTGGTGTGGCAACTTCCAGGAAGTGATGACAACACAAGTACTGTTGACCAAATGGGTGACCAAAACAAGAACTTTACTTGGCAAACAGGAGACGATAACGTTAGTACCGTAGACCAAGATGTTCAGGCCAACAATAATACTACTGACCAATGGGGTGATGGAAACAACAGTGGGGTGACCCAAAATGGTTATGAAAACATTTCTATGACCAAACAGTATTCTAACGATAACGTTAGTACCGTGGACCAACAAGGAGATTTGAATGATTCCGATGTTTACCAACATGGTGGAGATGGCAATACTTCTGATGTTTCACAAGGCGGTAACAACAACGGTAACATAATTGAGCAGCGAGGCAATACTAACAGTGCCTATTTATACCAAGGGTTTAACGGGGACAGAAACTTCAACCAAGTTTACCAAAGAGGAGATGATAACTCTTCTTATGTAGACCAGTGGGGTGATGATAACGTAAGCGAAAGCGACCAAAGAGGTGATAATAACTCAACTACGCTTTATCAAGGTTGGACAGGTGATGAAAATGTTAGCTCTGTTGAGCAGCGAGGGGATGATAACACATCTCTAGGAGAGCAGTATGGCAACCGTAACAATACAGACGTTTTGCAATTGGGTGATACAAACAGCGCTACTATGTACCAAGATGGTGATGACAACGCATCCAGAATCCACCAAGGAGGACTTCTATCAAATGGTAACGACCGCAACCAAGCCGTTGTTAGACAAATAGGTGATGGAAACGATGCTCATATTGACCAGTACGCGCTTCTTTTCAATTCAGACGATAACATGTCAAGAATACGTCAAAATGGAGACTCTAACTCTGCTTATAACCAACAAGCTGGAGATTGGAACCACTCTACTCAAGACCAAAGAGGAGACTTTAACAGCAGTAGAGTTTCGCAAATAGGAAATAACAATACTTCTGACGAAGATCAAAGAGGTGATGGCAACGGAAGTGGAACTAACCAAATTGGTCTTAACAACACTTCTGATATGGATCAAAAGGGTGATGGAAACATTTCAGATATTGATCAATTAGGGAACGCAAACAGTGCTAGAGTATGGCAAGGCTCGCATGATAATGGCTATGTTGATAGTGACAATAACCTTGCATCTGTTTCTCAAGTGGGTAATGATAACGTTGGAAATATTTACCAAATTGATTTTGACGCTGATGGCTCAGACAATAACAATGCTTCAGTTGGTCAGTACGGCGATAATAACATAGGGGTTGTTCAACAATCAGGAAATTCAAATGATGGTTATGTATTCCAGGACGGGGATAATAACTTTGGAAGATCCGATACTTTTGGCAACGAAAACACTTCCGCAATAGACCAACTAGGTAACAATAACACTGGATATAACTACCAAGGAGGAAATCTTAACTGTGCCACACTTTTACAAGATGGTAATTCCAACTATCACACAACCTATCAATTTGGGGATAGCAACAATAGCAGTCTTGAGCAAATAGGTAATGGCAATACTAGTAATACTGTACAGGGTCTATAAAAAAGATTGGACTGAGAGTTATAATTCTTAGTGAAAATAAGAGTATAAGAGCACCCAAAAGTGCTCTTATACTTCTTTTAAAAAAGAAGTAAGCAAGGCCTTAAGCCTTTATATAACTTCATATTTTATTAGAAGTAATGATTGGTAAGATGCAAATAAATCATTACATTAACCTAAAAATCCGGCACCATGAAATCCATAAAATTTTTCCTTTTTATTTTTATTTTGGCAGTAGGTATTGTTAATGCCCAAACCTATACAACCCAAAGTGGCACGGATGCCTTGGATGCATTCAACAGTAAAACTTCACAATTGGGCTTTCTTTCAAGCCAAACCCAACAAAATTATTTTAATAATGCTGCAACCGCTTCCAATAATGTTTTTATAAGACAGGTAGGTGACGGAAATAATGCATCCGTTTCATCCAGAACTGCGGATGGCGATATCAATGTCCTGCAAAATGGATCTGACAATGATTTATACGTAGATATTTCTGCTGAAACAATTAAACAGACAATTGTTCAAAATGGCGATAACAATAGCATTTATCATACAAACCCATTTCGCCTTCAATCCCATGAATCCCAAATTCTTCAAAATGGGAACAACCAAAATCTTGAATGGTTCGGAGAAAATTCTCTATCGGAAAAAATGAAAATTTCCATGCAGGGCGAAAACCAATCTGTTATTGTCCGCAGCTTTAATTAAAATAGACTCAAATGTTTTTTACCAAAAAAACTCAATATACAGTAATTATTTTCTTCGCCCACTTTTTTCTTGCCAATACATACTCACAATTTTATAATACTGATATTGAGGCCAAAATTGAGATGGAAAATAATAACGAATTTATTTCCATTACGGGCACCGCACTCAACAAAACACCTATAAACCATAACATTCGCTATGTGCTTTCTATCGTTAAAACGAATTTGGAAAACAATAATAGTTCAAAAAACGACCAAAGTGGAAGGGTAGTGCTTTTGCCCAGCGAACGGCAAAGTCTATCCAACACTACAATAAATTCAAATGATAAGGATAAAATAATTATCTTGCTACTTCTTTATGATCTTGATGACAATATTGTAGGAAAAGATAAAATTGTTTTGAACGATGACGGGGAAAGTGATGTTGAAGTAAAGGAAAAATTGCTCGAAAAGCTTACTCAGAAAGAAGCAAGTTCACCAGATGTTGACAATTCCAATAAAGATGGGGTGGTCTTAAGAGGAGTCGTGGTGGAAGACACTAAAACAAAGCCCGGAAGGGATTTTTATAATATGTTTTACTCATTGTACATCCTCAACAATATCAATTCCGAAAAGATGGTTACGGTAAAGGAAGTACTTGCGATGGGCACAAACACAAAAATAGAAGTGCTTGTAGATGATAATAAAATTGTTGAATTCTTTGCCAGGCCGAAAAATGAGTACCTTAAATCTATGGCAGAATCATCAATAATTAGGCTTAGACAATATTTTCAGCGATTGGAAAGAGAGAAGGAAATTGTTAAACGATACTAAACAGACAAAAAAATGAAAGTAGGAGTCTCCATTTTAATTTTTTTTATAGGTCTGCTAGGATACGGACAGCAATTGGTTTATAAACCAATTAATCCTGCTTTTGGCGGCGACACCTTTAACCATCAATGGTTGCTTAATGCGGCCAATGCCCAAAATTCTTTCAAAGACCCCGCAGCAAATAAAAATGATCAATCATCCCTCTCCCAATTTGCGGAAAGCTTAAATAGGCAATTGCTGAGCCAGATATCCCGTAGTCTTTTATCTTCACAGATTGGTGATAATGGATTACAACCTGGAACTTTTAATTTTGGAAGCCTTTCCCTTGAAATATTTGAAACCGGAGAAGGATTGGTCATAAATATTTTAGATACCACCACCGGAGAAGAAACACAGATTATAGTCCCAAACCCCTAACCGTATAGAATGATTTCTATTAAAAAAACATGTGGTGCCATAGGCCTATGCTTCCTTTTCACGGGTTGTGGCACCTATTTCAACCAACCCATACAACAACAGGAAGCCAGAACAGGAGAATTGACCCCACGGAGCATCACTCTACAAAACTTCCCTTTACCCAATGAACCCGTAGTGGTTGGGGTTTATAATTTCAAGGATCAAACTGGCCAATATAAAAATGCTGAAACCGGAAGCACCTTCAGTACAGCTGTATCACAAGGTGGTACTACTATGCTAATAAAAGCTTTGGAAGATTCCAAATGGTTTACGCCAATAGAAAGGGAAAACTTGGGAAATCTATTAAATGAAAGAAATATTATCCGAACTACGCGGGACGAATATGCCAAAACGGAAAATAAAGCGCAGACTCCGTTGCCACCTCTCTTATTCGCAGGAATTTTACTGGAGGGCGGAATAATTTCCTACGATTCAAATATTGTTACTGGAGGACTCGGAGCAAGATATTTCGGAATAGGTGGTTCAACCCAATACAGGGAAGACCGAATTACGGTATATCTAAGAGCAGTTTCCACTTCGAACGGAAAAATTTTAAAGACCGTTTATGTTTCAAAAACTATTCTTTCCCAAGCTGTTGACGCCAGTTTATTCAGATATGTGAATTTCCAAAGACTTTTGGAAGTGGAAACCGGATTCACCAAAAATGAACCCGTACAATTGGCGCTAAAGGACGCCATAGAAAAATCTGTTGAATCCTTGATTATTGAAGGAATCCAGGATAAATTATGGAGCACAAAAGAAGGGGAACAAACCAACAAGGAATTGGTGGAAGAATATCTCGAGGAAAAAAGAAAGGACGAATCCACGCTACTTTATAAAAGAGAACAGACTCCCAAGGATTTCAATAATGTTTTTTCCGGTTTTGGGAGCCTTCCAATGTTTAATGGTGACTATTCCAAAAAGCGTTTCGGATATGGGTATGGACTTGGATATTCCAGAAAAATAACCGATAATCTTGATCTTTCATTGCGTGGATCACTTCTTACGCTACAAACTGGTAGGTCTTTCAATAAAGATTTTTTTACGGCCTCTCTGAATGCTGAGATATTCATACTTCCCTATGAAAAATTCACACCCTATGTTTATGGCGGCGGCGGCTATATGATTGACCTGGACAAAAGACTTAACCAAACAAAAAAAATAGCGTCGACATTTAAATTTCAAGCGGGGGTTGGTCTACTTTACTTAATTTCAAACAGGATAGGGATAAAAGCATTTGCTGAAGATAATTTCACTTTTAGCGATGAATTGGATTTGCAGGTAACCGGAAAACGTGACGACTATTTTTATAATTTTGGAATAGGACTCAATTATTATTTCGGAAGAAAGGCCGGCCAGAAAATTATTAATGAACCGGAAATAATCCAAGAATAAATTAGGTTTTAGCTTTAAATTAAAGTGCTCCTTTCCATAAATACGAAGAAAAATGAAAAAGTATATAACCCTCATAATCTGTAGTTTTATCATTGCAATAAATTTATCGTGCTCCGAGGAAGGCGTTGATGAAACAGGTGTTGGCTCTTTAAAAGGGACCGTTGTAAGTGCTGGCGATAATAAACCACTTTCTAACGTAAAAATCACCACCACTCCAGGATCCACCACAGTCTTTACCAATTCCGATGGAAAATTTGTATTTGACGAATTGACCGCTGGCGAATATTCGGTACAAGCTGAAATTGACGATTATCAAACTGCATTTGAATCTACGAAAATAACTACCGGAAATACATCGACCGTTGTTTTTGAGTTAGAAATATCAACCATTAACAATAAGCCACCCAGCGCGCCTACTTTATTGTCGCCTGCAGATAATGCGGTGGTTGACAGTACTTCGGTAACTTTTAAATGGTCGGCTTCAGATCCGGATGACGATCCCTTGACCTTTGCGCTGGAGCTTCGGAATGATAAAAACCAAGATGTAGAACGTTTCGAAAACTTAACCGATACTACCTACACTTTCTCCCCATTGGTTTTGGGAACCAAATATTTTTGGCAAGTTTCTGCGGAAGATGGAATTAACAGTCCGGTTTTAAGTGCTGTAAATACCTTTACCGTGGTAGCATCGCCCACCGGCAATCGTTATCTTTTCGTTAGGAATATTGGAGGCAACAATGTTATTTTTTCTTCAGATGATGAAGGAAATGAATTTCAGCTAACTTCGGAAAATACCAACAGTTTTAGACCCCGAAGAAACGTAGCCGCAAATAAAATTGCATATCTACAAACCACGGGTGCCCAGGTAGATATTTTTACAATGAATTTAGATGGTACCGACAAACAGAAAGTAACTTCTTCCGTCCGGCCAAATGGCTTTAATTTGAATGAAATAAATATTGCCTGGCCACAAAATACAGACCGGATATATTTTCCAAGTTTTGATAAATTATACCGGATTAGAAGCAATGGCCAAGGCTTGCAGCTAATGTACCAAACGGTGGATGGTTCCTTAATTTCGGAAGTTGATGTTGATGAAACCCATAACTTAATCGCTTTAAAAACCAATAATTTAGAAGGATATAATGTATCTATTTTCACCATTAATTTTAACGGTGATATTCAAGATACCGTATTGACGAATGCTGCGGGCGCCGCCAGTGGGTTGAACCTTTCCGTTACCGGTAAAAAATTATTGTATTCTTATGATGTGGATGAATTTCAAAGCCCGAATTATAGAAGACTGAACAGCCGAATGTTTCTTTATGACCTGGTTTTGGATACCGCAGCGGATATTTCGGGTGATAAACCAGCAGGCACAAACGATCTGGAACCAATTTTTTCACCCAATGAAGCTTTTGTTATTTTCACGAATACTTCAAATGATGGCAATTCACCACGGCATATTTCTACCCTTCCCATAAATGATCCTGATTCAAGGGAAATTTTATTCAACAATGCCTTTATGCCCGACTACGAATAAAAATTACAAAATAATAAATCATAAAAAGCCCACCTTTGTGGGCTTTTTTTTAATCCGTACTTTTGTGGCCTAACTTATTTGTATGAGCAACGATATTTCTAAACGATATGCACAGCGGGGAGTTTCCGCTGCCAAGGAAGATGTGCACAATGCCATAAAAAATGTGGATAAAGGACTATTCCCGAAGGCGTTCTGTAAAATTGTCCCTGATTATCTTACGGGAAATGAAGAATACTGTTTAGTCATGCATGCAGACGGTGCCGGCACAAAATCGTCACTCGCCTATACATATTGGAAGGAAACCGGCGACCTCTCCGTTTGGAAAGGAATTGCCCAAGATGCACTAATAATGAACATTGACGATCTTTTATGCGTGGGAGCGGTGGATAATATAATGCTTTCTTCCACGATTGGTCGCAACAAAAATGTAATTCCAGGTGAAGTGATTTCAGCAATAATAAATGGCACGGAAGAGCTTATTGCAGATTTAAAAAAACACGGAGTAACCATACATTCCACGGGAGGCGAAACCGCCGATGTAGGCGATCTCGTACGAACAATTATCGTAGATTCTACTGTAACTGCGAGAATGAAATGTAGCGAGGTTATTGACAATGCAAAAATAAAAGCTGGCGATGTGATTGTTGGCTTAGCTTCCTTTGGCCAGGCTTCCTACGAAAATGAATACAACGGCGGGATGGGGAGCAATGGCTTAACTTCTGCAAGGCACGATGTGTTCCATAAATCAATTGGAAAAAAATATCCTGAAAGTTTTGATCCGGCAGTTCCGGATGATTTGGTTTTTTCAGGTTCAAAAAAACTAACCGATTCTGTTGAAAACAGTCCGGTAAACGCGGGAAAATTGGTGCTTTCGCCAACGCGTACTTATGCTCCAATTATTAAAGCGATTCTGTCGAAATATTCAAATGAAAATATCCACGGAATGGTGCACTGCAGTGGCGGAGCGCAAACAAAAATTCTTCATTTTGTTGAAAATCTTCATATTATAAAGGATAATCTTTTTGAAATTCCCCCACTTTTCCAACTAATTCAGTCCGAAAGTGGTACGGATTGGAAAGAAATGTACCAAGTTTTCAATATGGGTCACCGAATGGAGTTATATGTCCCAGAGGAAATGGCGGAAGAAATTATTACAATTTCAAAATCCTTCAATGTAGATGCCAAAATTGTAGGTAGGGTAGAAGCGTCGGAGAGCAAAAGACTTACTATTCGCTCACCTTTCGGCGAATTCAATTATTAATTCTTTCGGTTGTATGCTGGAAAATTTTTCGGCTAAAAAAGTGTAAATTTGCACCCACTATTAAATTTTTATGTTAGAAAGACTTCAAATTATAAAACAACGTTTTGACGAGGTTAGCGACCTTATTATCCAACCCGACGTAATTGCCGATCAAAAGCGCTATATACAGTTAAATAAGGAATACAAAGACCTCCGAAATTTAATGGACAAAAGGGAGGAATATTTAGAGCTTACCAATAATGTAAATGAAGCCGAAGAAATTCTTGCAGATGGGAGTGATGCGGAAATGACCGAAATGGCCAAACTACAGATGGAAGAAGCAAACAACCGCTTGCCAAAACTTGAGGAAGAAATTAAATTTTTATTGGTGCCAAAGGATCCCGAAGATGCCAAAAATGCAGTTATGGAAATCCGAGCGGGAACGGGCGGGGACGAAGCCAGTATTTTTGCCGGCGATCTTTTTAGAATGTACACCAAGTATTGCGAAGGTAAAGGTTGGAAAACCAATGTAATTGATTTTAATGAAGGTACCAGCGGTGGCTTTAAGGAAGTTCAACTGGAAATTGAAGGCGAAGATGTATATGGCACACTCAAGTTTGAAGCCGGTGTGCACCGCGTTCAGCGGGTGCCACAAACGGAAACGCAGGGTCGGGTACATACCAGCGCCGCCACCGTTATGGTTTTTCCGGAGGCGGAGGAATTTGATATTGAAATAAACCCCAAAGATGTGCGTATAGATTTTTTCTGCTCATCGGGTCCAGGCGGGCAGTCGGTAAATACAACTTATTCTGCAGTCCGATTGACGCACGTTCCAACGGGTATTGTGGCGCAATGCCAGGACCAAAAATCACAGCATAAAAACAAAGAAAAGGCCTTTAGGGTTCTTCGTTCGCGGCTTTATGATATGGAGCTTGCAAAAAAACAGGCAGAAGATGCCCTAAAACGCGGCTCAATGGTAACAAGTGGCGATAGAAGCGCAAAAATTAGAACCTATAATTATCCGCAAGGCAGGGTTACGGACCACCGAATAAACCTTACATTATACAATTTGGGAAATATTATTAACGGCGACATCCAAGAAATTGTAGATGAGCTTCAATTGGTTAGCAATACCGAAAAGTTGAAGGAAACCGGCGAAACTTTTTAATTATAATTCTATGAAAATATCCAACCTAATTGCAGAAATACGCAGAAAAAATTCGTTTCTATGCATAGGTTTGGATGTTGATTTGGAAAAACTTCCAAAGCACCTTTTAAAACTGGAAGACCCAATTTTTGCTTTCAACAAAGCTATTATAGATGCCACCCATCAATTTGCCGTCGCCTATAAACCCAACACCGCTTTTTATGAAGCTTACGGAATAAAAGGTTGGCAAGCTCTTCAAAAAACCATCGAATATTTAAACCAAAACCATCCGGAAATTTTTACAATTGCCGATGCAAAACGGGGCGATATTGGCAATACTTCCGCAATGTATGCGAAGGCCTTTTTTCAAGATTTGGATTTTGACGCAATTACCGTGGCTCCCTATATGGGCAAGGATTCCGTTGAACCATTTTTGAATTTTGAAGATAAACATGTCATTCTTTTGGCACTTACTTCGAATGAAGGCGCTTTTGATTTTCAGACTAAAATAATGGGTTCTGAAGAAATGTACAAAACAGTTTTGAAGACTTCCAAAACGTGGAAAAATTCCCAAAAATTGATGTACGTTGTAGGGGCCACCAAAGCTGAATACCTTTCTGAAATTCGTAAAATTGTTCCCGATAGCTTTCTTTTGGTTCCGGGCGTGGGCGCGCAGGGAGGCAGTCTTGAAGACGTTTGTAAATATGGAATCACTGAAAATGTGGGACTTCTCATAAATTCATCCCGGGGTATATTATATGCATCGAAAAATGAAAACTTTGCCGAGGCAGCAAAGGCTGAAGCAGAAATTATCCAAACAAAAATGAAGGCTATTTTAAATGGAATTTAGGGACCAACTCAACAGAAAAATAGTTCTTCCCCAAACGCCCCTCCGCATCATCACGCTCGTACCTTCCCAAACCGAATTATTGGTTGATCTAAATTTGGAAGCGAATATTGTTGGAATTACAAAATTCTGTGTTCACCCACCAAATCTTATTTCAGAGAAAACATTGGTAGGCGGGACTAAAAAAGTTAATTATAATAAAATTGAACGGCTGCGGCCGGACATTATAATTTGCAATAAAGAAGAAAATACCGAGAAAATGGTTTCAAAATTGGAAGAAATTGCACCGGTGTGGGTGAGCGATGTGGTAACCTTGGCAGATAGTTTTGAAATGATAAAAGCGTTAGGCGCTATTTTCGAGAGAGTGGAAAAATCTGCTCAAATTATTTCAGAAATTGAAAGCGCTGCTAAAGATTTTCATGAATTTATGCAGGGGAAAAAAGTTAAAAAAGTATGGTATGTTATTTGGAAAAATCCTTATATGGTTGCTGGGGAGAAAACTTTCATCAATAGCCTACTGAAAAGAAATCGCTTTGAAAATATAGCTTCCGATAAAACTTCGCGATATCCTGCAATTGGTGAAGAAGAGTTTAACAATGCCGATCTGATTTTACTTTCCACAGAACCTTTTCCATTTAAAAATGCCGATATAACATTTTTTGAAAAAAAATTCGGGAAAGAAGTTAAATTGGTCAATGGGGAATATTTTAGCTGGTACGGGTCTCGCCTAAGAAGCGCGTTTGAATATTTCAAAACCCTTCACTAATTTTTATTTATCGCCGCGGCGAAGAGAGAGATATTGTATTTCCTGAAATAACTCATTAGCCTGATTATGAACTCTTTCACTTTTTTCAGTATCCCGCAAAGCAATTTCATATGACTTTTTCATCAATTGCCGATACCGGTCTTTCAGTCTCTCGATTTTTGATTTCTTTCTAAAAAAATTCATCTTACGTGATAATTACATTGGGCAAATTTAATTCGAATTGACTTCAATTAGTATTAATGATTGGTTAATACTATCATAAAGGATAAGAGCTTCATCATTAACTATGTTAAAAGGGTGCGGCTTTAGTCCTGTAGTGCAAAAACCTGTCGCAATAATGTAGTTGTGCGCGCCGAAATATTATTTCGAATATCTTTTTCTTCCACACTTATCATTCTATAAACGCCTTTTAATGCTTCATTGGTTACGTAATCGGTTAAGTCAGGATTTACTTTTTCAACAAAGGGGACAGCATTGTATTTAGTTATAATATTTCTCCATATTTGATCGGCTCCTACTTTTGAAAAAGAATTCTGGATTACCGGATTGAATTTAGAGTATAGCGCATTATTGGTACGTTGTTCTAAATATTGGGTAGCTGCATTATCGGGTCCGAGAAGAATATTTTTTGCATCCGTAAAGGTTATCTCCTTCACGGCGGAAACGAAAATTGGCGTTGCTTCCTTTACGGCATCTTCCGCTGCACGATTCAATACTTTTAAACCTTCATCTGCTAGACTGGAGAGGCCGATATCCCTTAGTGTTTTATCAACTTTCTGTAATTCTTGGGGTAAGAATATTTTCACCATTGGGTTTTTATAGAATCCATCCTTTTGGGTGAGTTTTGATACTTGTCTTTGAATTCCGAAATCCAATGCCTGCCTTAGCCCATTTGAAATCATTGTAGGATCCATTCCTATTCCGGTTTGATTTGGAAGGGAATTCACAGCCTGTTGGAGTTCGGCACAGGAAACCAATGTAAAAATAAAAAGTACGAGCGATATTTTTTTTACAATCATAACAAAACAATTTAGATATATAAATATAAAAAAAGACCCTTCAAAAGAAGGGTCTTTATTATTCAATATTGTAAAATGATTATTTAATCACTTTAATTGTTTTAGAAGCGTTTCCGATAGTTACTTTAACCATGTAAGCACCAGAAGCAAGGTTGCTCATGTTGATACTTGGAGAAACAGCGTCTGGGTTAACAGAAAGAACTTTTTTACCAAGAATATCAAAAACAGTTACGTTATCTACAGAAGCTTTTGAGCTAATGTTCAAAACATCTTTAACTGGGTTTGGATATACGCTGAACACATTTGCAGAGAAATCGTTTACACCTAATTCACCTGTTGCTAATGTAACATCATCAACATAAAATAGAGTAAACTCACTTGCTGCGAAGAAATCTACAGCACCAAGGTAAGGAACTGTAAGATCATTGAAGAAAGTTCCCGCAGGAATAGCTTCGTTGCCATCAACGTCCATTCCGAATGTCTGTGCGTCCATGTCAAAAACTAAAGTTACAGGGAACCAAGTGTCATGAGGGAATGCCCATACAAAAGATGCATCTGCAGTTTGACCTTGTCCTGGAGTTGTATTATCAGGGTTAAAATAAAGATCAGGAGATAAGAAGCTACCAGTTTGTGGCTCATCAACCAAGCCTTGAATATTAAAGTATCCTTCTTGGCCTGACTCAATATACATATTGAATTGAATAGTGTAAATACCTGAATTTGGCTGCGCGTCAATCAATAACAATTGATCAGTTGGTCCTCCAGCAGCTACACCAGGTCCAATCATCATTGATTGACTTCCTGACAAAGCAAAATTTGTACTTACTTGCCCATTTTCGGTAGAATTTTCATCACCTGACCAAGTTCTCCACTCGCTAGCTTGAGGAGAAATATTTCCTACTGAATAGGATTCGAAATCATCCTGAAAGTCGATTTGAGCATAGGACGAAAAACTAAAAGCACTAATTGCAAGTGCCAGAACGTAAATTTTTTTCATAATGTAAAAATTTTAAATTGTTTAATATTGAAGTGGCAATATACAAAATTTATAAAAAGGCTCAATCATTTTTGGAAAAATTTAAGACCGACATTACTGTTTTACGGGTTGTATTCGCTGCGTTTTGCTTAAATTTGCCGAGCAACCAAAGTAGAAAAATTCCATGCAGAACGTAACCCCCTACAAACCAAAAAATAAAGTTCGTATTGTAACGGCCGCTTCCCTTTTTGACGGGCACGATGCAGCTATAAATATAATGCGCCGAATAATACAATCAACGGGTGTTGAAGTTATCCATCTGGGCCATGACCGCAGCGTCGAGGAGGTTGTAAACACTGCAATACAGGAAGATGCCAATGCCATTGCACTTACTTCATATCAAGGCGGCCACAACGAATACTTTAAATATATGTACGATCTGCTGAAGGAAAAAGGGGCAGAACATATAAAAATTTTCGGCGGAGGCGGCGGCGTAATTCTCCCTTCTGAAATAAAGGAACTGATGGATTATGGAATTACCCGTATTTACGCCCCCGATGATGGTAGGGAAATGGGTCTGCAGGGAATGATAAACGATTTGGTAGAAACCGCTGATTTTCCCATTGGCGATAAAATGAATGGGCAATTTGATGAACTTTCTGAAAAAAATCCTGGTGCCATTGCAAGAATTATTTCCTCAGCGGAAAATTTTCCCGATGTGGCGGACGGTGTTCTAAAAAAAATACATACGCAAAACAAATCGAATAAAACACCGGTTTTGGGAATAACCGGTACGGGCGGTGCTGGAAAATCATCATTGGTTGATGAACTGGTTCGGCGATTTTTAATCGATTTTCCAGAAAAGACTATAGGAATTATTTCCGTAGATCCTTCCAAAAGGAAGACGGGCGGTGCACTCCTCGGCGACCGTATCCGGATGAATGCAATAAATTCCCCGAGGGTTTATATGCGAAGTTTGGCTACACGTCAGAGCAATTTGGCTCTTTCAAAATATGTGGCTGAAGCGATTGAAGTATTAAAGGCTGCTAAGTACGATATAATTATTCTCGAAACCTCGGGAATTGGGCAAAGTGATACTGAAATCCTCGAGCACAGCGATGTTTCATTATACGTAATGACCCCTGAATTTGGGGCTGCCACCCAATTGGAAAAAATTGATATGTTGGATTTTGCCGATTTGGTTGCAATCAACAAATTCGATAAACGCGGGTCCCTGGATGCGCTTCGTGATGTGAAGAAACAATATGTGCGCAACCATCAATTATGGGAAACTCCCCAAGAGAAACTTCCGGTTTATGGAACGATCGCTTCACAATTTAATGACCCGGGAATGAATCGGCTTTATAAGTCCGTGATGGATAAGATTGTTGAAAAAACCGAGGCAGAACTTAAAAGCAGTTTCAAAATTCCGGAGGAAATGGACGAAAAGGTTTTCGTGATTCCACCATCTCGCACACGTTACCTTTCAGAAATTTCAGAAAATAACCGAGCTTACGATAAAAAAGCTGCCGAGCAAGCTGAAGTAGCCCAAAAATTATATGGAATTTTTAAAACCGTGGAATCAATTTCGGGCGGTAAACCATCTTTGGATAAAGCGGGGATTGATTCCGAAAGTGTGAATAATTCAGAAAAAGACAAGGAAATTATAAAACTTCTCATCGCGGAATTTGACCGGGTAAAACTAAACTTAGATCCCTATAACTGGGAAATAATTACGAGTTGGGACGAAAAGGTTAATAAATATAAAGACCCGGTCTATACTTTCAAGGTTCGGGGAAAGGAATTGAATATTAAAACGCATACTGAATCGCTGTCGCACACGCAGATTCCAAAGGTAGCTCTTCCAAAATACCAAGCTTGGGGAGATATTTTGCAATGGGTGCTTCAGGAAAATGTACCGGGCGAATTTCCATATACTGCAGGATTATATCCCTTTAAACGTACAGGCGAAGATCCCGCGCGTATGTTCGCCGGTGAAGGTGGACCGGAACGTACGAACCGTCGTTTTCATTATGTAAGTATGGGACTTCCCGCGAAGCGGCTTTCAACAGCCTTTGATAGCGTTACCCTTTATGGGAATGATCCGGATATGCGTCCGGATATTTATGGGAAAATCGGGAATGCGGGTGTTTCCATCTGTTGTCTTGACGATGCCAAAAAACTCTATTCCGGTTTTGATCTTAGCCATCCGCTAACGTCGGTAAGTATGACAATCAATGGTCCTGCACCAATGCTATTGGGCTTTTTTATGAATGCTGCCATCGATCAGAATTGTGAAAAATATATTATTGGAAATAATCTTGAAAAGGAAGTAAATAAAAAAATTGATTCCATTTACAAAGAAGCTGGGGTAGATCGACCTAAATATCACGGCGAACTTCCAGAATCGAATAATGGATTAGGATTAATGCTGTTGGGCACAACGGGCGATCAGGTTTTGCCTGAAGATGTTTACAATAAGATAAAATTTGAAACCTTGCAGCAAGTACGTGGGACAGTACAGGCCGATATTTTAAAGGAAGACCAGGCTCAAAATACCTGCATTTTTTCTACGGAGTTTGCCCTGCGTTTAATGGGCGATGTACAGGAATATTTTATTGAGAAAAAAGTAAGAAATTTTTACTCAGTATCCATCAGTGGGTACCATATTGCTGAAGCGGGTGCGAATCCTATTACCCAATTGGCGTTTACCCTTTCAAACGGATTTACGTACGTGGAATATTATTTAAGCCGCGGGATGGATATCAATGAGTTTGGTCCCAATCTTTCGTTCTTTTTCAGCAATGGTATTGATCCGGAATATTCTGTAATCGGGCGGGTGGCTCGTAAAATTTGGGCCAAGGCAATGAAAGAAAAATACGGAGCCAATCCAAGAGCCCAAATGTTGAAATACCATATTCAAACTTCCGGTCGCTCGCTTCACGCCCAGGAAATAGATTTTAATGATATTCGTACTACGCTTCAGGCTTTGTACGCAATTTATGACAATTGTAATTCACTGCATACCAATGCTTACGACGAAGCTATTACAACACCTACTGAGGAAAGTGTGCGTCGCGCAATGGCAATTCAATTGATTATAAATAAGGAATTTGGCCTTGCGAAAAATGAAAACCCAATACAAGGTTCCTTCATTATTGAAGAATTAACGGATCTTGTAGAAGAAGCAGTTTTAAAGGAATTTGATAGTATCACTGAAAGGGGCGGAGTTTTGGGTGCTATGGAAACTATGTACCAACGAAGTAAAATACAGGAGGAAAGTCTGTATTATGAAACCTTGAAGCACAATGGCGAATTTCCTATTATTGGAGTGAATACATTTTTGAGCAGTAAGGGTTCTCCAACTGTTTTGCCTGCGGAAGTGATACGTGCCACTGAAGAAGAAAAAATGGTTCAGATTGAAACTTTGAAAAATCTTCAAAAAGTTTATTCGGAAAGTGCTTCCGATACTTTAGATAAAGTGAAAGCCGCGGCAATACACAACGAAAATATGTTTGAGCAGCTAATGGAAGCAACTAAAATTTGTTCCCTAGGCCAAATAACCGAAGCGCTGTTTGAAGTTGGTGGGCAATATAGAAGAAATATGTAGCGATATTTTCAAAAAAAAGAAGTTACAAAACATAAACCCACGACAAAAAAACATATCTTTGTGTCAAATGTCGTATTATGGGGGTTTTAAAAATTGAAAATTTAGTGAATGAGCCCGAAATCTTTTACGGGCTTCACAACAAATATGATCGTATTGTCAGCGTATTGGGAGGAAGTATGGAAATTAGCCACCCCATAAACAACGATATAGATTTAATAGAGATAACCCGGAAAGGTCTTCCAAAATCTGTTGTTGCCACAGTTAGCAATATTCTGGGCATATCTATGGAAAAAATGAGCAGCCTTATACATCTCTCCCATCGTACTATTCAGCGCAAGCAGAATAACGAGCTTCTTAATGTATACAGCACTGAACAAATTTTAGAAATCGCTGAGGTTATTTCCCGAGGCATCGAGGTTTTGGGTACCATCGAAGCTTTTACTACTTGGCTGCATAAAGAAATCCGCGTGTTGAATTATAAAAAACCACTGGACTATTTAGATACTACATACGGCACCAAGTTGGTCAAGGATATTTTGGGAAGGGCTGAACAGGGCGTATACTAAAAACTTGTCTATTGAAGATTTACAGGGTTGCCAAAAAGAGATTTATAAATGATTTAAGCGGTGAGGGCGCACGCATTTATGGGGGCAGGTGGAACCGGGAAGGGGATGCGGCCCTTTATTTTTGTGAGCATCTTTCGCTTTGTGTTTTGGAACTTTTGGCCCGAATGGATTATGAATTTTTAGGAAAAGATTATTGGTATATTGAAGCTGAAATTTCTGCCAAATATTTTATAACCATACCAGATCCTGGGATCATCACCAAAAATTGGAGGATCAATCCTCATAGTTCCACTACTCAAGATTATGGTTCTACTTGGCTAAAAAGTACGAAAAGTTTGGGTTTGGTAGTCGCTTCTGCCATTTTGCCGAGTGAGAATAATGTAATTATCAATCCAAGCAATCCCTCGTTTTCCCAATTGAAAATTATAAAAACTTCTCCATTAAATTTAGATGACAGAATAGCGGATGGTATGGTTTCCAGTTAAAGGTCCGAATCTTTATTCGGGAAAAAATCCGAGGGATCAAATGGAATATCATCATCAGGATCATGATCGTCATAATTTATTCCGGGCGGATTGAAGAGGCCCCAGCGATCAATGATATAATCCCAAGGATCAAATGTCTTTACCCATTCTGCAAAAAGAATCCGGAATTCTTCAATCTCTTTCCGTAGTATATCACAATACTCCGTTTCTTTAAAACCATACATTTCAAGGGCTGTCATATGTACGGAGAGTTCTCTTGCCGCTTTACGAATAATGGCGGCATTTTCCATCTTTAGGTCATATATTTGCTGCCCCCAGGCTCCCGCGATTTTCGGTGCAATTTTAGATGAGTCCTCCCGGATGTACACTGCATAATCTTCAAGTATATCCCTTTCCGAATCTAAATCGAAATTACTTTTTGTTTTAGCTGCTACATCAGCTATACGATGGGCGAGGTCCCGAATAAGCACGGCTTTTTTATAGATTGGAGTTTCTTCGAACTTTAAGTAATTGTCATCATCTTCCTCAAACATATCGGATTATTTGAACGATTTAACTTATATAATCTATTAAAAAACTAAAAAAATAAGACCAAGGGAAATTAAAGGGTCAACATCCAAGTACGTTGCATCTTTTTAAATTTCTTCAATTCTTTCCGAAGCAGCGAAAGAAATTCCTTTCCGTTACTGTTGGCGTGCTCTAGCCGTTCACAGTTTTTGTATAGAAGTGAGGAAAGTCGGGAAACGGAGGCTGCGTATTTGTGCTTTTCTTCAGTAAAAATTTGTCGTTCCGCTTTTAAAATTTGCGGTCCGAGCGAAACGGATTGTTGCACAATATCGCCACTGAAATAAATATGCGGATTCTCTTTACCATTACGCTGTAAATGGGCCAGATCATAGGTTAAATAGGAGGATATTTGTCGAGAAAGTACAAGTATTTCCTGCGCCTTTTTATAAATAGCAGAAGGGGGAATATTATGATGGAATTCCGAAAACATAGCAATTTTTCTTTAAATCAAATTTAACTAGAAGGAATCACTTTAAGATAGGGAAATTAAAGTAAAGGGGTATCTTTGCTTTAAAATTTATCTTTTTTTATTAAATATCCTTAATTATGGCCATTGATGCGTTAAACTGGAAAATATTAAAATGTCTTCAAAATAATGCCCGCCAAACCGCCACCGAAATAGGGAGGCAGGTGGGCATAAGTTCTCCTGCGGTTTCGGAACGTATAAAAAAAATGGAGGATTCTGGAATTATTAGCGGGTATATAACACAAGTTTCTGCATTGGAGGCTGGCTACCAATTTAAGGCCATTATTACATTGCGGGCATTTATGGGTAAACTGAAACCTTTTCTTGAAATCGTGAAAACCTATGACGAAGTCCTTAATTGTTATCGAATTACAGGAAATGAAAATATCGTAATGGAGG
Source organism: uncultured Flavobacteriaceae bacterium (assembly GCA_963839235.1). Lineage (GTDB taxonomy): Bacteria > Bacteroidota > Bacteroidia > Flavobacteriales > Flavobacteriaceae > Aequorivita. The sequence continues at coordinate 32,108 of CAWITX010000004.1, read as the reverse complement.
TGGTGCTAAAAAATCAGAAACATTTGGAAAGTTTTATTGACCAATTGATTGTTTTTGGGGAAACCAAAACCCAAATTGTGCTTTCACATGTGGTAAAGAACAATGCGTTAAAACCCCTGCAATAGCTAGTGTTAAAGATTTTACAATTGGATTCCTTTTAAGATTGAGAGAAGGTCCTTAGGGGTATCTTTAAAAAATTCAATTATACTTTCTAAACTTCTATATGAAAAAATATACCTTCCATTTTCTTATAATTACACTTATTTCGGGACTTTTAGGTTTCACCGGACTTCATTACCCTGGGGAAATGGTGGTTAGACTAATTTGTCTATTTGCTGGAATAGCCTTAATGATTTCCTGCCTTGACGCCGTAATAATTAGCCGAAAAAAGAGAAAAATAAAAAAACAGACAGAAATTGAAAATTGATTCAAATATTTTTTGTCTCACTTTTCTTCAATAAAAAATAAAGCCAAATGGTGGTAGTGGCAACTATAATGAGAAAAATAGAAAATATCATCCACGTAATATTGAAGCCAAATCCATCAACCAGATTCATTCCAGTATTGTGCCCAATAAGGTGCGCCAAGGAAAAGGCCATACTATATAGCCCCATATAGCTTCCCTTTCGTCCCTTTGGCGCCATTTCTAGCGCCAGCGCATTCGAAAATGGAAAGCAAATCATTTCACCCAAGGTCATCAGCAACATTCCAAATATTAAAATGCCGCTCCAAGTGGTAAAATTTAGTACTAAAAAACTCAAGCCCAAAAAGAAAATCCCCCAAAATGTTGCCATGGTTTTTGAAATTTTTTTTCTGTCCAGCCAACCTATCAAAGGCATTTCAAAAACTACTATCACCGCACCATTTATAAAAAGCAACCACCCAATTAAATCTTCCGTGAGATAATGTGCTTTTTCATAATACAATGGCATCACCGAAAAATATTGAACGAACGTGATACTCTGTGCCACCATAATAAAGAAAAACAGCAGAAACAATTTGTTTGCATATGGGGAAATTCCTTCTTTAATAACAACTTCCTTTTTCACTTTCCGCTCCGCTCTTTTTGGACGTAACATCATAATGACGCCGATTGAGGCAGCCATACAGGTTAGTCCGTCAATCCAGAATAACGCGGTGTAATTAATATGGGCGATGATAATTCCACCCACAAGTGGTCCGACCGAAAAACCAAGGTTTATGGCCAATCGCAAAAGTGTAATGCTGCGAGTTATATTTCCGGGTTTGCTATATGTTTCCGCGGCAACAAAAATCGCCGGCCTTCCGGCGTCCGCTATTAGAATTAGCAGAAAAATTGCGACACAAAACATATAAAACGTTTCTATTAATTGAAGAAGTACAAATCCAACTCCACCAAAAAATAGACTGTAAATAATAACTTTATAGAAACCAATGGAATCCGTTAGTCTTCCGCCAATAAATGTCCCGATTAAGGAACCCAACCCAAAACTGGTCATAATCCAGCCCACCTGTGGTAGGGTAAATCCTTTTGCGTTCACCAAATACAGCGATAAAAATGGGATAACCATCGCACCGGCCCTGTTTATAAAGGTGGCAAAAGACAATAACCAAATCTCGCGCGAAAGTCCGCGAAAGTTATTTAGGTAATTGGTATAAAGCTTTTTCATGGTAATGAAGGCATATAAAAAGTGAAACGTCCCGGTGTTGGCCGGGACGTTTCTATATTGAATTACATTAATCGCAAATAATCAACACATACATCGCCGGCATTTCTTTACAGAAATGACTTGGGTTATTGGGCAAGTGTATATCCTATTTTTCATTTTATTGAAATTGAAAAATCAAATGTAGTGAATTTTTGTATTCAAAAATATTTTCCATCGTTCCCTAAAAAACTTTTTTAGTGGGCTCATTTTATTTTCGAAGGAATAAATAAAGAAAGGGTGGAAAATTTTTGAAAATAACTAGCCCACTCTTACCAACCACATTCCCAAAAAAACAGCACCAAATCCAACTGCGAAACTAGCGAAAGTGTAAAGTGCGAATGACAGCAAATCTCCACTCTTTAGGAAAACATGGTTTTCATAAGCGAAGGTTGAAAAAGTGGTGAAGCCCCCACAAAATCCCGTGGCCAAAAACAAAACGGTACTGGTGGACAGAGTGTTATTTTTTAGAGCTAACCCAAGAATAATTCCGATTAAAAAACTTCCTAAAATATTAGCGGCAAATGTGCCATATGGTATATTGGCAGAATAGCTGTCGAGATATTTTGAAAGAAAATAACGAAGCGTACTGCCCAAACCACCTCCCAAAAAAACGAGTGCGAATTGTTTCATTTACATGCCATCATCTAATGGTTGCGTCGAGGAAACTATGGGAATATAGATTTCGGTGAGCCAGTTTGCGGGATTCGGTACTTCGCCTGGATCATTGGCATAAACCTCAAACATTTTGCCGTTCGGGTTCATTTCGAATCCATTTTTTGCGAGGTACTCTTTTCCTTTTCTATAGGCTTCATCCAAATGGGAATAATTTCCCTTTAAAGTAGTTTTCACGGCCGCGGTTGGAGTCATATAGCCACATACCACGGGGCTTCCTTCAGGAGTAATTACCTGCTCTTTCACTGGAATGCAGGCAGAAAAAATAACATTACCAGTGGTTTCGTCTATTTGGTTGTAAATAGTAAAGGGGGCTCCAGCCATATTGAGATTGTTTTTCTCGATAAATTGCATAACCTGGCCCAACATAGGCCCCATTCTGTCGCCAATTTCAGATTGTTTGGCGGCTGTTGAGGTGTACATATAATAGCCACCTCCATATTGTGTCACTCCATCTACATTTATGCTGTATTTTTTCATATCGGCAACGACTTCCTCGGCTATATTTTCCAATCCTTCCCGGTTCATTTTGTGCATTTCTGCATCAAAATCATAATCGCTGATGGAATAATACGCCTTGTCAATAAGTGTATGTTCGCCTTTTATGCCCCAAGTTACTTCGGTACCGCCTTCTACCTTTTCAAAAGTCCAATACATATTTGGGTGCCTTTCGCCCGCGGGGGTTTCCAACGTAACATCTTGTTGGATTTCTTTATTGGGAATAACCTTAGTAGTAGTCAAAGATCCACTCATATCACCGTCCCAAGAGTAGGATGCGCCTTCGCCCGAAGTTTTTTCGGCATAAGTAAACGTAACCGCACCATCTTCTTTATTCCATGGCCCCCAACTTTCCCAACTTTTTAGGTCATTCACTTTATTGAAAATAACTTCCGGTGGTGCTTGGATTACCATGGTATCGCTCACGTTATAAGTGCCTTCCTTGGTCCCGAAATAAATTGCGCTACCTATTATTATGATTAGGAGAAGAAAAAGTAAGTATTTTAAAATCTTCATGAGTAGTGTATTGGTTGCTGGTTGCTAAGGTAATTAATTTTCGGTATTTATTGGGAGCCAAAACGGTGGGGCCGCATATTATGCGGAAATATAAATCCAATCAATATTTTGTTACATTTGTTGAAATTTAAATTTAGAAAAAAATGAAGAATACCTTTTTTATGGCAATGGCCCTCAGCGGTTTGTTGTTTTTTTCCTGTAAGGATAAACAGGACGATAAAGAAATAGCCAAAGTTGAAACGGTAGAAACTACAGATTTTGATTATGTGGTTGAACAATTTGGCGATGTACGCGTGCTTCGGTACCAAATTCCGGGCTGGGAGAAGCTTACATTAAAAGAACAGAAATTAGTGTATTACCTAACTCAAGCGGGATTGGCCGGCCGCGACATTATGTGGGACCAAAATTATCGCTACAACCTGCAAATAAGAAGGGCTTTGGAAAATATTTACGCCAATTACCAAGGCGATAAAACAACCGAAGATTGGAAAAACTTTGAAACATATTTGAAGCGTGTGTGGTTCAGCAATGGTATCCATCATCATTATTCAAATGATAAAATGAAACCAGATTTTTCTTCTGATTATTTAAAACAACTTCTCACAGACACAAACACAACTCTTGAAGGAGAAGCATTTGAAGTTCTTTTCAACGACAAAGATTCCAAAAAAGTGAACCTTGCAAAAGGAGTGGACAATGTTGCAAAGAGCGCCGTAAATTTTTATGGAGAGGACGTAACCAATAAGGATGTTGAAAATTTCTATTCAAAAAAGAAATCACCAAATCCCGATAAACCGCTTTCCTATGGGTTGAATTCAAAACTGGTAAAGGAAAATGGACAACTTAAGGAATTGGTTTGGAAATCTGGAGGAATGTACGGCCCCGCTATCGACAAAATTGTAGAATGGCTGGAAAAGGCACAAGGCGTTGCCGAAAATCCTGCACAGGCAGATGCTCTTGGTCTTTTGATAAAATATTATAAAACTGGCGACCTTCAAACTTGGGATGATTACAATGTAGCATGGACAGCCGCTACCGAAGGAAACGTAGATTATATAAACAGTTTTATTGAAGTGTACAACGATCCGCTTGGCTATAGAGGCTCCTACGAAACAATTGTGCAAATAAAGGATTTCGACATGTCTGAAAAGATGGCTGTAATTTCAAACAATGCACAGTGGTTTGAGGATAATTCACCCTTAATGCCAGAGCACAAAAAGAAAAATGTGGTAGGTGTAACTTACAAAGTTGTAAACGTAGCCGGCGAAGCAGGCGATGCCTCACCCAGCACACCAATTGGAGTGAACCTTCCCAACGCAAACTGGATCCGTGCCGAAGTTGGCAGTAAATCCGTTTCGCTAGGTAACATTATCGATTCCTATAACAATGCCGGAAATACTGGAAGACTAAAGGAATTTGTAAACGATTCCACCGAACTGGAACTCGAAGAAAAATACGGCGAAGTAGCCGATAAATTGCACACTGCCCTACACGAAGTTGTTGGTCATGCTTCGGGACAATTAAATCCTGGTGTTGGTGAAACAAAAGAAACCTTGAAAAATTACGCATCCACTTTGGAAGAAGGCCGTGCGGATTTGGTGGGTCTTTACTATTTATACACTCCAAAATTACAAGAATTGGGCTTAGTTGATGATTGGAAAAAAGTAGGAATGGCTGCCTACGACGGTTATATCCGTAATGGGTTGATGACTCAATTGATACGCCTAAATATAGGTGATGATGTAGAAGAGGCACATATGCGAAACCGCCAATGGGTTGCGGCCTGGGCCTATGAGCACGGTAAAAAGGATAACGTGATAGAAAAAATTACCCGAGACGGGAAGACCTATTACAACATCAATGATTATGAAAAACTGCATGAGCTTTTCGGTCAATTACTTCGCGAAACACAACGAATTAAAAGTGAAGGCGATTACGCCGCAGTTGAAGATTTGGTTGAAACTTATGGCGTAAAAGTAGATCAAAACCTTCACAAAGAAATTTTGGATCGTAATAAGCAATTTACAGCTGCGCCGTACAGTGGCTTCGTAAATCCGGTATTGGTTCCAAAAATGGACGATAACGGAGAGATTGAAAGCTTCACAATCGAGCAGCCTAAAACCTTTGCCGAGCAGATGATGAATTATTCTAAAAACTATAGCAATTTGCCGGTAAAATAAATCTATGGATTAATTTATATTGAAATAAGACTGTCTCTGGCAGTCTTTTTTTATTCCTTAAACCAAATTTTCAGAAGAAAAAGAAGTCCCATAAAAACCAAAAATCCAACTAATATCCACAATGAGTTTTTGTAATATTTCCGGTGCAATTTTCTGTCGCCGCGATAGCTATAGATAAGAATAATTATGAAGCCGATGAAAAAAAGAATGGCAAAAACAAGCTGGCCGGTACTGAACATAAAGTTGTAGTTTTATGGCTGTAAAAATAGGTATTAATTGGTTTAGGAAACAAGAAACAAGAAACAAGAAACAAGAAACAAGAAACAAGAAACAAGAAACAGGAAACAGGAAAAATGCAACACGAAAAAATATAAAGAGAAAACTGTCCTGTTTTCTGATTCCATTCAGTCCTGTTTCAAAATAAAAAATTATGAAGAATAAAATAGCTGCCGTTACCGAATTTCATAAAGCATTTTCATTAGGTATGAAGGAAATTCCTACTGCCGATTTGGGAATTAAAAAGAATCTGTTGAGGTACGAACTAATGCGCGAGGAAAACGAGGAATATCTTGAAGCCGCCAATAATAACGATTTGGTTGAAGTAGCAGATGCCCTGGGAGATATGCTATATATTCTTTGCGGGACAATTATTGAACACGGTATGCAGCATAAAATTGAAGAAGTATTCAACGAAATTCAGCGCAGCAATATGAGCAAGTTGGGGGTTGATGGAAAACCAATTTACCGAGAAGACGGTAAGGTTTTAAAAGGACCAAATTATTTTAAACCCAATATTAAAGAAATTCTAGAAAACTGAATTCTCTTAATTTTTTTTATCTACTGACTACTGACCATTCACTACTGGATACCTCCATCCAAATGGATCTTCGCTTCGGTTATATTGAATATCCATTAGATCCTTTTTGAAACGTGCGGCAAAACTGTCCTCTTGTTTTTCAAGATCATAGGTTTTTTCTTGATAGCTAAAAGCACTTACAGGACTTATCACCGCTGCAGTACCGGCACCAAAAATCTCTTTCAGACTTCCATCCTTGGCGGCTTCCACGATTTCAGAAACCTTTACTGGTCTTTCCTCCACTTTTATATTGTTGCGCTTTGCGAGGGCAATTACACTTTTTCGCGTTACACCGTCCAAAATGCGATCACTAATTGGGGCGGTCAATAATGTATCGTTTACACGGAAGAAAACATTCATTGTACCCGCTTCTTCCAAATACTGATGATCGCTCGCATCGGTCCAGATTACCTGCTGAAAACCTTTTTCCCGAGCTAGATTTGTAGGAAAAAATTGGGCACCATAATTACCGGCGGCCTTAGCGGCACCTACGCCTCCGTTCGCGGAACGGCTGTAATGTTCGGCAATTACCACTTTTACATCACCCGTATAATAAGCCTGAGCGGGTGACATGAGTATCATAAATTTATATTCGGTAGAAGGAGAAGCTCCAACCCCCGCTTGGGTGGCCATCACAAAAGGCCGAATGTACAGCGAATTTCCAAGGCCCGGTTTTACCCAGTCCTTGTCGAGACGGATCAAACTCGTAAGTGCTTCGAAGAAAATCTCCCTTGGAAATTCAGGGATCGCCATTCTTTTTGAAGACTTGTTGATACGAATAAAATTCTCTTCCGGCCGGAAAAGCCAAATTTTTCCGTCTGAATCCTTAAAGGCCTTCATTCCTTCAAAAACCGCCTGCCCATAATGAAAAACCTTTGCGGCGGGCGAAATGGTTAGCGGTCCGTATGGTTTAATGGTAGGGTTCTGCCATTCTCCATTTTTGTAATCGCACTCAAACATATGGTCGCTAAAAGTGTTCCCGAAAGTTAAATTTTCAAAGTCAACTTTTCCAATATTAGATGTTTCAACACGTTGTATATCTATAGCTTGTGATGTGGAAAGGCTCATGGAATATATCTTTATGGTGTAAAAATAGGTAAAATTTAGACCAATTTAAATTCAAAAAATCATTAAAATTGCAATCTGTTATCCACCAATAATTTAAATACAGATATAATGAAAAATATATTCCTATTAATAGCACTCGCTCTGGCAGTTACCGGTTGTAAAAATGAAAAAAATATCGAAAAACAAAACACTTCTGAGGAAGAAGTGGCAATGGCATACAAATCTTTTGGCGATGAAATTACCGCCGATGGGGCTTTGACTGATGCCGGTATGATTGAAAAATACAATTCATTGAAACCCGGAGATACTTTAAATGTGAAATTTGCCGCTGAAGTAAAAGATGTTTGCCAGAAAAAAGGTTGCTGGATGAAGATGGATGTTGGCAACGAGGAAGCAATGGTTCGATTTAAGGATTATGCCTTTTTTATGCCCAAAGACATCGCCGGTAAGGAAGTTATTGTGCAAGGAAATGCCTATGTTGAAGAAATGAGCGTTGAGGACCAACGCCATTATGCCGAGGATGGTGGAAAATCAGCCGATGAAATTGCCGCAATTACGGAGCCCAAACGCACACTCGCCTTTGAAGCCACTGGCGTTTTAATTCCGGAAACGCAAAAACAATAATTTTGAAACGCACATTCCTCCGAACGGGTGATGGATCACTGACCATCCATCTTCCCGAGTGGGATGAGCAATACCATAGCAAACACGGGGCAATTGCGGAGGCGCAGCACGTTTTTATAAAGGAAGGCCTTCAATATTGGCTTTCAAAAAATAATAATGCGTCCCCTTCAATTTTGGAAATTGGCTTCGGGACAGGCCTTAATGCCTTTCTTACTTTTTTGGAGGTCCAAAAAAACAGGCTCCAAATTTTCTATACTGGTGTAGAAGCCTTTCCTTTGGAAACTGCTGAAATATCTGGTCTTAACTATCCAATTCTGCTGAAAGCATCGGAGGACGATTTCTTAAAATTTCATCAATCCGACTGGGAAATTAAAAATATAATTTCCCCAAACTTCCATCTTACGAAACTAAAAAAAATGTTTTCTGAAATAGAGGATGAAAATATTTTCGACCTCGTTTATTTTGATGCCTTTGGAATCAGGGTTCAACCTGAACTTTGGACGGAAGCTATTTTTCAAAAAATGTACACCTCGCTTAGGCCAAATGGCGTACTCGTTACCTATGCCGCAAATGGAAATGCACGACGTGCCATGCAAACGGTTGGTTTTCAAGTGGAACGAATTCCAGGGCCACCCGGAAAGAAGGAAATGTTGCGGGGCACGAAGGAGAATGGGTGATTTTACTTCGCTATTCCATTTCCGAAAATTCAATTAAATATCTCACAATCTTCCGTTAATGGTTATTGCATTTGTAGATTGAATATTTACATTTAATCATATGGTGAAAAAGGTATTGATAACAGGAGCAACGGGCCTTATAGGAAGCGAATTGGTAAAGCAATGCCATGCCGAAGATATTGCAGTCAACTACTTCACTACCAGTAAAGACAAGATTGAAAATTCAGAAAACTACAAAGGTTTTTATTGGAATCCAGCCATAAGTGAAATTGACGAACGCGCCTTCCAAGATGTTACCGCCATAATAAATTTGGTGGGAGCACCCATTTCCCAACGCTGGACCAAAAAGAACAAAAAGGAAATTTTAAATAGTAGGATAGATTCAATTAATTTGATTTATCACACTTTGGAAAAGATTGATCATTCCGTTGAACATTTCATTTCAGCAAGCGGAATTAATATTTATCCACATTCTAAAACAAAATTATATACCGAAGAAGATACCGAGGTTGATGATACCTTTCTAGCCGAAGTTGTAGTAAAATGGGAGGCTGCTGCTCTTCAATTCAAAAACTTGGGAATGGAGGTAAGCAAGGTACGAACAGGAATGGTTTTAGCGGCAGACGAAGGGGCATTGCCCAAACTTGCAGAGCCCATTAAATATGGGGTTGGAGCCCCGTTGGGAAGGGGCGAGCAGTGGCAGTCGTGGATACACATTAAGGATATCGCAGGTATTTATCTTTTCATTCTCAAAAATCAATTGGAAGGAAAATATAATGCTGTAGCGCCAAATCCCGTCAGTAATAACAAACTTACAAAACAGATTGCGGCCCAATTGAACCAGCCGCTTTGGCTTCCAAAAATTCCTGGCTTTCTTATAAGGGCAGTGCTCGGCGAAATGGCCGTTGTAGTGCTAAAGGGTCAATTGGTGAGTTCTGCCAAGATACAGGAATTGGGATATCATTTTAAATTCTACAATATTGAATCTGCTTTGCAGGATTTGCTTTAAAATAAAAAGAGCGGCAACTGCCGCTCTTTTTTCTTTTATTGATTTCTTCAAATTACATTTTATTTGCCACAATGGCAAGCGTTATTTTTATTTCATCACTGATGAATTTATCACCGAGATTATCAAATACCGTTTTAGATCCATAATTAACATCCCACTTTGTTCTGTCAATTTCAAACGCATCGCTCATCAGCATTAATTGGTTGCCTTCCATTTTAGTGGTGGCGGGAAACTCAACATGGTTGGTTTTATCTTTTATGGTAAGATTCCCTTTAATTAAATCTTTTCCTTCACCTTTTTCTATACCGGTAAGCACAAAAGTAGCGGTAGGATATTCTGTGGTGTTGAAGAAATCCCCTTCCTTACCTTTAACGGTTCCTTTTAAATGCGCTTCAAGATTTGCTTTTTGATCGCCTTCAAGATCTTCATTATTTATGGAGGACATATCAATCACGAAATTTCCGGCCTCAACGGTGCCGTTATTTACGGAAATTGTTCCGGAGGATAAGTTTATGGTTCCGTGATGGGTTCCTGTAGGTTTGTTCCCTTCCCACATAATTTCAGATTCGGTGGTATCTACTTTGTATTCGGTCGCCATTTCAGTAGCCATTGCCTCTTCCCCGGCTTCTATATCCGCTTCCTTGTTTTTGTCCTTACACGAAACGGCGCCAGCTCCTATAACAGCTATTAAAGCAAAATTTAACAGTAATGATTTCATAATATATTTGTGGTTTTGATTAATTGACAAAAATAAAGTTTGAACCCAAAAAGGTTCTTAAATATATATTAAAATAAAGTTGTGACATTTTGACATTATCCCATTAATGGCAATACTTTTGCTCCACCAAGCAAAAAGAAATCGATATGAGTAAAAAAAATAAAACACAGGATTTGGAAGATGAAAATGACCTGCAGGAGCAGGAAACTTCCGTAAGTGAAGAAGAAAACGATATGGAGGATTCCATAGTTGCACTTCAGGAAGAAGTTGAAAGGGAAAAGGAGCGATATTTGCGTTTGTTTGCTGAATTTGAAAATTATAAGAAGCGAACCTCCCGCGAACGTATGGATATGTTCAAGACCGCCGGGCAGGATGTGGTAGTTGCGATGCTTCCCGTGCTGGATGATTTTGATCGCGCCTTAAAAGAAATAGAAAAAAGCGATGATGATTCACTTTTTCAGGGCGTGAAACTTATAAATAGCAAATTACGCGAAACGCTTCGCGCCAAAGGTTTGCAGACAATGGAGACCCAACCGGGTGATACTTTTAATGCAGATACGCACGAAGCCATAACCCAAATTCCGGCCCCTGAAGATAAATTAAAAGGGAAGATTATTGATGTTATTGAAAAGGGGTATACATTGGGTGATAAAATAATTCGCTACCCAAAAGTGGTAATAGGACAATAAAAAACTATGAAGGAAGATTATTATGAAATTTTAGGCATTTCAAAAAATGCCTCAGCTGCAGAGATAAAAAAAGCGTACAGAAAAAAGGCGCTACAATATCACCCAGATAAAAATCCCGGCGACCACGAAGCGGAAACCATGTTCAAAAAATCGGCGGAAGCCTACGAGGTTTTGAGCGATGCCAATAAGCGAAGTCGTTATGACCAATTTGGCCATAGAGCCTTTGAAGGTGGAGGAGGTTTCGGCGGTGGCGGAATGAATATGGATGATATTTTCAGCCAATTCGGTGATATTTTCGGAGGCGCATTTAGCGGCTTTGGAGGTGGCGGATTCGGTGGCGGCCAAAGAACCGTAAAAGGAAGCAACCTTCGCATTCGCGTCCAACTAACATTGGAAGAAATCGCCAACGGTGTCGAAAAGAAAATAAAGGTAAAACGGAAAAAACTTGCCCAGGGCACAACCTATAAAACCTGTACTACCTGTAATGGTCAAGGACAGGTTACCCGGATTCAAAATACCATTTTGGGCCGTATGCAAACTTCAGCCACATGTAGTACCTGCGGCGGTCTAGGTCAAATTATCGACAAAAAACCGGAAAATGCAGACGCCGAAGGAATGTTGGTAACAGAGGAAACCGTTTCCATAAAAATTCCAGCAGGTGTAGTGGATGGTATGCAACTAAAAGTTTCGGGAAAAGGAAACGATGCTCCAGGAAAAGGAATTCCGGGCGATCTGTTGGTGGCTATTGAAGAAAAACCCCACGATACACTACAACGGGAAGGGGACAATCTTCATTATGATCTTTATGTAAGCTTTTCGGAAGCTGCGCTTGGTACTTCAAAGGAAATTGAAACGGTTACCGGCAAGGTGAGGATTAAGATTGAAGCTGGAGCACAGAGCGGAAAAATACTTCGTCTTCGCAATAAGGGAATCCCAAGTATTAATGGTTATGGAACTGGGGATTTGTTGGTGCATGTAAACGTATGGACTCCCAAAACCCTTTCAAAAGAACAACGGGAGTTTTTTGAAAAGATGAGCGATGATAGCCATTTCCAACCAAATCCTGAAAAGGAAGACAAATCTTTTTTTGAAAAAGTAAAAGATATGTTTTCATAAATAAACGTTAATTTAATTTTTTTCTCTATATTTGAATATCGCTTCTAAAGCGATAATTTTTCTTTTTCATAGCAATTTTTTTCCCACCCATAATTTTCTTTATGGGTGGGTTTTGTTTTTGTAAAAATGTTTTGATTCACTTTAATTAAAAAAATCATAAAAGTTCCGTTGCTTTTGGGCGGGGCCGCTCTCAAATCAATATATTTACATTCTTCAACACAAATTATGGAAAAACTTTTAGAGGTTACCAATGTTTCCAAAACCTTCGGCAATTATACAGCGTTAAATAATGTATCCATTGAGGTGGAAAAAGGTAGCATATTTGGGCTTTTGGGCCCCAATGGGGCAGGAAAAACCACCCTTATTCGTATAATAAATCAAATAACAATGCCCGATTCCGGCAGGGTCATTCTTGATGGCGAACCGCTAAAGCCTAGCCACATTCAGCAGATTGGTTATTTGCCCGAAGAACGAGGATTGTATAAAACGATGAAAGTGGGGGAGCAGGCTTTGTACCTTGCACAGTTAAAAGGATTGTCGCAGCAACAGGCCAAAGAACGATTGAAATACTGGTTTGAGAGGTTGCAGATTGGTGATTGGTGGGATAAAAAAATACAGGAGCTCTCCAAGGGAATGGCGCAGAAAATACAGTTTGTGGTAACGGTGTTGCACCAACCAAAATTGTTGATTTTTGATGAACCTTTCAGTGGGTTTGACCCCATTAATGCAAATCTTATAAAAGATGAAATTCTGAAATTGCGCGATGATGGCGCAACGGTAATTTTTTCAACACATAGAATGGAATCCGTAGAGGAAATGTGCGATCATATTGCCCTTATCAACAAATCGAATAAAATATTGGATGGGAAATTGGTAGATATAAAACGGCAGTACAGAAACAATATTTTTGAAATTGGGATAATCACCCCGGACCATGCTACTACGTCAGCATTGCTGAAGGAAAAATTTGAAATATTTCCGGCAACTTTCAAGAGCATCAATGACGAGCTGCAGTACAAAATAAAAGTTCCGGAATCCGTTTCCTCGAATGATTTTGTGAGCTATCTCACTTCTCTCGGGCAATTGACGCATTTCGTGGAAGTAATACCCTCCGCCAGTGATATTTTTATTGAAACCATCCAAAACAATTAAGCCGCCATGAACCATCTTTCACTTATCATAAAAAGGGAATATCTCACCAAAGTACGGAACAAGTCCTTTATTATTATGACATTTTTGAGCCCGCTTATTTTCGTGGGAATTTTTTCATTGGTGGCATATTTGTCAAGCATAAACAACGATACTGTAAGGAATATTTCAGTATTGGATGAAAGCGGTCTTTTTGTAGGAGATTTTAATAACACTCCGCATACAAAATATAATATTATAGAAGGCAAATCTTTAGAAGAAGCAAAGAAGGAAGCCGAAAAGACAGAGATTTATGGGCTTTTATACATTCCGAATAACACCGATCTGGATGAACTTTCAAAAGGTATCACTTTTTATTCCGAAGATTCCCCGTCGCTCTCGGTAATGGACGATCTTAACGATTTATTGGAGAATAAAGTAAATACTTTAAAGCTTAAGGATGCCGGAATCGATTCGGAAAACATCAAAAATCTGCATGTAAACGTAAATGCCAACCAGGAAACTTTTGGCGGAAAGGAAACTTCAAAGTTAGGTTCTGGTTTAAAGCTTATTTTTGGCGGCATGGCGGGTTACCTACTGTTTATGTTCATTATTATTTACGGCAACATGATTATGCGCAGCGTAATCGAGGAAAAAACCAGTCGCGTGATTGAAGTTATTATTTCTTCGGTAAAACCGAGAACCCTTCTTTTGGGAAAAATTTTCGGTACTACCCTCGCTGGTATTACGCAATTCCTGGTTTGGGTGATTCTTATCGGCATCCTTTCCGCAGTTGTAAGTTCTTTATTTGGGATTGACACCGGCGCCATTTCGCCCCAACAGCAAGCACTCGCTCAAAATATGGATGGCGGTGCCCAGCAAATCTTACAGGAGGTTATGATGGAAGTTCACAACCTTCCGGTAGCGAATCTTATTATTATGTTTATCCTCTTTTTTGTGGGTGGATATTTATTGTATGCCTCCCTTTATGCATCCATTGGTGCTGCGGTTGATAGTGAAACGGACACACAACAATTTATGATGCCAATTTTGATGCCGCTTATACTTGCGGTTTACGTTGGGTTCTTTACGGTAATTGACAATCCACACGGTACGGTTTCACAGGTGTTTTCTTATATTCCATTTACATCGCCTGTGGTAATGCTAATGCGTATTCCCTTTGGCGTGCCTATATGGCAGCAGATTATTTCGGTGGTTCTTCTTTTTCTCACATTTGTGGGCACCGTTTGGTTTGCCGCCAAAATTTATAGGGTCGGAATCCTTATGTACGGAAAAAAACCAACTTACAAGGAAATTTTCAAATGGCTTAAATATTAAAAATTCTTGCAGGAAAAAGTAACGGATAAAATAGGCGAAGTTGTTAAGGACGACATTTTGGGGGGCATCAAGGAGTTCCTCAATTTGGGGTTCCATTTTGGCGAAGGCGACAAGGAAATAAGTATTACCATTGGACTTTTGCTTCTTGTCATTATTTCCATGATAGCCGCAAGTTTTATTCTCCGGTGGCTGCGACTCTTCTTTACCCGAAAAATGGATGGTACGGACAAACAAAAGTTTGTTAGCGTTTTCCGGTTTATAAATTACGTTACCTACATAATTGTCTTTTTTTCCATTTTAAGCATTGCCAATGTAAACATTACTCCGGTCCTTGCCGCTTCCGCCGCACTATTGGTGGGTCTGGGACTGGCTTTGCAGGAACTTTTCAAAGATATTATCGCTGGTATTTATATTATTATGGACAAATCGCTTTTGGTGGGCGATGTCATTGAAATTGAAAATAGGGTAAGCCGTGTTGTGGAAATTAAATTGCGCACCACCCGTGCCATAACCCGGGACGATAAGATTATGATTATTCCCAACCACAAATTCATTACCGAAACAATTTATAACTATACCCAAAATCATCACGTAACCCGTGAAAAGGTTACAGTTGGAGTGGCCTACGGAAGTGATACCGCCTTGGTTGAAAAACTTTTGCTTCAAAGTGTTGAAAAGCAAAAGGGAATTTTAAAAAGCCCCAAACCGTTCGTGCTCTTCGAGGATTTTGGAGATTCTTCCTTAAACTTCGGTATTTATTTTTTTCTGAATGACAGCTTTTCGGATCCCCGCATAAAAAGTGAAATTAGGTTTCGCATAGATGCGCTTTTCCGTGAAAACAAAGTAACCATTCCATTTCCACAGCGCGATGTACATATTTACAATCAAGAATTGCTTAAGAATGAATCAGTAAATTTAGCGAAAGACTAAAATTGCAAAAATCAAACTATGAAAAAGAAAAATTTATTATTGCTATTATTATTGTCGGTAACCCTAGGAATTTCGGCACAATCCACAGATTTGGCAAGGGTGGAATTTTTACACATTCCATTCTCGAAATCGGATAACAGTATAAGTCGCTATCGCGCTTTAATACAGGCGCCCATCAAGGTTAATAAGGAGAAAAAGAACTATTTGGTTATTGGGCTTGAATATCGGTACGTGGATATTAATATTCAGGACTCTGAAGATGTTGACGCATTTTATGGTTTAAACTCAGAAACCAATATGTTTCAAAATAACCTTGTAACCTCTGTTCAGCAAATAGATGCGTATTTAGGATATACTTGGAAACCGGGCACCGATTGGCGTTTCGGAGTAAAGTTCGGCCCAAAATTCCAAAGTGATTTTGAAAGCGGTTTAATGAAGGACGATATTATTTACGAAGGAGCAGTTTATGCCATAAAGGATAATAAGGCCGACACCCTCAATGGGGAAAAACCGAGCCGATTGGTTCTTGGATTGAGTTATTCAACTACACCCGGCCGCGGTTTTCCACTTCCTATTATAAATTATTTCAAGGAATTTAAGCCCAACTGGACCTATACCTTGGGAGTTCCCAAAACAAACGTGCGACATTATCTGAATGACAACCACAAAGATGCGTTGATGGCTTATGTTTCCATAGACAATATTTACGCAAATATTCAGCAAAATTTTAAAACAATAAACGACGATAGTCCTTTTCCCGGAAGGTTGGCCGAAAGTATTCAGCAGACCATTGTTTTTAGCGGTTTGGGTTATGAACATTACTTTACGAAACATTTACTATTTTATGCCTACGCCGCACATTCTGTGTATAACGATTTCCGTTTGGAAAACAACAATGGCGATAAGGTTTACATAATCAGTGATAAAAATACGCCGTACTTTAGAAGCGGTTTAAAATTTAAATTTTAGGAATGCCAAGAATTTTAATAATTGAAGACGAAGCAGCAATCCGTCGGGTTTTAGTGAAAATATTATCCGAGGAAAACGAGGGCTATGAAGTTATAGAAGCGGAAGACGGCCTCGCCGGAATGGAAATCATAAAAAAAGAAGATTTCGATTTGGTGCTCTGCGATATAAAAATGCCAAAAATGGATGGCGTTGAAGTATTGGAGGCCGTAAAAAAAATAAAGCCCGAAATACCCATGGTCATGATTTCAGGCCATGGCGATTTGGACACCGCAGTAAATACGATGCGTTTGGGGGCTTTCGATTATATTTCAAAACCGCCGGATCTTAACCGCTTGCTGAATACAGTCCGCATTGCATTGGACAGAAAGGAACTGGTCGTTGAAAATACCCGCCTAAAAAAGAAGGTTTCCAAAAATTATGAAATGGTCGGCGAATCGCCCGCTATTGCCCAAATAAAAGACATGATTGAAAAAGTTGCGCCTACCGAAGCCCGCGTATTAATTACGGGCCCAAATGGAACGGGAAAGGAATTAGTAGCACATTGGCTCCACCAAAAAAGCGAACGCAACAACGGCCCAATGATTGAAGTAAACTGCGCCGCAATACCAAGCGAATTGATTGAAAGTGAACTTTTCGGCCACGTAAAGGGAGCGTTTACTTCTGCGAATAAGGATCGCGCTGGTAAGTTTGAAGCGGCAAATGGAGGAACCATTTTTTTAGATGAAGTAGGGGACATGAGCCTTTCAGCCCAAGCAAAAGTATTGCGTGCATTGCAGGAAAATAAGGTGCAAAGAGTGGGTAGCGATAGAGATATTAAGGTTGATGTGCGCGTTATTACCGCTACAAATAAAGATTTGAAAAAGGAAATAGAAGACGGCAATTTCCGGGAGGATTTATATCATCGGCTTGCCGTAATTCTTATAAAAGTGCCTTCGCTTAACGATAGAAGGGAGGATATTCCAATATTGGTGGATTATTTTTCTGAAAAAATATCCAGTGAACACGGTACGTCAAAAAAGAAATTTTCAACAAAAGCCACTAAACTTCTACAGGAATATGATTGGACAGGCAACATTCGGGAATTGCGAAACGTTGTTGAACGATTGATTATTCTTGGGGGCAAGGAAATAAGTGAAGAGGATGTGAAATTGTTCGCCAGTAAATAAGCGGAAGGACGAGCGGCGAATTACGAGGTACGAGAAACGTAGCATCCACAGTATCCATAGAATCCATAGCCAATATGAAAAAAGTTGATATAAAAGATTTCAAGGTTTCCGAAAAAATAAAAATTGACGGAACAAAAACTTCTTTCAATTTAGAAGCTTCCCAAGATGAACTCAAGGAGAAATTGAAGGAAACACGTAAGAAACTTGGGGAACTTCAAGATACCCTGTACGCCCACGGAAAATATGCCGTTCTTATTTGCATTCAGGGTATGGATACTGCAGGCAAGGATAGCTTGATTCGGGAGGTGTTTAAGGATTTTAATGCGCGTGGAGTGGTGGTGCACAGTTTTAAAACCCCGACTTATTTAGAAAAACGCCACGATTACCTTTGGCGGCATTATATAGCCCTGCCGGAACGTGGAAAATTTGGAGTTTTCAATAGAACCCATTACGAAAATGTTTTGGTCACCCGCGTGCATCCCGATTATATTTTAGGTGAAAATTTGCCGGACGTAAATTCGGTGGAAGATATCGACCAAGAATTTTGGGACAAACGGTTTCAACAGATAAATGATTTTGAGCGGACAATTCAACAGAATGGCACTATAATTTTTAAGTTCTTTTTGAATCTTTCAAAGGAAGAGCAGAAACACCGCCAGCTCCGCAGATTGGACAAACCCAACAAAAATTGGAAGTTTTCCCCGGGCGATCTAGACGAGCGCGAACTGTGGGACGAATACCAAAAATGTTATGAAGACGCCATAAACCGAACATCCAAACCTCATGCGCCTTGGTACATAATTCCATCGGACGATAAAAAAACGTCTCGTGTTATTGTGGCGCAAATAATGTTGCAGGAACTTAAAAAATATAACGATATAAAAGAGCCGGAATTGGACGATGATATAAAGGCCAAAATTTCAGAATATCGCGAACGGCTTAAGAATGATTGATCCGTTCATTTCAGGCCTGCTCAATGACCAATCAGGTGACTGAGCGGAGCCGAAGTCCAAACAATTTTTAAAAATAAATTTTCAATTTTCACGATGAAAAAATTTTCAATTTTCACTTTAAGCATTCTTCTATTTAGTTCTTCTTTAGGATTTTCCCAAAACGCAAAACAGGATTCCATAATGCTCCGTAAAATTTATACGGAATCATTGACCGAAGGGAAAGCGTATGGTTGGTTGGATCATATAACCAATCAAATTGGCGGTCGACTATCAGGTTCCATTGAAGCCGAGACTGCCGTAAAATATACCGAAGCAGAGCTAAAGGATCTTGGCTTGGACAAGGTTTGGCTTCAACCCGTAATGGTTCCGAAATGGACGCGGGGTTTTAAGGAATACGCCTATATTGAAACGCCTTCCGGAGAAAAAACAATTGCTGATATCTGCGCATTGGGAGGTTCGGTGCCCACTGCCAATTTAGGCCTTAAGGCTGAGGTGGTGGAAGTAAAGGGATTGGACGAACTCGCAGCCTTGGGAAAAGAAAAACTCTCCGGAAAAATTGTCTTTTTCAATAGACCCATGGACGCAAGTTTGGTGAACACTTTTGAAGCTTACGGAGGTGCTGTGGACCAACGTTCGCGGGGTGCTTCAGAAGCCGCAAAATACGGAGCCATTGGGGTGCTCGTTCGGTCAATGAATTTGCGGTTGGACGATCTTCCACACGCCGGGGCGATGAATTATGGCGATACGCCACAAAATATGCGAATTCCCGCTGCTGCCATCAGTACGAACGGTGCGGAATACTTGAGCAGCCTTCTAAAAATTCAACCGCATCTTAAATTTTATTACAAATTAAATTGCAAAACTTGGGACGACGTGCAAAGCTATAACGTTATTGGTGAAATAACCGGAAGCCAATTCCCCAATGAGTATATGGTTGTTGGCGGCCATCTTGATTCCTGGGATTTGGCCGATGGTGCACAAGACGACGGCGCAGGCTGCGTTCAATCCATGGATGTGCTTAATATTTTCAAGGAAATAGGTTATAAACCAAAACATACTTTGCGTGTAGTTCTTTTTATGAATGAAGAAAACGGACTGCGCGGAGGAAAAAAGTACGCTGAAGAAGTAAAGCGTAAGGACGAAAAACACATTTTTGCCTTGGAAAGTGATGCTGGCGGATTTTCGCCACGCGGATTTTCATTCCAAACCGATGATGCCAATTTCAAAAAAGCACAATCTTGGGCTGATCTGTTCAAACCATATATGATCCATTATTTTGAAAAGGGACACGGCGGCTCCGATATCGGGCCACTGGAAGGAAATATTGATGTGATAGCCGGGCTACGGCCAGATAGCCAACGCTATTTTGATTATCACCACGCGGCAAACGACGTATTTGAGAACGTTAGCAAGCGCGAACTTCAACTTGGTGCGGCAACAATGGCGAGTTTGGTTTATCTTTTTGATACTTATGGTACCAAGTAGGCACTTTACCTCCAAATACGGAAATTAAATGTTAACTTATTGTCCTGGATCAGCAAACGCCAATCTATAAACAAGAGGCAAAAAAGAAGCAAAAGGCTCAAAAGAATGCTCAGTAAGGATTCCCACGAGACGGAGGCGGCAATCAATACCTCAATATGATCAAAGGCATATTTCCCCATTAAAAGTGCGAGTGTATCACTTACAAACTTTCCGATCAGAAAGGCGGGAATGATGTAAATAGGTTTCAAACGTGATATGCCCGCTCCCAAAAATAGTGGGGTAGTTGGCAACGGTAAAAGAGAATAGGCAAGTACAATAAGTTGTCCCTTCCATACATTCTCCGTCATTTTTTGGCCGAGAAACTGTATGTCCTCGTTTTTTGATTCCTTTAAAAATTTGTCAGACAATAGGGGCGCATACAAAAGCAAGATATATCGGCCTAAAACGCTTCCTGCAACTCCTATCACAATAACCCACCATATATCCAATCCGTACAAAATCTGAAAAAAGACCATAATGGTAAAGGCAGGGGGAAAAGGAATGGGAACAATGTCAAACACCAAAGCGCCCAAAAAAACAAGTAGATATTGCCACCACATTTTATTTTAATTTTATTGATTAAGTCCCAATAGTGAAAACAATCCCCACAAATATTAGTTCCGTGAATGTACACAAAACGTCCCAAAAAACAATAAAGGTCAATAGGTATGTTGTTTCAGTATAATGGGTTTCATTATTTTTGAAGCATACTTTCATATCTTTCAATCCACTCCTGCACCGTAATTTTTGAAGAGAGATCGCCCAGCAAATCGAAGGGAATATTGTTGGGATTTTTAAAACGGATACAGCTTTTACCCATATCGGGCTTGCCCTTGGCGTGTTTGGGATATTCTTCGGTAAACCATTTATAGAGTTTTTCATCACCGTAAATGCCCATGTGGTAAAACGCAATGTGGTTTTTTTGCGAAGCAATGCTTAAAAATGGAAGCGCGTCGCTGGGTTTGCAGTGGTAACCCGCCGGATAAGTACTGTGCGGCACCACATAACTTATCATTCCATACTGCATTGTTTCCTCAAAACCGCTGGGAAGATTTTTCAGAATGGTTTCGCGCAATTCCTGCATAGCTTTTTTTCTGTCTTCCGGCAGTTCATTTATATATTGGGTTGGGGTAGTGGCGGTTGATTGCATGGGTTAAATGGTTTTTGAAATTTATTTTTGTTCGCTTTTATTTAATTCAAAGAAACTTTTTCGGTTTCATCTATTCTACTCACATCTACGTTTATTCTATCCTTTTCACGGCTTATGAGGTAAATAAATTTATGTCCCCACCGTATTTCCGAAGCTTTATATGAAGAGCGGGAATATACGGTCTGCGAAAAGGATTCGTCAAAAGCCTTCATCATAATTATTATTTCAATATCCCTTTCCTCCAGCTGTTTATGGCTTAATCCATAAAATGGGCTCGATTCGGTAATGGGGTGCACGACCGTCCATGTGCTGGGCATAAATGCAACTTTGGAGCGTTCAAGTTCTAAGGTGAAAAAATCTCTATGATCGGAATTTTGACGTTGGGCAGACATTGCAACGGTTACTTCAACCTCCATAAGCTGATTGGCGTGTGGGTTTACAACCCTGAACATAAATCCGTTTATATCTTGATACGGCGCAATAACGGCGGGAGTACTGTATTTTATTTTGGCCGCCGGTTTTGAAAACCTTCCATAGATAAGCCCGGTGGCGAGGGCAAATGAAAGCAAACCCAATAAGGATTCTATAGCCGCCACAATATTGTCCATTAAACCGATAGGCGCCACCCGCCCATAACCCAAGGTGGTGATGGTCTGTGCACTGAAGAAAAATGCCTCGATGAATTTTTCGGTAGGTGTTACTCCATCAATTCCCGTGAGATATTCCGTTCCGATAAGCAGATAAATTGTGGCGAAGACAGTGTTTATACAGATATAAATTAAAAAAATTATGAAGAAAAAACGCCTCCACGACATAGAAACCAGATCGTGGAAAAAGTTGATTCTCTCAAAAAAAGGAACATTACTTTTTTTAACATTGAAGGAGCCGTCCTTGTTTAGCGAACGGTAGGCTCCGGCAGTGGCCCTATCGCCAAGACCGAAATCGTTGAATTTTCGCGATTGGTATTTTCCTGAGGATTTACGGGTAATCATGGGTTGGTATATACTCTCAAATGTAAGGAAAGAATTGAAATGTTGAATAAATCGGTAACATTTACAATATTGAAAAATCTACAATAATAAAAGGCCAGAAATAAAAAAGGGACTGAAAATTTCGATCCCTTTTTATCATTTCTGAAAGAAATATTCATTTTTTAATTGGCGTTTATTACATTTCCGGAGCCTTCAATATCTACCTGTACCGTTGGATTGCCTTTATAGGAAACATTACCGCTTCCCTCTATTTTTACGTTTAAACTTTCGGAACAATTCACTTCCACATTTCCTGAACCCAGATTTTTTACTTCGCCATTTTTAACCATAAATCCGAAGCCACGGAAGCGTCCCGTCCCTTCGTTATATACTGATAAGCTGTTGGCGCTGCCATCGATCTTGATATTTCCGGTGCCTGAATTTACAACCTTAAATTGGCCACTTTCCGAAAATCCTTTTACATCCATACTTCCAGTGCCCGAATTGCTAAGCCCCGTGAGTCTTGGTACTGTAATTTTCGCCTTTAAGGTTACGCGGTTGTAGCCGTCATTTTTTAGGTACAGCCGTAGTTCGTCATTTATTACCGTCGTTTTTACCCGGCCAATAATGTTGTCGTCCGCCGTAATTTCTAGGGATTGGATTGGACCTTGGGTAATGGTGACTTCAAAAACACCTTCGCTTTTCACTTTTGAAAAGTCACTAACGGTTCTGGATTCGGAAACGGCTCTACCCGAGCCGAAAATCATATCATCTTCTTGGCAGGAAACCAGAGATATAAATACGAATAATGAGAAATAAAATAATTTTTTCATTGTATATTTTTTTTGATTGAACACCACAAAAGTAGGAGGGAAAGAAGCTGCAATAAAATAAAGCTTGTGCTGGATACCGAAATCCGGACATTTTAATTTTTGGCTACAGGACTTAGGACATTGTTGTTTCGGAAATACCCGGGAGAGTGGCCCAATTTTTTCTGAAAAGCGGAATACATGGTTGAGCGCGATTTAAAACCCGCCGCCGTTCCAATTCCTTCAATGGAAAGTTGGTTTTTTACGTCTTCCTCAATCATTTTCAGAGCCTTCTCTACTCTATAACCGTTGACCCATTCATTAAAATTATTGGCTAAATTTTTATTGATGCAGGAAGAAATCAGTCGCGGTGAAATATTAATAGCGTTGGCAAAATGATGGAGCGTTAGATCTTGTTCAAGGAACAATTCCTTTTCCCGCATATATTGCTGAATTTGTTCACTCTGTGATTCATCACACCGATGGGTTTCTGGGTCAACCACTTTTTCAGCAGAAAATTTTGAGGCGCTTTCAGGAACTGCATCGAATAAATTTTGATGCTGGTACGCCTTATAGCTTAAGAAAAACAAAAAAAGCGCAACAAATCCCCATATAATGGATTCAAAATTGGTCTCGCCCTCGCCTATGAAAAGTATTCGTGATTATTTCAATTCCCCAGATAACGGTGGCGGGCAGAAGCATAAAAATAAATTGCCATAGCCAATTTATCTGCAGCATTTTAAAATCGGAATATTCGTTCCGTGCCAATTTCCGGTATGACAAAGTTTCCTTTATGGCAATAATAAAGGCGATAGCCATGAGGGCAAAGGCATAAATCTGCTGCGACAAGTGAAAAATTTCGACATTTGTAAAACCAAAAACATCAATGACCGATGAGGAATGGAAAGCAAAAAGATAAAGATTGAAAATCGGTAATTGTCGCGATGGCGATTGCCAATGTATAATTATATTTTAAGAAATGGGCATATTTGAGAGTGTTCCCAAGTTTTGTGAGTACATAATTCAGAAAAAATAAAGGGATGAAAAGCTTTACCTCGGGCAGTGAAAAATAGGTGTCTATTGAATAATTACCTACGAAACGAAGCGGCAAAAGAGAAGTTAGCGCCTCTAAAATAATACTGATAAGGAAACATCCCAACAGAAAATTCGCGAAACTTTTATGCTTTTTTGAAAATATGTAAAGCAACGCCAAAAGAAAACCTTGAAGAAGGGCAGCCCACAAAATAACGTTGCCAATGTCGCTCATATTTAACAAATTGGAACGATAAATATAGTTGTTTTGGGTAAATGGTTGTTGATTGAAAGCTTAAAGCCTAAAGCCTACGGCTAACTTCTCAAAATCTTATCCATCGCCTTTCCTTTTGCCAGTTCGTCCACCAGCTTATCCAAATAACGGATTTTTTGCATCAATGGGTCCTCTATTTCCTCTACCCGAATGCCGCAGACTACGCCCGTTATTTTCGAGGCGTTGGGGTTTATTGGCGCCTCGGTATAAAATTCTTCTAAGCTGGTTTTGTCGTCTAAGTGTTGCTGCAATAGTTTTTCGTCATATCCCGTAAGCCACTGTATTATGGTATCCAGTTCTTCTTTGGTGCGCCCTTTTTTTTCTGCTTTGGCCACATAGTATGGATATACATTTGCGAAAGGTAATTTGTATAGATTTTCTTTTTTCATATGAAATACTGATTTAGGCCAACCAATTTAATGAGTAATTGGAACTTTCTTGACCGTGAAATACAGATGGCTTATTCATATATACTTTTAAGGGATTGTGATGGATATTTAAACAGCTATGATTTACAAAACACCTATCTGCAATGTCGTTTTTGAACTGGCATTCTAAGCCCTATTATTCTCTTTTTTTAGCTTGAATTTTTGCCATGGAAACTTCCCTTCAAGTTCCACTTGCAACGAAAGACTCAAAAAGGTTCTTATTATAACGATCAAGCCCAAAATTGAAACGGATCTGAGGGAGGGCTCCGTGACCACGGTCGCCATGATATCTGCCGCTATCAATATTTCCAACCCCAGTAGGATGGATTTACCCACCGCCTGCCGCAATTCAACATACGTAACAGGGTTTTTACTTTTTAAGCTAAAGAGAAATTTTAAAATGGAGTATATGGAGCCAAAGAAAATGGTCAACACTCCAATGGACTCCATTATTTTTGCGATGTAATCAATATATAGTTTAATGCTATCCATAATTTATTTTTGGCTTCGTTAAATTACATATAACATATTAAAAAATCCAGTACGCAGTCATATCAATTTTATTTCATAAAATGAATGGCTTTGAATTTTTAAGCATCCTGCTAAAGATGTTCTACAAATTCCTTAAAAACTTCTTTATGGCGTTGCAGATCTAGGTTTGGGGAAAGTGATGCGCGCACAATGTAATCTTTGTCCCCTTCCTTAGTGGTTCCCTGCGTAGAGGTCGCGGGAATCGTCCAATAACAACCTTTTAACTGACCATAACTTACACAGAATTTGCTTTCATCGGGAATTTCCGTAATCATTAAGTTGATTAACTTTAAATTCAACGCCCTTTTGTACGCCTCTCTCTCCTCGTCAGTACTTCCTTTGGTGGGAAGATCCAATGAAAAAACCGAGGGGGTAAAACCCTCTGCTGCCAGTTCTTCGGAAACAAAATTGATTTTTGCCTCGGGGAGGGTCTTTTTAATGAAGTTTACAAATTCACGCGTATTGTGGTATGCCTCACTTATCCGTTGGTTCATCGTGGGCAATTGCTTTGCCAGTATTTCATATTGAAGCGTTGTGGCCTCATTGTCGCAAAGGGTTAGATGGGTTTCTATTTTTTCCATCAAGATTTTCGTTTTTGTATTCCCTACACAATAGCCTGCCGTACTTTTTCCGCCACTGGGGAATTTTGATCCGCTGGCATAGGAAATCGCCCTTACCGAGGAGAGTATTTCACCTTCCCCTAAAAAGTGGACGTTGGGACAGAATGTTTGATCCAAAATGAAAACGGGATCAATGGCAATTTCGCCCTTGTCTGTTTTTCGTTCTTTGCTCAATACGGATTTTAATTTTTGAAGATCAGGAACCTCGACGCGCGGATTTGTTGGAATTTCAGCAATTATGTACGGCACGGCATCTTCATGGGCAACTTTGGCTAAAACGGTATCGATACTTTCCACCATGTCATTATCGCCATCAACCAATAAATCAACAATCTCCACATTTTCAAGGCAAGCCGCCACCCGTCTCGCTTGGTCGTTGGTACCGCCATAACAGTTTGGGGGAACGATAAATTTAATGGCCTTTCCCTTATGGTTTTCTACGGCCTCATGAATGGCTCCCATCATAATGGCGTATTGAATGGATAACCCACTGGAGGCCACAAGTGGTTTTGTTGGGGAACCAGTAATACTTTTGAGAGCATTTAAAACGCTCGTTTTGTCGGCTTCAACATTCCTATTGTTATGTGCGATGGCAGTTTGCGCGGCAAGCGCTTTTAAAGCAATGAAGCAATTGGCGGGAGTCATGGCAATGGTCTCCCTTCTTCTTACATGTTGAATATCGGGAATGTAGCTTTCGTTTTGGCTTCCGTTTACGGTTAAAATACTTCCGAGGTCTGCATAAAGATTGATATAAAAATCAATATTTGGATTGAGAGCGAGGGTGCCTACTTCATTGTTATTGCTAATATAGACGGTACTTCCGTTAAACTCAGAAGCCTTTTCTGCTTTACCAATCTGTTTTAAATCGAATTTGTAACCGTAAACGTTTCTTATCAAATCAGCATCAAAATGGGCTGGTATTTCATCTTTATAAAGGATTTGGGTGTTTTTGTTCTCCAGTAAATTCTTCCGAAGAATTGCCAGAATAGGAACCGTCCTTGATGAAAAGCTGATTACTTGATCTGCATTCAATTTATTTAATTTGGCAATACCCCATTCCAAAATAGAAGATAGGGGATGGCCCAAGCGGATATAGTCGTAAGCCGTGGGTAATTTTGCGAGTGCCGAAGCATCGGCATTATTGGCCTTATAAAGATTTTCAAACTCCTGCAAAAATTGGGTTTTTGCCAGTTTTTCATCGTAAATATCCAATCGGTGGGTGGTAAGATCCAACCAATCCGAAGGCATATATTTTAATACATCCTGAATATAATTTCGTATTTCCGTGTGGTCCATAATTTCACCTTTTTGATAGGTTGGTAACATACATTAATTAGATTAATTTTAAAAGGGTTTTAGGAATTTTGTAATAACATTGGCAATAGGGGTGAAGCTAGGAGCGGGGAGCATTATTCAGAATTGGAAATTGAATTTCCAATGCGCAAAGTTGGCTTATTTTCCATTCCGAATTTGATTTTTCTCGTAATTTACCCACAGACTTCTAAACGAAACTAAATTATAATATTTTAGCTGCTTTTTAATACGAAGAAATCATTTACAATGAAGAAATTTACCATCCTCCTCGCAACATTCCTTTTTATTGGCTGTAACAATTCCAAACCCACAGAAGTACTAGTTCTCCCAACCCTTCATGGAGCCCACGAAGTGAACCCCAATTATACGTATGACGATCTGGAACAAATCATAAAAGCCTATAATGCTGATATTATTGGAGTGGAAATAAGACCGATCGACATGAAAATGAATAGCGATAGCCTAGATGTTTTTTATCCTATTGAAATGATACGGGTGCGGGATTCCTTCCCCGGAAAAGTTATCGGCATCGATTATTATAACGACGCTACCGAAAATGAACCCGTCAGCAAAAAAATATTTACCGATTCCACCACCCAATTGGGAAAGATGAAAGTGCTTATGAATGCAATGGAAAAAGATTCGGTTTTTCTGCGTGCTTACGAAGCAGCGGGAATTCCTGCAATTCAGGAAGAGCAAAAAAGAATCGCCCTCAATTACTCTGCAGCGGAATTTTTGAAAGGCGAATACGACAGCCTAACTGGAAGACAATACAGATTGGAAGATAGCCTGTATAAAAATACGCCCTATGAAAGCTATGCTATTTTCAATAACAACAGGGATTACCACATTACTAAAAATGCCCTTGAATTGATAAAATCCAATCCTTCCCAACGGGTTCTTATTTTGGTAGGCGCAAATCACAGAAACCGACTTTTGGATTCTTTAAAAAGGTACGATTCCAATGAAATTAAATTGGTTACAGATCTTGGGTTTTTAAAAGCGGAGTGATTTGAAATGAGTTGAAACTTGTTTTCGCAGGGGCCTAAAAAAAATCGGCACGCTTTTTAAGCGCGCCGATTAATAGAAGCAAGTTATGGCAAAACTAAATATTTATTCTTGCCTTCTATTAAGGTTCCATTCTTCTTCTGTACTGTCATTTCTTACAACAATATTATCTCCATGACCATAATAATCAAGAGTAAACTGTTGTCCAGCACCATCATCAACTATGTATCCAAAACCATCGGAAACATCGTAATAGTCCACAATGCTGAATTTGTGCCACTGCGATTTTGCCGCATCTGTGAAAGAAACCTCCAGCACTTGTGTATTATCTGAATTGGTTTTTAAATACACGTTAAAATCGTCTCCGTCGTAGGTAAAGTATTGCTGCGCCGAGGCCGAAGTGGTAATGGCAACTACAAAAGCAATAACTAAAAATACTTTCAATAATTTTTTCATGGGTATAGAATTAGAAGGTAGTGGCTACTCTGTACGCTTTTCGCCATCCGCGGTTTTGTTGAAATGCAATTCTGAATAATTAAAAAATGAGACTTCCAAATACATAAAATCCCCACTGTGGCAACCTTTCAGAAGCCATAGTGAGGATTATGCTAAAGATAGCTAAAAAACCGGGAAGATTATTATTTAAGTATTAAATGTATTCGGAGGCTGCACCACGAGAAAATACAAAAATTGGAATGGTTTTGTTGATGGATCGACACCCAATTGGTATGGTAAATGGGCACGCTTTGCAAAAGCGCGCCAGGGAGAGTAGGCTAGAATTAGCAATGAATTATATGCGGTGTTAGTACCGGCTTTTTATTTATAAATGCTTTCAATATCTAACTCTTCAGTTACCATTTCTTGCAGCGTTTTCAATTCCTTATTGTAATTTATATTTTCTTCTTCTTTCTTTTTTAATTCTGATAAAACTTCAAACACAAAATTTTCTTCTCCATACTCATTCCAATCTTTTTGGAAACTACCATTCCTGTGGTTTCCGAATTTGAGTTCCATTTTATGTCTGTTCCATTTGGACTCCATATCAATACTATTGTCAATCAGAACTTTATTGTTTTTAATGTTCTTTATTTGAAAAACTCCCATTGGAATTTTCCGTTGTTTGTATTCTTCCTTAAGTTCTTTTTTTGTTTTCATATTACATAAATCCCAATTGTTTCATAACAGTTACTCTGTCAAAAACTTGAGTATGTCCACTAATCAAATTGTCTTTGAAATGATAAATCGTTACCCCTTTTGTATTTATAGATTTTTTAGTTGGTGGATATTCTCCTATCATACCAAGGTTTGTTCCAGTTAATATCCAAGTTATAGCGACGTGATTTTCTTCTGGAATTGCAGATGTTATTTCAAAATTCATATCCGGAAATGAGTTGAATGAAAAATTCAATCGTTCTTTGAATTCTGAATGAGATAAAGTTTGTCCTTCCCAAGGATCAGTGGTGTCAAGATGAATCGTATATTCTGGATGAACATATTGTTCAACTTTATCAAAATTCTTTTTATTCCAAACTTCATCCATAAATTCTCGTAAGGAAAGCTTCTTTGTTCATTGTCTTTTTTTAAGTTGCTGCTAACGGCTGGCCTATGGTTTCGTTGCGGAAAAAGTCCTTTTACTCTTTATCAATCTCATCAGTAATGGATTTTACAAAATTAGCGACTGCTAAATGTCGCTCGTTACTCTCGGCTTCCGGCCATGCACTGTTTAATGCAATCACAAGTTTCCTTGAAGGGTCAATATAAATCATCTGGCCATGAATCCCCAATGCCTCGAAACTATCACCATTAAAGATCCACCACCCATATCCATAGCCTGCGCCGGGCCAAAGCGGCACGTGTATTTGCGTTGCTGTGTCGAACCAACCCTCCGGGACAATAGATTTACCATTGATGCGTCCGTCTTCTAGAACAAATTGTCCGAATCTTGCGAAATCACGCAGCCGCATTTGGAGGCAACAGCCTGCCATTTCTTGGCCGGTTCTGTCCAGTCTCCAGGTGGCCGTCTGCTCCATACCATACGGTTTCCAGATCTTGGAGGAAAGGTAGTGGGATAAGGTTTGATGGGTAGCTGAACTGA
Source organism: uncultured Flavobacteriaceae bacterium (assembly GCA_963839235.1). GTDB lineage: Bacteria > Bacteroidota > Bacteroidia > Flavobacteriales > Flavobacteriaceae > Aequorivita. The sequence goes on along the minus strand of CAWITX010000004.1, from coordinate 1,557 downwards.
CAAGGGCACCCAGCAGGTGCGTTTCGCCTGTACTATACACCCATTTTGTGCCAGGTTCTGCCTCGGCTGGTAACCGTCGCATATAACTTACCGTTGCATTCATGCCAGGTTCTATGGAATCTGTTTCAAACTTGGCGATGTCAGAATCCGGATCTGTATAGTTCTCGTTCCATCGTACACCGGTGGTCATGGTCAATAAATGGTGGATAGTCACGCTGTCGTATGCACTGCCTTTCAGATCAGGGATGTAGTCCGTTACGTAGTCGTTCACACTTTTGATGTAACCATCTTTAATGGCAGCACCCACGAGGGTGCTCGTTACTGACTTTGCAACAGACAATGACGACCACAGGTTTGATTCGCTGTGCCCAAGAGCGTAGCGTTCCAAGCGGATCTTCCCATCCTGTAAAACGAGGAGGCCGGCTACTTTCTGTTCAGTAATAAAGTCTTCCAATGCTTTTTCTTTTTCTCCACCTGCACTAAATGCGGCAAAGGGCAATCCCTGTGGAAGTTCGTGAATTTTATTCCCCATAGGTACTTCATGCTCTTGCTGATTCAATTGGGATGATTCTTGTGAAATTGAATCCGTTTTTGAGGTTTGCTGTGCAAAGGTGTAGGGGCCAATGGTCATTGTGATGGCCAACCCAATAACGGGTAGGATTTGTGAATTTAGTAGTCTACACATAATTTTATGTTGTTTTTTACTTTTCATAAGATACGGTATTGGCAGTTGTTTTCTATATGTTTTTTACTTTTTCCATTTTAACTGGGGAATAATCTTTTTTCATTTCCCCATTTACAAAAATGTTTTCGAAGTAGGATTTAGCTCCAGTAGCGTTATTAATATCTTCAACATTTTGAATGTGAAAATGTATATGTGGTTCTGTGGAATTTCCAGAATTTCCACATACGCCTAATAAATCCCCTTGTTTTACCATTTGTCCTTGCTTTACAACAATGGAATGTTGTTTAAAATGTGCGAAGAACAAATATTCATTGTTCTTGGTTTTTATAATGACTGTATTTCCCGGGACGTATAATGGATTTGGTATTCCTGGCTTGTTATCTTTAACCCCATCTACAACTAACACAACTTCTCCGTCTGTTGGTGCTATAAGTTGTTTTCCAAAGGCATAAAAATCTTCATTACTTTTTCCATCATTTTTATAGCTTTTACCTTGTGGATTGGTCATTACAAAATCAAAAGCATTTTTTTGGGCTTTATCAATCACGTGATAATTTACTTCTTTGGTGTCGCCTCCCCAAAGTACTGTCCACTCTTCATTAAAAGGAAGTTTTAGTTTAGAAATGTTACGGGTAAGTTCTGGCCATTTTTCTTCCTGAAAAGGTTTTACCATTAATCCATTAATATTTGAATTTTCATCTACCGAAATATAAAGGGCGACTACAATCCGCTCAAAATTTGTTTTGTATAATGCAACGTTTGGTTGCTCATATTTTACAAAAGATTTTGTTTTAATATCACCAGCTTCCGATTTTAATCCACGTAAAAAAGCCAACGTTTTTTCGTGTGGCATAACGTTTTTCATTTCGTTA
>CAWITX010000003.1:0-21577 GCA_963839235.1 uncultured Flavobacteriaceae bacterium | reverse complement strand
TAATTTTGGTAGGTTATCTGTGGTTTTTATTGGCAAAAAAGGAAAAATCGAAACGCTTTGTAACCCACATTAAAATATTCAATTTGGCAAAACCGATGCTGAAAAAATTATTGAACCTCGGTTTTCCATCGGCGATGCAAATGTTTTTTGAGGTCGCTATTTTCACCTGTGCGGTTTGGCTTTCCGGCGTTTTGGGAAAAAATCCGCAGGCGGCAAACCAGATTGCGCTCAATCTTGCTTCCATGACCTTTATGGTGGCAATGGGTTTTAGCGTGGCCGCCATGATACGCGTGGGCAATCAAAAAGGGTTGAAGAATTACCGTGAGCTCCGGCGCATTGCCTTTTCAATAGTGTTGCTTACCACCATTTTGGCGGTGGTTTTTGCTGCTTTATTTATGATTTTCAACACTGCGCTACCCAAGTCTATATTTAGATTTTGATGATCCAAAACTGTACGCCGATAATTTTGAAGTGGTAAGTATTGCCTCAAAACTCTTATTTATCGCGGCGGTTTTTCAAATTTCAGATGCGTTGCAAGTTGTGGCTTTGGGCGCACTCCGCGGATTGCAGGATGTAAGGATCCCCACCATAATTACTTTTGTAGCCTATTGGGCCATCGGTTTTCCCGTGATGTATTATTTGAGCATCGTCACCGATCTGGGAAGCGAAGGACTTTGGTACGGACTTTTAGCAGGTTTGACGGCTTCGGGCGTCATGCTTTTCATCAGATTTAATTATCTTTCGAAGAAATTAATTAAGCTGGATGCTGGATGACGGATGCTGGATAAAAATATTCAATATTCAGTCCTTGTTAACTCAATAACTAAATAACCATTAACTTTTCAAAAAAAATGGATTTCCCAAAATATCTTCTCGGCGACAATAGCGATTATCCAACTGCGATTTTCGTGATACACACTGAATTTCCACGGTTCATAATCAATCTTGAAAACGATGAGGTTGAATGGTTGGAAGATTTTGATGCCCAGGACCAAAAAGAACTTGAATCTGAAGCCGAGAATTTAATTCAGGGCGCAAATGATTTTTACGATCGGGAGATTGCGTTGTATGATGAGGAATGATTTTTTGCCACGAATACACGAATATTTATGTAAAAGCATTCGTGAATTTGTGGCGAACCAATTCAAAACAACCATATAAAAACCTTAAATGCTCGACCAACTCCTAAAATACGATACCGAATTTTTCCTTTTTCTAAATAATCTTGGAAATAGCTCCTGGGATGGATTTTGGCTTTTTGTTACCGAAAAATGGTCCTCGATTCCCATTTACGCCATTCTTCTTTATTTGGTATTCAAAAATTACGGATTAAAGGGAACGCTAGTAATTTTGGTCTGTGTGGCGCTAATGATTACCGCGACCGACCAAATTGCGAATCTTTTTAAATACGGCGTTCGCCGTCCGCGCCCGTGCCAAGTTGCCGAACTGAAAGAACAAATGCGCTACATCGCCGACGGCTGCGGCCGATTTGGATATTTCTCTGCACACGCGGCAAGCTCCATGGCGGCAGCTGTTTTTTTAGCTTTCAGTCTTAAAAAATGGTATAAATATCTCCCTTTTCTATTGCTGGTTTGGGCAGTAATGACTGGGTATAGCAGAATTTACATTGGCGTTCATTATCCGCTGGATGTTATGACCGGAATGGCTTTTGGCGGGCTCACAGGTTGGTTGTTCTATTTACTTCAAAAGTGGGGGCAAGGGAAGTTTAATAAATAGTTTGTCTGGTCGAGCGCAGTCGAGACCTAATTTTTCGAAAGATTAATACTTAATAAAGAAACCCTTCGACCCGATAGCTATCGGGTGCGCTCAGCGTGCAATCGGTTTTATTTTTTTGTTACAACAAACAAATCCCTATACAGTCTGGTTTTGTGGGTTCGGCTGTCCTTTCCTTTTGGGTTCATATCGTATCGCGCCACGCGTTCCCTTTTAAAATCGGGAAATGCTTCCTTAAAATTTTGCATTTGCTCCTCGGAAACGAGCACGCCAAATTGGTTTTCTTCAGGAATTGAAACTGTTTCATCCTTTTTCAGAATGGGTATTTTTTCACCGTAATCCCAGATAAGTTCGGGCGTCATATCGGCAAATTCGTACACTTTTAGGTTTTGCTGTTTTTCCCAAGTATGCAACTCTGAAAAGGGTTTGTATTCCGGATTATTTGTAATCGCCGCGCTAAGCGGAAGACCGAACCAAATAACCATTACGATAAAAGCGATCGTTAAATAAAACACTATTGCAATATTTCTTCGGAAAAGATTTCGGAACATAAAAACCCCCACAATTAACAAAGCGATGGAAAGCAAAACGAACCAAACCCAGTTTCCCGCAAGTCCGTCTTTCAGAAAAATATAACCGCCAATGGGGAACGCAATTCCTATAAAAGCAATCAAACCAAAGTTGAAATAGACAGGAATAGTTTCCCTTTTATCTTTCAATTCCTTAAATCTTCGGAAAAGATATTCAATGTAAAAACCCGTATTCAATGCCATGGGGATTAAAACTGGCAGTAAATAGCGCGATTTTTTCTCGGGAATCAGCGAAAGTAAAATCACCGAAAGTATCGTCCAAAGAAAAGTGAACAGATAGGCTTTTTTGTTGAAAACGCGATTTTTCAAATAGGGATAAAGCAGAGCTATAAAAGCAGGAATCGTCCAAACGCCGCTCTGTGTGAAGAAGCTCCAGTAATAATAAAAAGGTTTTGTTTCGTAATTTATCCAGTTGGTAGTTTCGTTTTTGGTGATTTCGGCTGCGGCGGGATCAAATTTTAAAGTGTACCAATGCCACCAAGTGGAAACGATTGCAGCAACCACTAAAAAAGAAAGTAAGGGCAACCAACGCGACTTGAAATTTCTGTATTTGTAAACAATTCCAAAAGCAATTAAAAAGGGCAGGAGGAGGGCGTAAAACGACACGGGGCCTTTGCTCAAAAACGAACAGCCGAAGAAAAGGCCCGCTAAAATTGCATTTCGATATTTATTGTTTTCTTCGGTAAAAAATAAATAGAGTAGGTAAATGCACACCATCATAAATCCGTGGGTGTAAATGTCCCACTGTCCATCTCGGGCGGAGGCTACGATATAAAAGGATGTCGCCATTATTAGCGAACTTATGAAAGAATACAGTTTGGCCTGCTTTCGGTCTTCCCCAAAAGGGGAGAAGAAGATTAGTTTTTTGGCGAATTTATAGGAAAATAATACCAAAATTAGACTCATAATTGCCGCCGGAAGGCGAAGGGCCCAAATACTTTTTATTCCAAAAATTGCAGCGGAAATAGCGGTGAGCCAAGTGGGCAACGGTGGTTTTTGGTAACGTGCCTCGCCGTTCATTGTTGTTAACAACCAATGGTGGTCGTTAAGCATTTCGCGCGCGGTAATGAAGTTGCGTGCTTCCATTATGTTGACCGGCAAGGAATTTAAGTTCACAAAAAAAATCGCCGCGCAGGTTAAAATGAGAAGCAATATGTAATTTTTCTCAACTTTCATAACGCAGCTGTTTTTTCCAAATAAAGATATTCCGCACGTAAATTATAAGTCCGGCGCCGTGGCCAATCAACAATACGGGATCTTTTCTGAAAATGGCATAGGTCAAAATTAAAGCCGCGCCCAAAACACTCATTCTCCAAAAACCTACGGGAAGTTGCGAGGTTTTTGTTTTTTCCGAATAAATCCATTGATAGATAAACCGAAGCGTAAAAATTATTTGGGAAACAACGCCCAAAACTAAAAGCCAAAGCGGGATGGCATCGTTCTTAAAAAGTTTATGGATATCGTACTGGCCGTTGTTATAGGCATAGACAACCAAAAGCAATGGAAAAATATAAAGGAAAATTTGAAGCCATTTTGGCGCCTTTTGCCATTCTCCCTGTAATTGTAGGTTGCGGATATAAATGTAATAGGTCAAGGCCTGACCCATCATAATCGCGAAATCATCGCGTAAGTGGCCATACACAAACAGCAAAAAAGAAGCGAAAAGACTCAATTTCCAAAAGGTAGAAGGAGTGATTATGCGCTTGCTTTTTTCAGAAAGAATCCACTGAACGATTAACCTTCCACTAAAAAGAATTTGCGCCAAAAACCCGATGCCGTAAACAATCCAGTGGCTCATCCTTTGCTTTTAATCTCGTAATTGATGTATTTTTTCTTCATCCAAAGGTATGCGAAACAGTCCATTAATGGTCCCAAAAGCCGGTTCCAAAGTCCGAATTTTGCAGTGCCTGCCATTCGTGGAAAGTGTTTTATGGGGACTTGGAGGATTTTGCCGTTTTGCAACAAAATCATTGCCGGCAAAAACCTATGAAGACCTTTGAACATTGGGATTCGCTTGGCATATTCGGTTTTTATAACTTTTAGGGGGCACCCCGTATCATCCATTCCATCGTGGGTAAAAGCGCGACGGATACCGTTCGCGATTGTGGAAGACATATTTTTTACGAATTTATCCTTCCTTTCGGAGCGAACGCCTGTAACCAAATCGTATTCGCCAATGTGTTCCAAAAGAAGATTGAAATCCTTTGGGTCTGTTTGAAGATCGCTGTCAATATATCCTGTAAGGGGTGTTTCAATATGGTCGAAACCCGCTTTAATAGCCGCACTCAAGCCGCGGTTTTCCTTAAATGAAAGAAAATGGAATGCTTCATTGCGCTTGCATATTTCCTCTATCAGCGCGAGGCTGTTGTCTTTGGAACCATCGTCAACAAAAAGGACGGCGGTTTTTTTGGTTGCTATTTTTAGATATTCCAGTAGTTCCGTTTCTACCCGTCTGCAGGTTTTCTTCTTCGTTATATACGGGCACAATTATAGTAAAATCGTACATTGAGGTTGTTGAAGTGGTTTCTGCAAAAGTATCTTTTTTTTGAAGAACAATTCTAAAGTTCCAAAATTTAGAGGAGTTGCAGATAAAAACACTTTATTTTGCAGAAGAAAAAAAATAGGAAACAGAAGTAAAGTAAGAATTGAAGAATTTTGAATAGCACATCAAAAACTGTCCTGATTCCTGGTTCCCTTTATTCTTGGTTCAAAAATAAATAGCATGAAAATACTCGTTACGGGAGCAGCCGGATTTATTGGCTCCCACACTTCGGAAAGGTTAAAGGAACTTGGTCATCACGTAGTGGGTGTCGATAATTTTTCGCCCTACTATAATATTTCTCTTAAGCATTTGAATGCGGAAACGCTTTCGAAAAAAGGTATTGAAATCCAAAAACTTGATCTTCGCACCGCTGATTTAAACGAATATCTTCCAAAGGATTTAGACTTTATATTTCATTTTGCCGCGCATCCGGGGATTTCAAACACTTCCACTTTTGAGGATTATTTCAGCAATAATATTTTGGCCACACAACGCTTGCTTGAATTTGCCGAAAGCCTGCCGAAAAAACCATTTTTCGTAAACATTGCCACTTCGTCCATTTATGGTCTTGAAGCCACTTTTCCTGAAAGCGTGCCGCCGAAACCTGCTTCATGGTATGGGGTTACGAAACTTGCCGCCGAACAATTGGTGCTGGCGAAAATGTCGCGAAAATAAATTGGAAGGGCACTTCCTTGCGATTATTTTCTGTTTATGGTCCGCGCGAAAGACCGGATAAATTATATACACGTTTGATTGATTGCGGGCTGAACCATAAACCGTTTCCGCTTTTTGAGGGAAGTGAAAAACATCTTGCGCAGTTTTACCTTTGTGCAGGATATTGTGGATGGGATTGTAAGTGTTATTGGGAAAGAGACCGTCTGCAACGGCGAGATTTTTAACTTAGGAACGGAAACCGAAAGCACCACGGCGCAGGGAATTGAAACGGTGGAGCAAATTCTTCAAAAAAAGATTGAAACCGAAAACAAACCGCCCCGCGCTGGCGACCAATCACGGACAAAAGCCAATATCGACAAGGCCCGGAAATTATTGGGCTACAATCCGCGAACTTCTTTAAAAGTAGGGTTGGAAGCGCAGGTGGAATGGTTTAGGAAGAATTTTATGTGAAGTTACTGACCTTTAAAAATAAATTTAAAAAATCATTGGTATAGAGAACACACTTAAATCCAAAACTTATGTTGGGAATTTGCTGAAAAACCAACTAAATTTTGAAGTAGGCATAATTTAAAATAAAAAAAGAATGAATAAAAATTTACTATTACTCCTTTGCTTATCACTTTTCATGTTTAGTTGTACAAAAGATGAAGACTCTAAAACAATAAAAGAAAGTTCCTCTACAACATCTTCTTCTAATACAGAGGTAGTAATAAATATTATTGATAGTCAGAGCAACCCTAAACCGGGTTATACCGTATTGATGTTTCTTGAAAAACCCGCTCTAAATACACCTTTACCAAAAATTGAAATGGAAGTTCTAAGTAATTCAGAAGGCATAGCTAATTTTGATTTAGACGATTTTATAGGTAGCCCTAGAACACTTTATTTTGAAGCCTGTTTTAAAATTGGTGAAAATTATATTTTGGAGGGTATTAATCATCCTAGTAAAACCATAAGTAAAGGAACAAAATGGACAACAAGTATTCTAGTAGAATAAAATGAAAAAATACCATATCTCTGCAAGCAAGATGTGAGTTACATAAAAGATTATTGCATATTTAAAAGTCCGCCGAATATATAATTTGGCGGATTTTGGTTTAGGGCAAAGCTGAAAAAAGCATTATTTCAATTTCAAGAGTTTTTCAGCCGCTTCAAAAGGCGTTGTTTTATTCTCTTCCAATGCCTTCAACTGTGTATCCAATTCTTTTTTGACGGAAGGTTTTTCGTAGAATTCACTTTTCAACCTGCTTTCGATTGTCTGCATCAACCAAAATTTATTTTGCTCTTTTCTTTTATGTTGAAAATACCCGTTGGTTTTCACGGCTTCAAAATAATTGGAGATTACCTCCCAAATTTCAGCAATACCCTCATTTTTAAGGGCGCTGGCTAAAAGGGTTTTTGGAGTCCAGCCACTTTCCTTTTCGGGATAGAGGTGAAGCGCACGGTTAAATTCGGTCTTGGCGAGCTTGGCTGCTTTAAGATTTTCGCCATCGGCTTTATTGATTATTATGCAATCCGCCATTTCCATTATCCCGCGTTTTATCCCCTGCAGTTCATCGCCGGCGCCGGCCAGTTTCAGCAATAAAAAGTAATCGGTCATTGAATGTACGGCAGTTTCGCTTTGACCCACGCCTACGGTTTCAATCAAAATAACGTCAAAGCCAGCGGCTTCGCAAAGGATAATGGTTTCGCGGGTTTTTCGGGCCACGCCGCCCAAGGTTTCGCCACTTGCCGAGGGGCGGATGAAGGCATTTTTTTCCTTTACCAATTCCTCCATCCGGGTTTTGTCGCCGAGGATGCTGCCTTTACTAATGCTGCTGCTCGGGTCCACGGTAAGCACAGCTACTTTTTTTCCATTGGATACCAAAAATTTTCCAAAACTTTCTATAAATGTACTTTTCCCCACACCGGGAACGCCTGTAATTCCTATCCTTATTGAATTGTTGGCGAGTGGAAGACAGCTTTGTATTAACTCCTTTGCCTGTTGCTGGTGTTTTTGTGCGGTGCTTTCAATAATGGTTATTGCGCGGCTGAGGGAGGCTTGGTTTTGGTTGCGGATTCCGTTAAATATTTCTTCAGTGGAAGGAAGCTTCTTTTTTGAAGTCTTAAGTTCTTCGACCACTTTTTTATTTAAGGTCTCTGGCTGTAAAACCCCTTTCTTTTCCTGAAGTGCGCCTGTATTTTTTTTACGGTTAGTCACGATGTGAATTTAGGACAATTTTATGAATATGTACTTTTAAAAACAAGTTAGAGGTGGTATCTTGAAAATTAATAATTTAAAAATTCACACCAAAATGAAAACATTATATGAAGCTTCTTCCACGGCAGTGGGCGGACGCAAAGGACACGTATCTACTGAGGACGGAACCATCAATATGCCCTTAGCGGAACCTAAAGGCTTAGGGGGCAAAGGTGGAGAGGGTACCAATCCCGAACAACTATTTGGTTGTGCCTATGCTGCTTGTTTCGGGTCTGCGGTTCAACTGGTTGCAGGGAAAGAAAATATAAATTTGGGCGAAGATATGAGCGTAACCGCCAATATTGAAATAGGAAAAACAAAAGAAGGCGATTTACAACTACGCGCTACTTTAGATTGCTATCTGCCGGGAGTTGATGTTGAAACGGGAGAAAAACTTGTTAATAAAGCCCACGAAGTTTGTCCGTATTCAAGAGCCACGCGTGATAATATTACTGTAACTTTGAATTTATTATTGGACGATGAATAAAAACAAATCGCTCATAAAAAAAGCCCTGAATTTCAGGGCTTTTTTATTACATAGCTTTTAGGTTGATGAGCTTCCCGCGCCTATCGTCCTTATCGGAATTTTCTTTTTTTTCCTCTTTGGGTTCCTCAACAAAGGGGCTTTTCTTGGGTTGCTGTGCAGCCTGTTTTATATACCACTCCAATTGGTATTTTTGTTTTTCCAAAAGCTCCAAAATATTTTCAGGCAATTCCTTGCGATCCAATAATTCATCATACCTTTTAATGTTGTTGCGGTCCCTACTTATACAGGAATTGATGATTGCCTCGGCATCAAAATGTTCCAAAGCTTCTTTAATTTCCTGCCAAGTACGATCCAGATTTCCTTTTTCAGCATCCTGCTTCAATGGCTCAATGTCGCGTGAATGAAGCTCGTTGGAAATGTCGTGGCTCATCCGGTTGCGTTCCACCGCCATGTAGTTCAAAAAGCGTTTTAATTCGGTGGTCTGTGCGTCTAGAGCAGCATTGTAGTACAATTTTTCTGCTTCAAAACAGGCTACCAATAGCCGATTTAGTTTATAAAAATCTTCGTATTTCTTTTTCATTTTTTACAATTTTACCAAAGTTACTATAAATTGATGGCTTTCAAAATTCTAATTCTCAAATATTTCACAAAAAAATTACCATTAATTTGCAACATTGCGTTTTTTATTTCGTCTTTTAATTGAACAGCAACCAAAAACCATCGAGTTTGTCCGACTTATTACTTGTTGAGCAGTGCAAAGAGCACAACCGTAAAGCACAAATGGCTTTATATAAGCAGTACTGTGACGGTATGTTTATTGTTGCCCACCGATATTTAAGGGACACCGCGGCCGCGGAAGACGCGATGCAGGAAGCCTTTATTAAGGCGTTTCAAAAACTGGGCCAATTTAAAGGGGACGTCACCTTTGGGGCCTGGTTAAAACGAATAGTTATAAACACTTGTCTCGATTCCATAAAAATGAAAGAAGTTAGAAACAGAGACAATGAATGAAGAGATTTTTACAATTATTGACACGGACGATGATTGGTCAACAGACCTGATGAAACCACGGTTAGCGAAGTGTTGCGCAGCCATTGAGGATCTGCCTGCAAATTATAAAACGGCGGTAAAACTTTTTTTAGTGGAAGGGTACGACCATCAGGAAATCTCGGAAATTTTGGATATTTCCGAAAATGCTTCCCGAACCTATTTGCACCGCGGAAAAACGAAATTAAAGGAAAAACTAAAACACTTGCGCTATGGCACGGGATATTAAAAAAATGATGCGTGAAAACTTCGCCGGAGGCACCAAAACTTCCAGCGGGACACGAGGCACGGTTTCGGCAGAAGTTGGACGATGCGTTTGCGGAAAAAAATTCTGACAAATAAAAGTTCTGTAATGTATTGGCTGAAAATTGCCGCGATTGCAATCGTATTCTTTAGGAATTGGCTTTTTCGGCTACCAACAATTGTCGGATAATGGCAGTGGACTTCAGGATAATTCTTCCGAAAACTGTGGTGGATGCAACGCGAGAAAAATTCCAATGAAAAACCGAAACTCACGCTTGGCAGACCTTTCGCCCGACCTTAAAAAACTGGAGGATTATTATAAAACGGGAATTAACGTGCAGTTGGCTTCGCTGAAAATTACTGATGAAAACAAAGAATTGGTAGATGGATATATGGAAAGGCTTGCCGTGCTGGATAATGAGTATTCGGCGCTCAATGCAGAATTGACCAAAGTGGGCCCCACGGAATCTACCGTTACCGCCTTGATAGATAATTTGAAACTGCGTTTGGATTTGCTGTTCAAACTAAAAAACAAATTAAAAGAACTTAAAAATCAAGAAAATGAAAAAATTGAGACACTACAATCGTAATACAGCGCTGCTTTTACTGCTGTTGGTATCGACATTCAGTTTTGCACAGAAAAATTATGTGGAAAGCTTCAATGTGGGAGACAATGTGGAAGTATCCGTTAACACCTCCTATACCAACGTAATTTTTGAAACGTGGAATAAAAATAAGGTAGAGGTAGAGGCCTTTATCAATAACGACAACTTTCCGATAAGGAAAAGCAACAATTGATGAAAAACTGGGATCTTGAAATAACCGGTAACAGTAAGAAAATTTCGATTAATTCCAACGCTGGCGAGCGGTGATGTGTTTGCTATGGAAGATCATCCCGACAACTGGATTTTATAGGCCCCATGATGGATAATATGATTATGCCTCTGATTTCGAACATTCAAGTGCCACCCTTGCCCGAAGATCTGCTTCAAAATCTGGGAAATATAAATTTTGATTATGAAGCGTACAAAAAGGACGAGGAAGGCTATATGAAAAAGTTTGAGGCGCAAATGGATAAAAAATTCGGAAAGGATTTTGAAAAGAAAATGGAAGCCTGGGGCAACAAGTTGGCGGCACAGTATGATGAGAAAAAAGCAGATAGCATAGGCGCCGAGTATGAAAAGAAAATGGAAAAATGGGGCGAGGAATACGGCAAAAAAATGGAGGCCTGGGGCGAAGCCTATGGTAAAAAAATGGAAGCTTGGGCCAGAAAAATGGAAATGGATTCCGAAAGTGAAGGAGCTGACCGTAACCAAAGAGTTTACAAAAGCCCCAACGGAAATACGGTTATAATTCGCGGTGATAAAAATCTGGATGTTATAAATGGCAAGGCCAATAAAACCATAATCATTCGTCTGCCCAAAGACACCAAAACAGTGATAAACGTGAAGCATGGCGAACTTAAAATGGCTGATGCAAAAAACGTAAATGCCACCTTAAATTATTCAACATTTACGGCCAATAGCATTGATGGGGGGCAAACCCTCATCAGTGCTTCCTATGCGCCTGTGGTTGTGGGCAACTGGAGACAGGGAACCCTGCAGGTGAAATTTGTGGATAACTGCAAAATTGAAAATGTGGAAAATATAAACCTTCAGGCCAATAGCAGTGATGTAAATATAGGAAAGGTGGGCAGGCAGGCCTTTCTTGCCGGCTCCTTTGGCGATCTGAAAATTAAGGAAATTTCGGATGCGTTTGAAACGCTGGACATTCGTTTGGAAAATACAGACGCCGTTTTAAAACTTCCCAATGCGGCCTTTTCATTTTATTTGAATGGAAAAAAATCTACTTTGAAATACCCAAAATCCCTGCAATTAAAAGAAACCAAAACTGGCGACAGAACTCTTTTGAAAGGTTACAACCAGAACAATTCTTCAAATAAAACGCTTACCATTAATGCTACTTATAGCAATATTACCCTTCAGTAAAAGTAGCCTATGGTTTGAAAACTACTTTATCTTCTTTCAAATAAATAAATTGGATGTCTTTTTAAAAAATAAAGAAAAATCAATTCCATCCTCAATCTTTTCTATCACATAGTTCGTTTATTATTTGCCATGAAAAAACCGCCTCCAAAGTTGTGAAGGCGGTATTTGAAAAAATACACTATGAAAAAATTACCTAACTATTACTCTTTAATAATTTTAAAAGTTTCAGTGGTATTGCTTGCGGTTACTTTTACGAAATAGATACCGGTCGCTAATTGGGAAAAGTCAAGTTGCCCTTTTAGGCTATTAATTTCTTTTTGAATTAATTGTTGTCCATTAATATTGAAAATTGCTACGGCTTGAATTTCATTTTTTGCAGCGATCTGTAAATTGTCCGTTACGGGGTTTGGATACAGAACAACATCCTGCAATTGGTTTTCGCCTACTCCCAAAATATTTTCACAAGTAAGTTCCAACTGAAAGTTCCCTGCTTTGGTGCTATCATACCCTTCAACCATAATGATATAGGTGCTGGTTCCATCTGATTGGAAAGTTAGCTCTGGCTGGTTTTCACAAGAACTGTCGTTAAATACAATCTGGTTGGTGATAGAACAATCAGTAAATACCCTCACCGTCGTTGGAAAGTTTGTTTCCGGCCCGCAGGCATTTAAGGTTATATTCTCCGCTTGCCCCGAACCTGTATAGGAATAAAATACGTCAGGCGAAGCATTTCCCCCAGAATCTGTACCGAATATGGTTGAATTGGTAACCAAATCGCCACAATTTAAGACAATAGCATCTGCGCAATTATCGTTGCTTGGTACCGATGGAAGTTGTACCCTGTAGGTAAATAAATCGCCCCAGGGACCGATTGTAGGATCGTAACCCCAACCGGTAATGTATTTTCCATTGCGGGAAATAGCATTTGGTACGTAGATAGGGCTCGCTTCCATAGTGTAGCCCAAAGTTTCGGTTACAAATGAATTAAACTCGACCATTCCTGTTGTTTCCGTCCATATAAAGGGGATATTGGGCGTAAAAGGATCAATTTGGAAGTAGCCGATAATTATGCTTCCCTCGGCGTTCATGTCTGTAACATAACCAGCACTTCCGGGCGATAAACTGCCCAAGGATTGGTAGCCTGTACTTTCGCTCCATCTCCACGGGTCGTTATTGTTTGCGTAATCACCATCGCCGGCTATCCAAGTTCCATCTGCCGAAACTGCCCGTGCCTCGCCCAGTTGGTTGTATTCATCGGTAGGATCACCATTGGGGTCAACCAATAGATATTCATTGATTAAATAATCGCCATTGGAATCTTTTCTCCAAACGGCCGATTTCCATGGACCATTAAAATCCTGCCATCCTACGATTACACTTCCGTCCTCATTTACAGCGTTTGCGCGGGTACTTCTGTTTAAGCTTGTATAAAGACTTCCCAAATCAATTAATCCAGTTGCATCGGTCCATGCCGTTGCATGTACCGCCAACCCCGAAACTCCGGGCGTGGGCTCTACATAGGCGCTTCCAACTACAGTGGTACCATCGCCAGAAATATTATAACCGGAACTTAGGTTTCCGTCTACCGGTACATTAAAACTGCCCAATACTGTCCATTCACTATTTGCTACGTTATACAGGGATTGAACTGAAAAAGTATTGGATTCAGGAGCTTTTCTAAACATTACGCCCTGCGATCCTACAATATAACCTGTACCGTTTGGGGTAAACACTACATCGTACAAGGCTTCATTTAAAGTTGTGGTGCCTAGGTTATTTATTGGCCAGGTAGCTCCGCCATCTTCAGATTGGGCAATAATTTCGGGGGTGCCCACCAAGGTAACGTGGTCTTGATCCAACCAAGCCGCATCGCGCCAGATCACTCCTTCAATAACTTCTTGGCCTGTCCAGGTTACGCCTCCGTCAGTAGTTCTATATACATTACTTTCTGCGGTGGCAATTCCGTGCATGGAATCGTTAAACGCGATTCCCGCCAATAATGCTCCTCCCGGAGTAGTAAAAACGGTAGTCCACGTGGCACCGTTATCAGTAGATTTTTGAATGTCCCCTGCATTGGTAACCAAGAAATAGGTGTCACCTTCCACATAGGTTAATTTATAAGGAATGGCCGAAAGACCCGAACCTTCTACCCAAGTAGCACCGCCATCATTGGTGGTGTATACGGCCATTCCGGTACCGGTTTGGGCTGTTACAACACCGTTCCATTCATCCTTAAATTCAATACCTGTATAAATATAGGCATCTGGAATAGGAGTTTGTGTTTCCCAAGTATAGCCGCCATCAGTAGTTTTAGCGAAATATTGATTCCAACCGCCCACATAACCTGTCCATTGACTCGGAAAACTCATGGCTTCCAAACCTTGGTTTACGCCAGACCATAGTTCAGTCCAAGTGTCACCGGCATCATAGGTTACGAGTACGATCCCGTCCCCATTATAAGTTAATGATTCACCAATGGCGAAGGCGTTGGCGCTATCATCGTAACCGGGAAACTCAATATCCCTAATAATATAATTGAAACCGGTATTCAATTTTTCCCATTCCGTAGCAGTAACAGTGGTAATCATAGAAGTACCCGAGATCAGGTTCCCGTCGTTTGAAAACTCCGCTGAGCCGCCAATACCTTGTCCGGGAGCAGCGCCTCCTATTGTTTCGAAAGTATTCGCATCTGCATTCCACAGGCTATACGGTCCAGCCTGGGCTTCGTATCCAGAAATCACTCCTTCATTGGATACGCCCTGGGTTTCAAAAAAAGTTGGTTTTACAATGAACTGTGCCGATACATTCTCCACACAGAAAGCATACATAAAAACCAAAAAAAGAATAATAATTTTTTTCATCTTAATAATTTTAATTGATTCGTATTATATTTTTATGAAGGCTAAAGTAGGGGGGTAGCTACTATAATAAAAGGACTTACCTTTTGGAATTCGTGAATTTTGAAAGTGTCTAAAAAAGAAAAAACCCCCTAAATAAAGGGGGTTTAGCGGATTTTTGATTTTTTGTTTTCGCGGACTATGCTATCGGGGAATCGTCCTAATTTTCGAGCTTTTTTTGGAGTTCCCTTAATTTTTTTTCCTTGAAAAATACAAACCGACCCAATAGAAAAAGCGAAATCCCAATGAAGCAGAGCAGACCAATTTGTATGGGGCTATTTCGTTTTTTCAACTGCTCAATTTCCGTGGCCTTGGAATTGGTTAAACTTAAAAGGGACTGATTGATGGTTTTTCTTTCAGACTTTTTTGTTTCCTTTTGAAGCGCCAAAAATTTGCTATGGAACAACGTATAGTTATCCCAATCGTGCAAGGCGAGATAGTTGTTGGAGAGTCCTTCAAAAATACTTTGGTCGAGCAGTAAATCGCCCACTTCTTCCGAAATACTCTTGGCGTTTTTTAAAAGCGTAATTGCTTCTTTATAGTTTCCTTCCAAGGTTTTTGCTTCCGCAAGCCCTTTCTGGCCAAAGGCGATTAAACTTTTCGCCTCTACATTTTTTGCATATTCAATGGCCTTATTATAATTTAATTTTGCCTCTTCATTTTTTCCTATGGAGAGCAAACAATTGCCCTTGTTGTAATAACAAATGCTGAGGTTGGCATTCCTCACGTGGTTTTCCTGTGTTTGCTTATAAGCTTCTATGGCTTTGTCAAAATATTTTAAGGCAATATCACAATTCATCTGTTCCCGATAAATGAAACCCCGTAAAGCGGCATTATAGCCCAAAAGAGGTTGTATGGAATCGTGCAATGGATATTTTTGGATCAATCTTAAAGATTCATCCAAATAATCCAACGCCTTGTCATAAATCTGTATTTCCTGATAATAGCCCGCAATCCTGTTAAGGATGTTCATTCGTTGGCGGTCATTTTTAATTTTTGGCAGTAGTTCTTTTATCTGCTCTACATATTGGGCAGATTTTTCATAATCCCTTTTTGAGGAATAGGCGGTGGAAATTGCCATAAGCGCACCGATTTGGTTTTTAACGGTAATTCCTTCACTGTTGAATGCTTGCTTGGCTAAAGTTATCGCCAGGTCGGGGTTTTCATAAATTTGCTTATTGGCTTCCTTTAAAAGACTGTCCGTCTCCTGTTGTGGAAAGGCTTGCGCACAAAGGAACAATGCTGTGCATAATACAATCATGCCATATTTATTCCGCATCTTCATAAACGGGTGTTTTTGTTTTCTTTGTGGTTTTTACCATATCTATAAATGCGGTTGGGGGAATACCCGTCACGTTTTTGAAAACGGTGGCAAAGCTACTGTGCGAGGAAAAACCACTTTCTTCGGCCAGATAGCTTATTTTATATTGTTGGTAGGTCCTGTTATTTTGAAGTTTATCAATTATATAATTTATTCGCAACTCATTTATATAGCTGTTGAAATTCTGGTTTTTGTGCGTGTTTATTACTTCTGAAAGATATTTGGTGTTCGTATCGAAATGCGAGGCGAGCATGGCCAGGGACATTTCCTGCTTTGTAAAATGTTTTGAATTTTCAAACTGATTTAATTTTTGAACAAGCACATTTTCGGTTTCCTTCGGAATATTTGAAGTTTTCGGTATTTCTTTCGAAATAACCGTTTCCTTTTCGTTTTGTTTTTTTTCGAAATATGCCATAAAACGTTTATACTGTTGAATCCTGTTGTTATAGCGATATCGAAGTGCCAACCAAGTACAGAAAATCAAAAACAGGGCAATGGCCAATATCAAGATATTGCGTCGATAGGTTGTTGTAAGCGCATTGCTTTTGGCATTGTTATTTTCGTTGATGTAGTTATAAATGGAGTTTACGGCATCTTCTTCTTCCTTTTCCACTTCATTCAATATACGATCACCTTCCATTTTGCTTGCTGAAAAGTTGGACGCATTATCCATTGCCAAAAAGGTAGTGGACAACCCTTCCAACAGTATTGATTTATAGGAATTGTTATTTAATTGTTCGGCGATCGCAAGTGCATTTTGATAGGATGAAAGAGAGGCGGAATATTCTTTTTTCTGAAATTGCAATTTTCCCAACTGGCTTAGGGCAATCATTTTCAGAAAATTATTTAAAGGAATTCCCTCGGTATTTTGAAGCACCGATTGAAAGTAATTTTGGGCTGAAGCTAAATCGGTCGCTTTCGGATAAACTTCGAATATCGCTGCCGTTGTTTCCGTCTGCAGAATAGGGTTTTGAATATGTTCAAACAAGGAATCGGCTTCGGTGAAATTTTCAAGAGCTTGCTGCGGATCGTCCTTTTCCAAATTTTTATAGGCAAGAATCAGCTCATTTCCACCCTTCCGATAATAGGAGATTTTTCCATTTGTTAATTTGTCCGAAAGGGCCAATGTTCTTAAATAATACTCTTCGGCAACTATATCCATTCCCAAATGATTCAGGAGGTGTATGGAAGAAATATTAATTTTCACCTGCATTTCTTTTTCATCATTATCTTCGGCCAGTTTTTTTGCTTCTATCAGCGCCTTCGCCGCTTCGTTATATTCGCCCATCGCATAATGGGCTCCCGCATTGACCAAAAAAGCGTCAATTAACTGGGGTATATTCTGCGAATTTTGGATTAGATGTTCCGAAATCTTAATAGATTCCTGGGGCTGGTTATATAGCATACTTTCGGCGTCCTGCAACATTTCGGTATAGTCCCTATTATTTTGGCCAAATACCGCTAAGGAGAAATGCAAACAACCAATAAGCAAAGCGAGGTAACGCATATATAATCTATAAGTCTCCAATGTACGGAAAAGTTATTCCACTTCTTTTTTATTATACTATTGAAAGCCAAAAAACCTTGCCTTCCGATGGAAAACAAGGTTTTTGATAAATAGAGGTTTACTTTGAAACTATGCCCGTTTCATTATTATTTCCATGGTTTTCACTTCAGTGCCACCTTGCCCGGTCTCAAACATTTCCATTTTGCGGGTATTGTCATCTACAATTGTATAAACCTGACGTACCTGCTTTTCCTTTCCGGTCATGGGGTCAACCATACTTCCCGTCATGGTGGTAGATTTACTGTCTTCATTGTATTTGCCCCTCGTAACTGCTATGCCCGTGCCCATATTGTCAATCCAGGTAGAAATGTATTCATTAGTGGCATTGTCATAGGCTAAGGTTCCGCGGCCTTCAAATGCCATTCCCATCATTTCGCCTGTTGTATTGCTTACTTGGTAGCGGCCGCCCATGATCATTTTAATATCCTCGGTTGCGGTGGCGTGTTGTGGGGGTGCGTCCGGGCCCATCCAAAAAGTGAGACTGTCTTTCCATTTTCCTACGTCGGCGGCCATTCTTTCGTGTTGCGCGCCGGGCGTCATATAGGCATCCCACGCTTTTTGCATAGCAACGGAATCCATGGGTTCTTCCTTCATTTCGGTGGTATCAACCGCAGTAGTGTCCACCATATCGGTATTTTCATCCATTGCTTCTTTGTTTTCGTTTTTACAGGAAACAAAGAAAAGCGCAAGGATAATAATTGGAATGATAAATTTTTTCATAATTGTTGATTTTAAGGTTGTTAATGCTAAAATTATGAAAAAAATAAATAGCTTTTACGAATTGCTCCTAAAAAGAAAGCCCTCGTATTTCGCTGAAATACAAAGGCTTTAATAATTTAGAATAGTGGCGGAAGTCTATTTCTCGTCCACAAGCACCCACTCTCCCTTATCGAGAAGCGGAATCGCCTGCTTAAATTTCAACTCCCTATTTTCCCCGCTCATTACGTTTTTGATTTTCACCTTGTCGTTGCGGTTAATTTTTGGGCGCTCGCGGGTAATGGTTTCCGTTACCTGTTGATGCTGCGATTGTGTATTTCCAGCTGCCCGCGATTGAGCGGCGCGTTCGTCCATATTTGGGATTTCATCTTTTTGCTCGCTCAGCTTTTCTTTCTGTCTTACTTCTCTGGCTTCCTGGATTTGCTGTTGGTTTTCCTGCGGAAGTTCGCCTTTGAAAAGGAATGAAATAACATCTTTGTTTACTTTTTCAATCATCGCCTTGAAAAGTTCAAAAGCTTCAAATTTGTAAATAAGCAATGGATCTTTTTGTTCGTGCACGGCAAGCTGGACTGATTGTTTCAGCTCATCCATTTTTCGCAAATGCGTTTTCCAGGCATCGTCAATTATTGCGAGGGTGATGTTTTTTTCAAAATCGTTAACCAATTGCTTTCCTTCACTTTCGTATGCCTTTTCAAGATCGGTGGCAACATTTAATGTTTTTACGCCATCGGTAAAGGGAACCAGAATTCGCTTGTATTTATCCTTTTGCGTTTCGTACACATTTTTGATTACCGGATAGGCCATTTCGGCATTTCGCGCCATTTTATCCTGATAGTGAATATAGGCGGCTTTGTAAACTTTCCCGGCAATTTCGCGAGCGTCCAATTTCTCAAATTCCTTTTCGGAAATAGGGGAGCTCATGGAGAAGAAACGGATCAACTCAAACTCAAAATTCTTGTAATCCTGGGCCATTTTATTGCTTTCGGCAATTACCTCGGAAGTGTCAAAAATCATGTTTGCAATATCCACTCGAAGTCTGTCGCCGAAAAGTGCGTGGTATCTACGTTTGTAAACTACCTCACGCTGGGCGTTCATAACATCGTCATACTCCAATAATCTTTTACGGATTCCGAAGTTGTTTTCCTCAACTTTTTTCTGCGCGCGCTCAATGGATTTTGAAATCATAGAATGCTGAATCACTTCGCCTTCCTTCAATCCCATTCTGTCCATCATTTTAGCGATTCGCTCACTTCCGAAGAGACGCATTAAGTTATCTTCCAACGAAACATAAAACTGTGAGCTTCCCGGATCTCCCTGACGGCCGCTACGTCCGCGCAACTGTCTGTCAACACGACGGCTATCGTGGCGTTCGGTACCTACAATTGCAAGTCCGCCGGCTTTTTTCACTTCTTCGCTCAGTTTAATATCCGTACCACGACCGGCCATGTTGGTGGCTATGGTTACGATTCCGCTTTTTCCCGCTTCTGCAACAATGTCTGCCTCGCGTTTGTGGAGTTTTGCGTTCAACACATTGTGTGGTATATTCCGAAGACTCAACATGCGGCTGAGCAATTCTGAAATTTCCACGGAAGTGGTACCAATCAAAACAGGTCTTCCTGCCTTGGAAAGATTGGTAACCTCTTCGGCTACGGCATTGTATTTTTCACGTTTTGTTTTGTAGATTTTATCCTCGCGGTCATGGCGTGCGATTGGGCGGTTGGTTGGAATTTCAACCACATCCAGTTTGTAGATTTCCCAAAGTTCGCCAGCTTCCGTCACCGCTGTACCAGTCATTCCGGACAGTTTGCGGTACATTCTGAAATAATTCTGAAGGGTAATAGTCGCGAAAGTTTGCGTCGCGGCTTCAATCTTTACGTTCTCTTTCGCCTCAATTGCTTGGTGAAGTCCGTCGCTATAACGACGCCCGTCCATAATACGGCCGGTCTGCTCGTCAACGATCATCACCTTGTTTTCCATCACCACATATTGGTCATCCTTTTCAAAAAGCGTGTAGGCTTTCAAAAGTTGGTTCATAGTGTGGATACGTTCGCTTTTCACGGAGAATTCACGAAAAAGCTCTTCTTTCTTGGCGACTTCTTCTTCCGTGGAAAGTCCTTTTCTTTCAATTTCGGCTATTTCGGTACCTATTTCTGGCATCACGAAGAAATCTGGATCGCCTTCGCCTGAAAGATAGTCCACACCTTTGTCGGTAAGTTCTATCTGATTGTTTTTTTCATCGATTACAAAATAGAGCTCGGCATCAACCTTCGGCATTTCGCGGTTGTTGTCGCTCATATAATGATTTTCGGTTTTCTGAAGAATTTGTTTTACACCTTCTTCGGAAAGGATATTTTATCAAGGCCTTATTTTTCGGCAATCCGCGGTAAACACGTAGCAGTTGAAAACCACCTTCTTTTTGGTCGCCTTCTTTTATGAGTTTTTTCGCTTCCGCCAAAACGCCTGTCAAATATCTTTTTTGGACTTCAACAATATCACTGATTTTTGGTTTCAGCTCGTTGAATTCGTGGCGATCGCCTTCGGGAACGGGCCCGGAAATAATCAAGGGCGTACGCGCATCGTCAATCAACACCGAATCCACCTCATCCACAATGGCGTAATGGTGCGGCCGCTGCACCAAATCGTTTGGGGCGTGGGCCATATTATCGCGCAAATAGTCAAAACCGAATTCGTTATTGGTTCCGTAAGTAATATCAGATAAATACGCTTTTCTTCGCGCTGCGGAATTTGGGCGGTGGTTGTCGATACAATCCACGGTCATCCCGTGAAACTCGAACAAAGGCGCCATCCACGCGCTGTCACGTTTTGCAAGATAATCGTTAACCGTTACAAGATGTACTCCATTTCCGGCAAGTGCGTTTAAATACATCGGAAGGGTTGCAACCAAGGTTTTACCTTCCCCAGTCTGCATTTCGGCAACTTTTCCTTCGTGAAGCGCCACCCCGCCAATTAGCTGAACATCGTAATGAACCATATCCCAAGTAATTGGTTTTCCGGCGGCGTCCCAGGAGTTTTGCCAAATTGCTTTGTCATCTTCTAGGGTAACGTAATCTTTATCAGCGGAAATTTCGCGGTCGAATGGACTTGCGGTAACGGTAATGGTTTCGTTGTTTTTGAAGCGTTTTGCGGTTTCCTTCATCACGGCAAAGGCTTCGGGAAGTATTTTGGTTAGGGTTGCTTTTTCAACTTCGTAGCGGTCGTCCTTCAACTTGTCTATTTCGTTGTAGTATTCTTCCTTTTTGTTGATGTCCTCCTCGTTTTCCGATTGTTTTTCGAGGGCATCAATTTGGTCCTGAATTTCTTTTTGGGCGTCCTTTATTTCCTTTCGGAAGAAATCTGACTTTGCCCGAAGTTCATCGTGGGAAAGCTTTTCGATTTCGGCTTCGTGTTTTTTTATTTCATTTACCAGCGGTTGAATTTCGCCAATATCCTTTTTTGATTTATCGCCTACAAAAACTTTTAGTACGTTATCTAATATTCCCATAATGTGTTTTATTTTGAAGTGTTGCAGG
>CAWITX010000002.1:0-344695 GCA_963839235.1 uncultured Flavobacteriaceae bacterium | reverse complement strand
AAAGTTCATTGAGATATTGAAATTGACAGCGTAGGAATTATCTGGAAACAGATTGTTCCGACATTAGAAAACTAAACTAAGTGAGAATCCCGAGAATTTTTTTTGAGAGTCGGGCTCTTTTGGTGTATGGTCGCAATATTATTGAAGATTATACGATGAAGAGTTTGATCCTGGCTCAGGATGAACGCTAGCGGCAGGCCTAACACATGCAAGTCGAGGGGTAGAGGGTGCTTGCACCCTTGAGACCGGCGCACGGGTGCGTAACGCGTATGCAACCTACCTATTGCAGGGGAATAGCCCAGGGAAACTTGGATTAATGCCCCATAGCCCACAATGAGAGCATTTGAGTTGTGGTAAAGATTTATCGGCAATAGATGGGCATGCGTCCCATTAGCTAGTTGGTATGGTAACGGCATACCAAGGCTACGATGGGTAGGGGCCCTGAGAGGGGGATCCCCCACACTGGTACTGAGACACGGACCAGACTCCTACGGGAGGCAGCAGTGAGGAATATTGGACAATGGGCGGGAGCCTGATCCAGCCATGCCGCGTGCAGGAAGACTGCCCTATGGGTTGTAAACTGCTTTTACAGAGGAAGAAACACCCCCACGTGTGGGGGCTTGACGGTACTCTGCGAATAAGGATCGGCTAACTCCGTGCCAGCAGCCGCGGTAATACGGAGGATCCGAGCGTTATCCGGAATCATTGGGTTTAAAGGGTCCGTAGGCGGGCGTCTAAGTCAGTGGTGAAATCCCGCAGCTCAACTGTGGAATTGCCATTGATACTGGTCGCCTTGAATCAATGTGAAGTGGCTAGAATATGTAGTGTAGCGGTGAAATGCTTAGATATTACATAGAATACCGATTGCGAAGGCAGGTCACTAACATTGCATTGACGCTGATGGACGAAAGCGTGGGGAGCGAACAGGATTAGATACCCTGGTAGTCCACGCCGTAAACGATGGATACTAGCTGTCCGGCCTGCATTGGTAGGCTGGGTGGCCAAGCGAAAGTGATAAGTATCCCACCTGGGGAGTACGTTCGCAAGAATGAAACTCAAAGGAATTGACGGGGGCCCGCACAAGCGGTGGAGCATGTGGTTTAATTCGATGATACGCGAGGAACCTTACCAGGGCTTAAATGTAGTCTGACAGGGGTGGAAACACCCCCTTCTTCGGACAGACTGCAAGGTGCTGCATGGTTGTCGTCAGCTCGTGCCGTGAGGTGTCAGGTTAAGTCCTATAACGAGCGCAACCCCTGTCGTTAGTTGCCAGCATGTAAAGATGGGAACTCTAACGAGACTGCCGGTGCAAACCGCGAGGAAGGTGGGGATGACGTCAAATCATCACGGCCCTTACGTCCTGGGCCACACACGTGCTACAATGGCAGGTACAATGGGCAGCCACGCCGCAAGGCGGAGCGAATCCACAAAACCTGTCTCAGTTCGGATCGGGGTCTGCAACTCGACCCCGTGAAGCTGGAATCGCTAGTAATCGGATATCAGCCATGATCCGGTGAATACGTTCCCGGGCCTTGTACACACCGCCCGTCAAGCCATGGAAGCCGGAAGCACCTGAAGTCCGTCACCGCGAGGAGCGGCCTAGGGTGAAGCTGGTAACTGGGGCTAAGTCGTAACAAGGTAGCCGTACCGGAAGGTGCGGCTGGAACACCTCCTTTCTAGAGAAAGACGACCGAAAATTCAACAAGAGAAGGCTCTTATATGGAAAGCGCGAAGGGGTCTTGCTTGGTTTAGCTGTCAATTTTATAATATTATGGTCAACAGGTACAGAGTCAGCACATCAAAACTGATAGCTGAACACTGGACATTGGGGCCGCTTACAGAGTCCCATAGCTCAGCTGGTTAGAGCGCTACACTGATAATGTAGAGGTCGGCAGTTCGAGTCTGCCTGGGACTACAATCTAAAGATATTTAGGATTGGAGATTAGTGTTTGTCGATCTTATGATTTTGAAAAAGTTCATTAAATACATATTGAAGGAAATTTTAGAAGCGAGTTGGAGGGTTGTGTCACTCATAACTCATCACTCATAACTCATCACTAGAGAAATGGGGGATTAGCTCAGCTGGCTAGAGCGCCTGCCTTGCACGCAGGAGGTCATCGGTTCGACTCCGATATTCTCCACCAGGGACAACAACCGTTGTCTTCCATTAGCTGCCCGTTATCCGGGCCTGGGGGATACGGGGATCCGGACAGTTCATTGACATATTGGAAACAAAGAATACGAGAAAAGCAATAATTAAGTGGTATACTTTGGGCATACCAAATTTTTGAATCAACTCATTAAAGAGCAAAAAGTACAATAAGCAAAATAAGGGCGTATGGGGAATGCCTAGGCTCTCAGAGGCGAAGAAGGACGTGATAAGCTGCGAAAAGCTGCGGGGATTGGCACATACAAGTTGATCCGCAGGTATCCGAATGGGGCAACCCAGTACATTGAAGATGTATTACCGCGCAAGCGGGGCAAACCCGGGGAACTGAAACATCTAAGTACCCGGAGGAAGAGAAAACAATAGTGATTCCGATAGTAGCGGCGAGCGAAATCGGATTAGCCCAAACCAATGCCGTTACGGCGGTATTGGGGTTGTAGGACCGCGACATTTGATGCGCAATGAACTAGAACACGTTGGAAAGCGTGGCCATAGACGGTGATAGCCCGGTATAGGCAAGGAGCGTTATCGATAGCGGTATCCTGAGTAGTGCGGGGCACGTGAAACCCTGTATGAATCCGGCGGGACCATCCGCCAAGGCTAAATACTCCTGAGAGACCGATAGTGAACCAGTACCGTGAGGGAAAGGTGAAAAGAACCGTGAACAACGGAGTGAAATAGAACCTGAAACCATACGCCTACAAGCGGTCGGAGCCAGTTTACTGGTGACGGCGTGCCTTTTGCATAATGAGCCTACGAGTTACTGTTGCCAGCAAGGTTAAGATTTTAAGAATCGGAGCCGCAGCGAAAGCGAGTCTGAACAGGGCGCCACAGTTGGTAGTAGTAGACGCGAAACCGTGTGATCTACCCTTGGGCAGGTTGAAGTTTGGGTAACACCAAATGGAGGACCGAACCCGTTGACGTTGAAAAGTCTTGGGATGACCTGAGGGTAGGGGTGAAAGGCCAATCAAACTCGGAAATAGCTCGTACTCCCCGAAATGCATTTAGGTGCAGCGTTGATTTATAGTTTTATAGAGGTAGAGCTACTGATTGGATGCGGGGGCTTCACCGCCTACCAATTCCTGACAAACTCCGAATGCTATAAAATGTTGGTCAGCAGTGAGGGCATGGGTGCTAAGGTCCATGTCCGAGAGGGAAAGAACCCAGACCATCAGCTAAGGTCCCCAAATGATAGTTAAGTTGAAAAAACGAGGTTGGACTGCACAGACAGCTAGGATGTTGGCTTGGAAGCAGCCATTCATTTAAAGAGTGCGTAACAGCTCACTAGTCGAGCGGTCCGGCATGGATAATAATCGGGCATAAACTATCTACCGAAGCTATGGACTTGTAATTTATTACAAGTGGTAGGGGAGCATTCTGTTTGCGCCGAAGGTGCGTCGCGAGGCGTGCTGGAGCGGACAGAAAAGAAAATGTAGGCATAAGTAACGATAATGCGGGCGAGAAACCCGCACTCCGAAAGACTAAGGTTTCCCCAGCTATGCTAATCAGCTGGGGGTTAGTCGGGACCTAACGCGAACCCGAAAGGGGTAGTGGATGGACAACAGGTTAATATTCCCGTACCTGCCCGCGCCAAAAGCGACGGAGGCGAAAATTGGGTGCGCACTGACGGAATAGTGCGTTGAAGCCAGTGGTAACACGGCGATAGTACACTGAGGCTCCGGCCAAGGTGATAATCCCAAGTATCGACTTCCAAGAAAAGCGAGCGAGGCAGCCCGTACCCTAAACCGACACAGGTGGTTGGGATGAGAATTCTAAGGAGCTCGAGAGATTCATGGCTAAGGAACTAGGCAAAATCGACCCGTAACTTCGGGAGAAGGGTCGCCCACGGCAACGTGGGCCGCAGTGAAGAGGTCCAGGCGACTGTTTATCAAAAACACAGGGCTCTGCAAAATCGAAAGATGAAGTATAGGGCCTGACACCTGCCCGGTGCTGG
Source organism: uncultured Flavobacteriaceae bacterium (assembly GCA_963839235.1). GTDB lineage: Bacteria > Bacteroidota > Bacteroidia > Flavobacteriales > Flavobacteriaceae > Aequorivita. The sequence continues at coordinate 340,574 of CAWITX010000002.1, read as the reverse complement.
AAGGTTAAGAGGAGATGTCATCCTTCGGGAGAAGCATTGAATTGAAGCCCCAGTAAACGGCGGCCGTAACTATAACGGTCCTAAGGTAGCGAAATTCCTTGTCGGGTAAGTTCCGACCTGCACGAATGGTGTAACGATCTGGACACTGTCTCAGCCATGAGCTCGGTGAAATTGTAGTATCGGTGAAGATGCCGATTACCCGCTGTGGGACGAAAAGACCCCGTGCACCTTTACTATAGCTTAGTATTGGTTTTGGACAAGTAATGTGTAGGATAGGTGGGAGACTTTGAAGCGGCGTCGCCAGGCGTCGTGGAGTCATTGTTGAAATACCACCCTTTGCTTGTCTAGAGTCTAACCCTTCACAAAAGGGGACAGTGCTTGGTGGGTAGTTTGACTGGGGTGGTCGCCTCCAAAAGAGTAACGGAGGCTTCTAAAGGTTCCCTCAACACGGTTGGCAATCGTGTGCAGAGTGCAATGGCATAAGGGAGCTTGACTGAGAGACCTACAAGTCGATCAGGTACGAAAGTAGAGCATAGTGATCCGGTGGTTCCGCATGGAAGGGCCATCGCTCAAAGGATAAAAGGTACGCCGGGGATAACAGGCTGATCTCCCCCAAGAGCTCACATCGACGGGGGGGTTTGGCACCTCGATGTCGGCTCGTCACATCCTGGGGCTGGAGAAGGTCCCAAGGGTTGGGCTGTTCGCCCATTAAAGTGGCACGCGAGCTGGGTTCAGAACGTCGTGAGACAGTTCGGTCTCTATCTACAGTGGGCGCAAGAAATTTGAGCGGATCTGATCCTAGTACGAGAGGACCGGATTGGACCGACCGCTGGTGCACCAGTTGTCCCGCCAGGGGCACCGCTGGGTAGCTACGTCGGGAAGGGATAAGCGCTGAAAGCATATAAGCGCGAAACCCACCGCAAGATGAGATTTCTTTAAAGGGCCGTGGGAGACTACCACGTCGATAGGCCGCAGGTGCAAGGGCAGCAATGTCCCAGCCGAGCGGTACTAATAGCCCGTAAGCTTATGTACGACGCCTTCCCGCCCGCAAGGGCGGGAGAGCAACTCTTTTTATAAGTAAGGTTCACTTTTCTTCTGTTGTTTGTTTCCCTATGTCAAGATATTAATCCCCGCGGATGCGGGGATCTTTTCCAGGCCCATGGCCAAGGATGCTCAAAAGAGATCCACGCCTTCGCGGGAATTGAAAAACTAAGGTGGTTACAGCGACGGGGCTCACCTCTTACCTTTCCGAACAGAGAAGTTAAGCCCGTTTGCGCCGATGGTACTGCATCCCGTGGGAGAGTAGGTCGCCGCCTTCCTTTAAAGTCCTTCATCTATTGATGAAGGACTTTTTTTATGGAGTAATGTGAAATGTTGATTCCAGTAAGCTTGTTGTACCTATCCGAAGAATTTAAAAGATAGATTTCATAATAGTCTTTATCCCTTTAAAACAAAGATAAATAGCGCCCGCACCAGCAACTAATCCGAAGAAAAGAAATACGTAAAACATAAAAGTCTCTTTGTTCAGAAATGAAAGCGTAATTAAATAGGGGCTTAAAAAAAGCAAAGGTAGAGCAATGGCCATATATTTCAGTCCTTTTTTCAATATGTTGAAATCTGTGTGCTCTTTACCCATTCTTATTACTATTATTATTGTTTATCGCATTCCGAACATTTTTATGTTTTTCCAAAAGAGATTGCGCTTCTTTTTCTGAAATATCCAATTCTTCCATAATCATTCGCACGCCCCGGTCCACGAGTTTATTGTTGCTTAGTTGCATATCTACCATTTTGTTTCCTTTTACTCTTCCCAATTGAATCATAACTGTTGTGGAAATCATATTCAGAACCAATTTTTGCGCAGTACCAGCTTTCATACGCGAGCTTCCCGTAACGAATTCCGCACCTACAGTAACCACTATTGGAAACTGCGCCGTTTTAGCTAAGGGACTTCCTTCATTACAAGTTATGCAGCCGGTGAAAATATTCTTTTCATTACATTTATTCAATGCTCCAATAACGTAAGGTGTCGTCCCCGAAGCTGCAATTCCTATTACAAAATCTTTTTCTGAAATATTTTCTTTTTGAAGATCTTCCCAACCTTGGTTTTCGGAATCTTCGGCAAATTCCACGGCCCTTCTAATGGCAGTATCACCGCCGGCAATCAAGCCAATAACCAAATCGTGCGATACTCCAAAAGTGGGAGGGCATTCGCTTGCATCTACAATCCCCAAACGACCGCTGGTTCCGGCACCGATATAGAAAAGCCTTCCACCAGCTTTCAATTTCTCGACGACTTTTTCGGTAAGTTTTTCAATTTCAGGAATTGCTTTTTCTACAGAAAAGGCTACGGTTTGGTCTTCGTTATTGATGTTTTGAAGCAATTCAGCTACGCTCATTTTTTCCAAATGATTGTATTTTGAGTTTAGTTCAGTAGTTTTTAAAAAATCCATAAACAAAGTTAAGACTTACGATTCCAAAAAAAATAATTTTATTGAACAACATAATTATAGGTTGAAACCTCTGAAATCCTGAAATATCCAAGCGGAAAATTTTCTGGATTGTTTTCATTAACGATATTACCACGCACAGTGGCCGGTTGCGTTTCAAATGGTCCCGAACCTTGATCGCTTGTTTGTTGTAAAAGAATAAACATAAAATTGTGAAACTCTTCGTTAACCCCATAAAGATTGAACTGAACTTCATCTCCTGGCGCAAGATCTTCAACCAAATAATATCCAAAAATGGTATTTCCATCAAAAAACTCATCATTATAAACATCTAAAACATCTCCGCGTTCCGACAATCCTTCAAAAAAATAAAAATTCTTCTCTTCTGCAGGATCGCTAAAATAAGCTTTCAATTCTATATCCTCTCCCGTAAAACCACCATCGTTGCGCTGTTCCACATATTCTATTTCCGTCACCGAATATAACTGCTCGGTGGCGGAATAGGTTTCATTTTTATACTCGATCGTTAGCGTGTAATTCACATCTTTTTTTGGGAAAAGATTTTTGCAGTAATAGATCCCTTCCCCAATATATTCAAAGGAATATAGAGTGCCATTTTCGTTACTGACAATAACAGATGCATCTGAAACATACGGTACCTGGTTGTCAAAAAAGGGCGCCGTGGTCGTTAGTTTTACAATCGCACTGGCTCTGCCGTCTTTAAATGCATTCAAGGCCGCATCTATTACAAGACGTGGTTCACCTTCGTCCAGATTTACGTCTACCACATCTTCGCAAGAGATCAATAATCCGAGGAAAACCAATAATAGTGGTAAAATTTTCATATGTATAAAATATTTCATCCTCAAAATTTAAAATTATAGGTAATGGCAGGAATTATCCCGAAGATAGACAATCGTACGGCTTCATTTTGGTTTATGTCGCTATTTTCCCTGAACGAAATTGAGGCCGCGTTCTTTCTATTATAAATGTTATAAATACTGAAAACCCATTCGCCTTTCCAGCGTTTTTCGCTGTTAGGCTTCGGCGACCACGTTGCGGAAAGATCTAAATGGTGAAATGCGGAAAGTCTGCTGCTGTTGCGGGCTTCGTAAACCGGAACCACCAAACCATTATAGGTATATTGCCCATTTGGATAGGTTGTAGGTTGCCCAGTTTGGAAAATAAAGTTTGACCCAAAAGACCATTTTTTTGATAGTTCATATTGCGCGGTAACTGAAATATCGTGTGTTTTGTCCCAAGGGCTATTGTACCACGCGCCATTGTTTATGCCGCTTTCCTTTGGCGTTCTTCCGGGTGTTCGTTGTTCGCTTTTGGAGAGGGTATATGCAATCCATCCCTGCAATTTTCCTTCATTTTTTCTGAAAAGTAACTCCAACCCATAAGCCCGCGCTTCGCCATTCAGTAGAATTTGCTCTATGGCGTTGTTGGCTATCAAATCTGCATCGTCTACATAATCCAACCTGTTTTTTACTTTTTTGAAATAGGTTTCCACTTCCAAGGAATATCTCTCAAAATTCCTGAAGTACCCAAGGGCCACTTGGTCTGCCAGTTGTGGCTCGATATATTTTCCGCTGGGCGCATAAATATCGAACGGAGTGGGAGAGGTGGTGTTGCTAATTAAGTGAATGTACTGCGACATTCTATTGTAACTTGCTTTTAAAGAAGAATTATCGTTCAATAGATATGAAATGGCAAAACGGGGCTCAAGATTTACAAAGGATTTTATGGTTTTATTTCTGCTGAAGGATACCGTATCAATAGGTTTCGCCTTTTGATAGATTTGTATTTCTTCGTTGAAAAGTATGGGATTATCATTTTCATACAGAAAAAACTCTTCCTGCCCCAAACGGTTAAAAGTTGATAATCTAAGCCCAGCCTGAACTGAAATTTTATCTGAAAGTTCCAATTCCGAATCTACATAAACCGCATTTTCCCAAGCGTACTTATCGGTAAGCTTAAAGGCGTTAATCCCCGAGGTTTCGGTAGTGGGCGATACATCGCCGGGATTGAACTTGTAATAAATACTATTTATTCCGTAGCGCAAATCCACGTTTTCTGAAATGTAATGCGTGAAATCATATTTTAAGTTATAATTCCGGATGCCGCTATCAAAGTTGAATTCAACAAATTTAAGTTCAAGACCGTAGTAATAATCTGAGTAAATAAAAGATAGATTCGAAAACAATTTATCCGAAAAAAGATGGTTCCAGCGAAGGTTTAAAGTTGTATTTCCGAAGCTATTCGAAAAACTATCAGCTATTGAAAAGACATCCCTTCCGAAGTATCCTGACAAATAAAAACGGTTATTTTTATTGAAGTTGTAGCTTACTTTTGTATTCAAATCATAAAAATAAGCAATGTTGTCATTTCCAAATAGTGGAAGAAATAAATGTGCGTAACTACTACGGCCGCCCACCAAAAAGGAGGCAGTGTCTTTTTTGATTGGGCCTTCCAAAAGCAACCTGCTTGACACCAAACCAATTCCGCCGCTGGCATGGTATTGTCTTTTGTTTCCATCTTTTTGGTATATATCCAAAACTGAAGAAATGCGTCCGCCGTATCGAGCGGGAATTCCACCTTTATAAAGTGTCAAATCCTTTATTGCATCTGGATTGAAGACCGAAAAGAAGCCAAATAAATGCGAAGAATTATAAAGCGTGGCTTCGTCCAACAATATTAAATTTTGATCTGCTGCACCGCCGCGCACATTGAAACCGCTGGCGCCTTCGCCCGCACTGGTAACTCCTGGAAGCAACGTGATGGATTTAATTACATCCACTTCGCCCAAAACAACTGGCATCTTTTTAATAGTGTTCACCGAGAGTGTATTGGTGCTCATCTGCGCATTCCGGATGTTGAGTTTTTCGGCGTTGGCTTCAATTATTACTTCATCGAGACTTTCGGTGTCTTCCGAAAGAGTTACATTTTTTTTAATGTTTTCCGAAAGGTTTAGTGAAAATTTTTGGGTGATGAAGCCGATACTGCTGAAGAGTACTTCATAATCGCCATTTGGAAGGGTGATGGAAAAATAACCGTATTGGTTGGTTACGGTTCCCGTCTGGAGTTGCGGAATTATGACATTTACACCAATCAAAGTTTCTCCCGAGCCGGTCTCGGTAACCGTACCGCTTAAAGTAGATTTATCCTGTGCAAACGTAATTGCAGCAACGAATAAGCATAAAAAGAGTAACTGTTTTTTCAAATAGAACATAATTTTAAAAAAAAACCCCCAGCATTGCTGAAGGTTTTAAAACGTTTTTGCTCTTACTTTATTTCTGAAAGTATGTTATTAAATGTCATGCTTGGCCGCATGGCATTGTAAACCAATTTTTCCGTGGGCTCGTAATACCCGCCAATATCTACAGAATGGCCTTGTACGGCTAACAATTCATCGTTTATTTTACTTTCGTTTTTCTTTAATTCTTTAGCTATTGGGGTGAATATTTTTTTCAAACCTTCGTCCTTACTTTGTTCCGCGAGCGCTTCTGCCCAATACATTGCCAGATAAAAATGGCTTCCGCGGTTGTCCAGCTCATTTACTTTTCGCGAAGGCGATTTGCTGTTTTCGAGATATTTTTCGGTTGCTTCATCCAAAGCATCTGCCAGCACAATCGCTTTTGGGTTGTTGTACTTTGTTCCCAAATGTTCCAAAGAAACTGCAAGTGCCAAAAACTCTCCCAATGAATCCCAACGTAAATGGTTTTCTTCCAAAAATTGGTCCACATGTTTAGGGGCGGAACCACCTGCGCCCGTTTCAAAAAGACCGCCGCCGTTCATTAATGGAACAATGGAAAGCATTTTTGCACTAGTTCCCAATTCCAAAATAGGGAAGAGATCGGTCAAATAATCGCGCAAAACATTTCCGGTTACTGAAATGGTGTCCTTTCCTGCTTTTACGCGTTCCAAAGTATATTCGGTCGCTTTTTCGGGGGAAAGGATTTTAATTTCAAGTCCTTCAGTGTTGTGTTCGGGAAGATATTTTTTTACTTTTTTAATGAGTTCAGCATCGTGCGCGCGGTTTTCATCCAACCAGAAAACGGCTGGCATTTTTGTTGCTCGGGCACGTTCTACCGCCAATTTCACCCAATCTTGGATAGGTAAATCTTTCACTTGGCACATTCTCCAAATGTCACCTTTCTCAACATTGTGTTCAATCAAAACCTTTCCGGAAGCATCCAAGACTTGCACTTTTCCATCTGTTGTAATTTCAAAAGTTTTGTCGTGGCTTCCATATTCCTCAGCTTTTTGCGCCATTAAACCTACGTTGGGAACAGTTCCCATGGTAGTGGGATCAAAAGCTCCGTGTTTTTTGCAGAATTCAATCGTGGTTTCATATACCCCCGCATAACTACTATCTGGAATTACTGCTTTTGTATCGTGACTTTTGCCATCTGTGCCCCACATTTTTCCAGAATTACGAATCATCGCCGGCATAGAGGCGTCAATAATTACATCGCTGGGCACGTGTAAGTTTGTAATTCCCTTATCGCTATTTACCATTGCGAGGTCCGGATTTTCATCCATTATTTTTTTAATATCAGCGAGAATTTCATTTCTTTTTTCTTCGGAAAGTTCTGATAGTTTGCTTTCTAAATCGCCGAGTCCGTTATTGGCGTCCACTCCCAATTTCTTGAATGTGTCAGCATATTTTTTGAACAGATCCTCGAAATAAACTTTTACCGCATATCCGAAAATAATTGGGTCGCTCACTTTCATCATCGTAGCTTTCAAATGCACTGAAAACAGGACTTTCTTCTCCTTTGCATCCTTCACCTGTTCTTCCAAAAAGCTAATCAACGCTTTTTTGCTCATTACCGTTGTGTCAATTATTTCGCCCTTCAAAACTTTCAAATTTTCCTTTAAGACGGTTTTGTTTCCGTCATTTTCAACCAAAACAATTTGTAGCGTATCATCGGCAATCATTGTCAACGATTTTTCATTGTGGAAAAAATCGCCTTGCTGCATTGTGGAAACATGACTTTTGCTATCGCTGCTCCAAGCGCCCATACTGTGTGGGTGTTTTTTGGCGTAATTTTTTACGGCTTTTGGAGCGCGGCGATCGCTGTTTCCTTCACGAAGAACAGGATTTACGGCACTTCCCTTTACTTTATCGTATTTCGCTTTTATTTCTTTATCCTCGGAAGTTTTTGGATCGTCTGGATAATTTGGAATATCAAATCCTTTCTTTTGAAGTTCGGAAATAGCTTCATTTAATTGCGGAACGGAGGCGCTGATATTTGGAAGTTTAATGATGTTTGCCTCCGGGGTTTTGGCCAGTTCGCCAAGTTCAACCAAATCGTCATTTACGCGCTGTTCTTCTTTTAAATATTTTGGAAAAACGGCAAGAATTCGTGCCGCGAGTGAGATATCCCGGCTTTCAAGTTCTATGTTGGCGGGAGCCGTAAACGCTTTTACGATTGGAAGAAAGGAATGTGTTGCCAACGCCGGGGCTTCATCGGTTTTGGTATATATAATCGTGGAAGATTTTGACATGATTTGTGGGTGGTTTTTCTATAAGATTTGACTACTTTTTTTGAAAGAAAGCAAATATACGGATTTGCGGAGGGTTTTAAAAGTAGGTTTTAAAGTTTAAACTGTGATTGTTGAAGGATGTTTGAGTTGGGAAGAAGTGCCACTGATGCACGAATATTATAACCATTCTTCGAGGAAACACCGCTTCAAAAAATTTAAGAATTCGTGACTCGTGGCGAAAAAGGATAGGCCTTAAAACAAGAAAAGCCATATCATAGTATAAATACGTTGATATGGCTCCTTGTAAAGTAACCCGTTGCCGGCCATCCCGATTAAATCGGGCTCAAGGCAAGTTTATTATATGCTTGCGACCGTGACTTACTCACACGGGTATGTTTTTGTAAAATTGGTATCCACTGTGAAGTTTGATCCAGGTTGCAAAAACTGACCCAACTTTTTTCAATCTCAGTGTTAATAATCCAAAGATCGTGAACACCTCAAACAATCAAAAAAAGTCTGAAAAGTTGTTTCCTTTAAAATTTTTTCAATCTCAAAACTAACTGTCGTGAAACTGTTAGCTTTTCAAACGATTAAAGAAAACTGTATATAAAAGAACGTAACTTTCGGTATCGCAATGACTGTTACATCATTTTGATATTGCTAATATAGAATGTAATTTCTGAAAAACAATTTTTTGGAAACCTTTAAAAATCAACTGTTTCCCAACAGCGGTTGTGAACAATTGTTCATAAAAAAAGCCCTGTAAAAACAGGGCTTTTGATGGTTTTCAACAAAGAATAAACTATGCGCGTTTTTCTTTGATGCGGGCTTTCTTCCCGGTAAGACCTCTGAAGTAGTAAATACGCGCTCTGCGCACACTACCTTTTTTGTTGATCTCAATTTTTTGAAGAGCTGGCATGTTAAGCGGAAAAATACGCTCAACACCTACAGTACCGCTCATTTTGCGAATAGTAAAAGTTTTGGTTACACCTGTTCCTTTTACTTGTATTACAACCCCGCGGAAAAACTGGGTTCTCGTTTTTTCACCTTCACGGATTTCGTAGTACACGGTAATGGTATCTCCGGCTCCGAATTCAGGAAAATCTTTTTTTGTAACAAATTCGTCTTGTACAAATTTCAGTAACGCTTCCATTTTATTTTTTTGATAAAGTTTAAATTAAAACAACATTCGCGGTTTTCGCCAGAGGTTGAATTAAGTGGGTGCAAAAATAAGCAAATTATATTATGGGGCAAGAAATAAGGTGTTATTATTTTTTGCTTTCAATCCATCCATCAATTCTATTTTCCAACAATTCCAAAGGCACACAACCGGTGGCCAAAACTTGGTTGTGGAATTCGCGGATATTGAAATTTTCGCCCATTTCCTTTTCTGCTTTATGGCGAAGCTCCAAATTTTAAGTTGTCCGATTTTGTAAGCCAAGGCCTGGCCGGGTTTGCCATATATCGCTCTATTTCTGAAATGATTCCAGCTTCGGACTCGGCCTCGTTTTCCAGACAATATTGGATTGCCTTCTCACGCGACCAACCTTTGGAATGCATTCCGGTATCGACAACCAAGCGCACGGCGCGGTGCATCTCTGCACCCAGCATCCCGAAATATTGGTACGGGTCTGTGTAAAGCCCCAGTTCTTTCCCCAACGATTCGCTGTAAAGCGCCCAACCTTCGCCATAACCGCTATAGAAAAGGGTTTTTCGGAATTTCGGCAATTTATCATTTTCCTGTGTGAGTGAAATCTGATAATGGTGGCCGGGAATGGCTTCGTGCAAAAACAATGATTCATCGGAATACACATTATATTCCGAAGCATTTGGGATGGGAACATAGAAAATTCCTGGCCGGGTGCCGTCCAAGGAACCTGGATTGTATTCTGCGCTGGCGGAATTTTCACGGAACTTTTCTGTCTGTTTTACCTCGAAAGCCGTTTTTGGTTTATGGTCAAAAAGTACATTGAGTTTCGGTTTCATCGTATCGTAGATAGCATAAAAATGGTCGATAATCTGCTGTCGGTTCGGAATAGGGCATCAACTCCTTTTTATTTCGAACATAGTTGAAGAACTCTTTCAAATCACCTGTAAAACCTACCTGTTCCTTCACTTTTTCCATTTCAGAGGAAATGCGCGCCACTTCGCTCAAACCTAATTGGTGGATTTCGTCCGCAGTCATTTCTGTGGTGGTGTATAGTTTTATTTGATGCTTGTAATATTCAGCACCATTGGGGGTATCTGGCAATTCCGGTACTTTCCCTTCCTGATTTTGAATATTCGCCGGCATAAAATTCGTGTAGGTTTTTATAGGCGGGAATCACTTTTTCGGAAACCATTTTTGAATAGGCTTCCGTAAATTGTTGTTTTTCTTCTTCGGAAAAAGAATCGGGGAAATTTTTGATGGGAGAGTAGAATAGGTTTTCATCCAAATTCGGATTGGTCATTTCTTTCAGTTGCGGACTTACTTTTGCAATTAAGGCTTTGGGAAGCACATATCCTTGCTTTGCACCCTCGGCCATCCTTTCTTTGGCCGAATTCAGCCAGATTACAAATCCGTCAACCCGCTGTAGCCAGTTGTTGTAATCTGCCACGGTTTTGAAGGGCTGCGCGCTGCTGCCGCTCGCCAATTGGCCCATTACCAAATTTACAGACCACATTTGGTCTATGGGAAAATAAAGCCGATTTTTGAATGACAGGGTTTCCAAATTTATATTGCATTCCCATAAAAGCACGTCCTTGCTCATTTTTTCGGTTTCGCTTAAATCCTCATCCTTAAAGGTTGATATTTTATTTTTATAACTTTCGTAATAGCTTTTTAGTTCCGCCGTATATTCATCTGAAAGGAAATTGGGAAATGTATTGTTGTATCGCGTATCACCTTCAAAAGTGGCGTTTATTGGATTTAACTTTAAGCCTTCTTCATAATAATTTGAAAGTACTTCGTTAAAATTGGCACTTACTTCATTATCCATTTTTTTATCTTCTTTATTGCCATTTTTGCATCCCACAACAAGGAGAACTGCAAATAGGAGGGGTAGAACATTTTTAAGCATTTTGGGTAGTTTTAGGTGAAAATTTTATGATTCAAGAATATGAATATCAGTCTTATGGGTGTTGCCTTTGTTACAAAAGATCTGGCCTTCGTTCCTTGGTGCGCTTATACGCTTCCTCTTCGCGCCATTCCTCGATTTTTGGTGTGTTACCGCTGATGAGAATTTCCGGCACCTTCCAACCTTTGTATTCGGCGGGTCGCGTGTAAATGGGCGGTGCCAATAAATTATCCTGAAATGAATCAGTTAAAGCGCTGGTTTCATTTCCCAAAACACCGGGAATCAACCGTATTACCGCATCACAAATTATGGCCGCGGCAAGTTCGCCCCCGCTTAAAACAAAATCGCCCACTGAAATCTCACGGGTAATAAAATGGTCGCGAACGCGCTGATCCACTCCTTTATAATGACCACAAAGTATAATGATGTTTTCCTTTAGCGAAAGCTCATTTGCAGTGTGTTGGTTAAAGGTCTTGCCGTCGGGCGTCATGTAAATTATTTCGTCATACTCCCTTTCCTCCTTCAATTTTGAAATGCATTTATCTATGGGCTCAATCATCATTACCATTCCGGCGCCACCGCCAAATTGGTAGTCATCTATTTGCTTGTATGCATTTGTGGAAAAATCGCGAAGGTTGTGGGTGTGCACTTCCACGAGTCCTTTTTCAATTGCCCGTTTTAGGATTGAAGCTTCAAAAGGGCTTTGTAGAAGTTCTGGCAGAACGGTTATAATATCTATTCGCATTGCGGAAACTGGATTTCAGCAAAAGTAGGAAATTAGGTTAAAGTTTAGCCTTTTTTTGCTTCGCGTTCTTTTCTGCGTTCTTCGCGGCGTTTTTCCCTTTCCTTTTTGCGTTGTTCGCGTTTTTCTTCCCGAGTCATTTCCTTGCCGTCCTGAAAGGCGTCCTTAAATTCAATGGAATCGTCTGGACTTCCTTGGAATGCCTTAATCCACGCATTCTGGAAAATATTGAGCACGGTGGGCCAGACGCCCGCTTCCACATTGTTCAAATCGCCTTCAAAGGGCACTCTAGTTGCCAAGGTATCTGTGCCTTGGTTTTTAAGAAGAAATTTGAAAAAACCTACGAACCCTTCCCATAAAACTTCCAGAAAACTATCACCTTCGCCGATTAATTTTACATTGGTCAACAGCGGTTTTACGTAGCCTTTCATATAACCGTCGGCGATGGCAACTTCGCTGTAAACGCCGAAAGTTCCCTTGTCGAAATCAATTCCCGCGTAATGGTTTGTGAAATCGTTGAGGGCCTTGGCATCGCCACCGTCAATAGCGAGGGTCATATCCATATCGGGTATTTCCTTTATAAGGTTAATGTTTCCATCCAAAGTCATTTTTCCACCGCCGATGGTTATGCCGGAAGCGCTGATGGGGGAGGGGAGCACGCGTTCCTGTTCGCGGACATTGCGCAAATTATCTGCAGTAAGTTGAATTTTATCAATATGAAGATCGATATTGGGGTCTGCGGAAAGCTGCACGAATGCCACTTTGCCATCGTGCACCTCAAAATGGTTGATGTCTATAGGTACGATATCCGTCAAGGCTTTTGTCCAATCTTCCACATCTGCATCACCTTCCTTTTCTTTTTGATCTTCGAAAACATAGATAACCTCTGGGCTGGTCATTATTATTTCGCTCACTATTTTTCCTTTGAAAAGGGATTTCCACTCGATGGAGATATCGTTTTTGGGGAAATTTAGAAAGGGGGTCTGGGTTTTGGCAGAAACTTTATTGAGGTACATCCCGTTAATTACGTAAGCTCCGCGATAGAGCGCCATATCTACATCTGCAACCTGTCCGTAGTATCCGGGAATGTCTGCGAGGATTTTGTTTATTTGATCTTTTACGTAATAGGGCAAGTAGATCCTGGCCGCCACCAAAACAATTAAAATAATAATGGGAAGCGTGTAACGCTTCTTTTTGAAGCCTCGGCGTTTCTTTGTTTCTGTCATTTTCTGGAATAATGAGTTTAACAAATTTGGACGAAACGGTTTATATTTTCAGTTAATGAAGTCATAAAAAAACCCGCGGGGCTGGCGGGTCTTTTCTTCAAATAAATAGCTTTAAAATTTTATAGGCTGCAGTTGCCGTCTATGATGTCTTGCTTAGTTGGGTTGTAGGCGTTTCCTGAAACATAATAATTCTCCCCTAAGCCATTGTTTACCAATAATGGCTTGAGACCACAAAAGTTGGAGAGGGCACTATTGTCGCGAATCCTTAAATCTCTTTCTATGGAATGGAGGTTTTCCAATCCATTTAGATTTTCCAGTGCGTTGTTGTTATTAATGTAAAGATTAAACTGTACGAATTCCAACTTAGAAAGGGCCTCAATATTGGTTAGGTTATTGTTTTCCTCAATTTTGAGGGTTCGTGAGGCCTGAAGATTTCCCAATTCATTTAAGTTTTGAATACCTAAACCCGACAAGGTTAAATTGCTGGATACAATTTTTATATTGTTTAAACCTTCCAAATTTTGTAATTGTGGATTGTTACTTATTATTAAGCCACCTACATATTCCAATCCCTGTAAGCCCGCGATACTTTGTAGGGAGTTATTGTCGTGAATTGAAACCGATCTTGGCTTGGTAATTAGGTTTTTTATGCCATCAATATTTTGAAGTGATTCATTCTCCCACACATTAAAATCTTCTTTGATGTACCTTAAATTTAGCAACGGATCTATATTTAAAAGCGAAGGATTATTGCTAATACCTAATCCGCCATCAACCGTAGTGAGACTTTCAAGACCGTTGATATTCCTTAAATTGGGATTGTCACTAATATGAATATCATATGTTCTGTTAACACTTTTAAGTCCGTCAATATTTAATAATGCTTCATTTTCTAAAATATCCAATGAAACTAATTTGTCAATTTTTTCAAGTCCATCCAAGTTTAAAAGATTTGGGTTTTTTTGAATAAATACGCTTATATAATTACTGCTTACGTTGGCCAAGTTTTGGATGGAAGTGAGGGTTTCATTTTCGGCAATAAAAATTAAGGAGGTAATGTGGGTTACATTCTCCAGCCCTTCCAAGGTTTCCAATTGTGGATTTAGGCCAACAATAAGGTTATTGCCGATACTGGTTATGGTGGAGAGCGAAGAGATATCTGCAATATCAGATGGATTGTTATTCAAAAAATCACCAATATTTAAGGAACTTGTAATTTTGGTATATTTTTCTGCCCCGAAGGCATCAACTTCGGCTTGTGTTTTTAAGTTTGCAATTCCGAAGTAAATTTTTTCCTCGCCATCATCCACATCATTCAAGTTAATGGTAATGCTTGCATTTTGGGATACATTGCCATTTGTAATGGTCACCGAGCCGGTAATTGTAGGGTTTGTTTCAAAGTCAAAAATGTTTGGGTTAACCACATTCAGTTTTCCTGTTTCCCGGTCTAAAATCATAGCGCCTTCTGGTGTTTGCTGGTCCAAAGAGAAGGTTAGTGAACCTTGGTTTGTGCTGGCCAAAACAGAACCGATTTCAAAACCTTGTGGCGGGTTTTCATCGATGGTTTTATTGAAATCATAAGCAGTAATAATCGTTTTAACGGCTTCGGGCGATTTTTCGTCGGGCGAACAAGAAATGAGAAAAACAATTGCCAATGCGCTGATTATTTTATAGTTTCTTCTTGAAAAAAAGGTTTTCATAAATTTTATTTTTTGAAATGGTTTTCCGCTAAATACTGCAGTTTCCATCAATTATGTCTTGTTTTGTGGGGTTATAGGAATTAAGGGTAATTTCATACGAACCCAAAGTGCCGTTCGTCATAAAATCGCGTATTCCGCAGAAATCGTTGAGCAGGATATTGCTATTTATTTGCATCAATCCATCAACTTCGTTTAATGCTCCTATTCCGTCTAAATTCGCCAAATTGTGATTGCTTGTTAGGGTAAAATTGTTTGTGATGGTGGTAAGATTTTCCAATCCCTGTAGATTCTGTAAGTAATTTCCACTAATTTCAATATCAACAAGACTGCTAATTTTTGATAGCCCTTCAAGATTGTTTAAGCCTGGGTTGTTGATTATCCTCAAATTTTCGGTAACATTTACATTATGCAAGCCCGTAATATCCTGAAGTAGTGGATTGTCATCTATACGTAAACTTAAAACAGTTTCGGTAATATGTGCGAGGCCATTTAAATTTTGCAATTTATCATTGTGCGCAATGTTTATATCGTCGCCAATTTCCTCTAGGTTGGAAATTCCATCGATATTGGTCAAATTCAAATTGAAATATATATTGAAATTCGTTCCGACGGATTTTAAGTTTGAAAAAGCGGATAAATCAACAATAGAAGTATTCGCAATACTAAAATTGTCACCAACCTGCTCAAGCTTCCCAAAACCCGATACGTCGGTTAACCTGAAATTATCGCGTATGGCAAATTCCCCGCCTACGGTAGTCAGATTTGTAAATCCTTGGATGGTCGTAAGGTAATAGTTATTGTCCAAAGCAAAAACAGAGCCTATGGTCGTAAGGTTGTTCAACCCATTTATGGTAAGTAATTGGGGACACGAATAAATTACAAATGCATCATCAATCTTTTCAAGATTCACCAAAGGTGACAGATCATTAATATCGTTGTACTGTCCCGTTCCTATACTCAAAAAACCGGTAACGTGGGTATAGCCCGCATTTCCGAATTCATTGATTTCTTCCTGCGAGCTTAAATAAATATCACCCTCAAAGACCCTATCTTCTTCCACATCATTTAAAGTTATGGTTAGTTCAGCAATTTCAAATAATGAACCATTGGCAACCTTTACACTGCCAACAATAAGCGGAGTGGTTTCAAAATTATACAGGGTTGGGTCGGCTACTTTCAGTTCCCCGGTGGCAGCATCAATAGTAAACGCCCCGGAAGGCGTTTGATCAATGATTGAAAATGTAACGGCGCCGTCATTAGTGTTGCCTTTTACAGTACCTATTACCTGTCCATCGGCAGGATTTTCATCCATCGTTTTTGAAAAATTTTCAGTGGTTACTTTTATGGCCGTTACGGGTTCCGGATCGCTATCTTTTGAGCAGGAAACAAAAGCGAGGAAAAAGCTAATCGCAATAATTTTAAAAGGTAAAAATCTATTCATTGGTTTCATTTTTAAAGGCTGCAGTTGCCGTCGATTATATCTTGTTTTGTTGGGTTGTAGGCATTATAATATGCATAATAAACTGGCGGGGGAGCAATGGAAAATAAATTTTGTAAAGAACAAAAGTCTGAAAGCTGTGTATTTCCTCTTATGTCTAATTCCCGATTACTCGATAGACTGTTTATTCCATCAAGATTTTTTAGGCTATCGTTATTATAAATTTGAATATAGTCAGCATACGATAAACTATTTAAACCTTGAAGGTCAAATAGCAAATTATTGTTTTTTATAGAAAGTTCGTGTGAAATATTAGTAACGGATTCAAGACCTTTAAGATTCTTCAAAACCAAATTATCTATTATTAATAATGTGGTAGTAACATTTATATTTTGCAAGCCTTCGATGCTGGTAAGGGATGGATTTGAAGCTAACTCCAAGTGATATATATCTGCCGTCAAATTTCTTATACCATCGAGATTTGTGAGCGAATTATTGTGGGTAATGCGGAAATATATATATTCTCCATTAAGAGTAGTTAAATTACCGAGCCCGTCAATATTTGTCAAGGAGGATAAGTTATCAAAAAATAATTGGTTTCCGACGGTAGTTAAATTACTGAGCCAATCAAGATTGGTTATTTTAGGGCAAGAGATTAAAACTATTTGGTTTGTTATTGTACTGAGTTGGCTTAAACCGGAAAGATTATACAAATGGTCATTGCCGCTTAAAGCTAAATCATAAACTGAAGTAATGTTATTTAAACCCTCCACTTTTTCTAAAGAGGAATTAACAGAAATAACCAGACTTTTTCCCACAAAATGAAGATTCAAACCTGTAGTGGATATTAAGTTGGGATTATTTATTATCCAGAAATCCTCGCTTATCGCATTCAGTTTTTCAAGAGGAGACAAATCGAAAATGTCTGTGGTTGCCCCTTCCTGTGGATTGCCGATCGTCAATGAACCCGTAACTTTCGTGTAATTATTTGCTCCAAAATCATTTACTTCCTGTTGCGATTTTAAGATTAGATCGCCCATATAAGTGTTTCCCAAGATTATTTAGGGTAATTGTAACCAGTGCATTTTTTGAAACCGTTCCATTTGCCACTTTTACCGTCCCAGAAAGAATGGGGTTCGCATCATAATCAAAAAGATCTGCATCGGCAACCGTAAGCTCTCCCGTAGCTTTCGTCAATGTTAAATGCTCCCGCAGGATTTTGTTCAGTTATCGAAAAAGAAACAGTTCCTTCATTAGTACTACCTTTTACGGTGCCAATTATTTGCCCATTGCTTGGGTTTTCATCCATCGTTTTTGAAAAATCTTCAGTGGTAATTGAGGTTTCGGAAACGGTACGGTTCTGATCGCTATCTTTTGAGCAGGAAACAAAAGCGAGGAAAAAGCTAATCGCAATAATTTTAAAAGATAAAAATCTATTCATTGGTTTCAATTTTTAAAGGCTGCAGTTGCCGTCTATGATGTCTTGTTTTGTTGGGTTGTAGGCGTTGTGGTGGATATTAAGGCTGATATTTGGATCTTCAGAAACTAAATTTTGCAAAGCACAAAAATTTGAAAGCTGAGGATTGTTTCCGGACTCAAGTATAAAAACTTCGGACAAATTTTCCAATCCGTTTAAACTTGCTAATTTTTCATTGTTATTTATAGTGGCGAAGGAATTAACAGAATTTAAATTGTCTAAGCCATGAAGGTCTGTTAGGGAATTGTTCCTTACTATGGTCAAGCTATCATATAGCTCTGTAATTTTTTCCAGCCCGTTTAAATTTTGGAGCGAATTGTTTCTTGAAATATTTAAATTTTGAAAGGGAACAATATTTTCGATACCCTGTAAGCTTAAAAGAGAACTGTTGCCATCAATGGTGAGATAACGCACGCTTGCCGAGAGGTTGTGAAGCCCGCTCAAATTTTCAAGTGCGGTATTGTTACTTATCTCAACATATACATATTCACCAGTCAAATTTGTAATGTTGCTGAGACCATCAATATTTTTAATTGAATTACAACTGTTGATGTGAATTCCTCCACTGTTAATGGATTTTAAATTTGTTAGCCAATCAATATTTTCAAGCATTGGACAACCTCCAATAAAAAGATCTCCCATTTCAGTAATACTATTTAGGTCAGAACAATCAATTAATGCACTGTTCTGGGCTAGAAATAAACCAATTGGTAACAAAGTAACGCTTTTAAAGCCTTTCAAACTTTCTAGGGAAGAATTTTCTACTATGGCAAGTTGAGAGCCTATCTCGCTTATGTTTAGACCAACGGTCGAGATTAAATTTGGGTTTCTCACAATAATTAAACTGTAATCAGTTTTTTCAATACTTTGTAAAGGAGACAAGTCGGTAATATCACTATACTCATATTCTTCCAAAGAGCCTATTGTTAAAGACCCTTCAATTCGGGTGTAATTATTCCTCCCGAAATCGTTTACCTCTTGTTGTGTTTTTAGCTCAATACTGCCCACATAAACATTTTCTTCCTCTAAATCGTTCAGGGTAATTATTATTGAAGCGGTTTTTGAAATATCGCCATTAATAACCTTTACAGTGCCGGTAATTTTCGGGTTCGTTTCAAAATCGAAAAGGGTTTCATTGGCCACGGTAAGCGCTCCGGTTGCGGCATTAAGATAGAGCGCCCCGTTGGGCGAATCTTCAACAAGTTCAAAGGCTAAAGTTCCATTATTTGTGCTTGCCGAAATAGTGCCAATTGAGGCGCCTTTTTGTGGATTTTCATCCAACGTTTTTGAAAAATCGGCCACCGTTATCGAAGAATCAGATTGTGAAGAATTGTTGTCGTCTTTTGAGCAGGAAATAAAACCAAGCACAATAAAAAGGACGAATAATTTTGAGAGGAAAGTAAATTTCAGGATTTTCATTTTAAGAATTTATAATAAGGATTACTGGCTGCAGTTGCCGTTCAGAATATCAGTGGGCAATGGATTGTAGGCATTATCACGGACTCTATAGTCCCCTATAAGGCCATTATTTTGTAACAGGGGAATCAGACCACAAAAGTCTCTTAACTGAAGGTTATCCATAATCCTCAATTGACCACCCACATAGGTAAGGCTGCTCAATGGGTTCAAATTTTGAATGGGAAGGTTCTGCAACAAAACAGAACCTCCTATGTGCGTAATGGCTTGTAGGCCGTCCAAGTTTTGTAGCATTGGGTTGTCTCCAATATTCAATGGGCCAGAAAGGCTGGTTTGGTTGCCAAGGCCATTAATATTTTGAAGCGAGGCATTGTTCATAATTCCAATACTACTCATAGTAGAGCCTACACCGCTTAATCCATCTAGATTTGTCAATAATGGATTGTAGTTGATACTGATCCAACCCACGTTAGAAAGGCCACTCAATCCATCAATATTTGCTAAAGAAGCGTTCCTTTCTATGATTAAACCCTGTAATATGTCGAAATTAGAAAGCGCGTTGATATCGGTAAGGCTAGCATTGTCGGTAATGGAAAGGGATACATCTTCCGTGGTGGTAATATTCCGCAAACCTGCGATGGTAGTTAAATTTGGGTTGTTAAGAATCAAAACATCTTCAGCAAGAGATGTAAGTCCACTGAGGCCTTCAATATTTTGAAGGGAGGTATTTCCAGCTATTTCTATTTTCCCAGAAATGGACCTTATATTTTTCAATCCATCGATATGCTGGAGTGACGGATTGGCTACAATATATGCGTCCTCTCCAATAGTTTCAATATTTTCGAGCCCATCTAAATTTTTCAATTTATCATTGCTATCTACGTACAATGTATTTTCAAGCGAAGATATTTGTTGAAAACCATCAACGTTTTCCAGATTCACATTTCTATAAATGGAAATTCCCTGGGCATTTTTGATACCCGAAAGGGAATCTAAATTTTTTAATACGGGATTATCATAAATATTCAGCGTTCCGCCTATTTCTTTAATATTTTGTAGCCCGTCAAGTTTCGTGAGGCTGGAGTTATAGAGAATGTTTAATTGATTGCCTATGCTCGTAAGCGTTTGCAGAGGGCTCAGATCGGTTATTTCGCTTTCAATTCCTTCCAGACTTCCTATCAAAATCGTTCCGGTAATAATGGTATATCCATTGGCTCCAAAATTATTCACCTCATTTTGGGTGAACAATTGCTTGGAACCAGTATAAACTACATTTTCATCAATGTCACTTAATGAAATTGTTACCGAAGCTGTTTTTGAAACATTTCCATTTTCGACCTTTACGGTGGCAGTAAGAATTGGATTGGTTTCAAAATCGAAAAACTCTGAGTTCGCAATTGTCAATTCGCCCGTTGTTTCATTTATGTTGAATGCTCCTGCCAGACTTTGCTCTCCGATGGAGTAGGTTAGGGAACCGCGGTTTGTACTCGCTACAACGGTGCCTATTATAAAATTGTTTTTTTCATTTTCATCTATGGTTTTTGAAAAATCGGCTACCGAAATAATTATTTCTGTCTCAGTTTCTTGGTGTGTTGGCTCATCGCTGTCTTTTGAACATGAATTTAATAAAATTGAAAATGAAAGGAAGCAAATGGAAATGAGTAGGTTAGCGTAAAATTTCATAAGAAAATGTTAAAATAGGGGAGGTTTCAAATATATAAAAAAAATCCCGCTGACCAAACAGCAGGATTTTTTTCAAAAATAATATGTTGACTATCTATTAATAATACGTGTATCTGCGAACCTTGGCAATGTATTTCGCCAAGCGGATAACTTGATGGCTGTAGCCATATTCATTGTCATACCAAACATACAGCACCAAGTTTTTACCGTCTTCTGTAACAATGGTTGCGTTGCTGTCATAAATAGCAGGAGCCGAAGAACCCACAATGTCACTGGAAACAAGTTCGTTGCTCAATGAATATTTTATCTGTTCAACTAAATCGCCTTCGAGGGCATATTTTTTCATCGCGGCATTTATTCCATCTATTGAAGTAGGCTTCGCAACTTCAAGATTCAAAACAACCAACGAGCCATTGGGTACAGGGACACGAATAGCGTTGCTAGTAAGCTTACCGGCCAATGCGGGCAAAGCTTTTGCCACGGCGCTTCCGGCGCCGGTTTCGGTAATTACCATATTTAGCGCAGCGGCACGGCCCCGGCGGTATTTACTGTGCATATTATCAACCAAATTCTGGTCGTTTGTATATGCGTGTATGGTTTCCAAATGCCCGCGAACCACACCAAAGGTTTCTTCAACGGCTTTCAGAATTGGAGTAATGGCGTTGGTAGTACAGCTGGCTGCCGAAAAAATATCCACTTTGTCTGGATCGTATTCATTTTGGTTTACCCCGTGCACGATATTCGGAACTCCTTTTCCAGGCGCGGTAAGTAATACTTTTGAAGCGCCTTTGGATTTTAAATGGCGACTTAATTCTTTATCGTCGCGAAATGCACCGGTGTTGTCAATCACCAAAGCGTCCTCAATACCATATTGGGTATAATCGATATCTTCCGGATTGTTTGCCGAAATTATATGAACAGTGGTCCCGTTTATTATCAAGGCACTATTTTCAAGATCGGTGCGCACGGTGCCTGAAAAATCACCGTGAACGGAATCATATTGTAAAAGGGAAGCGCGTTTGTCCAAAACTGTTTGGTCCATTTTTCCGCGAACCACGATAGCACGAAGGCGGAGCTGGTTTCCTTGTCCGGTGCGCGTCATAAGTTCGCGTGCCAACAATCGGCCAATGCGGCCGAAACCGTAAAGAACTACGTCTTTTGGAACTATGTTTTTTGTTTCCTTCGCATTCTTCAATTTATCTGAAACGAAGGCGAGGGCGTTGGAATATTTATCGTCCTCCAAATGGAATTCGTAGGTCAGTTTACCAATGTCAAGTTTTGCCGGCGGAAGGTCCAAGGTTTTGATGGCCTGTGCAATTTCAACAGAATCAAAAATGGAGATTGGTTTTTGAACGAATTCGCCCGCATATTCGTGCAGGTTCAAGATTTCGCTCACATTGCGATCTATAAGTTGGTTTCGGAAAAGCACCAATTCAATTGACTTATCGTACCAAAGATCGCTAATGATCTTAATAAATTCTACCGAAGCTTTTCGGCGGTCAGTTTGAAATGAAAGTTCTTTTTCATAAACGTCATCAAAACTCATAAGGATGGATTTTAGGAGGGTTTAAATTTGGTGCAAAAATACTTATTTCAATTGTTGTGTGGAAATAAAAACCAAAAATAAAAACACCGCTGAAAGTTTTGATTTTCAGCGGTGTTTTTTCAAAAAAGAATTAAAATTTTCTACCTAAATATAAAGGAGTTAATCGTGCCCTGTCGGTCCATAAAAGTCATTTTTATGGGCGAACGGTAATCGCGTTGGGTCATTATACGCTTTACGTCGTCAATATTTTTTACGGTTTCATCATTAATTTTGGTGATAATAATTCCTTCCAATTTATACTGTGCAACTTCGGGAGTCAGCGCTCGGGTTACGGTTACACCGTTTTTCAAGCCGCGTTCATGCAGTTCCGCCTCAGAGGTATTTTTAACCTCCAATCCAAGATCGTCAATTGAAAAGGTTTCTAATTTTACTAATGTTACAGGAATGGTCTTTTCATTGCCATTACGCACAATGGTTACCTGCACAACATCATTTGGTCGTTTTGAACCTAAATATCCGGCAAGATCTGCAAATTTTGTAACGGGATATCCGTCCAATTGTTTTATGATATCGCCTTCCTTAATGCCCGCTTTATCAGCACCGCTTCCTTTTTCGATTCCACCAACAAAAACGCCTTGGCTTTCGTTTATCCCATATTTTTCAGCCACTTGTGGATTAATATTTCCTACCTGAATGCCGAGAATTCCGCGCTGTACGTTTCCGTATTCCATAATATCCTCAATTACCTTTCGGGCATTATTTGAAGGAACGGCAAAGGAATAACCAACATAACTGCCGGTTTCCGAAGTAATTGCAGTATTAATACCGATAAGTTCGCCTTGTGTATTTACCAACGCGCCACCACTGTTACCACGATTTACCGCGGCATCGGTTTGGATAAAGGATTGCGGATTTCCGTCAAATTGATTCAAATCGCGCGCCTTTGCACTGATAATTCCCGCTGTAACCGTGGAGGTAAGATTAAATGGATTACCTACCGCGAGCACCCATTCGCCAAGTTTTACGTTGTTGGAATCCCCAAAAGGAATGTACGGAAATTCTTCGTCGCCGTCAATTTTCACCAACGCAATATCGGTTACCGGATCTGTACCAACGAGTTTTCCTTTGTAGGTTTTATTATTATTGAGCGTAACTTCCAGTTCGGAAGCATTTGCAATTACGTGGTTATTTGTGACTATATATCCATCGGGCGAAATAATTACACCGCTCCCGCTGCCAATCATAGCACGGGGTTGGCCGCCTCCCTGAAAATATTCAAGAATATTGGTGGGTTGGGTGCTAATGGTCATGTTTTTTACGTGAACCACGGCGTGCACCGTTTTTTCGGCAGCCGCGGTAAAATCTGTGTCAAGTGCACCGGGTGCTGTGGAATAATTCGCGGGAATAAAATTTGAAGAAGTTTGAGGGGCGAAAGAAAAATGTTCCTTTTCCTCAAAAAGTTTGTAGGCCCCAAGTGTAATTGCGCCGGCAAACAGCGCTACCACAAATAAACGGATTGTCTGTTTCATTTTAAAATGTGTTTTTAGTTAGTAAAAGAAGTATAGTTCAAAATCGATATAAATGTGTTCATTTCAAACTGTTTTCAGAATTCTTTCCTGGGAAGAACGAAGGAAAAAATCCTGTTTTGAAGAAACATTGTTTTAATACTTCCACAAAAGTAACAATCAGGGAAAGAAAATAGTATGCCGAAATCCTACTTTTAACGTGCATTTAACGCCCTTGTTTTCAGATTTCCCTGCTTCGCTTTTTATATCTTTGCCCACTATGGAAATCACCTTTTATAAATATCAGGGTACCGGAAACGATTTTGTGATGGTTGATAACCGTGATGAATTATTTCCGAAGGAAGACAATTCGCTTGTAGCCAAGATTTGTGACCGCAGGTTTGGCGTTGGCGCTGACGGCCTGATTTTATTGGAAAACCATCCTTCGGCAGATTTCAAAATGGTGTATTACAATAGTGATGGAAATTTGAGCTCCATGTGCGGCAACGGCGGAAGGTGCATTGCGCAATTTGCAAAGTTTTTGGGCATAATTTCTACAAAGGCAACTTTTAAAGCTGTGGATGGACTACACGAAGCGACCGTTGAAAATGATTGGGTTTCCCTGAAAATGAATAATGTTCGAGAATTGTAACTATTTATGAAAAGGATGCATTTTTGAATACCGGATCGCCGCATCACGTTAGAAATGGTTTCAAATCTTGGCGACTACGATGTTTTTTCCAATGGAAGAGAAATTCGTAATAAAATCTACGGAAAAGAAGGGGCAAACATAAATTTTGTGGAGCACGAAAAAAGACAATATTTTTGCGGTGCGAACCTACGAGCGTGGCGTTGAAGATGAAACCTTATCCTGCGGCACGGGCGTAACCGCGGTTGCGCTTGCAATGTTTGAAATGGGAAAAACTTCAGAAAATAAAGTGATTTTAAAAACACGCGGCGGCCAACTGCAGGTACGTTTTGAAAAAAGTAAGACCAGCTATAAAAATATATTTTTGGAAGGGCCGGCAATACAAGTATTTAAAGGAATTTGGCAATGATGACACTCAAGGGAAAATCCGTATTTCTGCGTGCTCTGGAACCTTCTGATCTCGATTTTCTGTATGAATTGGAAAATGATGAGAACCTTTGGGAAGTGAGCAATACAAATACTCCGTATTCAAAATTTATTCTTCGGCAATATTTGGACAATAGCCATCGCGACATTTACGATGTGAAACAGTTGCGGCTTGTAATCTGTAAAAACACAGAAAATTCGCCTATCGGTTTTATCGATCTTTTCGACTTTGATCCCAGCAACAAAAGAGTTGGGGTGGGAATAGTTATTTTTTCAGAAGAAGAAAAAAGAAAGGGTTTTGCGTCGGAAGCATTGGAATTGGTTTGCAATTATTCTTTCAGAAATTTAAAAATACACCAAATTTTTGCAGGAATTACCGAAGAAAACGCAGCCAGTATCCGCTTGTTTGAAAATGCCGGTTTCGAAAGGAGCGGCATCAAAAAAGACTGGGTCTTTTCAGACGGAATCTATAAAAGTGAATATTTATATCAACTAATCCCTAATCCCTAAATCCTACGATGTACATAAAAAAAATCTTGCTAATTATTGTATTGTTGGGCGCCGTGGGAATGGGCGTTTTTGCTTGGTATGTTTACGATACGGCCTTTTCCGGGAATACCGCTTTCAATAATTCTGAAGCGCATGTTTATATCCCAACCAATGCCACTATGACTGATGTTATGTCGGAATTGGAACCTTTTTTGAAGGATTCAGAATCGTTTTTAACTGTTGCGAACCAAAAGAAATATACCTCCAATATTAAGCCGGGTCACTATATTATTCGGAAGGGAATGACGAATAATGATATTGTAAATGTGCTGCGCAGCACGAATGTGCCCATTGATGTAAAATTCAACAATCAAGAACGTTTGGAAGATTTGGCGGGCCATATTTCAAAACAGATTGAGGCGGACAGTGTTTCACTTTTGAACGCGATGCGCGATTCGGTTTTTTTAAAAGAAGAAGGCTTGAATGAAGAAAATGCGCTTTCACTTTATATTCCGAATACCTATGAATTTTATTGGAACAGTTCTGCGGAAACTTTCAGAAACCGAATGAAAACGGAATATGAAAGGTTTTGGAATGAAAGTAGAATGGAAGAAGGCCGAAAACCTGGGGCTTTCAAAAGAGCAGGTAATTGCACTTGCGGCAATAGTTCAAAAAGAAACCGCAAAAGTAAAGGAAAGGCCGAGGGTAGCGGGCGTATATCTGAACAGGATAAAAGCCGGAATGCTATTGCAGGCCGACCCGACAGTTATCTATGCTTTAAAACGTAAAACAGGCGATTACAATCAAATTATTAAAAGAGTGCTATACGCAGATCTTGGAATTAGATTCGCCGTATAACACCTATAAATATGCGGGAATTCCTCCCGGCCCTATCACAATGCCCGATATTTCCTCGATTGATGCGGTGCTAAATCCTGAAAAACACGATTATTATTATTTTGTGGCCGATGTATCTAATTTTGGCTATCACAAATTCTCCAAAAATCTTGCGCAGCATAACCGCAATAAAGCTGAATATGTGCGCTGGGTAAATGAGCAAGGGCTAAATCGATAATTTTATCGCTTCCAAATTTGTTAAAACCTTTTAAGAAGCGGGTTAAAGTGTGTTAAGCCTTCTCCTATTTCTTTAAATCTGCCTATTTTTATTCTTCGTAAGTAAGTGGTATTCAAGTTATAAATTTGAATATCATACGTTCTTTGGCACAATAATTTCATTAAGCGCGGCGAATATGCATTTGCCGAAAATGCGTGTTTGTTTCTAAAGATTTTATTTCGCCACCGCACAAGGCGGTGGGGCAATAATTATAACCTTTAAAACTAAGTAAAACATGACAAAACGTTTTATGAAATTGTCTGCGCTGCTGGCCGTGGTTGTATTTATAATCTCGGCATTCTCTTCGAAAAAAGAGGAATACAGCAGTTCCATATTCACGAGAAATGTTGTTGGGAACGTAGCCCATGTTCCTTACGAATATGAAGTGAATCTGAATTCCCAAGATAGTGTTCCCTTTCTTGGGAAGTCGTTTCTAGGTTTCTGTTATGACCTCGGCTTTAGCGAAAGCAGTGGTAATTACAGAGCTGTGAACAGATTGGGTTATTTGGGCAAATACCAGTTTGGCCGTTCTACCCTTCGTTGGGTGGGAGTTTACAATGCAACCCGTTTTTTAAATTCCCCTTTGTTACAGGAAAAGGCTTTTGAAGCCTTAATTTCCAAAAACAAATGGGTTCTTCGGGATTACATTGATAAATTCAATGGCCAAATAATCAATGGTGTTAAGATAACCGAATCGGGCCTTTTGGCCGCAGCACACCTGGGAGGTGCCGGAAATGTTAAAAAATTTCTGGACAGCAAAGGAGAAATCGTTTTTAAGGACGCCAATCATGTACCAATTACAAAATACATGACGCGTTTTTTCGATTACGATATTTCTTCAGTAATCCCAGACAATAACGCCAGAGCGACATTATAATTATTGATAAAAGCCAGGTTGACAAGCCTGGCTTTTTCTTTTTCACATATATTTAACAGCCTAAAAATCAGATTTTTAAAAAAAGCCCTATCTTTGCGCGCTGAAACGAGATGGAATTTTTTCTATCAAATTTTAAAAACTGATGAAACACAAATTATACTTTATTGCAGTTTTACTTGTTGTTACCGTAGTAGTAGGGACAGGTTTCATTTCAAAGGATAAATTTGATTTTTCTTGCTACAGAACTACAGGATTGGAGCTGAATTACAATGTGCCGACCGAGGCGGATTTTTCACCTTTTATTGCTCCTGTTACTCCTAAATACTATTTATTTCTGGGCAAAACCTACTTAGGATTTAAGGAAGCACTTGGCTTTAAGGAATCCCGAGGAAACTATTATACAATCAATGACTTTGGATACCTTGGAAAGTACCAATTTTCCGCCTCCACGCTCAGTATGATGGGCATAAAAAATGCGGATAATTTTCTGTACGACACCCGCCAGCAGGAAGAGGCATTTTTGGCCTATACTTCCTTGAATAAATGGGTACTTCGGAAGGATATTAAAAGATATTCCGGCAAAACAATTGGTGGGGTAAAGGTTACAGAGTCAGGAATTTTGGCAGCGGCACATTTGGCTGGGGCCGGAAACGTAAAAAAATTCTTGCGAAGCGCCGGCGAAGATGGTTTTCAGGATGCTAACGGTACTTCAATCCGTTATTATTTAAAGAAATTTTCTGGTTACGATACTTCCCATATTGTTCCCAACAGACGGCCTCGGATATTGTAAACCGCTAACCGTGAAAAATAAATAAGGTGGGTCTTTTATGAAGGTCCACCTTTATTTTTTTCCATAGATGGATCGGAGCGGTTTTAATATATTCAGTTTGCAACGAAATATCACAGGCTACGCAAAGATTGGTCTGTGGATTCAAAACTTCAAGAAAACTTTGTAAAAGCTGATTGTTCCTATAGGGTGTTTCAATGAATAATTGCGATTGATTCTGGTCCTTTGATAATTTTTCCATTTGTTTTATCGCTGCTTTTCGCTCGTGTTTTTCAATGGGCAGATATCCATTGAATGCAAAATTTTGGCCGTTAAAGCCACTTGCCATCATAGCCAATAAAATAGAGGAGGGACCAACCATGGGAATTACCTTAATACCTTTTTCATGTGCAAAATGGACAACATTTGCTCCAGGATCTGCAATTCCAGGGCAGCCTGCATCGCTAATTACCCCTACGTCAAAACCATCCAGACACGGGTTTAGCATAGACGGAATTTCCTCGATAGAAGTGAATTTGTTTATTTCCTGGATTTTTAAAAGGGATTGTTGTTTTTCTGGAACAATGCTTTTTATGAATCGCCGCGCATTTTTTTCATGCTCCACAATAAAATGATCAATTTTCTCAATTGCTCCCTTTACCGAATGTGGAAGTACGGCCAATGGCTCAACATCTCCTAATGGGCAGGGAATTAAATAAAGATTGCCTTTTTTGGAATTCATTTCAAAAATTACAGAACAATTAATTTCTTTACTTCCGTACGCCCATTTTGGGTTGAAATTTTCACGAAATAAATACCGGAGTCGAGGTTGGAAACGGAAATGGTTTTTTGGGCATTGCCGATATTTTCTTCCGAAAGCAAAATACTTCCTTTTATATCAACTATGGTTATCGAATCAATTTGACTGTCTTTCGACTTAAATGAAACCATATCGGAAGTTGGATTGGGAAGCATAACGATACCACCTTCCTTCGCTACCTCCTCTATGGAAAGAATACTGCCTAAATTTTATAAATTGTACCGCCGCTTATATCCACTATATAAAGATTCTTGTTATACACCTTCACCAAAAGAAACCCAGTTTTTTCCAGAAGTATACCTCCTCCAATTTTATTACCCATTTTCATCAATTCTTCCTATTTGCCGCTGCAGTAATCGGCATAAAAATAATGCCCGGTGAATGTAGGGTAGCCATTTCCGCGATAAACATATCCGCCGGTGATGGAACAATTTCCACTATTGTGGTTGTATTCGTATACAGGGAAATGTTAATTCAGATTGTGGTGGGCAATTTTCTGTATTGTAGGGTTGCGAGCCTTCATAACAACGCCACCCGTAATTGAACCCGGCCTCGGTAGTTGCCGTGCGATCTACTTCTTCAATATTTCCTTGGCCTACGTCACCAATCCACAGATTATTATCAGTAAAATCAAATGAAAAGCGCCACGGATTTCTCAATCCATAGGCCCAAATTTCTCCTTTGGCATTCGGGTTTCCAACAAAGGGATTGTCTGCAGGAATTCCGTAATTATTCCCTCCAGAAGGATTGTCTACGTCAATTCGCAGAAGTTTTCCCAAGAGAAGGTTTATATTTTGGGCCCGGTTGCCGGGGTCGCCACCACTGCCGCCATCGCCTGAACCAATGTACAAATAACCATCTGGCCCAAAAGCCAAACAACCACCGTTATGGTTGGCAAATGGCTGGCTATAACCAATTATGGGAAGCTCTGATGTCGGGTCGGCAATATCAGGATTTGCCGGATCACGGGTAAATCTTGAAACCTGGGTGTCGCCATTTTGTTTTGTATAATTTACATAAAAATAGCCGTTGTCTGCATAATCTGGATGAAATGCCAAACCAAGTAACCCTCGCTCGCTTCCGGAGGAAATTTGTCCGGAAATATCAAGAAAGGGCACGGGATTGATTACCCCGTTTGAAAGTATTTTTATTTTCCCACCCTGTTCCACGACATATAAACTTGTTGTTTCAAAAATTCCATCATTGGTTATGAACAGTGGACTGTTAAAACCCTCTGCATACAGCGAAATTTCTATATTGGGTTGAGAAAAAATTTGGAGGGATAAAAGAAAAAGGGCGAAAAAGGAATAATTTTTTCATAGCGTGCATTTTAATGCCTAAGTTACACAAAACTGCCAATAAACGTTCTATAGTTTTTGGGCAATTTGCTCACAAGCTTTATCCAGCATTGAAAATACATTTTCAAATCCTTCCGGACCACCTAAATATGGATCTGGTACATCCACATTTTCACCGGGGAAGATTTCGTCTAATATTAGTTTTACTTTTTGACGTTGTTCGTCATTTTTTGCAAGGCTCAGCACGTCTTCTCTATTACTGCTGTCCATAACATAAATAATATCAAAATCGTCGAAATCCTTTGCACTAAATTGCCTTCCGCGTTGATCGGTGATATCTATTTTGTATTTTTTCCCCACTGCAATACTTCTTTTGTCGGGCAAATCGCCCACATGCCAATGCCCCGTTCCCGCTGACTCTACTTGTACTTTTGAAGTATCTATCTTAGATTTAAGAATGCCTTCGGCTAATGGGGAACGACAAATATTGCCGAGACATACCATAAGGATTTTTGTTTTTTTCAAAATGAAAAAGGGGTTTTTGTGTTATTGAATAAGTTCTAAACAACCTGCAACCCGAAACTCGAAAACCTAAAGGGTAAGTTTCTTGTTAAGATCTTCCACATATTTGCGGAATTGTTTATCGGTGCTGGAAAGGTTATCCACGGTTTTGCAAGCGTGTAGTACTGTTGCGTGGTCCCGTTGCCCTATCTGCGAGCCAATGGAAGCGAGCGAAGCTTTTGTGAATTTTTTCGCGAAAAACATAGCCAACTGTCGGGCCTGCACAATGTGTCGCTTTCGGGTTTTGGATTGAAGGGTATCAACATCCATCTGAAAGTAATCGCTAACCACTTTTTGAATATAATCAATGGAAACTTCACGTTTTGTGTGCTTCACATAGTTATCCACAATTTTGCGGGCCAAATCAATGGTAATCTCGCGCCTATTGAAGGAGGAATGCGCAATCAACGAAATAATGGCGCCTTCCAGTTCGCGGATATTTGTTTTGATGTTATTCGCCAAAAATTCTACAATATCCTCCGGCATTTCAACACCATCGCGATATAATTTGTTTTTTATAATGGCAACTCGTGTATCGTAATCCGGGTGGTTCAATTCTGCTGAAAGTCCCCATTTAAAACGGGAAAGCAAGCGTTGTTCAATATCAATCATATCTACAGGTGCTTTATCGCTGGTCAAAATTACCTGTTTTCCGTTTTGGTGAAGATGATTGAAAATATGAAAGAACACATCCTGCGTTCCAGCTTTTCCCGAAAGGAGCTGGATATCATCCACTATTAAAACATCAATTATTTGATAGAAGTGAATAAAGTCGTTTCGGTTATTCTTTTTTACCGATTCAATATATTGTTGCGTAAATTTTTCAGCGGAAATATAAAGCACTGTTTTTTCCGGATATTTATCTTTTATATCAACCCCAATTGCGTGGCCCAAATGTGTTTTTCCCAAGCCTACTCCGCCAAAAATTAGCAACGGGTTAAATGAGGTTCCTCCGGGTTTGTTGGCTACTGCAAGTCCTGCACTTCGAGCCAAACGGTTGGATTCGCCTTCAAGAAAACTATCAAAATTATAATTCGGGTTTAATTGGGATTCAATTTTTACATTGCGGATGCCAGGGATAACAAAAGGATTCTTGAGCTCCGGATTTTTATTTTTCAGCGGAACATCAACTTCCTGCGATTGCATATTGCTTCGGTTGGCGCTTGGAATTCTTTCGGTAAAGGGTTGCTTGTTCCCGTAAGTGTTTTCCATTTTTATGATGTACACCAATTTTGCCGTTGTGCCCAACTCCTTTGTAAGCGCAACTTTTAGGATTTTTACGTAGTGTTCTTCAAGCCATTCGTAAAAAAATTTACTGGGTACCTGAATGCTAAGAGCATTATCCATAAGCTTTACCGCTTTAATAGGCTCGAACCAAGTTTTGTATGCTTGCGAAGTTATATTATCTTCGATGAAGGCCAAACAATTGTTCCAAACCGATTCCGCAGTTTTGCTCATAGTAAAAATTTGTGTTCTTGTTTTTTAAAAAGGGGCGGCTAAAAAATAGGGGATGGAGTGTTCCCGAACTATTTCCTAACGATGCAAATATGTGAACAAAAAAATGAAAAAAAAAACCATGCGGGTATTGAATTTTTAGTTTTTTTTCCCCATACTTCCCTTTCGCTAAAACTACAAAAAAAGAATTTGTTTTAGCCCATAAATGATGAAGAATACACTTACAAATATTAGGGTTCGTTATGGAGAAACCGACCAAATGGGAGTTGTATATTACGGCAATTATGCCCAATATCTCGAACAGGGCAGGACTGAATGGCTCCGCGAACTCGGCTTCTCCTATAAATGGATGGAGGCTAATAACATTCAGCTTCCCGTGGTGCATTTTAGTATAGATTATAAGCTGCCGGCGACTTACGACGACTTACTTACAGTGAGCACAAAACTCAAAAAAATTCCATCGGTAAAAATTGAATTTTACTATGAAATTTATAATGAATCCAAACAACTTTTGGCGACCGCGACCACGGTTTTGGTTTTTGTCGACACCGTTACAAAAAAGTTGCGAAGAGCGCCGGAGTATTTGATTGAAAAGCTAAAAGAATAGACGGCTTTTATTTATCCAGTTTTTTGATGGAAACTTTATAGGTATTTTCGAAGACTTCAAATATTCGGGTTGCTTCTTTCTTGCGTACTGAAATTTCCATTTCGCAGGTCAGCTCCATTTTTTGGTCGATAATTTTAATGTCTTCTTCTTTTAAAATACGCATTACCGTATTCATTTCGGGATATTCAAATTTTAAGATGAAGGTTTCATCAATGGTTCTCTCAACAATTTTTGAGACTTCCAAAGCCATTTGTGCTGCTGTTTTATACGCTTGTATCAATCCACCCACGCCGAGTTTTGTTCCCCCAAAATAGCGTACAATTACAACTAAAACATTGGTAACATCAAAGGATTGCAGCTGACCAAAAATTGGCATTCCCGCACTATTTGAAGGTTCACCGTCATCATTGGCGCGATAATGCTCATACGATTTTCCAAGTTGCCAGGCATAACACCAATGGCGGGCCGTGTGGTGCTGTTTCTTAAGGGTTTCGAGATGTTCCTTTATTTCCTCTTCATTAGTGACAGGAAATGCATACCCAAAAAACTTACTTCCCTTTTCCTTAAAAAGCACCTCTTTGGAAGGTTTTAAAATGGTTTTGTATGTATCCTTTGCTGTATCCATTTCTATTTAAATTCACCTGTCACCTGTCACCTGTCAACGGTCACCCGTCACCCGTCACCCAACATTCCATTTTTCAAGCGCAATCAATACTATTCCGGCGATCGCCAGAATAATCCCCAGCCAATTTTTGGGAAGTAATTTTTCCTTAAAAAGTAAAATGCCGACTAAAGTAGATGCCATGACAATGGCTACATTATTTATTGTAAAAATACCGGAACTTTCCAAAATTCCGCTGCGCAGTGCCTGCACCAGAAAATAAATACTGAAGTAATTCGGAATTCCCAAAGCGAATCCCCCAATTACATCTTTTACGTTAAATTGAAATTTTCCCCGGAAAGCATTGATCACAATCATTAAAAATCCAATAGTTCCCGCCGCCGCGAAAATACTTGCCGAGAATAATGGCACGTCTTCCTTCGCTACGAATGCACCTTCCAAAAACTTGATGGTGCTGTCAATAACTCCACTTCCCAAAAAAACAAGTATCGGGTAAATAAGGTTTTTCGTTTTTATGGCAAGTCCGTCCGTTGTTTTTATGGAAGCCAAATAAACCGCAATGAGCGCCAAAATTATTCCTGCCAACTTTAGGAAACCCAAGCTTTCGTTATAATAAACAATGCCGAAAACCACGGGTATTACCACGCTCATTTTTGTTGCTACCGAAACAACTGAAAGTCCGCTTCTTTGTGTTGTAAGCGCCATTAAATTAAAAACGATTATAAATAAAAAACCCAATCCCAAAGCGTATGGAAACCAATTATTTTGAATGGTTTCGGAAATTTTAAATTCCCCTTCCTGCAAAATAAGCCCGAGAATACAGGCCGTAATATAGTTGACTACAATGGCGTGCAGTGTATTTATCTTGAAACGGGAAAAAAGTTTGAATGCCACAAAAATCAGTGTGGAGGAGAGTACACTCAGTAATAATGCGATCAATGTTTTTGGTTTTTGAAGATTTGTAAAGTGTCTTTTTTGAAGTATTCTTCTGAAATAAATTTACCCTTGAAATTCGGCGCGGGAATTCCTTCACCGAAAGAAATATTGCCTTTAAAAATATAGGCTTCATCCCAAAGATTCGCATCTATAAATGTTTGAAGTGTCTGCGCCCCGCCTTCAATAATCACGGATTGGATGTTATTTTCAAATAAATAATCGCAAATCTGTTTTGAAATTTCCTTTGAAAAATTAATTTTTTCAAAATCCACATTTTCTGAAGTTTTGGTTTCATTTCCGTTGAAAACAATTGTTTTTGCACTTCCGTCAAAAATTGAAAAATCTCTGCTAATTTTCAGCTGTTTGTCAATTACAAGGCGGAGCGGATTTTTGCCAGACCATTCACGAATGGTCAGCGACGGATTATCCTGTAAAACAGTGTTGGTACCAACTAAAATTGATTGTTCTTCAGCACGCATTTTATGCACAAACTGTCGCGAAAATTCATTGGTAATCCATACCGGTTTGGTTTCCTTTCGGGTTTCTTTTTTAGGCGCGATAAATCCATCGGCAGTTTGCGCCCATTTCAGAAAAATATACGGTCTACCTTTTGAATGGAAAGTGAAAAAGCGCTTGTTCAAATCGTTGCATTTGTCCTCCAAAATGCCCACAGTTACTTCGCATCCTGCGTTTCTCAATTTTTCGATTCCCTTGCCCGCCACTTTTGGATTTGGGTCTGTGCTGCCGATTACGACATTTTGTATTCCTTTTTCAATAATCAAATCGGAGCAGGGCGGTGTTTTTCCAAAATGGCTGCAAGGTTCCAAACTCACATAAATTGTAGAGTTTTTTAAAATGCCTTCATTTTGAACGCTGCAGATGGCATTGACTTCGGCGTGCGGAAGTCCGGATTTGTAGTGCCAGCCTTCGCCAATAATTTTGTTTTTGTGAACGATTACACTGCCTACCAACGGATTGGGATAGGTGGTTCCGAGTCCATTTTTGGCCAGTTGGATGCAGCGCAACATATATTTTTCGTGTATCTTCACGCCGTAAAAATACAAGGAATTACTTAGAATGGACGCACCAATAATTCGCCTAATTGAAAAGAGGGACAATCCGCAAATTGCCAACGTAATACGCAGTGTTTTGGAAGATTTCAACGTGCCAAAAGTGGGCACGGCATACGCCGATAAATCGTTGGATTGTATGTTTGAAACCTATCAAAAACCGAAAACCGCTTATTTTGTGGTAGAAGAAAACGGAAAATTAATTGGAGGAGCCGGTGTGGCACAATTAGATAATTTTGAAGGAAATGTGTGCGAGCTCCAAAAAATGTATTTTCTTCCCGAAGCCCGCGGAAGGGGAATTGGCGCACAGATGATGGAATTTTGTTTGGCAAAAGCAAGAGAATTTGGTTTTGAAAAATGTTATCTCGAAACCATGGAATATATGACGCACGCGCAAAAACTTTACAAACAAGCAGGTTTTGAGTATTTGGAATGCGCGATGGGCGACACGGGCCATTATTCCTGTCCAGTCCATATGATTAAAACTTTATAAAAACTTCCTAAAATTCCCACTTTGAAGGGGGCAAAGGGGGATGTTCACGAATGAAAATTTCAGAACTAAAAAATAATTTCAAAACCGCTCTTTCGGAAATTTATCCTTCGGAAGAAATACAGTCATTCTTCAATATACTTTCCGCAAAATATCTTCAACTTTCCCGAATAGAAATTGCCCTGAATCCAGAAAAGGAAATTTCAAGAAATGCAATACAAAATTTTCAAAGCGCACTTGCTCGCCTCCAAAACCATGAGCCCATTCAATATATTTTAGGAGAAACCGAATTTTACGGACTTCCCTTTTCGGTAAACGAACACACTCTAATTCCCCGCCCAGAAACCGAGGAATTGGTAGAGTGGGTTTTGAGTGAATCCAACAATCAACAATCAACAATCAACAATCAACAATTTCTTGATATCGGCACCGGCAGCGGCTGTATTGCTATTTCCCTCGCCAAAAACCTTCCAAATACTAAAGTTTCAGCTTTGGATATTTCTAGGGAAGCATTAAAAATCGCCAAAAAAAATGCAGATATAAATGAAGTCGAAATAGATTTCTTCCAAACAGATATTTTAAAAATAAAAACCCTTCCGAAGCAATACGATGTTATCGTTTCCAATCCGCCGTACGTCCGCGAACTTGAAAAGAAACAGATGCAGCAAAATGTTTTGAAATACGAGCCGGCCTCCGCTTTGTACGTTAATAATGAAGATCCACTTCTTTTTTACCGAACTATTTCCCATTTGGCAAAAAACCATTTGAAGCCCTGCGGAAAACTATTTTTCGAGATTAATGAGTACCTTGCTGATGAATTGGCCCAATTATTAAAAAGCCAAGGCTTTCAAAATATTGAAGTGAAAAAAGACATTTTCGAAAAGGACCGAATGCTCAAATGCACGCCCCCAGCCCCCTAAAGGGGGAATGTTTTTACTGAATTAAAAGACGAAATGAACAAACTAGAAAAAATATGCGTTTTCTGCGGAAGTAGCGATGGCAATGATCTCGCAATTACCGATGCCGCAAAAAAAATGGGAGAAATTTTCGCGGAACGTAAAATTACCCTGGTTTACGGCGCGGCAAAGATTGGCGTAATGGGCACGCTGGCCAAAAGTGTTTTGGATAACAATGGAGAAGTAATTGGCATTATCCCGAATTTTCTGAAAAAGAAAGAAGTAGTGCATTTGGGGCTTACAAAACTCATTACCACTGAAAATATGCACGAGCGCAAGCTGAAAATGCAGGAAGAAAGTGACGGTTTTATAGCGCTGCCCGGCGGAATGGGCACATTGGAGGAACTTTTCGAAATAGTGACCTGGCTACAACTTGGTCTGCACCAAAAACCAATTGGTCTGCTGAACGTGAACGGTTTTTATAACGAACTCGTAAAAATGCTGGAAACAATGGTCCGTAAAGGTTTTCTTTCCATGGAAAATTATGAACTTTTGTTGGTGGATTCCAACCCAATAAAACTGCTTGAAAAAATGGAGGAATTTAAATCACCGCGAATCCCAAAGTGGCTGAATGAGGAAAGAACTTAAAAAACTAACGGATTCCGCAAAATCTTCAATTTTTACTTTCTGAAAATGTCTCTCGGCCCACATTCCACTTCTCAAGTCTTTTTTATATTTGTTCCATGAACATTGAACAGCAAATCACCAGCCTTCGCAACCAGCTTCGCGAGCACAATTATAACTATTACGTCCTCGATAATCCCACGATTTCTGACTTGGAATTTGACCAAAAACTGAAGCAACTCCAAGAATTGGAAAAAGCGCATCCGGAATTTTATGATGCCAATTCCCCAACCTTGCGCGTGGGTGGCGAAATAACCAAAAACTTTGAAACCGTTCCGCATAATTATAGAATGTTTTCGCTGGATAATTCCTATTCAAAGGAAGATTTGGAAGATTGGGAAAAACGAATAGAAAAAATGGTAGACGGCGAAGTAGAATTCACGTGTGAACTCAAATATGACGGAGCTTCCATAAGTTTGACCTACGAAAATGGCAAGCTAATAAAAGCCGTTACCCGCGGCGACGGATTTCAGGGTGATGATGTTACGGCAAATGTGAAAACCATTCGTTCTGTTCCGCTTCAGTTGAAGGGCGATTATCCGCCACTTTTTGATATTCGCGGTGAAATTGTTTTGCCTTTTGAAGGTTTTGTAAAAATGAATGCCGAAAGGGTAGAGGCTGGCGAGGAACCCTACAGAAATCCACGGAATACTGCTTCCGGCAGTTTAAAATTGCAGGACAGTGCTGAGGTTGCCAAGCGTCCGCTCGATTGCCTTTTATATAGTTTGAAGGGCAAAAGGCTTCCCATAAAAACCCAATTTGAAAGCTTAGAAAAAGCGCGCGAATGGGGTTTTAAAGTTCCCGAGGCAGCCAAACTCGCTAAAAATTTGAAGGAAGTTTTGGAGTTTGTAACTTATTGGGACATCCATCGCCACGAACTTCCCTATGAAACCGATGGGGTAGTGGTTAAAGTGAATAATTTGCAACAGCAGGAAGAACTCGGCTACACCGCTAAATCGCCGCGTTGGGCGATGGCCTATAAATTTAAGGCCGAACAGGTCTCCACTGTTTTGAACCAAATTACGTATCAAGTAGGAAGAACTGGCGCAATTACACCCGTGGCAAATTTGGAGCCTGTGGAACTTGCCGGAACCATTGTAAAACGCGCATCTTTACACAACGCCGACCAAATTGAAAAACTGGATATTCGCGAAGGCGACACTGTTTTTGTTGAAAAAGGGGGCGAAATTATTCCGAAGATAATAGGGGTAGATTTTACCCATCGCGACCCAAATTCCGTTCCGACGGAATATATTTCGGAATGTCCCGAATGCGGAACAAAATTGATTCGAAATGAAGGAGAAGCGCAACACTACTGCCCCAATTTTGATGGTTGTCCTCCGCAGATAATTGGTCGCATACAGCATTTTATTTCCCGGAAAGCGATGGATATTGAAGGTCTGGGTGGCGAAACCGTGACGCTTTTGGTTAACAATGGTCTGATAAACAATTACGCCGATTTGTATTTGTTAAAACAGGAACAGATAATTCCGTTAGAACGAATGGCGGAGAAAAGCGCGGAAAATATGATAAAAGGAATTGAAGCTTCAAAAAATATTCCTTTTGAGAGGGTGCTTTTCGCTTTGGGAATTCGATACGTGGGCGAAACCGTCGCGAAAAAATTATCGAAGCATTATAAAACGATCGACAATTTAAGAAATGCTTCCGAAGAAGATCTAATATCGGTTGATGAAATTGGCGAACGGATCGCCCAAAGTGTGGTTTCCTTTTTCGCTTCCGAAGAAAATATTGCAACCATTGAAAGGTTGAAAATGTACGGCGTTCAACTTGAAATTTCCGCAGAAAAGCTCGCTAACCAAACTGATACATTACAGGGTAAAACCTTTGTGGTTTCTGGGGTTTTCACCAAAGTGTCTCGCGAGGAACTTAAGAAATTAATTGAGGATAACGGCGGAAAGGTTTCAGGTTCCATTTCCTCAAAAACAGATTTTGTTGTTGCCGGTGAAAATATGGGTCCAAGCAAAAAAACAAAGGCCGAGAGTCTGGGAGTAGCCATTATTTCCGAAGATGATTTTTTGCAAATGATTTCTTAATTGAAAGTAGAAAAACCTTGAAAAAACCTATTTTTGCGACTCAAGATTTGGCTATTCCATGTTGAAAAAAGTAAAGCAGCGTTCCTTAAAAAAACACACCGAAAAAATATTGAAGGAGCGGGATGTTTCAGAAAGAAATACCCCTTTAAAATATTTGGGATTTTTGGTGGATGAGTCCTTCTTTAGCGATTTTGAATTGCTTTATAAATTCGGAAAGTCAATAGGCCTGCAGGAAAAAGATATTAAAGTATTCACTTTTATTGAAACCAGGCGCCGCATTCCCACCTTGCGCAGCAACCAGATAAGTAATAAGGAATTTTCATTTCAGGGCGAGATACAAAGTACAGATGCGTTGGAATTCTTAAATTTTCCTTTTGATGTTTTGGTGGGTTTTTACA
This sequence comes from uncultured Flavobacteriaceae bacterium, assembly GCA_963839235.1. Taxonomy (GTDB): domain Bacteria; phylum Bacteroidota; class Bacteroidia; order Flavobacteriales; family Flavobacteriaceae; genus Aequorivita. The sequence continues at coordinate 300,627 of CAWITX010000002.1, read as the reverse complement.
AAGAAAAACACGAATTTTTGGATTCGATGGTGGCGATGAGCAAGGCAAAATTTAAATTGGGTTTTAAAGGAGCAGACGCCCGGTTGTACGATTTACTATTGGCAGTCAATCCGAGCAATTTTGAAGAGACGAAGATGGAGATGGAAAAATATTTGAAAATTCTGAACAAAATATAATTATGAAAGAACTGATTGGAACCGGGGTGGCATTAATAACCCCCTTTAAGGAAGACTTTTCCGTAGATGTGGAAGGATTGAAAAAAGTGGTGGATTTCAATATAGAAAATGGAATAGATTATTTGGTTGTTTTGGGCACCACCGCCGAAAGTGCCACACTTTCAAAAGAAGAAAAGCAGTTGGTTATCGATACTATTATTTCGGCAAACAATGGAAGATTGCCTTTGGTTTTGGGCATAGGCGGCAACAACACCCAAGAGGTAATTTCAGAAATGAAAACCCGCGATCTTTCCGCGTTTACTGCGATTCTTTCGGTTTCACCTTTTTATAACAAACCTACGCAGGAAGGAATTTACCAACATTTTGCAGTGATTGCGAAAGCGGCGCCGCTTCCCATAATTCTTTATAATGTTCCAGGAAGAACGGCCTCAAATGTGCTTCCGGAAACGGTAATCCGTCTAGCGAACGATTTCGAAAAAATTGTAGCAATAAAAGAAGCTGCCGGCGATATCGTACAAGCAATGAAACTTATTTCCGGTTGCCCGAAAGATTTTCTTGTAATTTCCGGAGATGATATGATTACGTTGCCGATGATCCTTGCTGGGGGCGCGGGGGTAATTTCAGTAATTGGTGAAGGTTTTCCGAAGGAATTTTCAAAAATGGTAAAACTCGGGCTCGACAGAAAAGTGGACGAAGCCTATAAAATCCAGTATAGAATAGCACCTGCAATAGATTATATTTTTGCCGAAGGAAATCCCGCAGGAATAAAGACGGTTTTTAAAAAATTGGGAATTTGTGGCGATACCGTACGATTGCCATTGGTAGGAGTTAGCGACGGATTGCGTTCAAAAATTGACAAATTCGTAACTTCTTTTTAGGTGGATCCCTTTTCAGCTAAAGTTAAAATATTCAGAAACCCACTGTTTATAGTCTTTAAAGACAATAAATTCGCCAAACAATAAGTTTTTGTAATCACGTTTAATTCCCTATTTTTGCACGATGTTTTTTAAGCCCATGAGATTACCTTTCTTCTTAGCCATTTGCATTACTTTTCTTTTCGCCTCCTGTAGCGAGTACCAGCGCGTACTCCGGAAGGATGACGTTTCAAAAAAGTACACTATGGCAGATTCCCTTTATACAAAAGGAAAATATAAAAAAGCATTAAAGCTGATGGAGCAGATAGTGCCTGCCTATCGCGGAAAACCACAGGCTGAAAAATTGATGTTCATTTACGCAAATACGTATTATAAACTGGAGGATTTCTATCTTTCTGGCTATCAATTTGAGCGATTTACCCAGGCATATCCAAAAAGTGATAGTGCGGAAGTGGCATCCTTTAAAGGCGCAAAAAGTTTTTATGAATTGTCGCCCAGATATACCTTGGATCAAAAAGACACCTATAAAGGATTGGAAAAATTGCAGGAATTCATTAACCAATATCCCAATTCAGAAAGACGTCCGGAAGCAAATAAACTGGTGGCCGAACTTGCGGGATAAAGTGGAGAAAAAACAATTTGCGACCGCAAAACAATATCTTCGTTTGGACGATGGTTTAAAGGCTGCCATTGAAGCTTTTGACAATTTTATTTTAGACAATCCCGGTTCTACCTATAGAGCTGAGGCTTTTTACAGAAGATTTGAAGCGGCGTACAAACTTGCCATAAACAGTGTTGAGAGTTTGGTGCCGGAGCGCTTGCTCGCCGCAAAAGGATATTACAATAGTTTTATAAAATATTACAAAGATACCGAATGGGCCGCCCCTGCTACAGAAATGTACCAAGATATTGAGGCCCGCACGGTTTCCACTGAAACAGAACCCACTACTTAATTACATACTATGGATATTAAAAATTCAGAAGCACCCATCAATACTGTTACTTTAGACAAGAATTTGATCGATGCGCCTACGCACAACATTTATGAGGCTATCTCCATCATTTCAAAAAGGGCGACCCAAATAAATGGCGACATTAAAAAGGAATTGCTTGAAAAACTTGATGAGTTTGCAACTTATAATGATAGTCTGGAAGAAATTTTCGAAAACAAGGAGCAGATAGAAGTTTCAAAGTTTTATGAAAAACTTCCGAAACCCCACGCTTTGGCGGTTCAGGAATGGCTTGAAAATAAAATCTACTACAGAAACACTAAAGACGAAGTTGTAGAGGAATAAGCCCCCTATCCCCCAAGGGGGAACTTTAAGCGCAAGTGAAATTGATGACTGCGCCTTATTACTGAAAACTGAAAACTGAAAAATGGCTGTTTTGAAAGGTAAAAATATCTTGCTTGGTATTACTGGCGGGATTGCCGCCTACAAAACAGCTTTTTTGGTTCGCTTACTCGTCAAAAAAGGTGCGAACGTAAAAGTGGTGATGACCCATTCGGCGAAGGATTTTGTTACGCCGCTCACGCTGTCAACGCTTTCAAAAAATGAAGTGTTTTCTTCCTTTACCGAAGAAAAGGACCCCCAAAGTTTTAAGGAGCCCAAATGGAACAATCACGTTGAATTGGCCCTATGGGCCGATTTATTTTTGATTGCCCCGGCCACGGCAAATACACTATCGAAAATGGCCAACGGCACTTGCGATAATCTTTTGCTTGCCGTATATCTTTCAGCGAAATGCCCGGTTTATTATGCCCCCGCGATGGATTTGGATATGTACAAACACCCAACGACCCATCAGGTTTTTGAGAAGTTGGACAGTTTCGGAAATATACAGATTCCTGCCGCTTTTGGTGAATTGGCCAGTGGTTTGGAAGGGCAGGGCAGGATGGCCGAACCTGAAGACATCGTATCTTTTTTGGAAAATGACATTCTGAAAAATCTTCCACTTCGAAATAAAAAAATTTTAATCACGGCGGGTCCAACATTTGAAGCAATTGACCCTGTTCGATTTATCGGAAACCATTCCAGTGGAAAAATGGGGTATCGCCATTGCGGAAACGGCTGCGGAAATGGGCGCTGAAGTTACTTTGATTTCGGGTCCGGTGAACCTTAAAATTGAAAATGATTCAATTAAACTGGTGAATGTTACTTCCGCAGAGGAAATGTACGCTGCCGCCCACCAATATTTCGGCGAAACGGATATTGCAATTTTGAGCGCCGCGGTTGCCGATTATCGCCCTACAACAGTTGCCTCGGAAAAGATTAAAAAGAAGGATGAAATCTTCAGCATACCTTTAACAAAAACAAGGGATATTCTGGCTTCGCTTGGAGAAATAAAACAAAAACAATTTTTGGTGGGCTTTGCTCTGGAAACGGAAAACGAAGTTGAAAACGCAAAAGGCAAACTCAAAAAAAAGAATTTAGATTTAATTGTTTTAAATTCGCTTCGGGACCAGGGCGCGGGTTTTAAAACCGATACCAACAAGGTAACTTTAATTGGCAAGGACAATAAAACCATTGAATTTCCTGTTAAACCTAAAAAAGAAGTAGCAAAAGATATTTTACAATTTATTATAGAAAAACTCCATGCGTAAATTTTTACTTACCTTAATATGTATTGCCATTGGCTTTTCCGCCAGCGCACAAGAACTAAACTGTAGTGTTACGGTAAATGCGGAACAAACCGGCCAACCAAACCAGCAAGTTTTCCGATCCTTGGAAAAACAGATTCTCGAGTTTGTAAACAATACAAAATGGACCGATAAAATCTACAAAAACCAGGAGCGGATAGACTGTAATATTACGATGATTATAAGCGAGTACGACGGCGACAGCTTTTCGGCAACATTGCAGATACAATCCTCTCGCCCAGCATACGGTTCAACATATGATAGTCCGGTTTATAATTACTACGATAAACAGGTAAGTTTTAATTATAAGGAATTTGAGCCGCTCAACTTCAATATAAATTCTTTTGATTCGAATCTGGTTTCTGTATTGGCTTTCCACGTTTATACAATAATCGGGCTTGATGCCGATACCTATGTTCCCGATGGGGGAATTCCGTATTTCGAAATTGCAAAACAAATCGCAAACACTGCAGCTTCCGGTAATTATGCCGGTTGGAAATCTACCGATGGAAACCAGTCAAGATATCAGTACAACGATGCGCTTCTGTCTTCTGTTTATAAGGATTTTCATAACGTTTTATACGAATACCACAGAAAAGGCTTGGACATAATGTACACCGATCCCAAGGAAGCGAAGGTTGTAATTGCAGATGCTATTGGCGGATTAAAGGGTATAAATGACAGGCGCCCCAATTCATTTTTGGTACGCACATTTTTTGACGCTAAAAGTGATGAAATACAATCCATTTTCAGTGGTGGGCCGCAGGTTGATATCACTCGGCTTGTGGATAACCTAAACCGCATTGCCCCAACAAAACAGAGTAATTGGGCTGAAATAAAGTTTTAGTCCTGCTGGAGAAATTCAAAATTCAAAGTTGAAAGTTCAAAATTTCAGATTATAATTTGATGAAATGAATTTAAAAGGACAATTTTTCCGCAACCTGCAACCTATCGCGTGCAATCACTGAAACCTAAAATCTAAGATTGATTACAACCCTTTCCATAAAAAACTATGCGCTCATTGAGGATATCCGCGTTGATTTTAACGCTGGGCTAACCATTATCACTGGTGAAACCGGCGCCGGAAAGTCCATTATCCTCGGAGCTTTGGGGTTGGTCCTCGGCAATCGTGCCGATTTGGGCAGCGTAAAGGATGCTACCAAAAAATGTGTTATTGAGGCACATTTTTCCATTTCGAATTATAATCTTCAGAATATTTTTGAAGAAAACGATCTTGATTACGAGCCGCAAACCATTATTCGCAGGGAAATACTTCCCGGAGGAAAATCGCGGGCTTTTGTAAATGATACTCCGGTAACACTGAACCAAATCCAAGCATTGGCGCCACATTTGGTCGATGTGCACAGCCAACACGAAACCCTTGAACTCGCCTCTGAAAATTTTCAGATGGAACTATTGGATTCGCTGGCCGGGAATAGGGATGGACTGAAAATATATCAGCAACAGTTTGAGGATTTCAAAAAAATTTCAGATAAACTTTCGGCTTTAAAAATTCAAAAAGAGGAAGCTGCCAAGGAATTGGATTACAATACTTTTCTTTATACCGAATTGCAACAGGCGGGATTGAAGAATTTCGATCAGCAGGAGTTGGAGGAAAATTACGAAACCCTGAATAATGCGGAAGAAATTCAGGAAACGCTTGTAAATGTAGGTCAACTTTTTTCGGAAGAGCAAATAGGAACTTTGGAAACGGCGAAAGAAGCGCGCATTGCCCTTGGAAAAATTAAAGGATTTTCCAATGCATTTGAAGATTTTTGGCAACGTTTGAACAGTACCATTATTGAATTGGAGGATTTATTGGGTGACGTTCAAAATACAGCGGAAAAAATTGAAGCCGATCCCGAAAGGCTTTTCCAAATAAATGAAAAGTTGCAAATGCTGTATAAACTCCAGCAAAAGCATACGGTTTCCACGGTTTCGGAATTGATTGAAATACAGGATGGCCTCGAGAAAAAAGTAAATACAACTCTGGGTCTGGATGCGGAAATTGAAAAGCTGGAGAATGAAAAGAAAAAACTAAGAACCACTGCTTTAAAAACTGCGGCCACGCTTCATAAAAATAGAGAAAAGGCCATTCCAATTTTAAAGCAGGAGCTTGAGGAAACCCTTGCTCCTTTGGGTCTGCCCAATGCAAGGTTTAAAATGGAACTTTTGGCTTCAGAAGATTTCAAAAAGAATGGAACGGATTCGCTTCAACTTTTATTCACCGCAAATAAAGGCCTGGCATTTGGGCCCTTGAAAAAAGTGGCCTCCGGCGGAGAAATGAGCCGTATTATGCTGGCCGTAAAAGCTGTTTTGGCTGGCTATAAAAAGTTGCCAACCATAGTTTTTGACGAAATTGACACAGGAGTTTCCGGTGAAATAGCCAACAAAATGGCAGCAATAATGCACCAAATGAGCAAGGGGATGCAACTTTTAAGCATAACCCATTTACCGCAAATAGCAGCAAAAGGTGAACATCATATAAAAGTGTTTAAGGAAGATAATGATGAAATTACCACGACACTTTTAAAAACGTTGGATAAAGAGGAGCGGTTGATAGAGATAGCGCAGATGCTGGGAGGCAAAAATGTTTCGGATGCAGCACTGGCAAATGCCAAGGAATTATTGAATTAAATGTATCTTTACTTTTTCAAGATTTAAAGTTCAAAAATTAGAAGTTTAAGTTCGGTTTTTACATATTATACAACTAACAGAAAAATTATGTCATACAATCTACTAAAAGGAAAACGGGGAATTATTTTTGGCGCACTGGATGAGAATTCAATTGCGTGGAAAACTGCCGAAAGAGTACATGAAGAAGGTGGATCTTTTGTACTAACCAATGCGCCTATTGCAATGAGGATGGGCCAAATAAAGGAATTGGCCGAAAAAACGAATTCGGAAATTATTCCAGCCGATGCGACAAATTTGGAAGATTTGGAGAATTTGGTTGAAAAAGCCCAAGAAATTCTGGGTGGAAAGCTTGATTTTATCCTACATTCCATCGGCATGTCCATTAATGTTCGCAAAGGAAATCATTATACCAATCAAAACTACGATTGGACCCACAAAGGCTGGGATGTTTCAGCCGGATCGTTTCATAAAACCATGCAGGTTTTGTATCAAAAAGATGCCATGAATGAGTGGGGAAGCATTATTGCGTTGACTTACATGGCCGCTCAACGCGTTTTCCCGGACTATAATGATATGGCAGATAATAAGGCCTATCTGGAATCTATTGCGCGCAGTTTTGGGTATTTCTTCGGAAGGGATAAAAAAGTGCGGGTCAATACCATTTCCCAATCGCCCACGCCAACTACTGCAGGACAGGGTGTTAAAGGTTTTGATGGATTTATAAATTATGCCGAAAAAATGTCGCCTCTTGGCAATGCAACCGCTTTGGACTGCGCAAATTATACGATAGCCATGTTCAGCGATCTTACAAAAAAAGTAACACTACAGAATTTATTTAATGACGGTGGATTTTCTCAAATGGGAGTTAGTGATGGCGTCATGGAGGCATTTACTTCTAAGTAAATTATAATCAACAATTTAGGTCCCGCTCAAAAGTAATTTTGAGCGGGATTGGCGTTTTTATTGGGGTTTCCGTAATTATTTTTCTTCTTTTAGATTGCTTTAAAAACTTGTGGTTCCTTTTTATTTTGGGTACTTTTAAGGCATTATTAACTAAAATTTTTAATTTAATTATGAAAAAAAGTACCTTTCTCGGGTTCTTTATGGGTGTCCTTTCGTTGACGACCATGAATGCTCAATTTATCCAAAATTCTACAGCGAGACCCGGCTCTCGTAATGCAAATGTAGAACAACAAAAGCCGGCGGCCTCCGTAGAGGAATTAGTGGCCAGATACAACAGTCTAGGTTCACAAAGCGGAAGTATTTCCGAATTTTTCAGCAAACAAGAGCAACGCGTTTTACAAGCCTATTTTAGTAATAATGGCGCTTCTAAAAGCCCCGCAGCTCAATTATTATCAGAAGGATTTGATGATATTACCACTTTGGATGCTGCAGGATACTCTTTCGTTAATGCTAGTGATATTCCTGGAACTGATTGGTTTCAAGGAAATCCCGATGTTTTCCCAGCCCATTTGGGAGCCGCTGATTCTTACATCGGCGCCAATTATCAGAATACGGATGGAAGCATAATCAATAATTTCATGATTACTCCTGTCCTAAATTTAGAAAATGGGGATGAAATAACTTTTATAACCCGAACCACTGAGGGAAGTATTTTTCCAGACAGACTGGAAGTAAGAATCAGTCCCGATGGTGCAAACATAGATCCTTCAGGACCTGCTGATGTTGGTTCCTATACCGAACTTTTATTGGAGATAAATCCAGATTTAGAAGAAGGTGGGTATCCAGAAGAATGGACAAGATATACTGCCGTAGTATCAGGCCTTACTGGCGCTGTGGATACTCGTGTTGCGTTCAGATATTACGTAACCGATGGCGGTCCGGTGGGAAACAACTCAAATTATATTGGGGTTGACCAACTTTCTATTGACGAGCCTTTTGTTCCAACAATGGATATAGCTTATGGAGTAAACAATAGCAACCAGGATCTTATTGGTTTTAATATTACCGATCCTGAAAATACCGAAGTTTTTGGAACTTCACCAGTTTCTGTGAATTTCGAAAATGCTGGAGCTATTGATCCTGCTAATCCTACAACTGGTTATGTTCTTGACAACGGAGGGGAATTTTATTCTTTTGACGTTAATACCGGTGTTTATACCTCTTTAGGTAATATTCCAGGAGATTGGGTAGGAATGGAGTTCGATCAAAACAGCGGAACTTTATATGGTATTGCCGGAACGGATCTTTATACTATTGACCCTGCAGGTCTTTCAGCTACTTTAGTTGGCTCTTTAGGCCTTGCTGCTGGTGATCTTCCAATTGCATTGGCCATTGACGGTGATGGCGTTGGATATACTTATGAATTAGTTGCAGATGTTCTTTATTCTGTTGATTTGGCTACTGGTGCTGCCACATTGGTAGGGCCAATAGGCTTTGATGCCAACTATGGCCAAGGTATGGGTTACGATTCAGTTACCGATACTGTTTACATGTCTGCTTTTAACGGTACTACACTGGCGGCTGAATGGCGTTCAGTTGATACAGCAACTGGTAGTACTACCTTAATAGGCCCAATTGTTACATCAGAGGCTATAACTCAAGTGGCTTGGGTTTCCGTAGGTGAAACACTTCCTCCTGCAGCATGTCCCGAGCCAACCAACTTGGCTGTAAGTAATATTACAGAGACATCAGCAGACCTTGCTTGGGATGAAGAACCAAATGCAACCGTAGGTTATATCTGGTATGTTTTTGAAGAAGGTGCTGACCCAACAACCGATACTCCGGTAGAAACAGGAACCACTTCAGCAGGAACAACTACGGCTTCTGCAACAGGATTGACCAATGCTATGCATTATGATTTTTATGTTGTGGCAGATTGTGATTTTGATGGATTAAGTACTTATGCTGGCCCTGTAAACTTTGCAACATTGATTACCCCACCAGCTTGTGGCGGTAAATTTTATGATACCGGCGGACCACAGGGTGACTATGAAAATAACGAAAATGTAACTACTGTGATTACTCCAGATGCTTCAGGAGATAGAGTTATGGTAACATTCACCTTTTTTGATGTAGAATCTTCTTGGGATGCTTTGTATGTTTATGATGGTCCCGATACTAGTTCTCCATTAATTGATAGTGGAAACCCAGCAACAAATAGTGGTTTCCCAGCAGGAGGTTACTATGGTACTACCATACCTGGACCATTCACTGCTACCAATGAAAGCGGAGCACTTACTTTCGTATTTATGAGTGACTCTTCTGTTCCACACGCTGGATGGGAAGCTGATGTAACTTGCTTTACACCACCCCCAGCCAACGATATGATTGTAAATTCAATTGATGTTGATGAAGTAGGATTCCCTTATACAGATCCAGCAGTGGCTATGCAAGTTGCAACTACTGAGGATGGTAATCCCGCAGGATGTGATCTTACCGGAGCAAATGGTGTTTGGTATAACTTTGTTTCTGAAGGAGACGGAACTGCCACTGCAACTATTGAAACTCCAAGCGGAGCAAGTTCAGTTACGTTCTATTTCGCACCGGATGAAGATTCAGTTGAAACTGATCTTACCTTGGTACCACAACAGCCCAACCAATGTGGTCCTGGCACTACTGCTTCTATAAATACAGTTGCTGGTCAGGCCTATTATGTGTTCGTGTTGAATACAGGAGGTATAACCGATATTACTATTGATGGAACCAATCTTGGTGTAGGAAATAATACTATTGAAGGATTCTCTTACTATCCTAACCCATCTTCTGATATTATAAACCTTAGAGCCGCCAATAATATTGAAGCGGTAACTGTTTACAATCTATTGGGTCAAGTAATGATTACCGATAGCGTTAATGCTGCAACTTCGCAAATAAATGTTTCCGCGCTAAGCACAGGAACATACATTATGAAGGTTGCCGTAGATGGACAGATAGGTACATATAAAATCATCAAGAATTAGTCGTAAACATTGACTATATGAAAGGCCATCCACCTATGTGGGTGGCTTTTTTTTATCAATCCTGTTAATTGAATAAAAATCTTATATGCAAACGCTTTGAAAATATGTTTTTTTAGAATAGCTTTAGTTGCTTAAAAATCAGTTACTAACTAAACTATTTTAATTATGAAAAAATTTACACTATTGTGGTGTTTGTTGCTCTGTTTCTCCGCGGCAATGAATAGCCAACAAATCCAAACCACCTCTTCAACAGAGAATTTATTGAACAGATATTCAAATCTGGGGAATAAGAGCTATGACATTTCGCATTATTTCTCCAAATCTGAATTACAGATCTTAAAGCAGCATTTTTCCCAAAAGCAGGCACCTGTAAACAATGTTCAGGCTTTTTATAAATCCTTGTACAGCCAAACCTCCTTCGAGAGTTCTGGAAAATCCGGTTCATTAATTTATAATGACGTAGCAGGTACGGCCACGAAAGCCATGAATGCTGATAGCAAGGCCAAAAATGTTGTGCCCGTAGTAATTACACATAGTGCTACACAGAACATTCTCGCGAATAATTCCGTAACCTGTAATGCCGGGGGAATTCCCGATGAAAACAGTTTTTATAGGGATTTCGACTTGGCCAATGACTTTGGAATAAGTGGCGACTTTACTGTGACCAATGCTGAATTTGCAGTAGAAGCCGTAAGCGGGCCTGTTAATTTGACTATTAACATTTATTCCACCAGCTCAACTTTTCCCTCTGGTTTCCCAGGCTCTGCCACGTTACAGGGAACCGCCAATTATGTTTCCAATACGGGCGATGCCGGGTTAGTTGTTTCTGTTCCGGTATCTGCAACCATTCCAGCAGGTGAAATAATGATTTATGAACTAAATATAAACCTTGGTGCTGTTAATAGTTGGTTTCCCGGATCCAATGCAGATGGGCAAACAGGTGTTTCATGGATTGAGTCCGCAGCCTGCGGTATAACCGTGCCAACCGATCTTGCAGCCATCGGCTTTCCCGACCAACATATGGTAATGAATATTGTTGGTGAAGAAGGCGGCGGCGGCGGCGGAGGCCCATCAATAGTTTATGGAAATGAGGCGGTTGCTTTAATTTATGGAAGCTTTGATGCTACTGATCCATCGGTTCTTACACCTATTGGCGCCCCTGCAACTTCTGATGAATATGCCGGAGCTATTGATCCTTCAGATCCAACAACTGCTTATGTTTTGAGTTCTACAGGTACCTTTTCAAGTTTAGATATTGCTACAGGCGTTTACACTAATTTGGGAACCATTCTTCCTCCTGGAGCCGAAACTTGGGCTGGTTTGGAGTTTGACCCTACCTCGGGTACTTTGTATGCCCTCTCAACGGATATTGCCGTTTCTACTTTAGCTTCAATTGATATTGGCAGTGTTACCAAAACCACTATCGGTGCTACCGGTATGGCAGGAGGTATAGCTCTTGCTGTAGACGGCGCAGGCAATGGTTGGAGTTATGATATTCTGGATGATAACCTATATTCAGTTGACTTAGCAACCGGAACTGCAACCGTGGTTGGTTCAATAGGTTTCGATGCGAACTTTGCACAAGGAATGACTTGGGATCCAAATACAGATACTGTGTATATGGCTGCCTTCAATAATGGTGCTTTTCAAGCTGAATGGCGCTCGGTAGATACAGCTACTGGTGCCACCACTTTAATTGGCGTAATTAATCCTCCCGATCTTTCAGATATGGGATGGGTTTCAATTCCTGGCGATGGTGGCACGCCCCCCCCGCCAACTTGTATATCTACATTATATGAATCAACCGCAGTTCCATTTGATATTGATGGTGCAGGTTCCGTTACTGCAGACTGTGCTAATGCACCCAACTTAATACCTGTTACAGTAGGAGATTCCGGAACAATAGGAGGGGATGCAAATATTGAAAATGTAACGATAGATGTTACCCATTCTTGGGATAGCGATCTTACAATTTCCCTAGTTTCCCCGAATGGTACAGAACTCATTCTTTCCGAACAAAACGGTGGCTCTGGCGATAATTATACCAATACAATTTTTATGGATGGTGGCGATGATATTACAGGAGCCTCCCCTCCATTTACAGGAACTTTTGCTCCCGAAGGGGGAAGCTTTGCCGCTGCCTTTGACGGAGAAAGTATTACCGGTGACTGGAACTTAAAAATATGTGATGCAGCTAGTGGCGATTCCGGACAGGTTTTGGCATTCTCAATTTCTATCTGTATTCCCCCTGATAACGATACCTGCGAATTTGCAAAAGAAATTGCCTGTGGTGATACGGTAACTGGCGATACGTCCAATAATTCTGATCAAGGAGGTTTCAATACATCTCCGGACGAATGGTTTAAATTTACCGGCTCGGGAAGTCCTGAAGTAGTAACACTTTCATTATGTGGTACCGGATTCGATACAGTTCTTACCGTTTACGATTCCTGCGGAGGTGCTCAAATAGTTAATAATGATGATTTCTGCGGATTACAATCACAAGTAAGCTTTCTATCGGATGGTACATCGACCTATTATGTAGCAGTGGAAGGATTCGGTTCAAATTCTGGTCCATTTAGCATGGAGGTAACCTGTGCGACCCCACCTGAAAACGATCTTTGTGAAGATGCGATAGCTGTAAGTTGTGGAGATTCCGTAATGGGAACCACCATAAATTCAACTTTGGATGCAGCGCCAGAGTGCGGTACTCCGCTTACTTCCCCTGGAGTATGGTATTCTTTAACCGATGACTCAGGTTTAGCAGGAAATATTACCCTATCACTATGTAATGATACCGATTATGATTCTAAAATATCAGTCTATACTGGTGACTGCGGAACATTAACCTGTGTTGATGGCAATGATGATTCCTGTGGTCTTCAGTCTGAAGTAACTTTCCCAAGTGATGGAAATACAACCTTCCTAATTCTCATTCACGGATTTGGAGGCGCAACTGGCGATTTTACAATGGATGTGACTTGTTTGCCAACACCTCCGCCCAACGATATGATAGCTAATTCCATTGATGTGGACGAAATAGGTTTCCCTTATACAGACCCGGCAGTGGCAATGCCTGCCGCAACTACTGAAAACGGTAATCCTAACGGTTGTGACCTTACTGGTGCAAATGGGGTATGGTATAACTTCGTGCCAGCCGCAGATGGTACCGCTACCGCAAGTATTGGTACTCCCGGAGGTGCAAGCTCGGTAACTTTCTATTTCGCACCTGATGAAAATTCAGTGGAAACAGATCTTACTTTGGTACCACAGCAACCAAACCAGTGTGCACCGGGTACTTCCGCTTCAATTAATACAGTGGGCGGACAGGCTTATTATGTATTTGTTCTGAATACAGGTGCGATTACTGATATAACCATAGATGGAACAAACTTGGGAATAGGAAACAATACTATCGAAGGTTTCTCCTATTATCCAAACCCTTCTACAGATATAATTAATCTGAAAGCTGCAAACAATATCGAAACAGTTACTGTATACAGTCTTTTGGGTCAAAAGGTTATTGAAAGCAACATAAATGCCGCTACTTCACAATTGAATGTTTCTGCGCTAAGCACAGGAACATATATTATGAAAGTGAGCATAAATGATGAAATAGGAACCTATAAGATTATCAAAAACTAGATTTTAACAACCAATTTTTTAACCATCCCGGCCCTTGTCGGGATGGTTTTTTTTTGAGTAACTTTGGCCACATGAAGCGAATGTATTCGTTTGTTGTTCCCGTTTATAACCGCCCCCAAGAAATAAAGGAATTGCTGGAGAGTTTCACCATTCTGGAATATGATGGCGAGTTTGAAATTGTAATAGTAGAGGATGGCTCTACAGAAACCGCGGAAAAAGTAGTTTCGTTTTTTGCAGATAAACTTCCTATTTCATATTATTATAAACCCAATTCCGGACCCGGCGACTCCCGGAATTTTGGAATGAAACGAGCAAAGGGAAATTATTTCATTATCCTCGATTCAGATTGTTTGCTACCGCCGCATTATTTACAAACGGTTGATTCATTTCTCGAAAACAAATTTTATAACTGTTACGGTGGGGCAGATGCAGCGCATGAAAGTTTTACCGCTCTTCAAAAAGCCATAAATTATGTAATGACATCTTTTTTGACAACCGGCGGCATTCGCGGAAATAAAAATAGTATCAGCAAATTTGAGCCGCGAAGTTTCAATATGGGAATATCAAAAGAGGCTTTTGAAAAGACAGGCGGATTTTCACGGATCCATCCGGGGGAAGATCCGGACCTTTCGCAGCGTATTCAGTTGGCAGGTTACAAAACCGTTTTCATTCCAGATGCTGCGGTATTTCACAAGCGCAGGATTTCTTGGAAAGGCTTTCACACCCAAGTAAAAAAATTTGGTTTGGTCCGCCCAATTTTGAACCGTTGGTATCCTGCTTCCTCAAAAATAACTTTTTGGTTCCCGACCCTCTTTGTTTTTTTCGTACTGTTTTCAATATTTGCAACCCTTTTTCTGCATTGGGTTTTTATGCTTCCGCTTCTTCTTTATATATCGGCTATTTTTGTGCATTCCACTTTTAAAAATAAGAATTTATATATTGGCCTTCTTTCCGTAATGGCTCTATTTATACAGTTTTTCGGCTATGGACTTGCATTTTTGAAGTCAACTTTTCTAATAGGTATGCTTAAGAAAGATCCTGAGAAACAATTTCCCTTCTTATTTTTTAAGTAATTTTAGTACCGTAAAACTTACGGTATATGTCCAAAGGATATTTTAGAAATTATAAAAGCTCGAAGGTAAAACTGTTTCTGTTTTTTTTGTTTTTGGCAACGATCTTTTGGGTTTTAACCAAGTTCAGTAGGGAATTTACCACTACGATGGATGCAAAGATTAAATATGAAAACTTGCCCGAAACCACCACCCTTTCTTCCGGTAACGTAAATAACATCACTTTTGATTTGACAGCCAACGGTTTCGAAATTCTGTTTTATAAATTTAAGAAGCCGAAAGTTGCCATAGATGTAAGTAAATATTACACCAAGGAAAAAAAGACCTTCGTAATTTCCAAACCTGAACTTCTTCGAAAAGTATCCTCCAACTTCAATAGAAATTTGGACGTTAAAAATCTTTCCGTAAACGAACTGAATGTTCATTTAGATCCCATCATTTTGAAGAAAGTGCGGGTGGTAGCCAAAACAAATGTCTCTTTCAAAAATGGCTTTAAAGCAACAGATAGTGTAAAGGTAATCCCTGATTCGGTAACAATTTCGGGGCCTACGGGTCGACTAAAGGAAATTGATTATGTTGAGACGGAAGTAGTGTCCCTGAGCGATGTGGAGCAATCCATTTCTGAAACTGCTAAAATAATCTCTCCTTCAAAGGAAATAGTAACCATAAAACCAACGGAAGTAAAGGTAAAAATACCAGTTGCGGAATTCTCCCAGGGCCAGTTTTCATTGCCGGTTGAAGTGGTTAACCTACCACCGGATGTGGACATTAAGCTTATTCAAACTACGGTAACGGTTACTTTTGATATTTCGGTAAAGGATTTTCCCGATATCTCAAAAAACAATTTTAGGGTGGTTTGCGATTATTCAAAAAGAAACCAAAACGAAAATTTTATGCTTCCCGTATTGGAAAAAAAACCTGACGGAGCGCTCAATATTGAATTTGATCCGCAAAAAATTGATTTTCTCATTTTTAAATAGAGGGAAAATGATAAAATAATGGAGCAAATTTATTGTTCCAAACTAAATGAAATTCAATGAAAATCATAGGACTGACGGGGGGCATTGGAAGCGGAAAAACCACCGTTGCCAATATGTTTGCCAAATTGGGTGTGCCAATTTACATCGCCGATATTGAAGCCAAAAAGTTGATGGATTCTCTAAAAACGATTCAAGAAGGACTTACTGAGCTCTTGGGCGATCGTGCGTATAGAAACGGACAGCTTAATAGGAAATTTGTGGCAGAAAAAATCTTCAACGATAAGCAGCTTAGGGAATCCGTCAATTCAATTATACATCCTGAAGTTGCGAAACATTTTAAAAATTGGACGTTAAAACAGAATGTACCTTATGTTATTAAGGAGGCCGCCATACTTTTTGAAAGTGGCAGCTATGCAGAATGTGATTACACAATTTTGGTAACCGCACCCAAGGAAATAAGAATTCAACGAATAAAGCAAAGAGATAAATTTTCAGAATCTGAAATTCTTGCCCGAATGGAAAGCCAATGGACTGATGAAAAAAAGAGAGAATTGGCAGATTATATTATAGAAAATACCGATATAAATACTACACAGAAACGAGTGGAAGAACTCCATAAAATCTTCAAAACTTCCGCTGTATAAGTGCTAAATTTCCTTTTGTTAACATTTGGTTAAATGGGTTAATGGCTAAATGTTAAAATCTTATTTTTGGGAAATGAACAAAAAGCTATTCGTCTTGCTCATAGCACTCATGAGCCTCTCATTATTGGGGATAGTATTTGTACAAGGATATTGGATTTCCAACGCTTACCAAACTAAGGAAGAGCAGTTTGCAATGAACGCAAAACAGGTTTTGTTGGACGTTTCAAAAGAAATCCAGCTGCGGGAAGTAGAAGCGTATTACGATGTTTATAGCGCCTATGTAGATAGTATTGAAGTGCCCGACAACGCAAGTTTTTCCGAACTTGTTTATAAAACCCAAAATGCCACTACAAATGAAAGTTACATTTTTACGGACGGTATTTTGGAGCAGGACTATAAATTGTCCTCCGGTTTGCTGAACAATGACATGGATAGCATCCAATTTAAAAAGTTAACCAGCAGAAAAACAAAGACCAAAATATCTCAGGGGCTCGACGGCACTCCACAAACACAGACCATCATAGAGTCCTTTTCAAGATTGCCGGATTATGAACGGAACCAGTTTGAAAATGCCTTTCGAAATATTTCTGCCCTGGTTCCTATTTATAAAAGGGTTTCGGCAGAAGAAATTGATAGGCTAATCCGTGAGCAAATGGAGGAGCGTGGGTTGGAGTCGAGATTTCAATTTGCGGTTTTCAGTAATAATATTGAAACCAAAGTACACTCCAAAAATTTTGAACTTTTACCCGAAGAAACTTTTGTAGTGCCTCTATTTGTTGACGAGAATAAAATGGGGTATGAGCTATTGGTGAGTTTTTCAGAAAAAGAAAAACTATTGCTCAATAGTATTTTAGGAATGGCCATTCTGTCCCTAATTTTTACGGCTGTAATTGTATTGGCCTATTCCAGCGCTATTTCACAGATTTATAAGCAACGACAGATTTCGCAGATAAAGAGTGATTTCATAAATAATATGACACACGAATTTAAGACCCCGATCGCAACCATCAATCTTGCGTTGGATTCCTTGAAAAACCCAAAAGTAAAGGACAATCGCGAATTTCTGGAAAGGTATTTAGGGATGATTCGGGACGAGAACAAACGCATGCACGCACAGGTAGAAAACGTACTGCGCATTTCAAAACTCGAGAAAAATGAACTCGATTTGGCCAAGGAAAGAGTGAATCTAAAAAGCATCGTAGAAGATGCCATTTCGCACGTAAGCCTTATTGTAGAGGATAGGGGCGGGTATGTCAAAACTCACTATGGCGCCCTTAAAAGTACGGTGCTGGCCAATGAATCGCACTTAAGTAACGTGATTGTAAACATACTGGATAACGCAATAAAATATAGCGACGACGCCCCGAAGATTGATATTTATTCAGAAAACGTAAGAAACAGCATCCTTCTCAAAATTCGGGATCAAGGAATGGGAATGAGTAAACCGGTACAGAAAAAAATATTCGAAAAATTTTATAGAGAACACACTGGCGATATTCACAACGTAAAAGGCCACGGCCTCGGCCTCGCCTACGTAAAACGTATCTTGGACGACCATGATGCAGAAATTTATGTAGAGAGCGAAAAAGGAAAAGGCAGCACTTTTATAATAAAACTACACTTAATATCTTAAATTATGGAAACTGAAAACAAAAAAATCCTATTAGTAGAGGACGATCCCAACTTTGGGACGGTCCTAAAAGATTACCTTGCCATGAACGATTATACCGTTACCCATGCAAAGAATGGAATGGAAGGTTTTGAAAAATTCAAAAAAGACGATTTCGATCTTTGCATCCTCGATGTAATGATGCCCTATAAAGATGGTTTTACGCTGGCCAAGGAGATTCGCGAAAAAAACGAAGATATTCCAATCATTTTCCTTACTGCGAAAGCTATGAAGGAAGATGTACTGAAAGGTTATAAAGTTGGTGCCGATGATTATTTGAACAAGCCCTTCGATAGCGAGGTTTTGTTGATGAAGATAAAAGCAATCATTCAAAGAAAAGCGACCGATTCCATTGCGGATAGCAAGCAATTTGAATTTGAAATAGGAAACTTCTTCCTTAATTCGAAACTTCGCTTTTTGACTTATAAAAAAGAAGACCCAATCAAACTTTCCCCAAAGGAAAATGAATTGCTAAGATTATTGGCGCTTCACAAGAACGATTTAATGCCGCGGGAACTTGCGCTGACCAAAATCTGGAGGGACGATAACTATTTTACTTCTCGAAGTATGGACGTGTACATTGCTAAACTCCGTAAGTATTTGGGCAAAGATGACGGCGTTGAAATTATAAATATTCACGGCGAAGGCTTCCGTCTTGTAGTTAAGGACGAAGTAGATAATTAATGCCGTAAGAATACATTAAGTGTAAAGAAACGCCTTTTTTTAGGCGTTTTTTTCTTTTATAAAAGCAATTATTTCCGAGGCATCGGTTTCAAAATTGAACCAATGGATAGCCTCATTCTTTTTGAACCAAGTATTTTGTCTTTTTGCGAAGCGGCGCGTATTCTTTTTTATTTCTGAAATGGCGTCTTCTTTTGTAAGCTGTCCTTCAAAATATGCAAAAAGTTCGCGATAACCAACGGTTTGCAAAGCGTTCTTTTCCCTATTTGGAAACAACGATTTCGCCTCCTCAATTAAACCTTCGGCAACCATTTTATCCACTCGGTGGTTAATCCGTTCGTAAATTTTTTCCCGTGGCGCTGTAAGTCCAATAAAGAGGGTTTCAAAATCCCTTTTCGTATTTTTTTGATTTAAAAAGGAAGAATATGGCTTGCCGGTTGCGCGATAAATTTCCAATGCGCGAATAAGCCTGTGCGGGTTGTGGATATCTACTTTTTTGAAATATTCCGGATCCCCGGTTTCCAATTCATTTTGCAGTGTTGCAATTCCTTTTTCCTCTAAATCCTTGTTCAATTGTTCTCTAATTTCAGCGGGAACTTCGGGAAAATTATCCAATCCATTAACGACCGCATCAACATATAATCCTGAACCGCCAACCATTATCACGATATCATTTTTTTCAAAAAGAATTTTCAATTTTGAAAGTGCATCCCGTTCAAAATCACCGACAGAATATTCATCAAAAATGCTGATATTTTGAATGAAATGATGCGGAACCTCCAGCAATTCTTCTTTTGAAGGAACTGCCGTTCCAATAGCCATTTCCTTAAAAAACTGTCGCGAATCTGCCGAAATAATTTCTGAGGAAAAGGTTTTTGCGAGTTTAATGGCAAGTGATGTTTTCCCAATGGCAGTAGGCCCTACCACGCAAATAAGCAAAGGTTTTTTGGAAGCCATTAGGTTGCTGTGGTAAATTCGTCATCCAATTTATTTCCGCATTTATGGCAAAATTCGGCATCGTCCCGATGGCGTTGCGCGCCACAGTTTTGACAAACCTGGGTGTTTACGTGCACAAAATCCTTATCGGCACTTTTGGTGTATTCCGCGCTAACAATTCCTGTGGGCACTGCAATAATTCCATAACCCAAAATCATAATAACCGTAGCCAATAATTGCCCTAATGGCGTACTTGGCGCAATATCGCCAAACCCAACGGTAGTTAAGGGTTACGATGCACCAATAAACGCTAATGGGATACTTTTAAAACCGTGTTCGGGACCTTCAATAATGTACATCAGCGTGCCGGCAATTACTGCAATCACCAAAACGGCAAAAAGAAAAACCAGGATTTTTGCCTTGCTATTGGCAAGTGCCCGTTTCAGTTTTGAAGCCTCCCCAATGTAACGGGTAATTTTCAATATTCTGAAAACACGCAATAACCGTAGCGCCCGAACGGAAAGTAAAAAACTGCTTCCCGCAAAGAAAAAGGAAATGTACAGGGGAATAGTAGAGAGAAAATCAATAATCCCGTAAAAACTGAAAATATAATGACGCGGTTTTTTTACTGTAATTATTCGTGCAATGTATTCAATACTGAAAAAAATTGTGATAATCCATTCGCCAACATAAAGGATGTCGTGGTATTTCGCGTCAATTTCGCTCACACTTTCCAGCATTACCAAAATAATGCTCAACACGATTAGGACTAAAAGTACAACGTCGAAAAGTTTACCCATTGGAGTGTCGGCCTCATAAATAATTTCGTGAAGCCTGTAACGCCAGGATTTTCTATTCGTTGGTTTCAAAGCTGTTTTGATTAAAAGACTAAAATAAGCAACTTTGCCTAATTAACCGTATTCGTGGAAAGGTTTACGGTTTTTACCACTTTGTTCTTCCGTAGGTAATTTTGAATAATATGAAGTGCGTTTCTATCATTTTCCATCGGAGTTATAATAGATTTTAAAATCTCCGGATTGTTTATTTGATGGTTAAGATTGTAATAACCGTAGCCTTTAAATTCGCCATTCTCTATCAAAATCACCGAGCGTTCGTCCACATCGCGACCCCGATCAATTATCAGCATATCTTGGTTTTTCCTTTCCAAAAATGCATTTACGCGATTGTTGTATTCTTCCACGGGCTCTTCACCAATGCACGCTCCGTAACATTCCTTTGTGGTATACGGGAAAGCAATTTTTTGAACCTTTGTGCAATCCCGTCAACTTTTGGCAGAGTTGGTTTTCTTCGGTGATTTTGAAAACTGCGGATTTTGCCTGCTGGTAATTGCTGAAGGTTGCGATCGCTTTTTTCCTTCCGTCGGCTTTTTCAATTTTTAGATTTATATAACCGTTTTCGTCCAAGAACGAAGTTAGTTGATGGGTGAACAACCCACGCCGCGGTCCACGGTTGTGGATGGGTCGGTTCTGTTTTGTCTCTTCGTACTCTTTCAGAAGCCCAATAAGTTCGTTTCCTGTTTTTTCAAAAGTTACCGATTTTACCTCCAACTGCATTTTTTTCGACTTGCGGTTATCGCTGGTAAAATGCTGCGAAACCCGTTTTTTCATATTCCGGCTTTTGCCGATATAAACAATATCACCATTTTCATTGTGCATGTAATAAACGCCGGTTTCAGATGGAACGTTTTCAATTATATCAAAAAGTTTCGGCTCCAGTTTCTTTTTAGGGTCTTTGCGGAGGGTTTCAGAAATAATTTCTTTTGAAGTGTCTTTCGCCAAAAGCATTTTGAAAAGTGCAAGTGTAGCCTTTGCATCGCCTTGCGCGCGGTGTCGGTCGCTCAGTGGAATTCCCAAGGAGCGCACCAATTTTCCAAGACTGTACGATGGCATATCCGGTATCAACTTTTGTGCGAGTTCTACCGTACAAAGTGTTTGCCGTTCAAAAGTATAACCCAGTCGGTCAAATTCAGTAGCCAAAATCCTATTGTCGAAAAGTGCGTTGTGGGCCACTAAAATGCAATCTTCCGTGATTTCGATTATGCGTTTCGCCACCTCATAAAACTTGGGCGCCTGCCGAAGCATATCGTTGTTTATTCCTGTAAGATTTACTACAAACGGCTGAATGGGTTTTTCAGGATTTACAAGACTTGAAAATTGGTCTACTGTTGTATGTCCGTCAAATTTGTAGATGGCAATTTCAGTAATTCCTTCTTCATTATATTTTCCACCCGTGGTTTCTATGTCTAAAATTGCGTACACTTAAATGTTATTGATTATTTATTAATGGTTTTTGGTAGGCGTGCGATTAATCGCGCGCCTACGAATAATTCCGTTCTCCAAAAATTGCGCTTCCCACGCGTACCATATTGCTTCCATTTTTGATGGCGATCTTATAATCGCCGCTCATTCCCATGCTTAAAATTCTGAATTCTGATCCCGAAAGTTGTCGGGACTGAATTCTGAACTGCTCATATATTTCTTTCAATTTTTGGAATTCATCCGCAACCTGCTTTAAATTATCCGTAAAGGTTGCCATTCCCATCAATCCTACAATCTTTACATTTTGAAGTTTTTTCGCTTCTTCCGAAGAAAGCAATTTAACGGCATCTGCTTCCTCCATTCCAAATTTACTGTCCTCTTCCGCAATCTTTATTTGAAGCAGGCATTCAATTATTCTATCATTTTTTTTTGCTTCTTTATTGATTTCCTTTAATAGTTTAAGGCTATCCACGGCGTGCACCAAACTCACGAATGGTGCCATATATTTTACCTTGTTGCGCTGCACGTGGCCAATCATATGCCACTCAACATCCTTTGGCATTTCCTGCCATTTGGCTTCCATTTCCTGGATTTTGTTTTCTCCGAAAATGCGTTGTCCTGCTTTATAGGCTTCCATCAAATCGCTCACCGGTTTGGTTTTTGAAACCGCAACCAATGTAACGTTTCCGGGCAATTCGTTATTAAAGTTTTTTAAATTTTCTGAAATCATCTTCTTCTCTTTTCTCTTTCTATTCTTTTCTCTTTTTAAAAAATCAGAATTCATAAATGGTCACTCCACTTCGCAGCTTCGGTTCAATGTACGTACTTTTGGGCGGCATCTTTAAGCCTTGGTCGGAAATCTTTTTCATCTCTTCCGTGGTGACTGGCAGTAGCCCAAAACCTACTTTAAACTGTCCAGAATCAACTACTGTCTTTACGTAGGCCAAATCTTTTTTGCCGTGCGCGTATTCTATGCGTTGGTCATTTCTTAAATCCTCTATTCCCAAAATTGGCTTTAGGATAGTGGTGTAGAGGATTTGTGCATCGAGCGCATCGAGCGCATTTTTGATTTCATAATTGTTTTTCCGGAGATAGAGGGAATAAAATTCGCCATCCAAATACATACTGAAATGGTGCTTTTTAGAAGGTTTATAATATTCCATCCCGCGATTTTCAATTCTGAAATTCTCATCCAATTTTATCAAAAATTCCTCTTTCTCCAATCCATTTAGATCTTTTATCAATCTATTGAACTCATAAATTTTAAGATCGCTTTCCGGAATAAGGTACGCCATAAAATAATTATAGCCTTCATCTCCGGTATGGTGGGGGTTTTCCTCTTTCAGATCTTTTGCCAATAAATAGGAGGAAGCCGAACGGTGATGGCCATCCGCAATATAAAGTGCGGGCATTCCACTATATATTTCCTTTATTTTTTTCAACAGTATTTCGTCATCAACGTGCCACAAATAATGCGTGTCGCGGTAGGTAGTTGTAAACTCGTATTCCGCACGGGCCTGCATCACGAAATTGATGGTGGTTTCCAGTTCCGGATTGTCGGGATAGGTGAGGAGCACGGCTTCAGCATTAAAGCCTATTGTTTTCAGATATTCCTTAAAAATTACTTCGCGATATTCTATGGTATCTTCGTGTATTTTAATGATATCCTCCTCATAATCCTGTACACTTGCCGCGGCCACGATTCCATTAAATTCCAAGCCATCGCGATTCACGATTTTATAAATGTAAAAAGAAGGTTTTTCATCTTGGATAAAAATTCCATCCTCCTTAAATTCCTGATAGCGATTGCGTACCAACCCGTATCGCTCTGTTCCCGAAATTTCCTTTTGGTATTTGTAGCCGGGATTCACAATATGCAAAAAAGAAAACGGATTGTCCCGAAGTCGCGATTCTACCTGCGCGGCTGTATAACTATCATAGGAGCGCGCGGCGAGCAGGCTCACTTTGTCGCGGGTGGGTCGTACGGCTTTAAAGGGGATTATTTTGGCCAATTTGCGGAAAAAGTTTAGAAGTTTATAAGTTTAAAGAAAACGTTTTAATTTGAAAACATTTTTGCTACCGTTTCAGCCTTTCTATTTTGGCTGTAATCGTAAAAACCTTCGCCGCTTTTGCTTCCCAGTTTGCCTGCCATTACCATATTTACCAATAGGGGGCAAGGTGCATATTTTGGATTTTTGAAACCATCGTACATTACTTTTAAAATGGAAAGACAAACGTCAAGTCCAATAAAATCAGCCAACGCCAACGGGCCCATCGGGTGCGCCATCCCGAGCATCATAACCGTGTCAATTTCCTTTACCCCGGCAACTCCATTATATAGCGTCTCAATCGCTTCGTTTATCATTGGCATCAAGATTCTGTTTGCCACGAACCCCGGATAATCATTTACTTCCACGGGTACTTTCTTCAATTTTTTTGAAAGTTCTTCCACCGTTTGGAAAGTTTCTTCGCTGGTGCTGTATCCTTTTATGATTTCAACCAATTTCATAATTGGCACCGGATTCATAAAATGCATCCCGATTACCATCTCGGGACGGGAAGTTACCGCCGCAATTTGAGTAATGGAAATAGAAGATGTATTGCTCGCCAAAATAGTATCATCTGGGCAGAATTTATCCAAATCCTTAAAAATTCTCAATTTTAAATCGAGGTTTTCCGTGGCGGCTTCCACCACCAAACTTGCGTATTCCACACCTTCCTCAAGACTCGTGAAAGTTGTGATGTTTTTTAGCGTTCTGTTTTTATCTTCTTCGGAAATAGTTTCTTTTGCTACCATCCTGTCCAAATTTTTGGTGATGGTTGCAATTCCCTTGTCCAAAGAACTTTGGTGAAGGTCAATTAATTGTACTTTATAATCAAACTGCGCAAAGGTGTGGGCGATGCCATTGCCCATTGTTCCTGCGCCTATTACTGCTATGTTTTTCATTTTCTATGCTGTATTTCGACTCCGCTCAATATAAACTTAGGCGGATATCTTTTGAGGTTAAACTTTAATTTTCATTTTAAATATTTCATCCGTCATCCGTCATCCATCTTCAGACATCAAACTTTTTATATTCTTTTAAAATTTTCAATAATCAGCATCGCCACCCGCAACGCTTCCGTGCCTTGCTGCAATGAAACTTCCGGCGTTCTATCTGCTTTTATGGCTTCAGCGAAACTTTCCAGTTCATCTAAAATGGCGTTGTTGCTTTCAATTTTAGGGTTTTCGAAATAAATCTGCTTTTTAATTCCTTCGGCATTCGTCAATACCATTGCAAAATCATCAATTTTGGTGGGCGCATCCTTCATTTTTACCACTTCGCATTTTTTCTCAAGAAAATCAACAGAAATATATGCGTCACGCTGAAAGAAACGTGCCTTTCGCATTTTTTTGAGCGAAATACGGCTGGCAGTAAGATTGGCAACGCAACCGTTTTCGAATTCGATACGAGCGTTCGCAATGTCCGGCGTCTCACTGATTACCGAAACTCCACTTGCGCTCACGGCCTTTACGTTACTCTTTACCACACTGAGAATGGCGTCAATATCGTGGATCATCAAATCCAATACTACTGAAACGTCCGTTCCTCGCGGATTGAATTCCGAAAGACGGTGCGTTTCTATAAACATGGGGTTTGTGATTTTGTCCTTAATAGCCATGAACGCAGGGTTGAAGCGTTCGACCTGGCCCACTTGTCCGCGGACTTTGTACTGTTTCGCCAAATCGCGGATGGTTTCCGCCTCGCTCACAGTTTGCGTAATAGGTTTTTCAATAAAGAGGTGTTTTCCGGCTTTTATGACCTTTTCGGCACATTCAAAATGTTTACTGGTGGGCGTTACCACGACTACCATTTCACTGGCTTCAATAAGGCTTTCCATGGATGGAAAGCTTTTATAACCGAATTCATTTTCTATATTTTTTGAAGCTTTTACATCTGCATCGTAGAATCCGACCAACTCATATTTTTCGGACTGTTTGAGCAGTTTTAGATGAATTTTTCCCAAGTGCCCGGCACCGAGGACTCCCGCTTTTAGCATTGGCGTTTTTGTTTTTTTCAAATATACTAGTTTTTGAGGAGTTACGATTTACGATTGCCGATTAAGGATTTTTCTAATTAAAATATTTTAAAGGAAGCTTATTGGTTTTTTTGGCTCATAAAAGATAAAATAGGTACTTTGTATAATCATACTTCTAAAATCCGAAATTTAAATTGAAAGATACTTTTACACATCAGGGAATGCGCAAAAAATTGGTTGAAATCCTTAAAAAGAAAGGGATTGCAGATGCCAATGTGCTAAAGGCGATCGGGAAAATTCCCCGGCATCTTTTTATGGATTCCGGTTTTGTTGATCACGCCTATGTTGACAAAGCGTTCCCGATTGCGGCCGACCAAACTATTTCACAGCCGTACACAGTTGCCCGACAAACTGAACTTTTGGAAGTAAAAAAAGGCGGCAAAATTCTTGAAATAGGAACTGGTAGCGGATATCAAGCAGCCGTTTTGCTTGAAATGGGTGCCACGCTTTTTACTATTGAAAGACAAAATGAACTCTTCAAAAAGACGAAAATATTTCTTCCAAAGTTGGGTTACAAACCAAAAAAAATGATCTTCGGCGATGGGTATATTGGGCTTGAAAATGAAGCGCCTTTTGATGGAATTATTGTTACGGCAGGAGCACCTTTTGTTCCAAATCCGTTATTGTCGCAATTAAAAATTGGAGGCAAACTTGTAATTCCCGTTGGCGAAAATATTCAAGTTATGACGGTTTTTACTCGTAAAACAAACACCGAATTCGAGAAGAAAGAGTACGGGGAGTTTCGTTTTGTACCCTTATTGGAGGATAAGAATTAACGGTTTAGATAAAATATTATATTATTTTGGTTATCAGCATCTTTCGCATCCTGTCTTGGAATAAATCCAAATCGTTTTAACAGGTTTTTTGAAGCAATATTCCTATTATCAGTGAATGCTTCGATGATTTCAAAGTTCATTTTTTCGAACCCGAAACGTAGGACTTCTTTTAGCGCTTCACTCATTATTCCCTTGCCGTGAAATTTGGTATCGAGGTCGTATCCTACCTCTGCTTTTTTTCGGTCTTCTGAAAAATTCCACAAACAAATTGTCCCGATCAATTCATCAGAATCCTGCATCATAATCCCCCAATTGGCCGAGTTGTTTTTTCGTTGCTCGGCCCTGATTTTTTTAATATGTGCTTCCGCTGTTTTTAAAGTTTGCGGTTCTGGCCTTTTTATAAATTTGGTAATTTCTTTATCCGAACGGAAAAAATAAATTCGCTCCAAATCAGATTCCACGATTTCGCGTAAAATCAATCGCTCGGTTTTTAGAATAGGAAATGGAACTGCCATTTTACTGTTATGTTTTATTCAAGAATTTTAATAATTCTTCGATTGATTCCTTTGCGGCTTCTTCGTCATATTTCAACAGATATATCTTTTTGCTAATTAAGGGAATAAAACGAAAATACTTTCCTTTTTTCAAACTTTTCACATCAAAACCGTGATAGGCGTCGTCGTAAATTTGAATGGTGGCGTTTTCCGAAATCATATATTTTAAAATATCATCAACCTTAACGATTCGGTCCCGGCCGCCGCTCATAACAAGCACCGGAACCTTTGGCTTGAGTTGAATTTCATATCCGTTTGCAGGATAATAAAGCGATATGGATTTTATATGTAATTGCTCCAATTTCTGGGCATCATTTGCCAGCGGGATAGCCCCGAGCCCGGCCCGCGACCAACCCACCAAATTGCCGTTGGAGGTTTCGCTGATGTAACTTTTTTGTTTGGCCCAATTCAACGCCTGTTCCAAAGTCCAAAGAATTTGCGCCTGTTCTTCTTCATCAATATTTCTTTTTGAAGCTTTGTAAGCTGCCACATCATCAACCAAAAGCACCGAGATTCCTTCGGCGTTCAGTTTTTTTGCTACATCGAAATAATGGGTAGTATCCTTAAAAATGCGAAGTCCGCCAGTACCCGGAAGAAAAACTGCCCAATTGGATGCATCGTAATTTTCTGCTTTTTGGAAGTGAAAAAAATCCTCCATTTTCGCTCCTTTTGGCACTTTTTGCATTGGGATGCAACTTGTGAAAAGTGAAAAAATAAGCACTAATTTTAAAATCGTTTTCATAATAATAATTTAAACTTATAGCCCAAAAAGCCCTAAAAACTTCAGTCCGAAAATAAAGGCTCCTTCATTTGTGCCGTTGTAAAAGGAGCGAACATAGTCAACTCTCAATAATCGGAATTTTCCAAAACCAAGATTGTCCACTCCTATGGAAATTTCGGAATAGGGTTTTCTGTTTTTTGTGGAAAGAAAATGCGCGCCCGCAACCAAATTAAGATTCAGCCGGTTTATTCCTGGAATTTTACCCAAAATCCACCCTCGAAAATCGTGTTCCATATGTCCTTCAAAATAATTTTTATTGGTGCTGAAATCGTAGTAGGGCAGCATATTGAAAACATTGGTGTAATTTGGCGAAGTGCCCACCCTCGTTTGGTTTCCATTGAAATGTTTGTAATCTACGAACGAAATTCCCTCTGCATTTCTAAAAGTTCCGGTTTTTAAATTATAATAAAACTGACCCTTGTTGGCCAAGGAAATGGATTGGTTCACCGTAAATTCAAACTGCGTATAGTCATAACTGTTTTCCGTACTTCCGGCTCCGTTTTCCACAATAAAATTAAGTTCCGGATATTTTGATTCCCCAACGTTGAATTTCATATCGGGATTTGAAAAATACTTTTGTGCAAAATTGATTCGTGCCCTCAATTGGCTTTTAACTATGTTGTGTTCCATGATTACTCCATTTCTGAAATCATTTGTCGCCAACGGATTGTTGCTCGAATAACTCACGTCCTCATTCGGAATTAGGACATAATCGGTATTGTTGAAAAGTGGTTTTCGGTTTTCGAAGCCAACTCTCGCATAAAGATGCAATCCGTTGAAAATTTCTTGGCTGTAACCAATTCTACCGAAATTCAGTTCATAAAGTTTCATATAATTCCTTTCGAAAAATAAGGTGGAAATAGAATTAATTATGGGTGAAATGGGCTCCGAAGCATTAAACTGCGCCACCTGGCTTCCGCCGGAAAGGGAAAGCCGAAGCTTATCCGTCCAATTAAAATTACGCACGATGTTCGCGCTAAACCGTAGTCTGTCCTCCGCAATGCCGTAATTGGCATTCAGCGACGCCGAAATGGTATTGGTTTGGTTATCGTCATACCATTTGCGGTAATTGATTCCAGCACTGCTATTAAAGCCTTGCACGGTATTGAAATTTATTTTTGAAAGTGGCCCCTCGTATCCAAAAGACCATTTTTCAAAGGAATTTTTATAGGTGTAACCCGTTAGCGGACTTAAAATCCCAGGTTTGTTCGAATTTGCATCCAGTGAATCCAAATATGGTTTTGAATGCCTGAGAATTTGGATGCTGTCTTTTTTCACATAATCCTTCAATTCCTCATCCGTCAATGGCACGGGGCGGATGCCTTTCCAAAAAAGGCTGTCTTTTTTATTGGCTTCAGGCTTAAAGGATAGCACTTCATTTGTGAATGTTTTTTTGGTGAATTGTGGCGAAAAATCATAATTACTGTAAACGGCGATAAAACGGCCATCGCCAGTAACCCCAAATGCACCAAAGCCAAAATCGATAGTCTGCGAAATTTTCACCCAAAAATCATGTTGAGTATCCAATTTATAATTCTGTTTTACGGTAAGATTGCTCACAAAAGGTACCTGAATTGCCGCACCGGTCGTGGAAAGTTCCACGCCGTAGAGTTGCCAGTCGTCTTCCACAATATAAACGTACCCGCTCCAAACCCTATCATTCGGACGGCGCGGGATAACTTTTATTTTGTTAATGAGTTTGTTGCCTTCATAAAAAACACCATCCAATTTATAACTGTAATAGCCGAAAGCGTTATTTGCGATAGGGGAAACGAGCGCGGCATTGAGTTCCACCGTATTCTCGTAAAATGAAATGTTGGCACTCTGTGCGCTATTAAAACTGAAACCGTTATCATTCCCGCTCACTTTGCTAGCGATTATTTTTTCGGTGAATTTATCCGGTTTTTGAAAGGCGATTTCCGAAATGGTTTCAGAAAGATAGACTATGCCAGTTCGGGTGGAATCCAATGCGCCATCAAAATCGCCCACTTCCTGGCCCATTATTTTTTCCGGAACGTCCTTTACATGCCACAATCCCCGCGAATAGAAATCTGCGGTATATTCACTCAATTTCTCAAGATTTTCCTTTCGCTGCGCGATCGTTTTTCTGATAATTCTATATGCGGGATCTTCAGAAGTGCTTACTACCACCTCATCAAGACTGGTAGTTTCTTCCTGTAGCGAAACATTCAAAATAAATGGAAACGAATTCGGGTTTACCGTTTTTGTAACCGATTTATATCCCAGAAATTGAAAAACGATTTTATATTCCCCGTTTTCCGAAGCATTCAATGAATAATTTCCATCGTCGTTGGAAGTGGTCCCGATATAGCTATTCTGAAGATAAATATTTACATAGGGCAGAGGATTGCCTTTTGTGTCAGTAACTTTTCCCACGATTTGTGCCTGCGCCCAACTGGAAAAAAATAAAAAAAGAATTAAAAATTTAACCTGCATGCGACCGTTTGAAGCGTTTGAATTACGGTGCAAAATAGTAATTAAAAGGGATTGTTTTTGTTAAGGTAGCGTTATGGTGGCCACGGCTTTGTTCAACCATCGAAAACCAAATCAATTGAAGGGAACCGCGATGACTAATTATTAAAAGCCTTCTTAATTCGGCTAAGCTGCCGTTTGCTGTCGCGATCCCTTATTGTATCGCGCTTGTCGTACTCTTTTTTTCCGCGGCAGAGTGCAATATCCAGTTTTGCCAATCCTTTGTTATTGGTAAAAAGTACAAGTGGAATAATAGTAAGCCCAGAATTTTTTACCTCTTTTTCAAGTTTTTTCAGTTCGCTTCTGTTCAGCAAGAGTTTGCGCTCGCTTTTGGGGCTGTGGCTGTAATTGGTTGCATGGCTATATTCCTGCACGGTCATGTTTATGGCAAAAAGTTCGCCGTTGCTGAATTCGCAGAAGCTTTCGGCAATAGAGGCCTTTCCCTCACGGATCGCCTTTATTTCGGTACCGCGAAGTACTATTCCGGCAGTGTAGGTATCGAGAATTTCATACTCAAACTTCGCCTTCCTATTTTTAATTTTTACGTTTTTCTGAAGTGCCATTTATTTAGGTATGTGGTTTTGAGGAATAGGTTTTTTCTATTTTACGGTGAAGGTTTCGACTTTTTTGCCATTGCCATCAATGGTTACTTTATAAAGAGTAGAATTGTCATCATCGGGCATATCGCCAAATTTTTCTTCGCCTATCAAATTATTTACCAGTTTGGGGATTGTATTACTGTGACCCACAATTAAGGTATGCTTTCTCCGGGTTCGCTTTAAAAAATCCTCTGAATACAGAGTTGCGGGATCATACGGTTTTATAGTGATTTGTTTTTGTTGGGCGATCAGAGACACTGTTTGGCGGGTACGTAAATAAGTTGTTGAGTAAACGGCATCCAAATTTATCGGTTCAAAATATTCGGCCCAGCGTTTCGCGTGTTTCAGTCCTTCAATAGTGAGGTTTGGATCTTGGTTGTCCGCGTTGCTTCTATCTTTCTCTGCATGTCTAATTAAATAATAGACTGTCGGTGGGCCTTTATATTCTATTTTTTTTACGGTCGTTCCCTGGGTGGTTTCTTCTTTTTTGCTTTCGGTGGAATTTTTACAACAAACCAGCAACGGAAGCACTAACAATAAGATGTATTTTTTCATAAGATCTTCAATATAACAATTTTTAAGAGCCTTTGGCAAAGTTATAACTAAAAGGCTGGAATCTTTAATATTTCGTTACCATATATGCGAATGTTACTGGATTACCTTTATAAAAAATAAATTAGTTAACTTAAAACGAAATGTTATGAACGAAGATCAATTTAAAGGAAAATGGAACCAGGCAAAAGGTAAAATGAAACAAAAGTATGCCGATCTAACGGACGATGATTTGAAATACACCGAAGGAAAATCAGATGAATTGCTTGGTCGCCTTCAGGAAAAAACTGGTAAAACCAAAGAAGAGCTGAAAGATGAAATAGATAAGTGGTAGTTTTTGCTAAACTTTAATTACCGCTTTATTTGAAGCCGGACCCGTCAAAATTTTATTCATAAAATTTTGACGGGTCTTTTTTTTTGTTCAAAATGAGGCGATTTATAGGGGAGAAGTATTTGAATATTAAAAAAATCGATGTTAGTTTGTAACACTATTTTATATGAATGTTTAAATTCAATATTATATTGAAAAATCTATTTCTTATAGTAATTACAGCCAATCTTTTAAGTTGCGCACCCACTCAGCCAGGTGTTATTTATCAACTTGAGGACAAATGGATGAGTGCCCTAAGCCAAAAAGATACTGCAACAATTTCTCCCTTATTAGACGCTTCATATATGCTAAATGGAAGTAGAAATATGAATGAAACAAGAACTCAATATTTATCAACATCGGCTATGACCGAACGGCACTTAGAGCCCATACTCCTTACCGATAGAGAACTTCAACTTGAGGATAATGTTGCAATATCAACAGGAAGTGCAAAGTATACAGGAAAATGGAAAGATAACAACTTTAGCTTTGCTGTTAGATACACAAATGTGTGGATAAGAAAAAAAGGAAAATGGAAAGCCGTTGCTACACATATCAGCACCAAATGATTCCCCTCATTTTCGAAATGCGACCATTTTTAAAATAAAGACAGCCTTCAGTTTATGAGCGTTTATTTAGATCATTAGGATTCTTCCAGCAAGAAATTATACTTATACTTCATCCTCCTAATAATCTTGATTTCTAAAAACCAATCCATCATCAAAACTATCCAGCAAAATAATACTGTCAGTAGTTATCTTTCCTGCCAATAATTCCTTTGAAAGTTCATTGAGCACTTCGCGCTGAATCACCCTTTTTACAGGCCGTGCGCCAAACTGTGGATCGAACCCTTTTTGTGAAAGATAGGCTATTGCTTCCGGTGTTGCGTCCAGCACAATATTTTGTTTCAGCAACATTTTGGCTACTCCTTTCACCTGCAGTTCCACAATTTTGTAGATATCCTTTTTTGAAAGCGGTGTAAACATAATTATATCATCTATCCGATTCAAAAATTCCGGTCGAACGGTCTGTTTCAAAAGTGCAAGTACTTCCACTTTCGCGCCTTCCATTGCTGTTTCGGGATCTTTTACGGTTTCAAAACGCTCTTGGATAATCTGGCTTCCCATATTACTGGTCATAATAATAATGGTGTTTTTGAAATCCGCAAGCCGACCTTTGTTGTCCGTCAATCTCCCTTCATCCAAAACTTGCAACAAAATATTGAAAGTATCCGGGTGTGCCTTTTCAATTTCGTCCAATAAAACTACGCTATAGGGTTTGCGGCGGACGGCTTCGGTAAGTTGGCCGCCTTCGTCATAACCCACGTATCCTGGAGGTGCTCCCACCAAGCGGCTTACGCTGTGGCGTTCCTGGTACTCGCTCATGTCAATACGCGTCATTGCGTTTTCATCATCGAACAAATATTCCGCCAATGCTTTTGCCAATTCGGTTTTACCAACACCCGTAGTTCCGAGGAAAAGGAAACTACCAATGGGTTTCTTTTCATCCTGCAAGCCTGCACGGCTGCGGCGAATGGCATCACTCACGGCTTCAATGGCTTCATTTTGGCCAACCACGCGTTTGTGCAGGTGGTCTTCCAAAGTCAACAATTTTTCACGATCGCTTTGTAGCATTTTAGTTACGGGAATTCCCGTCCATTTTGCGACTACTTCGGCAATATCTTCGCGGGTAACTTCTTCTTTTATCATGGAATTGCCCTCATCATTTTCGGCGAGTTGGGTTTCAAGTTCACTCAATGCTGCTTGTGCATCCTTTATTTTTCCATAGCGGAGTTCGGCAACTTTTCCAAAATCGCCGTCCCGCTCGGCACGTTCGGCTTCCAATTTATATTCTTCTATCTGGGTTTTTAGGTTCTGTACATTGTCAACCACCTCTTTTTCACTTTGCCACTTTGCGTTCATTTCATTGCGTTCTTCTTTAAGATTGGCAATTTCGGCATTGAGCGATTTTAGTTTCGTTTCATCTTTTTCTCTTTTTATGGCCTCGATTTCAATTTCAAGCTGCATAATCTTTCTGTCCAAAACATCTAATTCCTCTGGTTTGGAATTAATTTCCATCCGAAGTTTACTTGCTGCTTCATCCATTAAGTCAATAGCCTTATCGGGAAGAAAACGGTTGGTTATATATCTTTCGGAAAGTTCAACGGCAGCGATAATCGCTTCGTCCTTAATACGCACTTTATGGTGGGTTTCATATT
Source organism: uncultured Flavobacteriaceae bacterium (assembly GCA_963839235.1). Taxonomy (GTDB): domain Bacteria; phylum Bacteroidota; class Bacteroidia; order Flavobacteriales; family Flavobacteriaceae; genus Aequorivita. Next base: position 266,051 of record CAWITX010000002.1, on the reverse strand, counting down.
TTTCCTTTATACCACGAAGAATAGAAATGGCACTTTCCGTATCGGGCTCGTCAACTACCACCTTTTGAAAACGGCGTTCGAGCGCTTTGTCCTTTTCAAAATATTTTTGATATTCATCCAAAGTGGTTGCGCCAATGGCCCGAAGTTCCCCACGGGCAAGAGCTGGCTTCAAAATATTTGCTGCGTCCATTGCGCCTTGTCCGCCTCCCGCACCAACCAAAGTATGTATTTCATCAATAAAGAGAACGATGTCGCCTTCGCTTGAGGTAACTTCTTTAATCACGGCTTTCAACCGTTCCTCAAATTCTCCTTTATACTTGGCGCCTGCAATTAAAGCGCCCATGTCCAGGGAAAAGATTTCTTTCGATTTTAAATTTTCGGGCACGTCGCCATCCACGATTCTATGCGCCAAACCTTCCGCAATGGCGGTTTTACCGGTTCCGGGCTCTCCAACCAGCATAGGGTTATTTTTTGTTCTTCGCGTAAGGATTTGAAGGATTCGTCGAATTTCCTCATCGCGACCAATTACGGGATCCAACTTCCCTTCACGCGCAAGTTGGTTGAGGTTTTTGGCATATTTGTTTAGAGAATTATAGGTTTCCTCGGCACTTTGGGAGGTAACTTTTTCACCGCCGCGAAGCTCCTCGATGGCCGCTTTCATACCTTTCTCGGTAACGCCTTGGTCCTTTAGGCTTTGTGAAATCCCGCCTTTTGAATTAAGAATAGCCAATAAAAGATGTTCAATGGAAACGTATTCATCACCCATCTTTTTTGCGATGTTACCTGCTTCAATAACCGTCTTATTGGCTTCACGCGATAACATAATATCGCCACCGGAAACTTTTGGAAAGCTCTCCAATTGCTTGTTAAGTACTTGTTTTAAAGTGGAGATATTTACGTTGAGTTTTTTAAGAACAAAAGGGGTGACGTTTTCATCTACCTCAAAAATAGCTTTGAGGATATGTTCGTTTTCAATCTGTTGGTGGCCAAGTGCCTGTGCGATTTGTTGCGCTTGTTGTATGGCCTCTTGGCTTTTTATGGTAAAATTGTTGAAGTTCATAGATTTTTGTGCTTTAATTTCTGATTTAGATATGTTTTCAATAACAGAGCCAACTTAAAGTTAAGACAAAATGTCCTTTAAAATTAAGGGTTTAACAGACATTATGACGGGTTTTTTGAAGGGTTTTATCATTTCTTTCAGAAAAAATGAAACAATTGAAACTACCTTTGTAAAAAATAATAATTATGGGAATTTTTGATAAATTAAAATCACAACGCGATATAGCAAAAGAAGAAATAGTTGAGGTGCCGTGGCACGTGTTGAGAAATAAAGAACAACTAGATGAAATTGTGGCGGAATCCAATAAGAAACCTGTCGCGATTTTTAAACATTCCACCCGTTGCGGGATAAGCCGCGCCTCACTGAAAATGTTCGAGAGAAATTATAAATTGGAGGATCAAGTAAAACTTTACTTTCTGGATTTGTTGGAAAATCGCGGAATTTCGAATGAAATTTCACAGCGTTTTAAAGTGCAGCACGAAAGTCCACAATTGATTGTAATCAAGGGTGGGGAAGTGGTACACCACGATTCGCACCATTCAATCGAGGCTTCACATTTAAAGGAATTTGTATAAAATTTACAGCGAATTATCCCGCAAAATTACCTTTAGCCGTTCCTTTATATTCTGCCCCGCGTCAAAAACCATCTGTTCATTATTTGGAAATGGAATAAAACCGTTGGCGACCAATCTTCTGTCTTCGGCAGTCAAAGCACGCTCATCGCCACGATAGGTTGCAAAGAGCATTTTCGAAATACAAATTCCGTGGAAAGTGGAAAACTGTTTATTTGCTGTCTTCGGTTTAAATTTTTGTAAATCACGGTTCCTCCAACAAATGCAGATTTCTGCTGAGTAGTTATGGTTATGACCGCAGAAACATCTCTAAATTTTTCAATTTTTATTGAGTTGCCCAAGCTGTCTTTAACAATATTTCCACGGCGGTCGCGCTTGTATTCATAACCATCCCTTATTCTCTCTTTTCGATTGTATTGCCTATCTGTAATTCGTTCCGGGGAAATCTGTATGCTTTCAAAATTCAAGTCAATACCAAAATCGTAATTTATTCCATTATCGCGTTTGCTGTGATATTCTGTCCAAAAATCATTCAGACCGTAGGTGTTAAAATCCAATAAATCCCGCTCCAATCTGAATGGGATAATTTGTCCAGTACGATTATTTATCGCTACCAAAACGAAGTCGGTTCCCTGAAAATGCGCGTCATTCTTCAATTGTCGCACATCGCGATAATTGGGCTGTACCTCGTCAAGTTCGCATAAAACATTGTACGCACTACGGTAATCCTGTTTTGTATTCTGTTGAAAATAGCCAATAGCTTCCTGATAGAGCGATTGTATATAGGCGTCTTTCGCTTTCAATAAATCAGTGGTATAATCTGAAAAAACGAAATTTGCCTGCCTTCCCATTTCGTTGCTAAAAAGCGGAAGCAAAGGCCGAATTAACTCCTGCCGTGCCTGCATATCCAAATAAGTATAATAGATTTCTTTTGCGCCGGCGGCACTGTTTTCTTTTTTCAGAAATGCCATTTTTCTCAAATCGTCGTCTTTGGCTTTTAGAAAAGCTTCTTCCAAAATTCGAATGTGCGGATCGTAGTCCTTGGCGGTTTTATCTTTTTGAAGTTTTTTTACCGCAAGTTCTATGGCTTCATCATAATTTCCCTGCGCCACAAACTTTTGGGTGCGTTTTACGCTGTTGCAGGAAATGCTGAAAAGCACCGTAAACAGAAGGATGTAAATTCTTTTCATAACTGAAGGCTTTGGTTATGAAAGCGAAAATACAATAGTAGTGCCAATTTATTCGGAAATAATTTTTGGAGTGAAATAGTTTGAAAAAGTAAGCCACGAATTCACGAATATTTTTAAATAATTATTCGTGAATTCGTGGCTAAAAAATTCTTTTGAACAGGCTAATTTTTATTTGCCGGAAGCAATTTAGTTCTACATTCCCCGAAACCGATCCGAACATTTTCATTCTCACAGAAACCTTTCAAAATAACTGTATCATTATCGTTTATGAATTTTCTTTCCGAACCATCGGAGAGTTTAATGGGGTTTGCTCCCCGCCAAGTCAATTCCAACATGGAGCCATAGGAATCTGGAGTTGGCCCAGAAATGGTACCGCTTCCCATCATATCGCCGCTATTCACATTACAACCGTTAATGGTGTGGTGGGCAAGTTGTTGCGCCATATTCCAATACATATACTTGAAATTGGAGGAGGCAATTTTGGTTTCGGCACCGTTTTCGGGAGCTATGTACACTTCCAAATTAATATCGTAACTCTTTTTTCCTTTGTATTGAAGATAGGGCAGTTGCTCCATTTCTGGTTTCGGGCCTTCAACCTTAAAGGGCTGAAGTGCATCCAGCGTAACAATCCACGGTGAAATGGAGGAAGCAAAATTCTTAGCCAAAAATGGGCCGAGCGGTACATATTCCCATTTTTGAATGTCGCGCGCGCTCCAATCGTTGAAAAGTACCAATCCGAAAATATATTCCTCGGCTTCATTTACGGGAATGGGTTCGCCCAAAGCATTGGCATCGGTAGTAATAAACGCCATTTCGAGCTCAAAGTCCACTAATTTTGAAGGTGCGAAGACAGGCTCGGTTGCACCATCGGGCATCGTTTGTCCCCAAGGTCTGCGGGCATTTATTCCGCTTGGAATAATGGATGAACTTCTTCCGTGGTATCCTACCGGAATGTGTAGCCAGTTGGGCATGAGTGCATTTTCCTTTCCGCGGAACATGGTGCCCACGTTGGTGGCATGTTCCTTGCTGGAATAAAAATCGGTGTAATCTCCCACCTGCACCGGAAGTTGCATTTCCACCTCTTCCATGGTAAAGAGGATATGTTTTCTGTGGTCTTCATTATCGCGAAGTTTCGAATTTTCGGCATCAAATATTTCTGCAATTCTATTTCGAACCAAGCGCCAGGTCTTTCTTCCATCGCTAATGAAATCGTTCAGTGTGTCCTGCAGAAAAATATCGTCCGTCAATTCAATTCCTGAGAAATATCCCAATTGGTGCAGTGCGCCAAGATCGATGGCGTAATCGCCTATTCGTGTACCTATTGTAATAATATCATCCCGCGTTAAAAATACGCCAAATGGTATATTTTGTATGGGAAAATCGGTTGTTGGCGAAGTGTCGAGCCAGGTTTTGCGGTTGGGGTCGTTGGCGGTTAAAGGCATTTCAATATAATTTTTTTGTATGCAACTAAAACTAAGTAAAATAATTTCAAAATATTAAAAATCAAAGGATTAATTAAGATTTAAATTTTAGTGGCAATCGTTGTTTTGTTAGTAAAAATCTTCGTCAAATATATATATTTCATCATAGTAAACGAATCCTTTTAGTATTTTTGGATTTAATTAACTTTTACTGAAAATATGCAACGCGACAATCAAATTTTTGAATTAATAGAAGAAGAAAAACAGCGCCAACTCAACGGCTTAGAATTGATAGCCTCCGAAAATTTTGTTAGCGACCAAGTGCTGGAAGCGGCAGGATCGGTCCTCACAAATAAATACGCCGAAGGTTATCCCGGAAAGCGATATTACGGGGGCTGTGAAGTAGTGGACGAAGTGGAGCAAATTGCAATTGACCGCGCAAAAGCTTTGTTCGGCGCTGAATATGCAAATGTACAACCGCACAGTGGCTCACAGGCGAATACCGCCGTTTTTGCAGCCTGTTTGAAACCCGGCGATAAATTTCTGGGATTCGATCTTTCCCATGGGGGGCACTTGACGCACGGCTCGCCAGTGAATTTTTCCGGAAGACTTTACGAGCCTGTTTTTTATGGGGTCGATAAAGAAACCGGACTGATAGATTATGATAAAGTGGAAGAAATTGCAATTAAAGAAAAACCGAAAATGATAATTGCCGGCGCGTCCGCATATTCCCGAGAAATTGATTATAAACGCTTCCGAGAAATTGCCGATAAGGTTGGCGCCATTCTCTTTGCCGATATTGCACATCCCGCTGGATTGATTGCGAAGGGAATAATCGGTGACCCGCTTCCACATTGCCACGTGGTTACTACAACTACACACAAAACTTTACGCGGACCGCGCGGAGGAATGATTTTAATGGGAAAGGATTTCGACAATCCTTTTGGCCAAACTTTGAAAAACGGAAACCTTAAAAAAATGAGCACATTGCTGGACAGTGCCATTTTTCCGGGAAACCAAGGCGGACCTTTGGAACATATTATTGCCGCAAAAGCGGTCGCGTTTGGCGAAGCCCTGACCGACGATTTCCTTCATTATATGGTGCAAGTGAAAAAAAATGCCGCGGTAATGGCGCAGAAATTTGTTGAAAAGGGATATGATATTATTTCCGGTGGAACGGACAACCATATGATGCTTATTGACCTTCGGAACAAAAATATTTCCGGAAAGGAAGCCGAGGAAGCGTTGGGCAAGGCAGATATTACGGTAAACAAAAATATGGTGCCATTTGATGATAAATCGCCCTTCGTTACTAGCGGAATTCGCATTGGAACCGCTGCGGTTACTACTCGTGGCTTGGTTGAAAAGGATATGGAAAAAATCGTGGAATTAATTGATGAAGTAATTTTAAACTTTGAAAATGAAGCTACACTTGAAAAAGTTGCTGAAAAAGTAAACGAAATGATGAACGGAAGACCACTTTTTAAAAATTAGAAAATGCTTCAGACCGAAAGACTTGAATTGAGGGAGTATACTTTAAAGGATGCTCCCTTTATTTTTACCCTTATGAACAGCGAAGGTTGGCTTAAAAATATAGGCGATAGGGATATAAAAACCATTGCGGATGCCGAGGCATACATTCAAAAAAACTATTTGGGCAGTTACGAAAAAAACGGCTTTGGCCCTTATTTGGTTTCGCTGAAAACTGATGGAACGCCCATTGGGTCGGCGGGACTTTATAAGCGGGACACACTGGAGTTCCCCGATGTGGGATTTGCTTTTCTTCCGGAATTTGCCAATAACGGCTACGCTTTTGAAGCCGCGAACGAAGTAATGCGTTTCGCTTCCGAAGATTTGAATCTGAAAACAATTGTAGGTATCACCTTGCCCGAAAATACCTCTTCAATAAAACTTTTGAAAAAACTCGGGCTCAGTGAAATTGGTTTTCACACTTACCAAGATGGGGAGAAACTGTTGTTGTTTTCTACTTAAATAATTTCCTTTTTGAAAAAATTAGTTCTCCGGAAAAACAGTAGCTTCATAAGCTCCAGCATCGGGTGGGTCAGTTCGGGTGGTTCCATTTGTTAAATCGACAGATGGGCCTACGTTGCTTTTGCCAATATTTTCAGCTCCCGAAACGCCACTTTCAATATTGAAATTGTTCATTTCCGTATTCTGAAAAGCTGGGTCCTCATTAAATATTACATTGGTGTATAAAGATGCATTGGTAAAATCGTAAAGTGGATCGTTGGTGAAATCGCCATTAGTGTCTTCAAAACGAATCAAGCAGTTCGTGAAATTAAAATTGAAAGCTGCACCGTCATTCTTAAATACCGAGAATTCCCGGCGCTCATTCCCATAAATTATACAATTGGTAAAATCAGCCTTAACCAAATCGGCCACAAAAAGATCCTCTTCCGTTTCTAAAATATTATCTATGGAAACTGAAGGAAAAGAGCGGAAACTATTTGTCCAATAATTTGCAAATGTACAGTGCCTAAAATCATAACTACCGCCCAATTGAATAGCCAAAGAGGACTGGCCACTGTTGTTGATAACCATATTTGCGCCGTTGATTACGGCAGTTCTGGCCAATAAACCAACGTTGGCATTATTATAAATTTGAACATTGGTAATGTTCACCGGACTATTTTCCACCAAAAGACCCACGGAACTATTTTTAATAGTTGCATATTGAAATTCATTGTCCACACTCCCCGAAGTAAGCCAAATAGTTCCCCATTGCCCGGGGACATCGGCAAATTGGGGTTCGAGCCTGTCGCCTTCAAAAATCACTTCGTTTTCCATCGTTTCGGGATCCGTACTAAACGCTCCCATCACTTTCATTGAACCGTTTTGTGCTACCAAAATTCCGCTCCCCGCATGAAAATGCATACGTGCTCCAGCCTGAACATTCAAAGTTTTATTGGCGCCCACGGCAGCGTAGCCGTAAATAACATAAGGTTTTTCATTGGTAAATGTAAGTTCGTTGTCATCGAGGAAGAAACCTTCAATTTCTACGGCATTTTCTCCTTCACCCAAGGTAAGTGTTTCAGTTGTTCCATCGGGAAATTTTTCGGGATAGAGGAATATCGCGTCTTTTACGAGGGTAACCAATTCTACTTTTTGTTCATTTCCGCCAGAATCGAAAAGGATTTGGTCTGTATATAAAAATGAATTTCCTTGGTTGGGCAAATTGTTTATATCCAGCGTTGTTTCAACAAAAATGAAGATACTGTCCTTTGCAAGTACCTGTATATTTTCAAAGGATTTGCCGGGAAGGCCATCCACATTTAAACGGTATTGTGAATTTTCACCTTGCGCCAAACGTATCGTGGGAATGTTAATATCCTCATCGCTGCGGTTATAAACCTTTAAATTATAAGTGCTGGAACCAATATTTGTAAAAACGGTATCGAGATAAACGGTATCTTTTGAAAACTCAAGTTTTCCGGTGCTTGCAACGCTTTCAAAATCGTTTCGACAGGAACTCCACAATAACAGGCAAGAGATTATTGCCAATCCGTATAAATACTTCATTCAGGTAAAATTTTTGATAAAAATATAACTTTTTATATTGCTTATTATTGTTGCCAAAAGAAGATTTAAACAGCGTATACTACTCGGAGTTAATTATTTCTGGATTATTTCAATCTTAAAAAGCTTATCCCAGTTTTTTCCGGTTATGTAGAGAATATTGGGCTCGCCATTGTAAGCGATTCCATTAAGCACATTCAATTTTGGATGTTGGGTAACCTTGTCCTTTAAATCGGTGAGGTCGATCACGCCTTCCACGGCACCATTGGCTGGATTAATGATGGCGATGGAGCCCTGTTCGTAAACGTTTGCGTAGATTTTCCCGTCTACCCATTCCAGTTCGTTCACGCTTTTTATCTTGCTGGTATTGGTGAAAATTTCAATATAATCCTTCTCTGCAAGGGTATTGGAATTTAAAATCCAAATGCGGTCCGTTCCATCGCTTTTATAAATGTTTTTTTGTGGGTCGTGGCAGAGGCCCCATCCTTCTTGGCTTTGACCATAAACGAAAGTTCCGGTCTGTTCCATCGTATTCAGATTGTATATGAAACCCGTGTTTTCCTGCCAGGTGAGTTGGTAGATTTTATTGTTTAATATGGTTATTCCCTCTCCAAAGTAGGTGTCTGCCAATTCTACCTTTTTCAGTACCTCGCCAGTTTTATAATTTGTTTTCCGAAGGGAGGAATGTTTGTGAAGCCCCGTACTTTCGTACAATGTATTGTTTTCAAACTCCAAGCCCTGGGTGTATGCTTCAATATCGTGAGGAAAGGTTTCCAAAATTTTATAGGTGTAAAGTTTTGGTTTTTCCGAAGCTAGAATAGTAAGGTTCGTAGTCGCTTTATATTCTTTTCCATCGCCGTAAATCTTCGCGGTAAGTGTACGTTCGCCCAATTTTTGGTTTGAAAGGGGGAAACTATTCTGATTAATTTCTATCCTGTCCCTATTCAAAAAGTAAACTATTGAATCTGTTTCCAGATTTTTTTTATTGACCAAATTAACCGAAACAACATCCTGCGGTGTATAGGTTTTTTTTGGATTTTTGATTTCAAGCGTAAAAAGATCTTTTTCTTTTTCAGAAGAATTTCCGCAACTGGCCAATAAAACAGTTAAGAGGGTCAGTGCTAAAATGTTATGTATTTTCATGCCGAATGGATAATTTTTCCGCAAGGTATTTATTAAAATTGAAATGTAAAAATCCTTGCAAAAAGTGTAAAAACCTTTATCTTTGCAGCGGCAAGTCCTACACAACCAGCTCCTGTTGAATCCCCCAGGGCGGGAACGCAGCAAGGGTATACGGTCGTAGCGGTGTGATGTAGGTAGCTTGCCATTTTTTGTTCCCGCTTCCGAAATTTCGGAAACGGGAACAAAAAAAAGTAAATCCCAACTTGAAAATTCCAAATTCCAAAAAAGTTTATCTTTTTTCTCTTCTCTCTTCTCTTATTTCTTTTTAACAAAACTATTTGGAAAACTAATTCCGTAACCGCATCTTTGCCTTTCAACAACCAATTATGCCAAAAGTAGTATTTATCACGGGCGGTTCCTCCGGTATCGGGAAGGCCATCGGCGAATATCTTTCCAAAAAAGGTTACAACGTTTTTGGTACCAGCCGAAACCCTGAAAAAATAACGAATTCGCAGTTTCCGCTTTTAAAAATGGACGTAAATGATACGGAATCCATTAATGCGGGTATTGACCAATTATTAGAAACCGCAGGTAAAATAGATGTAGTAGTAAACAATGCCGGGATCGGAATTACCGGACCCATTGAGGAAACCCCCGAATCTGAAATCAGAAACGCTTTTAAAACCAATTTTTTAGGTCCCATAAATGTGATAAAAGCGGTAATGCCGCAGATGCGCAAACAGGGCTATGGACACGTTATAAACATTACTTCCATTGCAGGATATATGGGACTCCCGTACCGAGGAATTTATTCGGCGACCAAAGCTGCGCTGGAAATTACCATTGAAGCAATGCGCATGGAGACGTTGCAATTCGGTATAAAAATGACCAACGTGGCGCCGGGCGATTTTGCGACAAATATAGCCGCTGGTCGTTACCACGCTCCTGTTTTGGAAAATTCGCCCTATAAAAATGACTATGGAAATACGTTGAAGATGATGAACGAACACGTTGATAACGGCGGCGATCCTATAAAAATGGCGAAGGCGGTTCATCAAATTATTGAAAGCAAAAACCCTAAAATACATTATAAAGTAGGGGCACCGATGCAGAAATTCTCCATTGTATTGAAACGCGTTTTACCCGATAAAGTTTATGAGCGGATGCTTTTGAAGCATTATGGGTTGAAGTAAAAATTATAGTATTCGTTTTTACTACTTCTATCTTTCCTATTTTTACAAAACTAATTTGAAAACTTCACTATGAAATTTTTTATAGACACAGCAAACCTCGACCAAATAAAAGAAGCCCAAGACCTTGGCGTCTTAGATGGCGTTACCACCAATCCTTCCCTAATGGCGAAGGAAGGAATAAAAGGAAAAAACAACATTCTAAAACATTACGTGGATATCTGCAATATTGTTGACGGCGATGTTTCCGCAGAAGTGATCGCGACAGATTTTAAAGGAATGGTAAAGGAAGGGGAGGAGCTTGCCGAACTTCACGAACAAATAGTGGTGAAAATACCAATGATAAAAGATGGCGTTAAAGCACTGAAATATTTCACGGACCACGACATCCGCACCAATTGTACCTTAGTTTTTTCCGCAGGACAGGCATTGCTGGCCGCCAAAGCGGGTGCTACTTACGTTTCTCCATTTATTGGTAGATTGGACGATATTTCAACCGATGGGCTGGAACTTATTGCAGATATTCGACTTATCTATGACAATTACGCTTTTGAAACCCAAATTCTCGCGGCTTCAATCCGTCATACCATGCACATTATTAATTGTGCTAAAATCGGTGCAGATGTTATGACAGGCCCACTTTCTTCAATTGAAGGGTTACTGAAACATCCGTTGACTGATAGTGGACTTCAGCAATTTTTGGCAGATTATAAAAAGGGAAACTAAAAAGCGGTAGGATTATCTGTTTAAATACCCGAGTAACAATTGCTCAAAATTATTGTTGAACATATTGGTGTTTCCATTCAAAATAACCCCATTCCTGTCCACAACTATTACCTTGCTCATGGAATTCAGTAAAAGTTTCCTTTCGGCATCGGCGACGTTTTCGAGTTGAAACTCAGTAGCGGGTTTAAATCCGGTTTTTTTAAGTGTGGCCAACCATTTTTTGAAATGCGTATCGGTATTTATGCCAATAAAATCGTATTCGGGGAATTTGCTTTTCAACTCCTTCGCACGGTTATGGATATTTCTAAATTGCGCGACCGATTGCTGTGACCAAAAATAAAACACGGTTGGCGACTTAACGATGCTCTCCAAGTTCTTTGCCTCGTTGTTCGCGCTAACTACAATCACATTTGGTAGAGGTTGACCGGAGGAAAGGTTTACCGATGCTTCCATCAAAGCTTTCATTTCCTCTTGATGCTTTTTATCAGTGCTTAATCGTAAAAATTCTGCCACCACCCGTTTCTCTTCCTCGGCATCTTGGGCGCTCAATAAAAACTGTCTAGTGTTATACCTCAACAAACTATTTTTTAGTGAATCGTTGGTGACGAGGCTATCAATTAATTTCAACTTTTTATAATTGTAGTCGTAGGAGGAGCGGTTTACCGATGGAATATCTTTGTATTTTGAAGTAACAACATTATCAAAATAACGATTCAGAAAACGATAATAAGGATAATAGAAACGCATGCCATTTTTATCGAAATCTATTTTTTCCCGATATGCCAAAAAACTTTTTGGAATATCCTGATTTCGCCGCATATGGGCCGCGATGTAAAGTTCTTTTTTTGAATAGTTATAATAATTTATTGTTGCCTTGGCTATCTGTCTAAATTTTTCATCAACCTCATGGTTTTCTAAAAAATCATTGTAAAGAGCTACTTTTACGGCTTTTAGTGAATCTGTTTTTGCCTCAAATTCTTGGGGGGGGAGTGAATACCATTTATAGAGATTTCTGTTGTCAATTTCATTGCTGAGAAAAAAATCCATTAACAGATTGTTCTGTGCCGCCCCAGTGCCGGAATAAGCCAAGGATTCGTCGAAGTCGATAGTGTTAACGTGCATCAACAAGCTGTCGCCCGGCTCAATATAAAAAACCTGCGATTCACTATGCTTAAAGGAATAAAGCCCTGGTTTTATATCTTCGGATTTGTAGAGAAAAAAATTATTGGAGTCGAGTTTTACGGTGTCCATTATTAAGTCGCCCTGCGCGAATACTATATAATCCAAAACGGGATTTACAATTTGACCACTTATCCAAGTAGTCTTGGGGGACTGGCTTTCCTGATTTTTACAGGATAGGACGCTAACAAATAAAAAAAGGAGAAGTAACTTTTTAAACAATCGCTCAAACTTTAAGGATAACAAAACAAATGTAGGTTTGGAAAAAAGGCCATTCTGTTAATTAGTAGTTAAAAGGATTTTTAAAACGTTAATCTTTCTTGGGTGTCGCTTAAATAGCTACTTTTGCGCAAAATTTAATAATACAATTTTTTTTGAATATGTTATCAGTTTCAAATTTATCGGTACAGTTTGGCAAAAGGGTTTTGTTTGATGAGGTAAGTACCCAATTCACTTCCGGAAATATCTACGGAATTATTGGTGCCAACGGCGCCGGAAAGTCCACCTTGCTTAAAATAATGTCCGGGAAACAGGAACCGACTTCCGGACGCGTTCATCTTGAAAAAGGAAAACGCATGTCTGTTCTGGAACAGAACCACAATGAATATGACGATTTTATGGTGCTTGAAACCGTGGTGCGGGGAAATAAGGAATTGTTCAACATTAAATCGCAAATAGATAAACTTTACGAAGATTATTCTGACGAAAACGCCGAGAAAATTGGCGAACTGCAGGTTGCATTTGAAGAAATGAACGGCTGGAATGCAGATAGCGATGCCGCGGCAATGCTCTCTAATTTGGGGATTGACGAGAGTCTGCATTATACGTTAATGAAAGATCTTGACGGAAAACAGAAAGTACGCGTACTTTTGGCGCAGGCACTTTTCGGAAATCCCGATGTGCTTATCATGGATGAGCCCACAAACGATTTGGATTATGAAACCATCAGCTGGCTCGAAAATTTCTTGGCAAATTATGACAACTGCGTAATCGTAGTTTCCCACGACCGTCACTTTCTGGATTCGGTTTGTACGCATATAAGTGATATTGATTTCGGAAAAATTACGCACTACAGCGGTAACTATACTTTTTGGTACGAAAGTAGCCAGCTCGCTGCCCGCCAACGTGCTCAGCAAAACAAAAAAGCTGAGGAAAAGAAAAAGGAACTTCAGGAATTTATTATGCGTTTTAGCGCGAACGTAGCCAAAAGCAAGCAAGCAACTTCCCGCAAAAAGATGCTTGAAAAACTTAATATTGAAGAAATAAAACCTTCCAGCCGTCGCTATCCCGCGATTATTTTTGAACGCGAACGGGAAGCTGGCGACCAAATTTTACAAGTGGAAAATCTTTCAGCATCAATTGATGGCGAAGTGCTTTTCAAAAATGTGAATATCAACTTGGCGAAGGGCGATAAAGTGGTTATTTATTCACGGGATTCACGTGCTCCCACTGCCTTTTATGAAATATTGAATGGAAACACAAATGCAGATTCCGGTTCATTTCAATGGGGAATAACCACCAACCAAAGTTATCTTCCGCTTGATAACGAGGAATTTTTCAAAAATAATTTGTCATTGGTAGATTGGTTGCGCCAGTACGCAAAAACGGAAGAAGAAAGAGAGGAAGTCTATTTACGAGGTTTCTTGGGAAAAATGCTTTTCAGTGGCGAGGAAGCCCTGAAGAAAAGTAATGTGCTTTCCGGAGGCGAAAAAGTGCGATGTATGTTGAGCAGGATGATGATGTTGCGCGCAAATGTGCTGATGCTGGATGAACCAACAAACCACTTGGATTTGGAATCCATCACCGCTTTTAACAATTCTCTGAAAAATTTCAAGGGTACAGTTTTATTGACAACCCACGATCACGAATTTGCACAGACCGTTGCCAATCGTATAATCGAATTAACACCAAATGGTGCGATTGACCGCTATATGACTTTCGATGAATATATGGGCGATAAGAAAATAAGGGAACAGCGCGATAAAATGTATTCCGTAGAAGCATAAAAATAGGCGATCAAAATTATTGGTCGCCTATTTCATTTAAAAACTCATCGATGGTGGGCTGCGCTTTTTCCAACTCGTCCTTCCGGATAAAGACCATCGTTTGGTTGGCAATACTCATTGTAAACCCCGCTCTCAAGCTGCTATCGTGATCGTTTCGTTCAATCGGGCTGATGCCCATTTCGTTCAACCGTGCTATTAAACCTTTGGCTATTAAGGTTGGACCTGTGTAAATTCTTTTGGTTTCCGACATCGTTCTATTCTTCCGTTTCGGCTAAAAACGCATCCACAATGGGCTGGGCAGCCGCAAGCTCATCCTTGCGCACAAATACCCTTACCTGATCATCGTATTTGTTTCCGGAGCCGAACATTACTCCACTTTGTTGGTCGTCGCGAAGGATTGGGGTTATATTAATATCCTCCAATCTGCCCACTAATGCTTCAGCCATGATATCTGACCCGGTATAAATTCTAACTGTTTCTTCTTTATTTTCTGACATTTTGTTTAAGTTATTTGGTTATTTAGTTATTGGATTATTCAGTTAATTGATGTTGGAAAGCAGATTAATTTTATGCAACCTGCAACCAATTCAGGCATTGTAATATTTACTGTTCCAAATGGCGCCGTTGAAATTCTTCCCTTTTGCAAAACCATAATACAAAACAATACCGGCAACCATCTTAAAAATAAAAAGGAAAAGTAAAATCTCTTCCTGCATGCCGCCAGTTTTGGTAAACCACGTGATTGGGGTAATGGCCGTTAAAAAAACACTTAAAACAAAGACCGTAAATACTAAGTTTTCAAAGTTTTTGTATGGCCACATCAGCAATTTCCGCAATGGGTGCAAATCGTTTCCCCATTTGTGTACTAAGTAAAAATAATCATTTCCCATTGGAGCGAATAAAAGCGGATCGTCCGCATTTTCAAGTTTTAAGAGTTTTGCGGGTGCTACAATTTTGAAATTCCCCAGAGAAACATGATGCATATTTTCAAGCTTCCGTATTTCTGAGATTGCCTCCTCGGGAAAACTTCCCTTGAAATAATGCGAATCCAAAAACCGAAGCCGATAGGTGATACAAAGTTTCTTTATGTCGCTGAGGTGGAAAATATTGGAAGCTTCAAGTTCTTCCAAATTAAAGTGATTATCAATTTCGGAAGTATTGTTTTCTAAGTTGGAAATAATTTTTTCCCTATGCTTTTCATTTTCAGAGAAAATTCGCTGAACTTCATCCATAACTGCCACTTCCGCAATTCTTTTCGAACGGTACTTGATCAATTGGTTTTTGATATTGGTTTGGGAAAACATAAATGGAAATTTTAAAAAATAAATTTACACAGCAGAAATGTGCAAAGCAACTATTTAACAATTTATGAAGCATCCTTAAAAGTTAAATAAATATTAAAGATCTTAAATAGCAAAACCGCACCTTCGGCATATACGTTTATATGGGCATAAATCTTAAAACTAAATAACACAATTATGAAAAAAGTAAATTTAATTCCCGTTACGTTATTTGCTACCGCTCTTTTATCATTTTCCGGTCTTTCGGCGCAAGAAAACAAAATGATGAAAAATGACAAAATGACCACAGAAAAAACTGTTATGGTTGGTGGCGCTGCAATGTATCCCAGTAAAAATATTGTGGAAAATGCAGTAAACTCTAAAGACCATACAACGCTTGTGGCTGCAGTAAAAGCTGCCGATTTGGTTGAAACTTTGCAAAGTGATGGTCCTTTCACCGTTTTTGCCCCAACAAATGATGCTTTTGAAAAACTTCCAGCCGGAACAGTGCCGACTCTTTTGAAACCAGAAAATAAAGCCAAGCTACAAACGGTGCTCACTTATCACGTACTTGCGGGTAAATACAATGCTTCCGATATTGTGAAGGCAATTAAAAAAGGAAATGGCAAAGCTACTTTCAAAACAGTTAGTGGTGGAACATTGACTGCTTCAATGAAAGGTAAAAACGTTGTAATCACCGATGAAAATGGTGGAACCTCAATGGTAACCATTGCAGATGTAAACCAATCAAATGGAGTGATTCACGTTGTTGATACAGTTTTATTGCCGAAATAATTTCTCCTCAATTTTACCAATACCCCAAATCGAAAACAGCGGCCTCATGCCGCTGTTTTTTTATTCTGTAATTAATATTAGCGAAGCACGGCACCAAAATCCTTCTCGAATTTTAGCTGCAGTTTTGCCATTATTTTATCTATTTGTTTATCGGTAAGTGTTTTTTCTACGTCCTGAATCGTGAAACTTAAGGCATACGATTTTTTTCCGCCGGGAAGATTTTTTCCTTTATATACATCGAACAGGGTAACTTCTGTTAAAAGCTTGCGCTCCGTGCGAAAGGCAGCATCCTTTAAATCGCCAAATTTTACCGACTCGTCAACGAGGAGTGCGAAATCGCGCTGTGCGGCAGGAAACTTCGGAATAGGTTTTAAGTTGAAATCTTTTGTTGAAATCTGTTTTAAAATGGCATCCCACCTTAAATCTGCATAAAAGATTTCCATTTCAATATCGAAATATTGGGTCACTTTTTTCTTTACAATTCCTAATTCTACAAGAATTTGTTTGTTTCTTTTCAATGCAATTCCTTCTGAAAATAAATCGCTTTCCACAGCGTCTTCAGTATAATCCTGCAATCCCAAACGCTCCAAAAGCGCAGAAACAATTCCCTTTCCGAAGAAAAAATCTGATGTTGAATCATTCATCGTCCAATTTCCTTCGGTTTTTAAACCTGTAATAAAAAGCGCGAGATGTTTATCCTCGGTGCTTCCGCCGGGATGCTTTTTATAGGTCTTTCCGAATTCAAAAAATTTCAGGTTTGCTTTTTTCCTATTTACATTATAGGAAATAGCCTCCAAACCTGAAAAAAGCATGGATTGCCGCATTACGGAAAGATCTTGGCTCAACGGATTGAGCATTTCCACATTGTAACTTTCCTTTAGCATTTTACTGAGTCCAACATATTTCGGAGAGGTGAGCGAGTTGCCCATAATTTCATAAAACCCAAGTGCAGTGAGCTGTGGAGCGATTTTATTCTGAACCAAATAATCCTCACCCGCTAAAACAGGGGAGATGGAGGCCGTAAGTTTTTGGGTGAATTTTATATTGTTATATCCGTAAACTCGAAGGATTTCCTCAATTACATCCACATCGCGGGTTACATCATTTCGATAGGCCGGAATGGTCATTCCTATTCCCGTTTCGGTTACGTTGTTCACTTTCATTTCCAGTGAGCCCAGGATTTCTTTAATAGTTTCCTTCGGAATTTCTTGGCCAATCAATTTATTGGCTTTTTCAAAATTCAGAAAAACCTGATGGTCCTCAATTTTCTTCGGATAAATATCCACCAAATCGCTCGTGATTTGCCCTTTCGCAACCTGAAGAATTAAAATTGCCGCATGGCGAAGTGCATATTCAGTAATGTTTGGATCAATCCCACGTTCAAAACGGAAAGAGGCATCGGTACTTAAACCGTGACGTTTCGCGGTTTTCCGAATACTTACGGGATTAAAATAGGCGCTTTCCAAGAAAATGCTGGTAGTATTTTCAGTTACCCCACTGTTCAATCCGCCAAAAACCCCGGCAATACACATAGGTTTTTCGGCGTCGCAGATCATAAGATCCTCTTCGTGCAATTCCCTTTCGATGCCATCCAATGTTGTAAATTTTGTGCCGTTGGGAAGTGTTTTTACGTTTACAGTTTTCCCCGAAATTTTTGCTGCATCAAAAGCATGCAAAGGCTGTCCGAGTTCATGCAACACATAATTGGTTACATCGACAACGTTGTTTATAGGTGCAACCCCGATTGCCTTCAACCTATTTAGAAGCCAGACAGGCGAGGGCCCAACTTGAAGTCCGCTGATGGTAACTCCGCAATAACGGGGTGCCAAATCGTTATTTTTTACGTTTAC
The DNA here is from genome assembly GCA_963839235.1 of uncultured Flavobacteriaceae bacterium. GTDB lineage: Bacteria > Bacteroidota > Bacteroidia > Flavobacteriales > Flavobacteriaceae > Aequorivita. Next base: position 248,123 of record CAWITX010000002.1, on the reverse strand, counting down.
ATCAATTTTTAATGTACGGTTATCTACCCTAAAATTACTAGTTGAAGGGGTATTGATTTTTGTGGAAATTCCGTGTTGCAAAAGCCCGGCTTTCAAATCGCGCGCAACGCCCCAATGGCTCATTGCATCGGCGCGGTTGGGAGTAAGTCCGATTTCAAAAATTTTATCGTTTTCAATTTCAAAAATGGAAGCAACGGAAGTTCCCGGTTTTAGTTTTGCATCCAAAACCATAATGCCTTCGTGCGATTTTCCGAGGCCCAATTCATCTTCGGCGCAGATCATTCCTTCGCTCACCTCGCCGCGAATTTTTCCTTTATTTATTTGCCACGGTTTACCTTCGGCATCGTAAAGAGTAGTGCCTACAGTGGCTACGGGAACTTTTTGTCCCGCTGCCACATTTGGCGCACCGCAAACTATCTGTATAGGTTCGCCGGTGCCAACATCTACTTTGGTTACCTTTAACCTATCGGCGTTGGTGTGTTGGTTGCATTCCAAAACGTGGCCCACCACGACCCCTTCCAAGCCACCTTTTACAGATGAGAAATCTTCTATTCCTTCTACTTCAAGACCGAGATTTGTTAAAAGTTCGCCTGTCTTTTCGGCATCCCACTGTAGGTTTATGAATTGTTTTAGCCAGTTGTATGAAATCGTCATAAGTGTAAATTCTTAACAGGGGGCAAAGATAGTATTTACTGCCGAAAGGTCGGGATTAGATTTACGATTTTAGATTTACGATTTTGGATTTGTCAGTTTTGATTGACGGGGGCTGGATGACGGATGCTGTATGTTATATTAAAGGTTCTTGGTAGAAGTGGGAGTATTTGCTATGAAATAAATAATAACCAAAAGCGTGGCTAATGCCGTGACGAAAAAAGTAACATTCGCGCCAAAATAAAACCAAAGCAGGCCAGCCATTACACTCGCGAGCATTGCGACTATGCTTTGGAAAGCTGAATAGGTGCCAACCGCGGTGGCGGTGTTTTCGTTTTTGCAAATATTGGTAATCCACGCTTTTGAAATGCCTTCGGTAGCGGCGGCGTAAATTCCATAGCCGAAAAACAAGGCGATGATGACATATAAATTCGTGGTCAGCCCCATTCCAAAATACACCAAACTGAAAATGGCCAATCCAAAAACGAACATTTTTTTAAGTCCGATTTTATCGGCAAAACTTCCCAGAGGAAAAGCAGTTAGCGCATAAATCAAATTGTAAAAAATGTAGATTCCAATTACCCAAGTGTCATTGAGCCCGGCATCTTTCGCCTTTAAAAGAAGAAAAACGTCGCTGCTGTTGAAAAGTGCGAAAAACAATAAACCGAGCACAACTTTTCGATATTCTATTGGGCTTTTTTTCCAATAATTTATGAAGGAGAAAAAGGATATTTTTGGTTTATGGGAAGTTATTTTTGCCTTTTTATCCTTCAAAAGAAAGGAAGCGATAACGGCCAAAACTCCCGGGATAAAAGCAATATAAAAAAGGTTGATGTAATCTTCGGGATAAACGGAAAGGTAGAGCAAGGCAAGGGCGGGACCGAGGACGGCGCCGAAAGTGTCCATAGAACGGTGGAAACCAAAGACTTTTCCTTTATTTGATTTTGTGGTTTCCGCGGAAAGCATTGCATCGCGGGCGCCGGTGCGGATTCCTTTTCCCAATCTGTCGGTGGTACGCGCGAAGAAAATCCAAATTGGATATATAAAAAAGGCCATCATCGGCTTTGAAATGGCGCTCAACGAATAGCCGAGTTGGATGAATGGCGCGCGTTTCGCCTTGCTATCGGAAAGTTGGCCAAAATAACCTTTGCTCAATCCCGCCACGGCTTCCACCAATCCTTCCAAAATGCCTATCAATAGAATTGAAAAACCAATGCTTTTTAAATAAATTGGCATTATAGGGTAGAGCATTTCGCTTGCCATGTCCGTAAATAGACTGACGAGCGAAAGAATCCAAACGGTGCGGGTGATGATTTTCAAAAAAAGTTTTTATAAGGTTTGATAAAGAAACGTATTTTTTTCCTTTGAAATAACCCATTCCAGAAGGGATTTCATATTTATAAACTTAATTATACAAAAGAATACGACCCCATCGCGGTCGTACGTTCACAAGGTTTCCGTGTTTTTCTATAATTATTTGAACCCTTTGGGTTCACTTTCAAACTTCATTTTTTCAAATTCCGAAACCGTTGCAACAAGGTAGGATGCGAATAATGCGCAAAAACATACAACGGATGCGGAGTGAGATTGCTCAAGCTATTTTTGGAAAGTTTCTTTAGGCCCGAAATAAGCGGCGGGGCAGCGTAAGTATTTTTCGCAAAATTGTCTGCTTGATATTCAAATTTCCTGCTTAAATAATTCATCAATAAGCCCGTAATTCCAGAAATTGGACTGTAAAGTACACCAAAAACCACCAACCCGATATGGAAAGAAGGTTGCGAAACGTGCAGCGCTTCGGCGAATAAAGGATTCCCTATAAAAAGCGAAAGCAGCCAAAGTGTAAACCCGGTGGTAATAATTCCCGCGAATAGGTTTAGGATAATGTGGTTTTTTTTATAATGGCCTACTTCGTGGGCAAGAACGGCTACAATTTCTTCCTCGTTTAAATCTTTTATAAGCGTATCGTAAAGGGTAACACGCTTTTCGTTTCCGAAGCCGGAAAAATAAGCGTTGGCCTTCGTGCTGCGCTTGCTGCCGTCAATCACAAAAATTTTATCCAAAGTAAATCCCGCTTTTGAGGCGTATTTTTCAATCTGTGAACGTAGCGAACCTTCTTCCAAACGGGTTTGTTTGTTGAAGAGCGGGACGATGAGCCGGGCATAGAAAAGGTTCATAAATACCGTAAACACAGTGATAATTCCCCAAGCGTACAGCCAAAAATCTTTGCCGGAAGTTTTATAAAACCAAATGATGGCCGCCAATAAAATCCCACCGATAATGGCCCCCATTAGCCAACCCTTCAATTTATCGAGGAAGAAAGTTTTGCGTGTGGTTTTGTTGAAACCGTATTTTTCCTCAATGACGAAAGTGCTGTAATAGCTGAAAGGAAGGCTTAAAATATCGCTCGCCAGCATTATTATTCCGAAGAAAATTAGCGCTATAATAATTTCATTATTTGAAATGGAATGCGCCAAACCATCCACGAATGCAAAACCGTCCAAAAAGAAAAATAGGAGGGTAGCGATAAGCGAAATAGTGGCGGAAAGGATGCCGAAATGGTAACGTTCTTTTTTGTAGCGTTGCGATTTTTTGTATTCTTCTTCATCAAAAACGTCCTGTAATTCAGGCGGAAGCGAATCGCTGAAATGTTTTGCGTTTAAATAATCGAGAATTTGGTCAATAACATAACTGATGACAAGGATTGCTATGATTATGAAGAAGATTGTTTCTGGTTTCATTTTATAAATTCCAAATTTAAAGCACCAAATTCCAAAAAAAATGCTTTTTGGAATTTGGAATTTGTGATTTTGGGATTTGAAATTTTCATAGAAAATTTCTTTGCCGTTTCGCCTCAAATATAAGGATTCCCGCCGCTACTGAAACGTTCATGCTGTCAATTTCGCCCCCCATTGGGATGATGATATTTTGGGTGCTGTTTTGAAGCCATTCTTCTGAAAGTCCAGTGGCTTCGGTACCGACCACGATAGCCGTGCTTTTTTTAAAATCGCAGGTATGGTAGGGCACGGAAGCCTGCAGCGCCGCACAATAAATGTTGATGTTTTTTTCCTTCAAAAAAGAAATAATTTCTGTTGTGCTGCCCGTTGCGATTTTATTGGTAAACAAACAACCCACGCTGCTGCGGATGATGTTTGGGTTGTACATATCGGTCTTTGGGTTGGCAATTATTACCGCATCTACCTTAGCGGCATCTGCAGTGCGTAAAAGGGCGCCAATGTTTCCGGGTTTTTCGGGAGCCTCCGCGACGAGAATTAAAGGGTTGCTGGTTGCCGGTTGCAGGTTTGCAAGTTCCAATTCTTTTGAATTTACGATTGCCAAAACCCCTTCCGTGGAACCGCGATAGGCCAATTTTTGATAAATTTCTGAAGTAATTTCTATGAATTCGGTTTCACTGTTGGCGGTTTCCTTCAGGACAAAAATTTCTTCCTCCGGAATTATTTCCGAACAGAAAAGAAGTGTTTTTAAAAGAAATCCGCCCTTTATTGCCAAGGAAATCTCCCGAAGTCCTTCAATTACAAAAAGGTTCGATTTTCTTCGCTCGCGCGATTTTTCCTGTAACAAAACCACTTGTTTTATCAGCGGATTTTGCGGACTGCTAATTGTTTTGTGCATACTACAAAGATAAGCTACAGGTTTTTATAACCGTTGCCCAAATTGATGCGAAATCCAAAACTTATATTGAAATAATTTACGCCATTGAATGTGCTTTCAAATTCCTTGTGGCACATCAATATTCATAAAGTCGTGACGTATTTCCGGCGCAACAAAAACAGCCCAATAGGTCGCAAATCTGTAGCTCGCCTCAGGGCTTAACCACAGCCCGGCACCGGTATCGTTAAAATGATCGCCCGCAGCCTTGCTGGCATAAACGGATACACCAACACCCAGCCCAATTGAAAGATCAAATTTGTTTACCTGCTTTTCATAACCTATCATTCCACCAGCCAAAAAATTGGTTGTATGGCTATAATTTCCCAAAAGTTCACGATCTGAAATTGTAGCTCCAAAAACACTAATATTCGGCCCTGCATAAAAATCTTGAAGAATATTAATTTTGAAGGCAAACCTCGCCCCCGGTTTGAGGTCCATTCCGTTGTTTACGTAATTGTCGCCAAAAGCTATGGGAACGTAGGCGCCGATTGTAACATTCCCAACTTTTCTACCTTTTGTTTCTGGCTTTTGAATTGTGTCTGTAGCCTTTTCTTGTGCAAATGTTGCCAAGGAAAGTAACAGGGAAATACATAAAATTTTAATATTCAAAAACATAGGTGGTTTCGGTTTGGTTGACTGGAATTGTAATTGTTTCCTCGGGGCCATCATTCAAGGAATAAGTTATTGTAATCTCGGTGCCCAATTGAGTTTTATGGCTGATTTCTTTATCTGGGGAATTAGATTCAAGAATTTCAAAATAATCATCGAAATAATTATTACAGAAATCTTCAAAACCGGTGTCAGTCAAAGATATTTGACAGATGGGAAGGGTATAATCTATTCTATAGCTCAGCGTATTTGTATCGCCGGGAATATTTTTCAGTTGAAGTATAAAAACTGCAGTTGGGTTTAGTTGAATAGTTCCCAAATCATAAACCAAATCTTCATTATTCTCGGGAATATTATAATATAATTTTCCGCTATAGGCTGAATTTTCCAACGCCCGTAAGCCATTATAATCGTAACTGATTATTCCATCCTCAAATTTTTCCAGGTTTATTGTTATACGCTCGTCATAGCCGTGACTGTCCAAAGAAATAAAATTGAATTTGCCCGAAGGCTCACTTACTGCAGAACCGAGAATATAGTCTTCAACTTCCATTCTAACCACAATATCCGGAACAGGGTTGCCGTTGCTGTCCACAACTTTGCCCTTTATTTGAATACGGCGATTGTTTTCAATTTGCACATGGCAGGATTGGAATAAAAACAAACTATTGAGAAGAAGAAGCAGAAGTAGTTTTCTTTTCATTGAAATGGTTTTTTAGCGAACAAGAATAGTGAAAAATTTATTTACGGTTTATATTCTCATAAAGGTTTCTAAAAAAAAGAAACTATTCAACCAAGCTTTCATACATTAGTAACACCTTGAAAAATTTCCTACAATGAAAAAATTGATGTTACTCCTTTTATTCACTCTTACATTGGCATCCTGTAAAAACGATAAGAAAGATGAAATGGATGATGTTTCAACGGAAGATCCTCGATTAAAAGGGCTTGAGGAAGATTCCAGTAATTTGGAATTGACAAGTAGAGCGAAGGAAGCACGCGCATATCCCGCACAATTGCAAAACATATTTACGGCCCACGGCGGACTTTCAACTTGGCAACAAATGAATAATCTCTGTTTTGAAATGAAAGGAAAAAATGGCGATGAGGTGCACACGGTTTCGCTGCCGGACCGCAAAACAAAAATTGAATCGAAAGATTGGTCCATTGGCTATGACGGCAAAGGCGTTTGGTTGTTAAAACACAATTTGGGGTACGAAGGCAATCCACAGTTTTATCACAATTTAATGTTCTATTTTTATGCCATGCCTTTTGTTTTGGCAGATCCCGGAACAAATTATACTGCCATAAAACCCACCGAACTCGATGGCAAAATGTACAACGGCTTTAAGGTGAATTTCGATAATGGCATAGGGGATTCCTCCAAAGATGAGTACATTTTATATTTTGATCCGCAAACCAATAAAATGGTTTGGCTTGCCTACACGGTTACATTTATGGACCAAAAGAAAAGCGATGATTGGCACTATATAAAATACGATAAATGGCAGGATGTAAACGGCCTTTTGTTGCCCGAAAAAATAACTTGGTGGAACGTTGAAAACGGAAAGCCGCACGATGAAAAAATGGATGTAAAATTCGATAAAATAACCGCCACCGAAACAAAATTGGATCCTTCAGTTTTTGCAAAACCGGCAGAAGCGGAATATGTGAAGTCCTAAAATTATTACTCCTCAGTTAATTTCTGGAACGGCGCAATGGCCTTTGGCTGTTGAGCCGTTCTTTTTTTGAAGGATTTCTATAGTGGGCGTTTTTCGAAGTAATTCACCACCAGCGCAACCATATAATCGTAGCTCATTATTCCGCGGGATTGGTTATTTGCCTTTAGGAAATTATCCCAAAATAATTTCGAAAATGTTTCAAAAGGGTTTTCGTAACTGTCCCAAAAATCGCGCATTTCCTTATAACTTGTCAATATTCCTGGGTTAATGGTCTTCAATAATTCATAATATTCCGTTTCGTTTGCGCGAGCCACTTCATTAATTAAATAGCGAAGCGTAAAAATATAACCTGCATATTCAATATACGGATCCTCATTGTGAAGCGTCGCCAAGGTCGCGATAAAATTGGCTTCATTTTCGGCCGCATAGCCTATTTGGTGGGCTTCCTCGTGGCAGGCAACCACCGGGAATTTATAGGTTTTTATAAGATTATTAACCTGCGCCTCCCCAGTAAAAGGATTCAAATAACCACTGTATCCCATATATGTCAGTCCCAAACTCCACCCGCTTTTTTTGATGCTTCGTGGCGAATAGGCCAGGTTCGGAAATTCCTTTTCAAGATTTTGGTACCCGTCAATGGATTTTTTGAACATTTCCTTTTGGGAGTAGGGCAGATCTATCTTCACGCTATCGGCATAGCCCAATTCGCGATGCAGGGCGTTGCTTTTTTCAATAAATCGTTTTGTGGTATTCAACAATTGTTCATAGGAATAATCACTTTTTAAATGAAGCGATTGGTGCAACGGAAGCCGATAATAATTGAAACCCCAAAGTAAATGAAACATAAAATAAACCACCGAAGCGGCAGCGGTAATATTTAAAATTACCCGAAAAGGCTCGAAGCGGAGTCGGTGAAAATTTTTATAAACCCATCGAAAAGCCAAGATAATCATGACAATATAAAAAACATCCCCGATGGAAAATGGCACCCAACCAAACAGAAAACGTGAAATTTTCGATAGCCACGGATAAAACCCCAAACTGTAATATTTTTCGACAAAGGCTGGATATTTTTTCAGAATCTGAAGGAAAATAATCTGTACCGGCAGCAGTAACGAAAGGATTAACGCGGTTCTTTTTTGCATGAACCAAACTTACAAAGGAAATCTTTTACCACATAATTTTTAAAGCGATTGTAAAACCGTAATTTTGTGAAAATGCCGCCCCGAATTCTTGTATTTAAAGTAGTGCGGGTAAGTACAGCCACGAATTCACGAATATTTTTTTAGTGTATTTGTTGGCAAGCCGAGGGGCTTCATGCTTATCCAATCCGATCTTCATTCTGATAAAACAAGTATTTGTGAATTCGTGGCAAAAAAATATTTAATAGATTTTTTTAACCTAAAAGATTCCCGCCTTCGCGGGAAAGACAATATGAACGAAGCAATAAGAAACCTAGAGCCCAAAGCACTTTGGAACAAATTCGCAGATTTAAACGCCGTACCCCGTCCTTCAAAAAAGGAAGAGCGGGTAATCGCTTTTATGAAAGATTTCGGTAAAAATCTGGGTCTTGAAACACTGGAAGATGAAACAGGAAACGTAATTATCCGAAAACCCGCCACCCAAGGAATGGAAGACCGGAAAATGGTCGTGCTACAGAGCCATCTCGATATGGTTCACCAAAAAAATAACGACACCGATTTCAATTTTGAAACACAAGGAATTGAAATGAAAGTTGATGGTGACTGGGTGCGCGCAAAAGGAACAACTTTAGGCGCGGATAACGGTCTGGGCGTGGCCACGATAATGGCGATTTTGGAAAGCAACACTATTGAACATCCTGCGATAGAGGCACTTTTCACTATCGATGAGGAAACCGGAATGACCGGAGCCAAGGGTTTGAAAGGTGGATTATTGAAAGGCGATATTCTCTTAAATCTCGATACCGAAGAGGATGACGAAATAGGAGTGGGCTGTGCCGGAGGGGTTGATATTACCGCTACCGGAACTTATTCTGAAGTGGACGCTCCAAAAAATGTCGCAAATTATGTAATAAAAGTAAAAGGTTTACAAGGCGGCCACAGCGGGATGGACATTATAAAAGGATTGGGCAACGCCAATAAACTAATGAACCGTCTTTTATTTGCTACAAAAGATTTCATACAAATTGCAACTCTTGAAGGTGGTAGCCTCAGAAATGCAATCCCTCGTGAAAGCATGGCGCAAGTAGTGGTTTCTTCGGAAGAAGAATTTCTTTTGAAGTTTGAAAAGATGAAACAAAAGATCGCTTCTGAATATAAAAGTTTGGAGCCCAATCTTTCGCTAACGGCAACCAAAACTGAAGAAACCTTCAGTAGCGTAATTTCTGAAGAAGATCAGCAAAAGTTTCTTAAAGTGCTGAATGCCGCTCACAACGGAGTTTACAGGATGAGCCCTGAAATTGAGGATTTGGTAGAGACATCAAACAACATTGCAAAAGTTACCTTGGCAAATGGAAATATTAAGATAGAATGTCTTACCCGTTCCTCGGTTGAATCCTCCAAAGATGATTTGGCGGATGCGTTGACTTCTGTTTTTGAACTTGCAGGATATGAAGTAAACCTCGCTGGCGACTATCCCGGCTGGGCGCCGAATATGGATAGCCCGATCCTAAAGGTTTTGGATGGTCTCTACGAAAAAATGAATGGCGAAAAAGCACAAGTAGCAGCCTGCCACGCAGGACTGGAGTGCGGAATTTTAGGCCAAAACTATCCAGATATGGATATGATTTCCTTCGGGCCAACAATTAAAGGAGCACATTCTCCCGATGAGCGCGCAAGCATTTCATCCGCCCAGAAATATTGGGAGTTTGTCCTTGAAATTTTAAAGAACATTCCAAAAAAGGAAAACTAGGCCAAAGAAATAGTTGATTGTTTTTCTCATCCCTACCTTATTGAAGTAATCAATAAGGTAGGGATGAAAATTTAATTGAAATGTTGTTCCTACAAATAAAATCTTAAAAATCGGTTGCGTTAATTCTTTCAAATATTGATTGTTTTGTATATTTAGGACTGAAAATAAAGCAGTTACAGAATATTCTATAATATTTTACGGGATGGACGCAGATAGCATTTCCATTGACCAATTTAAATCTAAAAGAGATTTCAAGACACTTGCCATTGATAAAACGGCTTCAATTTGTTCTGGAAAAAACAATGTTATTGTCAGCATTTACGATTTTAAAAAAGACCAATTTTTATTTTGTAGCGATTCATTAAAAAAAAAGTTGGGCTATTTCCCTTCAGAACTTATAAAAGGGGGCTGGAAGTTTTGGGCAGATAAAATAAAACCTTCCGAAGCTCCCGGAATTGTGAAGAAAATAAATGCATTCATCCGCCAAATGGAAAAACCTGGGCAGCAAAACCCAATTTTTCTTGCCTATCATTTAAAAAGCCGGTGGGGGGAGTGGCACCATCTAAAACATGAAATAACTAAATATCGCCTACAGGATGAATCTGTGCTTTTCAATTTTTTATATGACAATACCCAGCATGCACTCATCAACTCTTTCTTCGGAATCACGGAAAATCGTGTTTTGCAAACAGACGGGACAAACGCAGTACTGATTTCCAAAAGGGAAAATGAAGTCTTAATTCTCCTTGCCGACGGTTATTCCTCAAAACAGATAGCAAACCAACTGTATATCAGTACCCATACCGTGGTTTCGCATCGAAAAAATTTGATTGAAAAATTTGGCGTAAAAAACACTCCGCAGCTCATAAATAAGGCCACCCGCCTTAATTCCATATAGTTTTACTTATAAATCCCTAAAAATGGGGATTGATTGGCCGTTTTAATTAACATACATTTATGTTAATCATTCGGCGGCAACTATCTGCTTTTTCTCTATTCCTGCTACTTATTTCTAAATTGCTTTTAAACTAAGCTGGCTGAATTTAAAACTTTTGTTATGGAAGCGAACCAACTTAACCTTACCCTTAACAATTTGATAGGCCATTTGGAAATTAATACTCCCGATGAAAAGAAAAATTTTGAAAAGCTGAGCGAGCTATTAATAAAAACCTCTTTCAAAACAGATGCCTGCGCCCCGGAAAGGAAATCACTCTCAATTGAAAAATCGGACATTTTTTTTGACAATAAAATTACATCACGCATCAAAAAAAGTATAGACCGAATTGCAAAAGGCAGGGAAAACACCAATGAAGAACCACAATACAGGATTTTTAAACGGGAAGTTCCCGTTCGAAATTCGCTCATCTATGGATCGGTACCCAATTGGGCCGCAGGGGTTTTGGCCGAAAAAACAGTTGGGCCCTTCACACAGCCCGATGGACGGAATTTTTGGTTCGATTTCTTTCCCATTAAAAAATTCACAAGTCTTTATATTCAGGGAATAAGCAATCCCGTATTAATGTTCAAAGCTCCAAATAAAAACATATTTGAAAATGGGGATGCAGTTTCCACAACTTCCAGGAATGGTAAAACCTATAGGTTATCCAAGGGGACAATCTGGATTTCATCTTCTTTTTTGGCCAACAACACCCCTGCGGGTGGATATACTGGTCTTACAATTGAAAGTGGATTGATCGTTCTCAATGAAATTCCCGTACTAATCAATGGGAATTTAACGGTTACCGTAAACGCAGTCATTAAGGTAGAATTGAATCTTGACCAACCAGAAGTTCAAAACCCCAACGAGGCCAGTCCCTTTGGCGTAGATGCACGAAAAATGGAACTGGAAATGCCCAAAAAATTTCAATTTCACTTTTCGGCAAACCAAAAACAAATTGACGATGTAGGTGCTTCCGAATGGAAACTTTATGAACAATCAATGGGGTTTGAGTGGCAGGAACAAAATCAACCTCTGTATGATGCTTCCATAGGGCAAATTAGAGTTCCATTGCAGGCTTCGTTGGAAGAAATGGAGATAGTGAATATGAAATCTCCCTTCGCTACAATTGCCAATAGCGCCACAATTGCCAATAGTGCATGGCTACTTCCTGTAGCCATTATTGATATTACGCAGGTTGGGCAAGCTGCGGGAATAGGTGCGCTTTGGGTACAGACCAAGGAAGGGCTAAGCACAAAGTGGCAGGGCCTTAAAAATGCAGCATTAAGTTTAAAAAATCCCGCATTTATAGCATCCCCGGGAGTAGTATTGATGACGGATTCGGAAGCTGGGAACCCCCATGCAATTCAATTATTAGAGTTGTGGAAAGATGAAACAAACCCATTTGGCACCAAGGTGGAACTGAGTTTTCCAGAACCGAAACCCTTATTTTATTTGAGCAACGCAGATGGTAATGAGCTCGTAATGCATCTTACCAATGCCCATTTTAAAATTGATCGCCCAGTAAAAGTGGATGGACGGCCTCCCGAAGTGCGTTCGCTAAATTCACTGCTTCTTATTGCGGTGAATGATCTAACTAAACTAATTTACCTTTTTGATGATAATTTAATTCAGGATGATGCTTCAATAACAAATACAGACCCCATAATCCCAAAACAATTTGCCATTGCATTGGAAAATGCACTCTTCAAGGTTAGTCAAATAAATGGCTGTCTCTTGTTTGGCGCCCTGTCCGATGATTATGAAAAGGTCGAAAACGGGTTTTTGTTTCTCACCTTCGGCCTTTATCGTTATATACCCACCCTTCCCGATCCCTATGCCGCTAATTTAGGTATTTTAAGAGGCCAAATACGGGACGGTTTTGATTATAGCTATTCGCACATTGGAGCAACTGCGGTAGGGCAAAGTATCAACTCTTGGTTGGTTTGCCGCGTGAAGTGGGATGAGGTTGAAGACGATGAAGAATTTAATAATGTGGAAGTTTCATTTCATTTTGCGCCTTTAACGAATCAGTTCGGGGGAATATCATTGGAGCCCATTGATGAAGAAGGTACTGCTGAGGAACCATCAGTTGAAACTACCCCCCAAGACAATACGGTTGATTTTTTGTCCTTAAAAAATCCTATCCTCGCAGCGGGTAACCAAAACATTGCTTCCCCAATGGGATCAACAGTTCAAGAAACCAATATTAACTCAATTTCGGCTATGTTTTTAAAGGGATCGGTGCCTGAAGAAACAGCAACCGCAAGCACGGTAAATAGGTCCCCGGACATTCCCAACTATGAGGATATTTGGGACAAATCTACCCAACGTTTGCGCGATGACTGGTTTTCGCTGCTCGATGTAAGCTCTAATGCCGATTTGTTTGGAATTAGTTTCAATCTGTTTGCCCAACGAAATCGCATTTTAGCCACGACCAAGGGAAATGTTTCGGAATTGGACCAGTTTCCTGTGCAAGTAAAAGGGATGGAAGTAGTAAGCCGGGGAACAAACGTCAAGACTTTTACGGTTCCACAAATATCCTGGGAGCCCCTGCTTAATTTCACACCGCCCAGCATTCAAGGGGATCCGCCTCCCGGGTTCAATTTTTATCCAAATGATGGCGGTCCATTGCATATAATTAATACTGGCGAGGACACGGTGGCGCTGGCACCCATCCCCCTTACGGATTACCTTCTCAAAAATTTTGAAGAGGACACCGAAAATTTCAAGGCTATTTCTTTCCTGCCCTTGCCTTTTGGGCTAAAAGCATTGGCATTGCTGGAAAACAAACATGAGGTTACACTGCCCAACGGTACACTGGATACGAGGCCGGGTTCTAAATTTTCCTTCAATTCGGAAGAATTTGAGGATGATATTGCCGGTGGAAGACAAATTAGGCTTGATGCGGGCGAAGCATTCATCTCTGGTGAATCTGATATGTTTGTGGGCAGCACCGTGCAATTACGGAATGTACTCGATTTTGAAGGGAAGCAGGGCTTTCCCACTGCTAACAGCACTCTTGGAAATACGGTAACCGATATTTTTAATGGAGAATTCGCAGCTGATATTATTGGCCAACGTGGTGTACCGTTGACCAGAATAGATCTTAGCGGTTATGGTGCATCAGCTTTTAGCAATTGGCTGAATCCGGCCGCGGCGTTTGCAAGAACCAGTCAGGCAAAATTTGATGTGGTTGTTGGGCGCTGTGCCCATGAAATTATACAGGTTGTGAGTATGATTTATCCGTGGGGCATCAAAGTAGTACGTACCATCACTATCTTCAGGGTAGGCACTGGCTATGTTTATAGGGTCGATTCGGGGTGGCGAGCAGAAAGTAGCGGCATTTACGATTTTCGATATTTTGTGAACGAAAACCCAGACGACAAAATTGAAAAACCAACGCCTTTTGAAATTCATCCCGGTATTGTAAAAGGATTGTTCAATGTGCAAAATATTATTGAGACCAATGAGATAGAGACACAATCTGGCCAAATGGTGTCACCCAAATTCGTTGATTCGGATGGGCTTTACAAAGATAACCCGGCTGCCGGCGATTTATTGGGGTTTAAACTCCAGCCCGTTTATTTTGATGCAGACATAGAAATTGAAAATGTAACTACAGGCTTTGTTGAAAAACAAATAAAAGGGATAAAACGAAACGTGGTGCCTTCAAAGAAAATAGTGGGTTACGTACAATCTGCCCCTTCGGGAATACCCATCACAAAAGAAGTTTTGCGGAATTTGGTCGTTGTGCAATTAGGCGCCATTGGCGGCCCCATTGACTGCGAAGTGAATTTGGCAAAAAGCGACCAAAAGATGCGCCTCAACCGCTTCGATTTTAACAATTCCTTCGGCACCAACGGCAGTGATATAAATTTTGCCATTTCCGGACGGGGAAGCGTACAATTGCCCAAGGACGGTTCATGGAGCATGATTAAACACGAAAGATCCAGTGGCGAGGTAACCCCAGTGCCTACAGATTTGAGCATTCCGGTAATTCGTGAAGGTAAAGTGATCACCCCCAAGGAGCAAGAACCCTTTATAGATATTCTTCCCAAAAATGCCTTGCTCCGTATTGCAAACCCAACCGATCTGCTTCGCCAACCCACTACGGACACTCTAAATTTTGGTTTTTTACAGAATACCGATACTCAAAAAGCCCTTTTCTTAACACCTTCCTTTGAATGGAATTCGAAAAAACTGAACAGCAAAACACCGCCATTATTTGTAGATTCTTTCAGAATAGTGAATTCCAAAGCCATCTTTCCGAATATTGGCGATGCGGTCAACAATTTTGGAAAGGCACTTCCCCTCAAGGCCGGCGGGGTAAATCCATTTCCCTCTGGTAACTTAACTGATCTTGGCTCTACCATTTTCCAGGTGATGGATATTTCAGATACCATCGATAATGTAAAACAGCAGGGATACCAATTGATAAAGGATGGCATTGATACCTTCGATTTACCGGATACCGAATTTAATTTAATTGATTTGGGAAGTGGCAACTTCCGAATCTACATTGAGTATAAAGGTAAAGATGAAACCGGTTCTGAAGTGAAGGGAAACCTGGACTTCAACATAGATTCCTTGGCGCAGGGCGCTGTTGACAGTTGGAAGAGCAAGATGGAAAACGTGGCCTTGGTGGTCGACCTTGCCGGAATAGAACGGTTAATGCGAATAAGCGGAAGTTGGGATTCAAAGAAAGGACAGGAGGCATCTTACCCAAGTCCCAAAATTGAATTTTCGCCTATCCTGCAGCCGGTGATAGATATTCTTGAAATCCTTCAACAATTGCAGGGAGGAAACTATGCACAAGCCGTCGCCAGTGGGCTCAAGCTCGCCATGAGCAACAAGGCCGGAAGTTGGGAATACAAGTTTGAGGCTTCCAAGGAAATTCCGGTGCTTAGGTTTCCTGTGCCGGATTCTGTCTATAACGCGCCCCAAACACCCTTCAAACTTGAGGCAGGGCTGAAAATTGGCGCGTACTTTAATGCGGCCATTCAAGTAACGACCAAATCTGCCGAATTGGTGCCAAGCGCAGGAGGATTTTTGGGCTTCTATGGCAGATTATCGGTAATGTGTGTTTCTGTGGCAGCGGCTTCTGTTTACGCTATTGGTCAAGTAAATATGGATATAGCCGCAGATACCAAGATTGGCCCATCGTTGCGGATGAAGTTTGGCTTCGGTGCCCAAATTGTCGTAGGGCTGCCTGTTGCGGGAAATGTAAGTATTCTCTTTGTGGCGGGCGTTGAGATATTCGCTGCGGAAGGACTTGTGGAGGTAACTGCCAGTTTGCTGTTTGAAGGGCACGCCGAAATACTCGGCGGCATCGTTTCCATCACCATTCGTATTGAAGCCAAAGGCACCATTTCCAGAAAAGCCCTTCCGGGCGGGGACAGCAGGGCAGATATGGCTTGCCAGGTAACCTTTGGGCTGGACATAAGCATAGCATTTATCATAAACATTAGTTTTTCAGAATCTTGGCAGGAACAACGTCAAATTGCCTAACAATATTCAATAAAAAGAATAATTATGGAACCCTTTCAAAGATTTTCGATACTCACTTTTCCACAATCCTATCAGGATGGCGTGCTCAATTTCAACATAGTTGTTTTGCCCAGGGATCAAAACCCGTTGGCACCTGCAATTATCAATTCACCGCCCCTGCCCAATTCCGAAACCGCTTTTGCCGATGCGCAATTTGTGTTCAGGGCCAAAGTGCTTTCCGGCTTCGACATAAGCCCCTTGCCACAACCTACGGCAGATGTGGGCATATTGTTGGAAGTTGAAACGCCCGAAAACGCCCGGGAAATTTTTGAAGCCTTGTCAAAGCATATGAATATTGATATGCCAACGATGAATAACTCAAATGCCACGTTGGCTGGGTTGTCACCAGATAGAAAACCCGAAGCGCCCAGATCACGGGAGAATTCAGTAAAAAAATACATTCCAAAAACCTTCTTTGAAGCCTCGGGAATAAAAACAATTTCAAATAAAAATGCTGTTACAGATGACAGTTACCAATGTGCCTTAAAAGATGGAAAATTTGATCCGGATTTTAAGCAAAGCACCGATAGTGTAAGTTGGGGGAAAGTATTTGCCTACCTGTTGCGACAGCCCCTTTTGGCAAGGCAGGCCGGGATGATTTTTTCGGCAAGTATTCCTATAGAAGAGGATACGTTTCCCGAAGGCGGCTATCTGTATGTAGATATTGATGCGGACAGTAGCTATTTTGACCAGCAATCGGCCGACGATACCTTTATCAAAAGATATGCTGCACGTATCCCGGCGTTGGCACCGGGCGATGATGACAGGTCTTTGTTTGCTTCTGTGTTGTTCCCCGTGGTGCAGGTTCACCAAGGGAATTATGATGAATTGTTTATTGAGGCTTCTGAATTTGATGACGGCTTCACAAAAATCGTGCACACCTTCCAACCTCGGAACCGGAATTTTATAATAGAGGAAAGTGATGGCAACTATCCCGTAAAGGATGTGGGAATAGAATTCAGTTTTGACGATATTTTTATTTTGGAAAGATATATGCGCCAATTGATGGAAGACATTTCCATAGGTGCCGGAAAAAGAATTGATGCGCCAATGGGCGTTTATGGTTTTAATATAGATGTTCGGGAAGTCGCGGTACCAGAAAATAATTGGGAATCGCTTAATCATGTTATGAGTAAGCAGCCGTTGGTCCTACTTAGAAATCCCGGCGCTTCAGATGATTTTATAGTAATTGGCGATTTTGACGGTGAGCTGCCATTCCAGGTGTACCCTGTGCAGATAAATGCACGAAAAGAATTAAATTACTGGCTTCCTATGTATTATGGGGCATGGAATGGCCATAGCGTTGTCCTGCCGGATGAGGATGCTGCCCTCATTTATCAAAACACAAATGATGAGGTAGACGGCGATGACGAAAGAGTGGTACTAGATGAGAATGGAGATCCCGTACTCGACGAAAACGGAAAGCCAGTAACAACCGGAACGGGCGTAAAACCCGGCGGATCGGCAAATCAGTTGAACCAAATTTATGAGACGGCGCCTTTGCAGACCGAATTGCTCTATGGCAATAATTATGAATTAAGGGCGAGAATGCAAGATATAAGCGGGGGCTCGCCATCCATAGATAGTGAACCCATAGATAGGACTCCTTCAGATACTTCAACCTGCAGGTTCAAACGTTATATTGCCCCCAACCAGCCCAGAATACAGGAATTGCAGCCTACCGGAAACGATGACGACACCATTGCAAACAATGATGAAGTACAGGAAATTACGGAACTGAATATACGAAGACCCAAATTAGGCTACCCTTCAGTGGTATTTACGGGGAAATATGACGATGCGGTACAAAGATTAATCGCACAATCTCAGTTGGGAATTGATATTGATGAAAACGATCCGAACGCAAATTCTGAACATAGAGTAGGGCTTGGAATTGCGGATCCAGATGTGGATAGGGTGGAGGTTATCGTTGAAATTGCCTCGCTTAAAATGGATAAACTCGGCAGCGTTTCAAAAAAAGAGGATTATGTACATTTATACACCACCTACCGAAATTTTCCCACAATCAATGAAGATGATGATTATGAGGCAAACCTAAATATTCCCCTTGAATATGTGGACGTAAATGTGCTACATACAGGTGATGAAGTGGATATTATGACCGATTTAAATCTGCCGGGGGATATTGACGGTCTCACTCAAATAGTCTTGCCCACCGGAAGAACGGCCCGCTTGACATTGAGGGCCGTATGTGAGGAGAAGGTCGATAATCTCAACTATTACGGGGTTATCAATGACGGAAACAAACAGATGGACATTCGCTATGGGGAAGTTATTCAGATAGCAACCCGTAAAGCTTCCGAAAATGAAACAGATCTGTTTGAGCAAACCGCAGGTGTCCCCGAGCTGCAGGGAATTTTTATGCAGCCTGATCTAAAAATTACCTTTGACGGTAAATTCACTTCATTTTTACTCGGAAAAGAAGCAGATATAAAACCGGATAACGTTCAACTATTGGCGGGACAGTTAAAAATGAACAATAATAAATTGACACTCACAGCCCCCAAAGGCGAACGTTACGTTTTTGGTTGTTCCAGCCGAATAAGGCATAGTCTGGCCCCAGATAATTCATCTATTACATTCGCCTCAAAAGGAGATTTAATAAACCATTGGTTGTGCTGCATCAGTTTGGAAATTAACCGTGATTGGATGTGGGATGAATTGAAGACCACAAGCTTCAGAATTAAACGCACCAAAAAATACACAAATGACGCGAATCCTGAATCCGTGGATGCTCTGGTAGGCGATATAGAAATGATACGCACCGCGCCCTTTGACGCTTTTATAAACCCCAACCGGGATTCCGTCAGAATTATTTTCATAGATGCCGTGGAACCAAAAAAAGACAAACCGGATGACCCGAATGAACCCTATTTCCCCGATACCATCGAATTGAAATATACAATAGAAACACAATTTAAAAACCCAAATCACCAAGCGGTCAAGGAATTGGAAATTGTGTTGCCAATCACCACCACCCCGGAGCAAGTTCCAAAAATTGCCTCCGCGGGATATGCACTTTCGCCTTATGCCAGAAACGAAACTTATTCGGCTTCGGAAATCCGGCAGCGCTATCTTTGGATAGAGTTCAGTGAGCCTATCAAGGATCCAAATGATATTTATTTTGGGCGCGTACTTCATATTGCCCCCGACCAATTGATAAGCAATAATAATCTTGGCCTGCTCGAGGCGACACAAGATCCACCGCTTCCTATAGACCCCGAGTTTATGCGGGTTGTTATTCCAGAAAGTAGCAACGATTTTGCCGGACTTACCGCTATGCAGCCCATGGAAAAAAGCAAGACCAGCGATCTTCATTATTTGTTGCCCGTACCGGAAGGCCTGCATGCCAATTCAGATGAACTTTTTGGTTTCTTCACTTATGAATTCCGGGTAGGGCACTATCGTAATCCCAATAACAATGAAATGGTCTGGACGACTGCCCAGGGACGCTTTGGCCGAAGGTTAAAAGCCACCGGCATACAGCATCCGGCACCTACCTTAACCTGCATGGCAAACCGCGATGAAGATAAATTATGGGTAACGGCGCCTTACGCCGTTGCAGTAAACGAAGGTAAAAATGTAACCGCCATTCCGCCGCGCACCGAACTTTGGGCGCTTTTATATGCACAGGTAAAACAAGCGGACAATCTTGATTTCCGAAATATCCTTCTAGATGACAAATATTTGGATTGGCGGTTACAAATTGTTCCGAAACGAAAAAAAGAGGTAGATATTCTTCAACAGTACAGCACACAGGAAATTCAATTATTGAATGAAATCACGTATTCGCAGTTTAATCAAACCCTGAATTATACAAACCATAAAAATGTATTTCAATTAATGGACTTCAGCAATAAAAATGAAGATGCCGCAAAATATGGAACAACTGCCTGGACCAATAAGGAAGTACAACAATTGTTGTCATTGATGGGGCTACCGGAGGATTCAGACTTAAGTGTGATAGTGGTAGAAATATTACCCCAAACCACAAATGTGAAGGAGCATATTTCTAAAATAAAAACTCCGAGAGTTAAAAGTGAAGTAGGCAGTCTGGTGGCCGATGGCCATACCGAATCCTATTCCAATTTTGTGAATGATGATAACAGGGGGGTTGGAAGCAATAAAAACCGAAAAAGTCCAGTAGATGAGGAATTGGGAAACAAACGTATTTATCGAACATCCAATCTAACACCCATACCTGCAATATGCTGTACTGATTGTTAAAGGTAAATATGAATTATAAAAAAAGGTCGCCTCTATTGCAGGGCGACCTTTCTTGTTATTTAAATTGAAAAGAGTTTATTCAGCAATCTCAACAATTTCAAGTTCAAAAATCAATTCGGAATCTGGAGGGATTACTCCTGGAATTCCTCTTTCGCCGTAAGCTAAATGTGGAGGAATAAAAAGTGTGATTTTATCACCAACCTTCATTTTTAGAAGCCCTTCGCGGAAACCTGGAATAAGTTTGGCATCTGGGCTGTAATCTGCAGGTACGGGAACGTACTGACCGGCGGCTTTTCGCATTTCATCAACCATTTCGTATTTTTCGGCATTTTCAAAAATATTGGAATCGAACATATGCCCGTCAACTAAATACCCGGCATAGTTCATCAAAACTTTATCGCCTTCCTTGGGTTGTGGGCCTTCTCCTTTTTTGTTGTAATAAATTTTAATTCCGGAAGGTAGCGAATCTGCCTTGGCGCGAATGTCTTTTAGCTCTTCGGCTTTTCTTTCCGCAACTTTATTTACGCGCTCTTCCTTTTCCTTTTTCTCTTTTTCAAGTTTCCCCATTTCCTCGGTAAAATAAGGCACTTTCACATCACCTTTGTTTATGATGTTCACTTTATTAATCACCACGGGATCTTTTGGCTTATCGCCCGGTTTTTGTGTTTCCACAGTGCCAATTGAATCAACCACTTCCTGGCCTTCTACTATTTCACCAAAAATCGTGTGGCGGCCATTAAGCCACGGAGTTTCCTTTAAAGTGATGAAAAATTGGCTCCCATTTGTGTTCGGACCTGAATTGGCCATTGCCAAAAGTCCTTTGCGGTCAAATTTCAGGGAATCATTAACCTCGTCAGGAAAAGCATAACCGGGATTTCCGGAACCATCCCCATTCGGGTCGCCGCCCTGTATCATAAAATCCTTGATTACCCTGTGGAAGGTAAGACCGTCATAAAATCGTTTTCCTTTGTAAATGGAATCTACCATTCCGTTCGTCCCTTCCGCCAATGCTGCGAAATTTGACACGGTAAGGGGCGCCTGTTCGTTATAAAGTTTTGCTACAAAAGTTCCTTTATTGGTAACGAATTCGGCATATACGCCATCTTTTAAATCGGGATATTTGTCCTGGCAGGAGGCCAGGGTGAGGGTAAGCAGTAATAGTGCAAATGTTAGCTTTTTCATTTTGTGAGTTTAATTTTCATTAGATTGTTCAATTGAATGTAGGGTTATGGTGCTTTGCACAGGTACGTTTGTGCCAAGTTTTTCTTCAATGCCGTAATAGCCGAATGCTTTATAGGAAGGGAAAATAAACGTAACTGTTTCGCCTTCCTTCATTAATTTTATTCCTTCGCGAACGCCCGAGATAAGGTCCTGGTTGCTTTGGTCCACTTTATAATTTTGTAGGCCGTTTTCTTCTTCGGTCACTATTACACTTCCGTTGAGGTTTTTAATATCGTAGCTGAATTTAACAATATCGCCTATTTCTGGCTTTTCAGTAGAAGTGGTGTCTTTTGAATTATAATAATACCAAAATCCACTTTCTGAAGCGATGTATTTTTTTGTGGAATCGTTAGCGATAATTTTCGCGATGGTAGATTTTTCCTCGTCGTATATTTTTTTGTTCCGCTCAGCGGATTCTTTTATAAAACTTCCCGAATGGCTCTGTACCGGACGCCGTGCATCGGGGCTTTTACAGGAAAATACGATACTGGCGAAAAGTAAAATATATAACAGCTTACGAAGCATGTGTAAGTTCATCTTTATAACGGGGCAAGATACTAATAAATTCGGTTATGGTTTTGTTAAGGGAATGCGAACTTTTACCGCCTGCGGCGTTAATGTGTCCACCGCCGTTATAGTGGTTGCGCGCAAAATCATTTACTGAAAATGATCCTTTGCTCCTAAAGGAAATTTTCACAATACTTTCCTGTTTGTTTTCAATAAAAATTGCCGCAAAAACAACGCCTTTCACCGAAAGCGCATAGTTTACAAAACCTTCGGTATCGCCTTTTTTGAAGTTGTGTTCATCCAATTCCTTTTGGGTCAAGGTAATGTACGCCGTTTTAAGTTCTGGAATTATATTCAAATTGTTTAGTGCGACCCCAAGGAGTTTCATCCGTTCGGGACTGTTGTTATCGTATATATTTTGATGTATTTCAGCACTGTTCGCGCCTGCCTCAACCAATTGCGCAACAACCCGATGGGTAGTTGCGGTTGTTGAAGAAAAACGGAAGGAACCGGTATCTGTCATAATGCCGGTGTAAAGGTTGGTTGCAATTTCTTCTGTGAGCAAATCTAATTTTTCCAATGATTCCATAAAGTGAAAAACCATTTGTGAGGTGGAGCTCATGGTTACATCACTGTAAGTCGTCATCGCGTAATCCGCGGGCTGTTGATGGTGGTCAATCATTATGAAATTCGCATCGCTATTTTCCAAAAATGGCTGTAGTTCGCCAATTCTATCCAAACTATTGAAATCCAAAGTGAAAATCACCTCGGCTTCTTCAACGGTAGTTTTGCTTTTTTCCACTTCCTTTTCATAAACCATTATGGAATCTACACCGGGAAGCCATTTCAAAAAATCCGGAAAATCATTTGGCATCATTACCGTTACGGAATGCCCGAGACTTGTCAGAAAAAAAGACAGACCCAAACAGGAGCCAATTGCGTCACCGTCAGGATTTTTATGGCCTACGATTACGATTTTTTTTGATGAATCAAGTAGTTTTTTAACTATTTGGACGGTTTCTTTATTCATAGTGGGCGAAGATACGAAAAGCCCCCTTACCCCCAAAGGGGGAATTGTGATGCTATTGTTGCTGTGGATACTATAGATACTATGGATGCTGTTGATACTATTGATCCTGTTTTATATATTATTTAAATCTTGAATCTGTCACCCTGAGCGCAGTCGAAGGGTTGAATATTGAATCCAATCCTTGCAATTCATTATATAAATAGTATTTTTGCCGAAATTTTAAAAACACAATGAGAACAGACAGAACGTTTACAATGTTAAAGCCCGATGCGGTTGAAAAAGGCCACATAGGTGCAATACTTGAAAAAATAAATACCGCAGGTTTTAGAATCGTTGCGATGAAATTGACGCACATGACCACTGCCGATGCGAAGGAATTTTATGCCGTTCATAGCGAGCGCCCATTTTATGGCGAATTGGTAGAATATATGACACGCGGACCAATCGTTGCTGCCATTCTTGAAAAGGAAAACGCAGTAGAGGATTTCCGTACATTGATTGGCGCTACCAACCCAGCGGACGCTGCAGACGGTACAATACGTAAATTATATGCAGCCTCTATAGGTGAAAACGCCGTACATGGAAGTGATAGCGATGAAAACGCTGCTATTGAAGGTGCTTTTCATTTTGCAGGACGCGAGATGTTTTAGGCATTCATTAAATATTGGAATAAAAAACGCCTTCCGACTTGGAGGCGTTTTTGTTTTAATTGCTTTTTATAATTTTTTTGCTGCCCACCATTTTTCCATTTTTCAGCAGTTTTACAAAATATATTCCTTCGGAAATATTTGGGACGGAAATGCTGTTGTTTTCTTTTAAATCGGTTTTGGAAAAAAGACTTTTACCGTTTATGTCAACGATTTCAATTGAAAGATTTTCCAGTTCTGATATGTTGAACTGTAAATTGAATTTTCCGTCAACTGTAGGGTTTGGATAAACTGTGAAAGCATTTTCTTTATTAAAATCTTCAATCCCTGCCGTTTCATAGGGGGTTTTTAGAATATGTGGTCCTAATAGTACGTAGCCAACTTCCTCAGAAGCAAATTTTATATCTGCATATCCTTCATTTGCGTGGCAATTTGCTGAGTTGGTTTCTTCATTTAAGCTAAAATCCCAGTTTTCACCGCCATCCATCGTTTTTACTATCCAGACGTTACAACAATCGCATAATAATGCCACGGAATTAATGGCAAATCCGGTATTGTCATTTCTAAAATAAAGATCGGCATCGCCACAAGTATGCTCGTAAATTCATCATCGATAAAGTGCGTTGTCCAAGTTAAATTGTTGCTAGTTTTGAAAAATTCTAATGCCGAGTAACGAAAATCATCATCATAGCTGGTTGAATCTCCATTCATTATATAGATATTACTTTCTGTAATGGAAATAGAAAATAAATCATCGGAAGAAGGAATAGTTAGCTGATCCCAATCCATTCCACCATTTTCGGTATAAAGTAAAATACCATTATTTCCGGCAATATACCCGATATTTTCATTTTTGAATTTTATGCTGTTTAACCGTTCGGATGTCAAAGAATTGTTCAAAATCCAATTGAGTTGCCACCATCTGTGGAATGTAAAATTGTGCCATTATCGCCCACAGCCCAAATACTGTTGGGTAGCGTTAACTGCAACGGAAATTATCGCTTCCGTGGTTCCGGAAGTTAGCTCGGCCCAAGTTTGTCCGGCATTTGCGGTTTTTACAATTTTTCCTTCATCGCCCACGGCGTACCCGTTGTTGAATGCCGTCAAAAGCCAAATCGAAAAAATTTACAGCTACGCCACTGTCAAATTCCGTCCAAGTTTCGCCGCCGTCCACAGTTTTATAAAAGATAGCCGTAATCGGAAACTACGTGCACCACATTTTCGTCAATTGGGCAGATGGCGCCATGGACATTGGAGGTAAGTTCAATAGGCAAATAGCCCCAGTCTTCCTGTGAAAATCCCACTATTGAATAGAGTAGAATTGTAAAGAGTAGTAGTTTTTTCATATCATTATTTTTGGAAATTTATCTCAAAACGAGTTTGGCAATTAAACTCTTTTCCAAGTTCTTCATTAAGCAATTTAATGATTTTTTCCTTCCCATAACTCAATTCCTCCCGCAGTACCGAAGATGAAAGCTGGACATACAATATATCCCGGTCCAATTTTACATCTGTAGTGTATTTTGAGATTGCCGTGCCCATCACAGTATCCCAAGCTTCTTTTGCGTTTACTTTATCCAACCCTTTTTCCAATCGGTTGGACTGGATGAAATCCTTTAAAACGTCACCAAGACTGGTATTTTCCGCGTTTCGTTTTGCCATTGCTGTTGGGTTATTGTGTTATTAAGTTATTGGTTATTCGTTATAGATTGTTCATTTTGCTCTTCACCCGTCACCCCGCATCTGTCAACCGTCATCATTCCCCAAAATCATATTTCTTAAACTTCGAATATGTATAAATTTTATTGTCTCTATTTTTCACAATCAAAGTACTGTCCTTCGCCTCAACCACTGTTTCTTTCCATTCGTCAAAAGGGGTTTTGTAATATAGGCGTAAACTATCGTTTTCAATTTTCATCGTAAAATTTTCGGAAACGCCATTGCTTGTAAAAGTTCCGTCCAATTTCGGCGAAACCTTTGTGCGTGCACCGCTGTCGCCTTTTATTTCAACATAGTCCACAACCGTATTGACACCAAAATCCTTTTGGCTCCCGTCCGGCATTTTTACCGTTTTTATCTCCCAATATCCTTTCAAATTTTGTTTTTGTTCCTCAGGATTTGGTTTTGCGCAGGAAATTGCAAAAAGAAATAATAGAATTAATAATGGCTTTGATTTCATATCGTTTTTTTTCTCTGTGAACTCTGTCTCTCCGCGGTAAATTGTAAACCACAAGGCACAGAGAACACGGAGTTTATTAGATTAATGGAAACATTTTATAAGTCTGATGCACTTTTTTTATCACCTCTTCCGTCCGCTCTGCGTGGGTGTCGCTGATGAAGAGTTGTCCGAAATTTTCATCGTCCACCAATGAAATTAAATGCGCCACGCGTGTTTCATCCAATTTATCAAAAATATCATCCAACAGCAAAATGGGATTGGTCTTTGAATGGTTTTTTATAAAATCGAACTGCGCCAACTTCAATGCTATAAGATACGATTTTTGTTGGCCCTGTGACCCAAATTTCTTGATTGGGTGGCCATCGATTTCAAAAACGAGATCGTCTTTATGTATCCCAAAATTTGTGTATTGTGTAATTTTATCTTTCGTGATATTTTTTTGGAGCAGCGTCAACAAGTCATTTTCCTGCAATTGG
Source organism: uncultured Flavobacteriaceae bacterium (assembly GCA_963839235.1). Lineage (GTDB taxonomy): Bacteria > Bacteroidota > Bacteroidia > Flavobacteriales > Flavobacteriaceae > Aequorivita. The sequence continues at coordinate 221,825 of CAWITX010000002.1, read as the reverse complement.
CTTTCGTAAACCAAATTGATACTTTCATCGCCACTGCTGATGGATTTGTATCTATTCAAAAAAATAGGAAGGAATTCCTCCAAAAAAGCCGTCCGTTTCCCGAAAATTGAAGTGCCAAAAGTATGTAGCTGCTCATTGTAAATATCAATGGTATCTTGGTTGAAAGTATTATTTGCCGCAAAATATTTCAAAAGTGAATTGCGCTGTGCGAGCACTTTGTTGTACTTAATGAGGGTGTTCAAATAATTGGAATCGCGCTGCGAAATGACCCCGTCCACAAACTTTCTTCGCGTATCGCTTCCTTCAATAATAAGATCGCGGTCAGCTGGCGAAATGATTACAAGAGGCAAAAAACCAATGTGCTCGCTGAATTTTTCATAGGCCTTTCCGTTCCGTTTTATTATTTTTTTCTGCCCTTTTTTGGCGCTCACCACAATTTTTTCGGGCGTTTCATTTTTCTCATAAAAACCTTCCACCACAAAAAACTCCTCACCGTGCTTAATATTTTGGGTGGTGATGGGGTTGAAGTAACTTTTCCCGAAGGAAAGGTGGTAAATCGCGTCCAGAACATTGGTCTTTCCCACCCCGTTATTGCCGACGAAACAATTTATTTTCGGATCGAAATCAAACGTTTCGGCTTCAAAATTTTTATAGTTGAGTAATGCTAATTTTTGTAAAATCATAAAAATGAAAGGGTTGCATTCTGAAATTTATTTCGAAAAGAAACAATTATCAAGCTGCAAATTATTGAAAAATAAGAAATATTAATCCTTTTAAATTCCATTAAAAATTTTATTTTTGCGCCATTCCAGCGAAGGCGGGAATCTTAATAATTATAAGTAATACTATGGCAACGTACAACAAACGCGGGGGCAAACCAAAAACAAAGGCTGAAAAGCAATCAGAAATAGAAGACCACAGTACAACGGCGGAAGTATTCAATACGCTGGATCAAGGTGCTTCAAGGACTGAGGCTTGGGTAGAGAAAAACCAAAAGGTGCTACTTGGGGTAATTATTGCCGTTGCGGTTTGCGTTTTGGGTTACTTTGCCTACCAACAATACATTCAAAAACCAAAGGAAGTTGAGGCGATGAACGAAATGTTCCAGGCGCAAAATTATTGGGAGCAGGCTTTAACTGCTGAAAATAAGGATTCACTTTACAACCTTTCCTTACAGGGAGGCGAGGGAAAATACGGTTTCATAGATATTATAGATAATTATGGTGGAACAAATGCTGCAAACCAGGCTCGTTATTATGCTGGGATGGCTTATTTGAATACCAACAAATATCAAGAAGCCATCGAGCAATTGGACAAATACAGTAGCGATGATGATATTTTGGCACCGTTGGCAAAGGGCGCAATTGGCGATGCCTTTGTACAGCTTAACCAAAATGAGGATGCTTTGAAATATTATGAAGAAGCGGCTACAATGCGAACCAACGATTTCACAACACCTCGTTTTCTTTTGAAAGCCGGTATCGCCGCTCTTTCATTGAACCAAAATGACAAGGCGTTGAATCATTTCAAAAAAATAGCGGACGATTATCCAAAATCGCCCGAAGCTGCAAAAGCTGAAATTTACACCGGCCGCGCAGAAGCAATGAACAAATAAATGGCAACTGCAAATACAAATTTATCGGCTTACGATAAGAACACAATCCCAAACGCGAAGGACTTTCGGTTTGGGATTGTTGTTTCAGAATGGAACCACGATATAACCGAAGGCATGTTCCAAGGTGCTTTTGACGCGTTAAAAGATTGCGGCGCCATCAATGAGAATATCGTCCGTTGGAACGTTCCCGGCAGTTTTGAACTTATTTATGGCTGTAAGCGCATCGCCCAAAGTTATGATATGCTGGACGCCGTAATTGCCATAGGAAGCGTAATACAAGGCGAAACAAAACACTTCGATTACGTTTGCGAAGCCGTTGCTCAGGGCATAAAAGATTTAAACGTTCAAGGGAATATTCCTGTAATATTTTGCGTATTGACCGACAATAATATGCAACAGGCAATAGACCGAAGCGGCGGAAAACACGGCAACAAAGGCACCGAAGCTGCCATTGCCGCGATAAAAATGGCGCAGCTGCGGAAAGAATCAAAGTTCTAAATACGAAATTAGAAGTACGAAATGTGAGATCAGAAATTAACTTTTTCTTCTCTGCGAAACTCTGCTATTCTCCGAGTAATAGCTTAGCCAATTTTAAGAAATTTCAAATTCTAAATCCCAAATCCCCAACCTTTTTTACTGCAAACCGAGACTGAATACGGCGACTGGACACTATACACTGGCATCATAATTGTTCAAAATGGCTTCGTAATTACTTTAGAAAACACAGTATTTTAAGTAACTTTGAAGCTTAGGAATTATGGGAATAATCAGCAAAAGAAAGAACAAAAAATTCAGTTATAAACCGCGCCATTTTGAATTTGACGGTGAGGGAAGCCCCTATACAATGGGCCATAAATTTGACCATTACAGAACTACCGTTGGCGACAATAAAGGCCTGAAGGGAAAATTTAAAACCGCTTGGGCAGATTTGCGACAAGCCTCGGACAAAAAGGCGAACAGCAGATTGATAATTATAATCGCTGTTCTCGTGCTACTTTTCCTATTTATTATTGATTTCGATTTAAGCATTTTCTACGCATAAATTTCATGGCGGACATCATTCAGTTATTACCGGACCACGTTGCGAACCAAATTGCCGCTGGCGAAGTGGTGCAACGGCCCGCTTCGGTGGTAAAGGAATTGTTGGAAAACGCCATTGACGCCAAAGCCACTTCAATTACGCTTGTTATAAAAGACGCTGGGAAAACCCTTGTTCAGGTCACTGACAACGGAATAGGGATGAGCGTTACCGATGCGCGCCTAAGTTTTGAACGCCACGCAACTTCAAAAATTAAATCGGCAGATGATCTTTTTAATTTGCATACAAAAGGATTTCGGGGCGAGGCCTTGGCATCCATTGCCGCAATTGCGCACGTAGAATTAAAAACGAAAACGGAAGATTCTGAAATTGGAACGCATTTAACTATTGAAGGAAGTAAAGTTATATCCCAAGAACCCGCGGTTGTTCCGAAAGGCACGACTATTTCGGTCAAAAATCTTTTTTACAATATTCCCGCACGTCGAAATTTTCTGAAAAGCAATCCAGTTGAAACCCGCCATATTATTGATGAATTCCATCGCGTAGCCTTGGCGCATCCAAGTGTTGCGTTCCAGATGCTTCACAATGGCAGCGATGTTTTCAACCTTCCTTCGTCAAATTCACGGCAGCGAATCGTAAATATTTTTGGAAGCAAAACCAATGAAAAACTGGTACCGGTTCACGAGGAAACGGAAATTCTGAAAATAGAAGGCTTCGTGCTAAAACCTGAATTCGGAAAAAAAAGTAGGGGCGACCAGTTCTTTTTTGTGAACGACCGATTTATAAAAAGCGCTTATCTGCACCACGCCGTGGCTTCAGCTTTTGATGGTTTGGTAAAGGATGGCATACATCCCGGATATTTTCTTTTTTTGGAAGTGGATCCACATTCAATTGATATCAATATTCATCCCACAAAAACAGAGATAAAATTTGACGATGAGCATTCCATTTACGCGATGCTCCGCGCCACGGTGAAGCATAGTCTGGGGCAGTTCAGCATTGCGCCCGTGCTTGATTTTGAAAGGGACAAAGGTTTTGACACGCCGTATGATTACAGCAAAAAAGAGCCCACAAATCCGTCGATAGATGTAGATCGGGATTTTAATCCGTTCAAGGAAAAGCCGAAACAGGGCAATATAAATTTTCCATTTAAAAGAGAGCAAACTCCAAAATGGGAATCGCTTTATACAGGTTTAAATGACGAAACCGAAACAGTTTCCGGGCTTGGCGATATTGAATTTGAAAGCGAGGAAGTAACAGGTAGCCTTTTTGAAAATACTGAAACCGACGCGGGACAGATAACCTTCCAAATCCAGAATAAATACGTTGTAAGTCCATTGAAAAACGGGATTATGATCGTTCACCAAAATCTTGCGCACCAACGCATTTTATACGAAGAACTTTTAAAAAATATTACCGTTAAGGAAGCAGTGAGCCAGCAATTGTTGTTTCCGCTGCAACTGCATTTTACAAAACCCGATGTGGAAATTATTGAAAAAATTAGGGAACAGCTTGAAAATACTGGCTTTGTTTTTTCTGAATTGGAGGATGAAAAAGTTGAGATTAACGGCATCCCGGTACTGATTATGGAAAGTCATGTTGTAAATTTGCTTCAAAATTTAATAAACGATATAAAGGAAGAAGTGCCAGATTCCGGGTTCAGCCAGAACGATATGCTCGCAAAATCAATGGCGGCGAGTATGGCAATAAAAACGGGTGTTTCGTTAAACAGAGAAGAGCGCGAGCATTTAATAAATCAACTTTTTGCTTGTAAGGAACCAACCGTAAGCCCCGCCAATAAGCCAGTTTTTACTACGATGGATGTAAATTATCTGGACAAAAAATTTATGTAAATGGGAAGAATAACCGAAACTATAAAAGTTTTAATAATCATAAATGTGCTGGTTTTTATCGGCACACTCATCACAGGGGAAGTAGCTTACAAGCTGTTTTCCCTCTATTATTTTGAAAATCCCAACTTCCATTTTTGGCAGCCTGTTTCGCATATGTTTATGCACGGCAATTTTTTTCATATTCTTTTTAATATGTATGCTTTGTGGGCTTTCGGTTCGCCGTTGGAAATGCGCTGGGGAAGGGGCAAATTTCTTTTCTTTTATTTTTCGGCCGGGCTTGGCGCGGTTTTGATACATACCTTAGTGAATTATTATCACGTGCAAAATGGGGTAGATGCGCTTATGGCCATAGGATTGGACCATGGGCAGATTATGGAAATACTCAACACGGGTCGTTATAATACCAGTATTTTGAATTCGGTAACCCCGGATACGATACAGAGCATGTATGATTCCTTCAATACTCCGGCAGTTGGTGCTTCGGGCGCAATATATGGGGTTTTGGTTGCGTTCGGAATGATGTTCCCAAATATTGAATTGATGCTTATATTCTTGCCCATTCCCATTAAGGCGAAGTATTTTATTCCGCTAATAATCATTGGCGACCTAATTTTTGGTATTACCGGTGCTCCTTCCGGAATTGCACATTGGGCTCATATTGGCGGCGCACTATTCGGCTTTATAATGGCGTGGTACTGGAAGAAAAATAGTTTTGATAACCACCGTTGGAATTAACTATGGCAGCTACAAGTCTTTCATATAAATATAAAATGGCCAATGTTTTGGTCAAGCTCATCATTATTAACGTGGCGGTGTTTTTATTGGTCAACCTTGGTGCGTTTTTTTTCAGAATGAGTCCACAATACCTTTCACGCTGGTTTGTTTTGAGCGATGATTTTGATACGCTGCTTTTCCGACCTTGGACGCTTATTACTTACGGTTTTCTGCATTTTGGGTTTTTTCATCTTCTTTTCAATATGCTCTGGCTGTATTGGTTCGGGCAATTTGTCTTGAACATATTTACGGGGAAGCGCTTGCTCACCGTCTATTTATTGGGTGCGCTTTTTGGTGGATTGCTGTTCGTTTTGGCATACAATCTTTTTCCCGTTTTTGCTGAAAGTAGGGGGTATTTAATTGGTGCATCCGGCGCAGTTACGGCAATAATGATTTTCATTGCAACTTATGCTCCGAATGCCGAGATCAGGATTTTCACTTTTAATTTAAAACTTTGGCATGTCGCCCTCTTCCTTTTTCTCTTTGATTTGGTCCGAATCCCCACTTCGGGTAATGCTGGCGGATTGATGGCGCACGTAGGCGGGGCATTGTTTGGGTATGTTTATGCGGTGCAATTGGCCAAAGGAAACGATATTGGCAAGTGGTTTGAAAATTTTATGGATTGGATTGCAAATCTCTTCAAACCAAGGGCAAAAAAACCTTTGAAAACGGTTCACCGCACAACACAGCCTGCTTCTCGTTCTAAAAGCAAAGAATCAAAAACCGACCATCAAAAAAAGGTTGATACCATTCTAGACAAAATTGGTAAAAGCGGTTATGAAAGTCTCACTAAAGAGGAAAAGGATTTTCTCTTTAAAGCCGGCAAGGATTGATGAAAAAAAGAAGATTTTTTAATAAAATGGTTTACTGGTGCAATCTGGTGGCAGCTTTTTTATTATTGATTTCCTTCGTGCTTCCATACCTTCCGCCAAACCGTTTTCCCACGCTGTCGCTGATTAGTTTGGTAGTTTCGGTGCTTATAATCGTGAATATTATTTTCGCCATTTATTGGATGGTGCAGTTGCGGTGGCGCTTTTTTTTATCGTTTACGGTTCTGTTCATATCCTATTTTTACTTCAATGTTTTTTATGAAGTTTCGGCACAGGGCGATGCTTCAGATTACAAGAATACACTTTCACTTTTATCTTATAATGTTCGTCTGTTTAACGCCTATGAAGACCACCCAAAACAAGATGCTTCAAAAGTTATTTCAGAAATTTTGGTTGAACAGCTTCCGGACGTGCTTTGCATACAGGAATATTACAAACCGAATAAAATTGATTTTTCAGTCTATCCGTATAAATACATCCATTTTAAATCTGAAAAGGCAAAACTTGGCCACGCCATTTTTTCAAAATATCCTTTGATTAATACGGGCGGATTCGATTTTGAGGAAACCTACAATAATACTCTTTTCGCAGATGTGGTGAAAGGAAGCGATACCATACGTATTTACAGCGTTCACCTACAATCGTTGGGTATTATCCCACGCGTAAGTTTTCTTCAGGAAAGCGATAATGAAAAACTGCGGAAAAGGGTTTCCGGTGCTTTTGAAAAACAACAACAACAAGTTGAAGCAATTTTGAAACATAAAAACCAAACGGATCATCCCGTTATTATTTGTGGCGATTTCAATAATACGCCATTTTCTTATAGTTACAGAAAACTTAAGGAAGATATGCAGGATGCTTTTCGCGAGCGCGGCAACGGACTTGGGACAACCTATAAGTTTGAGCACTACCCCATGCGGATTGATTATATATTCGCTTCGGAAGGACTGGATGTGCTTTCTTTTGATACCATGAAAAAAACATTTTCCGATCATTATGCCATTCGGGCTACTGTGGGATGGTAGGCCTCCTAACCCACTAAAGGGGGAACCTTTGTTTACAAATTCTCCCCTTCGGGTGAATGCCCAACGGGTAGAGGGGCTTTTTCCAAATAAGTTAATGCATTCGGTCCTTCGTTAAACAATAGATCCAACACGGAAAGGTTTGGCAAAAAGGGATGGTTCGCTTCGTGGACCTGGGTGTAGGCTTGGGGTTTGAAATCCGATTTTCTTTTGGCATCGACCAAAAAACGCAGGTCGGTTATTTCCGGGTTTCTTTCATAGGAAGTGGTTTTTGAAATCTCCACTTCAATACCCAGCAAGTCGCACAGCAGGTCGAATATTTTTAAATTGTGATCCTTCAATCCCTCTACTTTTTCAGTAAATAAATGCTGCAGATCGTCTTCGTAATATTCAAAAAAAGGCGAAGTTCTGTACGCGCTCTGCAAACTCTTCCAATGCTGCTCCTGCCACGGAAAATCGTTTTCCACGATTACATCCTTTGTTTTTTTGCGCTTCGCGGATTTGGAGTGTTTTATAGGGATATTCAGCAAAAGTTTTCCGTTGCTGTGCGCAATAAAGGTTCGATTTCTATACGTTTGCTTTTGATAATTATCCTCAACTTCAAAAACAACTTTATCGGCTTGTGCCACGGCAGCCATTTGTTCAATGGAAGGAAAATAGGAGGGATGCAAAAGAATTGTTTTCATTCAAAATTTATAGGTTTCAAAAATAAATAAAAAGAGTAAAGAGTAGAGAAAAAAGAAAAGAGAATAGAGAGAAGAGAGAAGAGAAAACAGGGTAATGAATCAAGAACCAGGAACCAGGAACCAAGACCGTACAATCTGTAAGCCGCAACCTTCAACCTTCACCTTCAACCTTCAACTTTGAATCTTAAACTTTCACCTTTGAACCTGCAAGCCTTTTCGCTACCTTTGTCTAAACCAAAAAAATTATGCTCATAATTGGCATTGCCGGCGGCACCGGCAGCGGAAAGACAACGGTGGTGGACCAGATAGTGGCGGAACTTCCCGCAGATGAAGTCTGTGTTATTTCGCAGGATTCATATTATCACGATACCAGCGATCTATCTTTTAAAGAACGCACAAAAATTAATTTTGATCATCCAAAGGCGATCGATTTTGATTTGTTAGTGAGCCATTTAAAAGAGCTTCGGAAAGATAATTCCTTTGAACAGCCTGTATATTCCTTCGTGGAACACAACAGAACTGGCGAAACAATCACTACTTTTCCAAAAAAGGTTATTATTGTTGAAGGAATTTTGATCCTTGCACACCCCGATATTCGGGAGATGTTCGATATTAAAATATTTGTGCACGCAGACAGTGATGAACGTTTGATACGCCGTTTAAAACGCGACATCGCGACCCGGGGCCGCGATCTTGAGGAAGTTTTGAACCGTTACCAAACCACGCTAAAACCAATGCACCAACAATTCATCGAGCCGACCAAGGAATTTGCCGACATCATAATTCCCACAAACAGATACAACACGGTGGCCGTGGATGTTATAAGAAGCATAATTCACCAAAAAATAAGTTATACGGAATCGTGAACTTTCAGGAATTTAGACAGAAAAAATGGGTCAGGTTTATAAGCAATAAATACGTGCTTATCCTCATTTTGTTTATTATTTGGATGATTTTTTTTGATGCGAATTCATATTTGATCCATCACGAATTGGACAATGACATAAACGCTTTGGAGAATAACGCCGAGTTTTACCAGAAAGAAATAGACCACGACAAGGAATTCATAAAGAAAATGGAGGACAGCAACGAAATGGAAAAATTCGCCCGCGAAAAATATTATCTGAAAAAAGAAAACGAGGACATTTATATAATTGAAAATGAGGACAGCGTCAAAAAAGAGGAGAAACGATGAGCAAATTTCTGTTTGAGGATTTTGATGAAGTTTCCGCCAAACAGTGGAAACAACAGATACAATACGACCTAAAAGGCGTGGATTACAACGAAACGCTCGTGTGGCAAAGTCCGGAGGGTATCAACGTAAAACCTTTTTACCATGAAGACGATTTTAAGGAAGAATTTTCGCCCATTCCCGGGCAGCCCGAAAGTTGGAAAATAGCGCAGGAAATATTTATTGATGACGAAAAAATAGCGAACAAAATTGCTTTGGATGCGCTCAACAGAGGTGCCGAAGCTATTATATTTTCGGCGGAAAATCAATTCGAAGTTGAAGCCGTTTTAAAGAATTTCCCTTTTGAAAATGCTTCGATTTATTTCAACCTGAAATTTTTATCCGAAGAATTTTATAACCACCTAATTCAATTTTTTTCAGAAAAAAGGGGAAAAGTTTTTTACAATATAGATTTAATAGGAAACCTTGCCCGCACTGGAAACTGGTTTCACAATTTGAAAAAGGACCACGAAATTCTGGACCATATTTTTGAAAAGAATTCTTCGGAAAATATTCTTTCCGTAGATGCAACTCTTTACCAAAACGCCGGCGCCAATATGATCCAACAATTGGCTTATGCACTGGCGCACGCCAATGAATATTTAAATCACGTATGTCAGCCTGAGCGCAGTCGAAGGTCAGCTGAAGTAAAAAACTTGAATGTTACCTTCAAACTCGCCACCGGCCCGAACTACTTCTTCGAAATAGCAAAAATCAGGGCGCTGCGAAAATTATACGCGGTTTTGGCAAAGGAATACGGCGCAAAAGAAACCTGCCACATAATCGCCACCCCCTCCAAGCGTAATAAAACATTGTACGATTACAACGTAAATTTGCTACGAAGCACCACCGAATGTATGAGCGCTATTTTGGGCGGTGCAGATTCGGTCTGCAATTTACCGTATGATGCGCTGTATCACAAAAGCAACGAATTCGGTGAGCGAATTGCCCGAAACCAATTGCTTATTTTAAAACACGAAAGTTATTTTGATACCGTCAGCAATCCTTCCGACGGAACGTATTACATTGAAAGCTTGACCGATGAAATGGCTGAAAAGGCACTTCAGCTTTTTAAGGAAATTGAGAAAGGCGGCGGCTTTCTAAAACAATTAAAAGAGGGAATCATCCAAAAGAAAATAAAGGAAAGTGCGGAAAAGGAACAAAATCTTTTTGATAATGGTGAACTGAAACTTTTGGGCACAAATTATCATCCCAATAAAAATGACCGGATGAAAGATGATCTGGAACTTTTTTCTTTTGTAAAACGCAATCCGGTAAAAACGCTAATCACCCCAATTATTGAAAAAAGAATAGCAGAAATCACTGAACAGGAACGTATAAAAACCGAGCAATGACAGAAGAACTGGAAATTTTATTGGGAGTAATTTTTTCAATTTTAGGATTGGCAATCTTGATACGATTGAAAAAATTGAGCAAATCAAAATATTACAGATATCTTTTTCTTGCAGGAGCAATATTGCTGATTGCATTTGGAGTATATCTAGCAACCCGAAGCTTTTACCTTTATGGATAGAAAGAATTTACAAAATATAAAGTTGAGTAATTGGTCCCCGAGTGAAGCCGAAGGGCAACCTGAAACTTGGAACCAGAAACCTGAAACCTTTTCCACCGCCGAAGAAATTCAAATAAAAAAACAATATATAGCTGAAGATATTGAAAATCTTCACCACCTAAACTTCGCAGCCGGAATCGCACCAAACCTTCGTGGACCCTATTCCACAATGTACGTCCGCCGGCCGTGGACCATCCGCCAATATGCAGGTTTTTCCACCGCAGAGGATAGCAATGCATTTTACAGAAGAAATCTCGCCGCAGGTCAAAAAGGGCTTTCCGTAGCCTTCGATCTTGCCACACACCGTGGTTACGACAGCGACCACGAAAGGGTAGAGGGCGATGTGGGAAAAGCAGGCGTAGCGATTGATAGCGTGGAGGATATGAAAATCCTTTTCGACCAAATTCCGTTGGATAAAATGAGCGTTTCCATGACAATGAATGGCGCCGTGCTTCCCATCATGGCATTTTATATTGTTGCTGCGGAAGAACAAGGCGTAGCGTTGAAAGATTTAGATGGAACCATTCAAAATGATATTCTAAAGGAATTTATGGTTCGGAATACATACATCTATCCGCCCACGCCATCGATGAAAATCATAAGCGATATTTTCGAATTCGCTTCGAAAAATATGCCCAAGTTCAACAGCATTTCCATTTCCGGCTATCACATGCAGGAAGCGGGAGCCACGGCAGATATTGAACTTGCATACACACTTGCTGACGGATTGGAATACATCCGCACGGGGATAAAAGCGGGAATGGACATTGATACTTTCGCGCCGCGGCTCTCATTTTTTTGGGCCATCGGGATGAACCATTTTATGGAAATCGCCAAAATGCGCGCCGCCCGAATGTTGTGGGCAAAGATTGTAAAACAGTTCAATCCAAAAAACGAAAAATCACTTGCTTTGCGTACACACTGCCAAACCAGCGGTTGGAGCCTTACCGAGCAGGATCCGTTCAACAACGTAGCCCGAACCGCCATTGAAGCGGCTGCAGCGGTTTTCGGCGGAACGCAATCGTTGCACACAAACGCTTTGGACGAAGCTATCGCGCTGCCAACAGATTTCTCCGCAAGAATCGCGCGTAACACACAGATTTTTCTACAAACCGAAACCCAGATTACCAAAACCGTTGATCCGTGGGCGGGCAGTTATTATGTTGAAAATCTTACAAATGAAATCGCCAACAAAGCGTGGGAGCTAATACAGGAAGTGGAAGAGCTGGGCGGAATGACCAAAGCCATCGAGGCTGGCATTCCGAAACTGCGCATTGAGGAAGCCTCTGCTAGAAAACAAGCACGAATTGACAGCGGACAGGATATTATCGTGGGCGTAAATAAATACCGACTTGAAAAGGAAGATCCGCTGCAAATTTTGGATGTTGACAACCAAAAAGTCCGCACTTCGCAGATTGAAAGGTTGAACCGAATAAAAGCGGAACGCGACTCCCAAAAAGTTGAAAAAGCACTGGATGCTATAACTCAATGTGCGAGGACAGGTGAAGGAAATTTATTAGCTTTAGCGGTAGAAGCCGCTCGCCACAGGGCAACCCTGGGCGAAATCTCCACCGCGATGGAAAAGGAATTCGGCAGGTATAAGGCACAAATTACGCTCCTTTAGCGGCGTGTACAGCAAAGAAATGAAAAAAGATCCAAGTTTTGATAAGGCAAGGCAAATGGCAGACAAGTTCGCAGAACTTGAAGGCCGCCGCCCCCGTATTATGATTGCCAAAATGGGGCAGGACGGGCACGACCGCGGCGCCAAGGTAGTAGCCACTGGCTATGCCGATGTAGGTTTTGATGTGGACATTGGCCCACTTTTCCAAACTCCCGCAGAAGCCGCCAAACAAGCGGTGGAAAACGACGTACATATACTCGGCGTTTCCTCCCTTGCCGCAGGCCACAAAACCCTTGTACCACAAGTTATTGAAGCCCTAAAAAAGTATGGCCGCGAAGATATTATGGTGATCGTGGGCGGCGTAATACCCGCGCAGGATTACCAATACCTTTTTGATGCCGGCGCCGTGGCTGTCTATGGCCCCGGCACCCGCATTAGTGATGCGGCTATTGAGATGTTGGGGGTTTTGATTGCGGGGGTGGAGTGATGAATTATAAATAGTGGTTCTTAATATGAAAAAATTACTTTTCTCCTTTTTATTAATTACTTCTTTTGCATTTTCACAAAAATTGCCAACAATCGCGGCAAAGGGCTTTTCTTTTGGCCTAGGAAGTAAATTTACCATACAAATGGTTCAAGTTGATTCCATCAACTTTAATTATATGATTACAAAATTTGAACCATATAAAGAGATTATTGATACCGATAATGATGAATGGCTTTTTAATGAAACAGGTAAGAAAGGAACAATTGAGTTTTATTTTGCACTTGGTACCCATGGCGACTCCGAGAAAGAAAAAGAGGAAAACATGAGGGTTTTACTTTTCTTTAAAAACTATGCCGACTATAACTTTAATTATTTTTCTGAAATCAAAAGAATGCCCGAAGGTGAATATGAGGAAACTTCAAATGTGGGAATATTTTCTGGAGCTATTGGTAGGGAAATATGGCCTTATATGATTTATGAAATTGGATTGAGGGATTTTAAATTGCTGGAATAAAAAGAAACTCTTCTCTCAAAACCCAACAAAATCTTCCTAAAATATTTCGTTATCTTTGATTGAAACAATTCAAGCAAACAAAATGGAAATTAAATTCCAAACCAAAGAAGAAAGCAACCGCCAGCAAGAAGAGGCTTTTCTAAAGCTGTCCAAGTCCGAAAGAGTATGGCGTTTTTTTGAGTTGATGCAGAAAAGCAAAAGTCTTCCCATTAAGGAAAAACCCCAGAAATCCAACAATTTTATCATCAACATCCAATTGTAATAGTTTCAATCGTCAACTATGAAAAAATACTACACCTTCCTTTTAATCCTCACCTTTCAACTTTCCTTCTCGCAAATACGGTTTCAAAATATTCCCGATAACGCCATTTATCCCGAAAATAATGTAGTTGAAAACATTACCGCCACCATCGCTTACCAAGGCTATGCCGAAACCCAACTTTATTTTGGGCAGGGCGAGTATGAAATATTTTTGGACAACGTAAATGGCGTGCTGGACAAGCCAATTATTATTCTAGATGGTTTTGATCCGGGCGACTCGCGCGACATTGCCGGACTTTACGCCAGCCTGAGTTTTGGCGGGCAGAACCTGGCCGATATCCTACGCGCCGAAGGTTATGACATTGTAATATTGAACGCGCCAATTTATACTGCCGATGGCAAAACCATTGATGGCGGTTCAGATTATATTCAGCGCAATGCGATGGTCTTGATTGCAATGATAGAACAATTGAAGGCCGATAAGGTAGGGCAGGAGCAACTCGTGGTGCTCGGCCCGAGTATGGGCGGACTCATTGCCCGATATGCTTTGGCGTATATGGAAGACAACAGTTTGGAGTCGGATACCCGCCTCTTTATTTCGTTTGATGCGCCTCACCGGGGGGCCAATATTCCGATAAGTCTTCAATATTTAATCAATTATTTTGCGGAGCAGGTTGGCGATGCGACCGCGCAACAGGTGGTGGACCAATTATTGAATTCCCCGGCGGCAAAGGAAATGTTGATCGACCATTTGCAAGGCCATCTTTTGGCAGGTTCCACTTATGAGCAGGACCCCACAAAAAAGTTGCCTCTCGGCGCGCCGGGTTTTAGAAATGAATTTCAGACGGAATTGGACGCGCTCGGTTTCCCGAATAATGTTCGCAATGTTGCAATGATAAACGGAAGCGGTAACGGCACCACAACCGGAAGCCCGAACGCCACGGTGGTAAACACGAATATCACCATAGATGCCACAACAGATGTGGACGTGGCACTGCATTTTACGCCTGCGGCCGGCCAAACCAATACGGTTACCGATGTTACGGTTAATTTGTTTGGTTTCCCAATAAACACTTTTACGACTACCTCGCAGGCCCCGGCATCCAGCGATGGCATTGACAGCAGTCCCGGCGGAACGAGTAGTATCAGCGATGCTTTGGGCGATGGCGGCGGCAATCAGGTTTTGATAGATTTTATAAATGCGTTGCAGCAGGATTTGTATTCCTTTATTCCCACGATGAGTTCGTTGGCGATTGACAATCCGGACTTTTTATGCCATTCCAGATTTGAGCAATTCTCCATTTGCCACATATTATATTCCCGAATGAAAATCAGCCGCATGTAACGGTAACCGCAGAAAGTGCCCAGTTTGCCTTAGATGAAATAAGAAATAATCTTTCCGTGGGTGAAAATTCATTGGAAGGAAAATTTGTACTTTTTCCAAATCCCGTTCGCGAAATCATACAAATTGCTATTCCGAATACAATTTCCACAGAAAAAATTACAGCTACTGTTTTCAGTATAACCGGTACAAAACTGATGGAAAAAACATGGAACCAACCGCAGCAAAAATTGGAAATAAAACACAATCTTTCCAGCGGAATCTATTTGTTGAAACTGGATAACGGCCGCTCAATCCAAACCCTAAAAATGGTCGTAGAATAATAATTTAATGATGAAAAAAATTCTGCTGGTCACAATATTGGCTTTGGCAATCTGTTCGTGTATGCCCAAAAATAATAATAGAATTGCAATTGATGTTCTTTTAACTCCTTCGGAAGAAATGCAGGCGCAGGCACTTCAGTTAAATGCCGAAATAAATCGAGACAATCCTGAATCCATAACGCTGGATGAAAACCATATTCCGCATATCACACTTTTGCAATGTTTTATTTCGAAAGAAGATTTGCCGCAGGTAAAAAAGGAGTTGGAAGGAATTTATAAAACAGTGGAAAACGATACGTTTCAAGCAGAAGGTTTTTCATATAAAAAAGATGAGGAAGAAAGCTTCGCGCTCATTATGATTGAAAAAAGTCCGGAAATTTTGAAACTTCACATAAAGGTGATTGCGCTCGTAAAACCATATATTCTTGATGAAGCTTCCGAAAAAGCTTTCGTGCCAAATCCTGACGGCAGCCCGATTAGCGAATCTACCCAAAAATATGTGCCCCATTTTTTGGATAAATACAGTTTTGAAAATTACGAGCCGCATATCAGTTTGGGCGTCGCACATAAAAAAGTGTTGGATAGTCTTGAGCAGAATGTTTTTGAACCTCTCCAATTTAAGGCGACTTCAGTAAGCATTTATCAATTGGGCGATCACGGTACAGCGCAAAAACTTCTTTGGAAATCAAATTGATTTTGAGGAAAATTTCAAATAAAAAAAGCATCCAAATAATGGATGCTTTTCTTTTTTTTGATTGATCGGAATTTGAGGAATTAAATCTTTTCGAGGGCTGCTTCAATATAGGTTTCGCCTTCCAAAATTTCGAAAGCTTTATTTTTCGCGACCGAGTCTTGCAAAGAGCCCACTAGGGTTTTGGCTACATCGGCGCGCGGTATCCTTCCGCTTTTGTTTAATTTATTATCAATTTCAATTTTTCCCTTTCCTTCGTCGTTCGTTAAATGTCCGGGACGTACTATGCTGTAATTAATGCCCAATTGTTTCAGGTATTCATCGGCATTGTGCTTGGCCCGCATATATTCTTTTATCTCAGTGGCCTCCTCTGGTTTGTCGGCGCCCATTGCGCTTAAGACAACAAATTTTTTGAGTCCGTGATTTTTTGCGGAATCCATTAATTTTTTTGCGCCTTCTTGGTCTACTTCCTTCACTTTTTTTCCGCCGGAACCTGCCGCAAAAATTACACGGTCCATTCCTTTGGTTGTGTCGGAAACGTCTTGCTCCAAATCGGCAAGCACAGTTTTCACACCATCATTTTCAAACGTGGAAACCTGTTCTTTTTTGCGAACCATCGCTATGGGCTCGTACGTTTCTGAATTCTTTAATATTGAAATTATTTGTTTTCCGGTGGTGCCATGTGCACCTGCTACTAATACTTTTTCCATATAATCAAGATACACGTTTAATTACCGAAAGTCGAAAAATTGGCATCCTTTAACCCATCCTTTTTAAAAGAATTAACGATTATTCGGCTTCTTCCACTACGAAAAACCCGTCATTTCCCTGACTTTGGTAGAGCGGCATAAAAATGTAGGCATCCCATTCACTGCGTATTTCCTTTCCATTTTGGTGGGCCAACAATTCCCCTTTTTCAATTTTTTGGAAATTGCCATAGCCGGGCTCCATTTTGAAATTGTCCCCATCCTCCAAACCGTGGCGATACTTTATCTCGAAGGTTTTTCGATCCTTTCTTTTCTCTTCCAGCATTTTTGCGGCTTCGGGATATTCGTTTAAAGAATTTAAGTCAAGTCCACACGCATTTTGAAGCGCCAGCCAAATCGTCCCTTCGTGATTTTTCTCTGAAATCTTGCTGTCGTGTTGCCCGCCTTCAAAAACAAAACCGGTGATTCCAATCCTGCTTTCGTAATGGTCGATGCAACCCAGCACAATGTCTGAAAATCCACGAATAATATAGGTAGGGAATTTATGTGCCCAGGCATCATTATCGTGCACTTCCTGCACGGAAATATAGGGTTCACTGTCGGCGGAGGTGGTGTGACAATCCAAAAAATAGCGTTTGCTGAAATCCTTTTCAGGATATTTTTGGAGCACATCAATAATATCGAACATTTCCTTTTTTTCGTGCGAATCCTTTTTTCCGGATTCAATGTTTTCTTTTGTCCACGTCCGGTTCAGATCCTCGTCAATGTAGCGCACGCCGTTCATTAGTGCTTTGCGGTTGCCAGAAACTCCGACAACCTTTCCGTTTATTTCGGGCTTTTCTTTTTTCAAAATTTCAAAAACACGTTCCAAAGCCACGATTCCGCTCGGCTCATTTCCGTGGACGCCGCCGCTAATAAACAGCAACGGACCTTTTTTCTCGCTTTCGTATGTTCCTATTATTCTTGGGATTTCTTCTTTCATAATATTATTTCAACTAAAAATTTAAAATTAAAGACTAACTAATCCATTGTGGCCAAAACCTTGTTGCTCAGAGAGTTTTTGTAATATTTTAAATATTCCATTTTGCGTTCCAAAGCTTTCACTACCGTTTCTGTAAAATCGGGGAGGCCAATATTCTCGCAGTAATCGAGACCGCCGGGGCTCAGTACGTTTATTTCAATCAATTTGTCGTCCACAATATCCAGCCCTACGAAAAAGAGCCCGTCGCGGATAAGTTTTGGTGCTGTAAGTTTTACAATGTGTTCCATTGCGGGCGTAAGTTTGGCTTTTTTCGCTTTTGCGCCCAGTGCCAGATTGCTTCTAAATTCACTTTTGTCTGAACTTACCCTGCGGATAACGGCTTTTTCACCATTTTCCTCCAGAATTTTTCCATTCATCAAAATAACCCGTACATCGCCTTTGCTCACTTCCGGCAGGAATTCCTGGGCGATTATATAGCCTTTTGAAATCAGGTTTTCCATAATTTGGTTGAGGTTCTTTTTGTCCTTATCTATCAAATACACGTCTTGGCCGCCGCTACCTTCCAAGGGTTTCAGCACCATTTTTTTACCGGATTTTTCCCAAAATTTCAGCAAATCCTCCTTGTTTCGGCTAATGATGCTATTGGGTTTTATTTCCGAAGGCAATTCCTCAAAATATAATTTGTCAATAAACGCGTGACTCATGGCGAAGGCGTCATTCAACACCAAAACACCACTTTGCTGTATCATTCGGGCAAAGGCAATACCACTATGCTCGGCCCAATGTCTGTCTGAAGTTTCTTCCGTTGGGTTGTTGCGGAGAAAAAGTATATCCATATCGGTGCTCGGCACTACTTTGGCTTTTAGTTTGTCGTCCTGCACCTGTTCCCAAAATTCCTCTACGGAATCTCCTTTTACGGAAGCAGGTATTTTTTTGCATCGAAGACTTATATCCTCGTCGTGGCGAAAAATAAAATCGCCGACGCTCATAACATACACTTGGTGGCCACGCTCGTGGGCCTTTTTTAAAATTACCACCGAGGTCCCGCAGGATTCGGTCTTAATGTCGCTTATTACAAAACATATTTTCATTTGTTTACAATTTGGTTTGTTATGGAAGAGGAATGCCGTAAAAACTTCCGTTAATTTTAATTTTCATAGCAGGCATTTTATTAGTCTATTAATTTTGAAAGGGAAACTCCCTGTTTAATCTTGTTCATGCGTTGGTTGAAATCTTTCTGCTGAAAGTATCTCGGTTTCAGTTTTGGCGGATACAGAAGTCCGCGTTCGGTGAGGTCTTTTATCATGGGCACATGTTTTAGGGCGAATTTTCCGGCGAGCAGGAATTCCAGATCCCCGCCATCCATTAAATAATCGCGAAGGTTTACGAGGCCTTTCAAATAAATAATATCCTTCAAAAACCCCCCGCCCTGAAATATGCGCGATGTGATATTAAAAGCAGGTTCCCTTGAAAAATCGTGCGTGGTATAAAGAAGATTAAACACTTCCTTAAAATCCGCACCGTCCAAAAGTGCGGCGCCAGCAATAACCCTTCCTGCGAGAATTCGTAAACGGTTGGCCGAAAGTCCACCGATTAAATATTCCGAAAGAACGGCAATCCCCTCCTGCAGCGGATCATAATCAGCAAATCCAACGCTCAACTGGGTCAGCGGCTGCTGGCTTCCGTTGAAATGCGTCAACGAATGTGTGCCAATCTCGTGCTGTATCAATGCTTTTGCTTCTTTTTCGGTCAATTCGTAATCCGATGGCAAATAAAGTTCGCCATTGCTTACCATCATTACATTCACATCTTTCCGGATGTGTACCTTTCCTTTATATTTGGAATCCTGATTTCTAAAAAACTCGAATTCAGATTCCGCCATTTTTCCAAAGGCTTCGGCGTCTAGCATTTTTTCCTTTACCTTGGCGGTTTCCTCCGAAATATTTTGAAGAATAAGTTCCGCTTCGGTTAAAATATTTTTTTCCAAACCTTTGTAAAGTCGCACGCTGCTGTAGAAAAAATTCTTCGATCCTCGCTCTTTCAGCATCGTAAGCTGTTGGTCAATTTCCTCGCGTTTTTCATCAAATAGATAGGAGAGGGCGGGATCGTCAATTTTATCGATATCCAGATTGTACAATTTTCGCTTCAGAATATCGGGATCGATTGGCAGAAGCCGATAATGGTATTCTTCCAAATCCTTAAAATTACTTTCAAAAAAGCGATGCCGCATACTTTGGATGTTTACGGGCGAAAGCAATAACAGAAACTGATAACTGCTTTCAATGTGCGTGAGCCGCTTGTCCATTTTAAAAACTTCCTCGTGGATTTCACGTTTTCCGAGGGCGTAATAACTGGCGAGATTACTGGAAGTTTGCACGCGAATAAATTCAAAAACCGATTTTTGGAGGGCTTCGGCAAAATGCTCCCTAAATTTTCTGAAGTAGAGCGGATAAACAGTTCCTTCTGCATCGCGAAATACGGGAGGCACTTCAAGCCCAATAAGCGTCCCGCCGCATTCCTTTATATCTTCTATACTGAAAAAAGCTTCTTTGCTTTCTTGGTGCCGTTGCTTAGTTTGTTCAATTCGGGCGGTCAATTGCACACCGTATTTTCTGCTTTCAATTCCTTCCAATTCTTTTCGAAGCACTTCTAGGGAAACTGGTAATTTGTGCGATGGGCCACGAATTACAAATTCCGTACTGCCTTCTGCGCCGCGGTATATTTCCATTAAAATGAAAGCCCCAAAACGGGCACTCATTTTTTCGGTAAGCTGGTTGATGAAGTCGGCGAAATATTCAAAATTTTCATCCCCAACTATTAAATAGCTCGCGCCCGTTCGTGCCAAACGGAGGGTGGAAGTATCATTTTTTCTTTTTCTGTATATAAGGAGAAAGGGAACGTCGTGCTCCAAAAACAGATAGCCACCGTGCGGAAGTTCGGTCACGGTGCGCATTCCGTCCTGCAATTCCCCAATCAATTCATTTATTTCATTTTCGGCAATTGCCTTCATTTTCGTAGCGCTTTTTCGTATAAAATGAAATATAAATAAAACCCCTCGTCGGCGCGAAATGTTTAAAGTTTATTTAACAACGAAATAGTGGAATTTGGGAAGGGTTTATCATTTTGGAATGAATAACACAGCAACACTATTACAACGAAGATGTTTACTAATTATATGTATTTTTACAGTTAAGAATATAAACTATGGATTACACTTCAAAAATGCTTCGCGATGACGCGCTAAGGGGAAAAACAATCGTTGTTACGGGCGGCGGAAGCGGCTTGGGAAAAGCAATGACTACTTACTTTTCTGGAATTGGGCGCCAATGTGGTAATTACCTCCCGAAATATTGAAAAACTACAGAACGTAAAGGAAGAACTTGAAAAGCAGACCGGCGGGAAGGTTTTGCCCGTGCAGTGCGATGTAAGAAATTATGACGAAGTGGAGGCAATGGTTGAAGCTTCGGTAAAGGAATTCGGAAAAGTGGATGTGCTTTTGAACAATGCCGCGGGAAATTTCATTTCGCCCACCGAAAGGCTTTCGGCAAATGCTTTCGACACGATTATAGATATCGTTTTAAAGGGTACAAAAAACTGCACGCTGGCTTTCGGAAAGCATTGGATTGATCAGAAAGAAACCAACAAAACCGTTTTGAATATTGTAACAACTTACGCCTTTACCGGCTCAGCATACGTGGTGCCAAGTGCCACGGCAAAAGCTGGCGTGTTGGCAATGACGCGCTCTTTGGCTGTTGAATGGGCAAAATACGGAATCCGTTTTAATGCGATTGCGCCGGGACCGTTCCCAACAAAAGGCGCTTGGGACAGATTGCTCCCCGGCGATTTGAAGGAAAAATTTGATCCGGCAAAAAAGGTCCCCGTAAAACGTGTTGGCGAGCATCAGGAATTGGCCAATCTTGCCGCATATTTGGTTTCAGATTTTTCGGCATACATCAATGGAGAAGTAGTTGTAATCGATGGGGGAGAATGGCTAAAAGGTGCCGGCCAAATGAATCTTCTTGAAGAAGTTCCGCAACAAATGTGGGATATGCTGGAGGCGATGATCCGAGAGAGAAAATCTAAATAACAAAACCCAAGCAACAAATTCCAAGACAGTTGAATATTGAGTTTTTAAAATGTTGATATTTATTTGGAATTTGGAATTTCAAAATTTGGGATTTTCCCGCAAGGTCATTGTTTACTTCCTGTTAACAAAATTCATTTTCTATCCACATAATTAATCGTACTTTTAACCCTCAAAATTTTGAGCAAATTAATGGGTAAAATTATTGCAATTGCAAACCAAAAAGGAGGTGTGGGCAAAACCACGACCTCGGTAAATTTAGCGGCCTCATTGGGCGTTTTGGAGAAGAAGGTTTTACTCATAGATGCGGACCCGCAGGCGAATGCAACTTCGGGATTGGGGATTGATGTTGAAACGGTTGAAATTGGCACCTACCAATTACTCGAACACAGTGCTACCGCAAAGGAAGCCATCGTTCCAACAAATTCCCCAAATTTAAGTTTGATTCCATCGCACATAGATTTGGTGGCTATCGAAATTGAATTGGTGGATGTTGAAAACCGTGAGTATATGCTGAAAAAAGCTATCGAAGGCCTAAAAGCAGATTACGATTATATTCTTATAGATTGCGCGCCTTCCCTAGGATTATTGACGTTGAACGCGCTAACTGCGGCAGATTCGGTAATTATTCCAATTCAATGTGAGTACTTTGCTTTGGAAGGACTTGGGAAGCTTTTGAATACCATTAAAAGCGTTCAAAAAATCCACAATAAAGAGCTAGATATTGAAGGATTGCTTTTAACCATGTACGACCAGCGACTGCGTCTTTCGAACCAAGTGGTAGATGAAGTTAAAAAGCATTTTGATGAAATGGTTTTTGAAACAATCATCCAACGAAATGTGCGTTTAAGTGAAGCACCAAGTTACGGCGAAAGCATTATAAGTTACGATGCCGCCAGCAAAGGTGCCGATAATTATTTGAGTCTGGCGCACGAATTAATCAAGAAAAACGATAAAGAATAAATGGCGAAAGCGACCAAAAAACAAGCCCTCGGCCGCGGACTTTCAGCATTGTTGAAAGATCCTTCCAACGATATAAAATCAGTTTCAGACAAAAATGCCGACAAAGTTGTGGGCAGTATCGTGGAGCTGGATTTGGGCAGTATTGAAGTAAACCCATTTCAGCCACGGACCAGTTTCAACGAGGAATCCCTTCGTGAATTGGCTTCGTCTATAAGGGAATTGGGTGTTATCCAGCCCATTACAGTTCGGAAACTGGATTTCAATAAATACCAGTTGGTGAGTGGGGAACGTCGTTTCCGAGCCTCAAAATTGGTGGGTCTGGAAACCATTCCGGCCTATATCCGCATCGCCAACGACCAGGAATCGCTGGAAATGGCTTTGGTTGAAAATATCCAAAGGCAGGATTTAGACCCAATTGAAATAGCACTTTCCTACCAACGTTTGATTGAGGAAATAAACGTAACCCAAGAAGAATTGAGCGACCGCGTGGGGAAAAATCGCTCCACTATTGCAAACTATTTGCGTTTGCTGAAACTAGACCCAATTATCCAAACCGGGATGCGCGATGGTTTTATAAGCATGGGCCACGGCCGGGCGTTGATAAACGTTGAAGATTTAAGCGATCAGCTTGATATTTATGAAAAGATTTTAGGTGAAAATCTTTCCGTCCGCGACACCGAAGCATTGGTTCGAAATTATAAAAATCCTACTCAAAAATCCGAGCCACAAAAAACCAGTGCGCCGCCATTTGCGAAAAAAGCAAAGAAGGAACTTACGGACCTTTTTGAAACTTCCGTTGAAGTGAAAGTCGCAAAATCCGGAAAAGGACAATTGGTGGTTCCCTTCAAAAACAAAGAAGACTTCGAACGTATTTTGAAGCTCATTAAAAGTGAAAAGTAATCTTCTAAATATTTTTTTTTTCCTTTTCGCTTAAAGCCTGTTTGCGCAGACTTCAGATTCGCTTACCGTAAAAAAGAACGAAAGGGTAACTGTGGTGACCGATTCGCTTGGTGGAAAAGTGGAATACGATCCTTTGGCGCCCGCCCGAGCGGCATTTTACTCGGCAGTAGTGCCGGGTTTGGGGCAGGTTTACAATAAAAGATATTGGAAAATTCCTATTATTTATGCGGGAATGGCAGCGGGAATTTACTTTTATAAACAGAACGATGACGACTACGACCGTTTCCGAAATGCCTATAAACGAAGACTTGCCGGTTTTAAAGATGACGAGTTTTATGGAAATGGCGCCGAACCGTTGATTAGTAATGACAGGCTGATAAATGCACAGAAATCTGCCCAGAAAAATAAAGATCTCAGTATAATTGTTACGGTTGTATTTTATATGTTGAATGTTGTTGACGCCAATGTGGATGCCCACTTACAGCAATATGAAGTTAGCGAGGATTTATCGTTTAGACCAAATTTTGAAGTTAATCCTATAAATGCGCAACAACAGTATGGAATGTCGTTGACTTATCGATTTAAGTAGAAAAAAAGAGCAAAGAGAAAAGATAAAAGATGAAAAAATCAAGAAACAGGAAACAGGAAACAGGACAAAAAGTGTTTTCGGATATTTTGATTTTTTTCCTGCATCCCTCATTCCTCATCTGTCACCTGTCATCAATATGAAAATTGCACTTCTCGGTTACGGAAAAATGGGAAAGACCATTGAAAAACTGGCTTTGGAAAAAGGCCATTCCCTGGTTTTTAAAAGTAGCAGCGATTCTTCCGAAGGAAATTTTGAAGATGCCGAAGTAGCAATTGAATTTTCATCACCCGAAGCGGCAGTTGAAAATATTTCCAAAGCACTTGAAGGCAGGAATCCCAATAATTTCGGGCACTACGGGCTGGCTGGAAAAGTACGACGAAATGGTAAAGTTATGTGAAAAGCGTAACGGAAGTTTTATCTATGCGTCCAACTTCAGCGTTGGGGTAAACCTGTTTTTCAGCATAAATGAATACGCTGCAAAATTGATGGCTCCGTGGAAGGAATACGATGTTTCGGTCGAGGAAATTCATCATCTTGAAAAAAAGGATGCACCCAGTGGCACGGCCATTTCCATCGCCGAAGATATTTTAAAATACAGTGAAAAGAAGAACTGGAAATTGGATTCTTCAGATAAAAACATTTTGAATATCACCGCAAAAAGGGAAGAAGATGTAAAGGGAACGCACACGGTTTCTTACAATTCTTCCATCGATACCATTTCGCTTAAACACGAAGCGCACAGCCGCGAAGGTTTCGCAAAAGGTGCCATTTTAGCGGCGGAATGGCTAAAGGATAAAAAAGGTATTTTTACAATGAAAAATGTGTTGGGAATTGACGAGTGATGATCGAAGATCGGTTAACGATTGCAGATTTGAGATTGGTGAATATTGGTTTACCGGATTTGCAAATTCCCGAACTCACATATTCACATATTCACGAATTCACAAAACAATAAATTATGAGTTGGACAGGTTGGTTTATATTTTTTTTAATAGTGCAGGTAATACATTTTGCCGGCACGTGGAAGTTGTATCAAGCCGCGGGTAGAAAAGCTTGGGAAGCGGCAGTACCCGTTTACAACGCCGTGGTTTTGATGAAAATTATAAACCGTCCGTGGTGGTGGACCATTCTGCTCTTCGTGCCCATTGTAAACCTGATTATGTTTCCGGTGGTTTGGGTGGAGACCATTCGGAGTTTTGGTAGAAATTCCACGACCGATACCGTGTTGGTTTTGGTTACTTTGGGTCTTTATATTTATTATATTAACTATACCCAAAAGCTGGATTATATTGAAAACCGAAGTCTAAAACCCCGAACTTCTACTGGGGAGTGGGTAAGTTCGATATTATTTGCCGTAGTTGCTGCCACGATTGTACACACCTATTTTATGCAGCCGTTTACCATCCCGACCTCTTCATTGGAAAAAACGCTTTTGGTGGGCGATTTCCTATTTGTGAGTAAATTCCATTATGGCGCGCGTACGCCAATGACGCCTATCGCCTTCCCGATGGTGCACGATACCATTCCCGTGGTGCATACCAAATCGTACCTCACCAAACCACAGATTCCATATTTTCGCTTTCCCGGATTTCAGGATATAAAGCGTAATGATATTGTGGTTTTCAATTGGCCGGTTGATACCGTAAATGCCTTTCAGCAGTACGGCGACGGAAAATATTATTACAAACCAATCGATAAAAAATCGAATTACGTGAAGCGTTGCGTAGGGCTTCCGGGCGATTCGTTGGAAGTGCGCGATGGCTATGTTTTCATTAATGGAAAACAAAACGAATTGCCGGATCGCTCCAAAATTCAGTTTTCCTATGATGTAAAAACCAACGGTCCGTTAAATCCCGAAATGCTTCAAAACCGATACAATATTACGGACAGATATGGTTATGGCGACAACACGTATCGTTTTGCGTCCATTTCCGAGGAATCGCTTAATATGTTGAAGAATAATCCGAATGTAGTTTCGGTTACGCGGTTTCACAGTGAGAAGGGGCAATGGGACCAAAGTATTTTTCCGAATAACCAAAACTATCAGTGGAACAACGACTTTTTTGGACCGTTATATATTCCGAAAGAGGGCGCCACGGTTTCCATTACCGCAGAGACAATTCCCTTGTATAAACGCATTATTGAAGTGTACGAAGGGAGCGAATTGGGGATAGATAATAAAATTACCCAGTCGGGCACACAGGTTCTTTTGAATGGAAAACCCATTACTTCCTACACCTTTAAAATGAATTATTATTGGATGATGGGGGACAACCGCAACAATAGTGAAGATGCGCGTACGTGGGGTTTTGTGCCATTCAATCACGTAGTGGGCAAACCTGTTTTTGTGTGGATGAGCTGGGATAGCAACGCAAAAGGAATAGCCAACAAAATACGGTGGGAGCGCCTATTTACGACCGTTGGCGGCAGTGGGCAACCCGTTTCCTATTTCAAGTACTTTTTGATTTTGGTTATCGCGTGGTTCGCTTTTGATTTTTTCAGAAGAAGAAAAAAATCGGCCAAAAAGTAAAAAAAAATAGTTGTACAAAATAAAGAAGCCTCATATTTTAATATGAGGCTTCAACCGTTAATTAGTTGTGGTCTCTTCACCGCTATCCATCTATTGCCATAGTGTGAGTCTCTGACCTATACTAAGTTACGTAAATATTCAATTTTTGGTTGTTTTGGAAGATAAATTTTTATCAACCATCCCTTCATTTTTATTTTGAATCCATATTTTTTTGCTTCATAAGATATTATAAATTCATCGTTTTGTTATAAATGCGAGAATAAACCCATTCCATATTTCAAAAATATCGTACCTTTTTGCTCTCCTCCATTAAAGCTTTATTTTTTTCACTTAAACAATTTTTAATCAGATACTTAGAGGCTGTTTCATTTTTTCTTCATTATTTTAAATAATTGAAAATTAGACAAGTATAGTTTCTGGTTGAATGTGACAATAAAAAAACCGACCAATATGGAACCAATTAAAAAACTTGTGGTCTATGGCCAAAAGAATGTCGATACTAAAGATGATGTCGTAGTTTACAATCTGGAAGCCAGCAACAGGGATGTTTCCAACCAACACGAAATAAAACTACAAGAGGACGACAAACTTCAGTTGGTCCTAAATGACGGCACCACATGGATGTGCGATGCATCAACTCTTCACGAAATATATCCCGAATTAGATCCGGCCTTAAAACCCCCCGGTGCGAGGGATATGCAACCGGATATATTTGTGCTTCCCGAATCGGTAGAAGCGCCTTCAACGGAAAGAGGGATTGTTGGGAAAATAGCGGTAAAATTGTTAAAGGTTTTCGCCAAAAAAGCAGAAGGCGGAGGAGTGAAGGCATTGGCGAAAAAGCTGGAGGACAAACACCTGCGGAATGAAATTAAGGAAGAAGTATTAGATCCTAATTTTGATAAAAAAGGAGCCGCGATTTACACGGTAGATCCCAATTTTAATTTCGGAAAATTTGATGGCAAAGCTTCAAACGCGCCATTTTTTCTCTTTATCCACGGAACCAATTCCGATACCTTTGGGGCATTTAAGGACTTAAGTGCCAGTAAATCGGTGTGGGAGAGCCTGCACCAAATTTATGGAAAAAACATTCTCGCCTTTCAGCACAGAACCCTAACTGAAAGTCCGTTGCAGAATGTGGTAAAACTGGCGGGTTTGTTACCCGATAATGCAGTGCTACATATGCTCACCCATTCCCGTGGCGGGATAGTGGGCGATATTTTAAACAAGTACAGCAGCAATAATGACGAGACCAGCATGGGTTTTACCAGCGACCATATAGCGTTGTTGGAAAAAGAGGGCGGCAGGGAAGATGATATTGCCAGTATCGAGGAATTGAATAAAATTTTCGCCGATAAAAAAATCACGGTTGCCAAATTCATAAGGGTTGGTTGTCCAGCGGCCGGGACAAAGCTCGCTTCAAAAAGACTGGATCACATATTAAACGTGTTTGTAAATCTGGCGGGCTATGTAGGCGGAATGTTTGTTGATACGCTTATGGAATTGCTGAAAGCAGCGGTGGAAAGTAAGGATGATGTAAATGTATTGCCTGGGCTGGAAGCACAAAGACCCGAATCCCCCTTCATAAAAATATTGAATGACCCAACCCCAGAAAGAGCGATCGATGGAAAACCGCTCGCAATTATTTCGGGGAACGGGAGAGTAAGTTTTTCCGGACAGGGACTTTTTGTTATCCTCGGAAAACTATTTTATTGGCAGCGAAATGACTTAGTTGTAAATACCGATTCGATGTATTTGGGCGCCAAGCGCAAAAACAATATCCAATATTTTTTTGATCAGGGCGCGGATGTGAATCACGTGAAATATTTCGGAAATGATAAAACCCGAGAGGCCATAAAATTGGTTTTGCAAACGCCGGCCGGAGAACCTATTCCAGGTTTTAAAGGGATTCCACAATATGAAATCCCCGGCAGTGATCGCGCCTTAATTGAATCTGGCGAACTTTATCCAGATCCAAAACTCCCATCCGGAAATAAACCAATTGTTGTTCTCTTGCCCGGTATAATGGGTTCCAATCTTTCACAAAAGGATAAGGAAATTTGGCTTCACTACGGTCGAATTCTTTCAGGTGGACTCATTAATTTGGGATATTCCAACGTAAATAAAATAACGGCCGATTCGGTAGTGAAAACTTCATACGGAAAACTTTATAAATGGCTTAGCTCGAAATATGACGTTATCGTCTATCCGTTTGATTGGCGCAAACCCTTGCCCGATTGTGCGAAGGAATTCAATGCAAAAATTAAAAGCTTGCTGAAAATTGGTCAACCCATAAAGATTATAGGCCATTCCATGGGCGGTTTATTGGTGCGCGATTTTATTATAAATCACGATGAAACGTGGCAGGAATTAAAGGCTTCAAATGGATTTAAATTACTATTTCTTGGTTCTCCTTTGGGTGGTTCCTTCCGCATACCCTCTGTTCTTTTCGGGGAGGATGCCATTATTAAAAAACTGAGCAAACTGGATTTGGTACATACTAAGGAAGGACTTTTAAAGATGTTCGCAAAATTCCCGGGAATACTTGCCTTGTTGCCATTGACTACAGATTCCGAAAACGATTTCGCAAAAATGGAAACCTGGGAAAATATGCGTACCTATATGGGCAAAGCAGATTGGCCATTACCTTCTAAAGATGATCTGGATTATTTCAAAAATTATCGCGATAATATTCTCAAAAAAAGAGATGCGATAGATTATTCAAATATGGTTTACATCGCTGGAAAGGATAAAATGACGCCTTGTGGTTATTATCTTGATCAAATTCCTCCTAAAAAAGAATTGTATTTCCTCTACACCGGCGAGGGCGACCAAAGTGTAACTTGGGAGCTTGGCATTCCAAAACAGCTCATTAAATCGAATTCGGTTTATTATTCGCGAGTTACCCACGGCGCACTGGCAAACGAACCCGAACTTTTTAATGCCATAGACGATATTTTGATTACAGGGCAAACAAATCTCCTTCGAAATTCAAAACCGCTATTGCGCGGGGAGGAAAAGATATTTAGGGCCGAACCCGATATGGATTTTGATATTTCCGAAAGCGGATTGGAAAAAACAATTTTCGGTTTGGGTAACGATGTTGAACCTATCGCGAACCAAATTCCGGTTACGGTTACGGTTAGCAACGGCGATTTGAGGTACGCATCCTACCCGGTAATTGCGGGACACTTTTTGAACGACGGCGTTTTATATGCCGAAAAATCCATTGACCGTTATCTAAAAGGTACGCTCACTTCAAAACAAAGATTGGGATTATATCCGGGCGAAATTGGCAGCAATGCGATATTCGGAAAAATGAAGGATAGCGATTTTGAAGGCGCCATCATTGTTGGTTTGGGAGAACCAGATCAGCTTACTTCCTATCAATTTTCAAAATCGGTTGAAGCGGGAGTGCTCAATTACCTGCTCAGTATTCACGGTGGAACAACTTCCCGAAAAGGAGTGGGGGTTTCTTCATTAATCGTGGCCACAGGCTACGGCGGACTTTCGGTTGAAGGATCGATGAAGGCGATTATTGAAGGGGTAAATCGCGCCAATGAAAAGATAAAAGCGTTGGCCGATACGGGTTATAGAACCGTGGAAAATATTGAATTTATTGAGCTGTACGCAGACCGAGCCCTAAACTGTATGTACGTGCTCAATAAAATCGCAAATAAAGAGAATGCCACTTATAATATTATAATTGGCAACAAGCGAATAAAGAATCTTTTGGGAATCCAAAAAAGAACTCCATTGGATACCTCGGAAGATTGGTGGAACCGAATTACCATTAAATACAACGAAGCCAATAAAGAAAGTGGCGCGCCTGCCAGCATGACTTTTGGCTCGTCCACCGGCGATTCGCGAGAAGAAGAAAATGAGCTTTATAGTAGCACATCGTTGATAGACCTTTTTATAGCTGAGGTTTCCACCAGCAACCAATGGTCTGCCTGTACGGCAAAAACACTTTTCGAACTGCTTATTCCAAATAATTTAAAAGAGAAATTAAAAAGAAAAGGCAACATTTCCTGGATACTCGATAAAAATACGGCAGCGTATCCTTGGGAATTGCTTCAGGATAACACGACAAACGCAAAACCGCTCTGTATAAATGCAGGAATGATTCGGCAATTATCCACCAAAGAATATAGAATAAACATAAAACGCGTGGCTGAAAAAGGCGCGCTGATTATTGCAGATCCTATTTTAGATGGTTTTATAACACAATTGCCCGGCGCCAAAGAAGAGGGAACATTGGTGAAAGATACGCTGGAAACAGTGGGCTATCCTACAACCCACCTAATTGGGACAGATGCCGAAAGTATTGTGAAGAACCTTTTCTGCAAAGATTATTCAATAATCCATTTGGCGGGCCACGGGGTTTTCAATCCTAAATATCCCAATAAATCGGGGATGGTGATAGGAAAGGATATGTTCTTGACCGTTTTTGAAATAGAACAAATGCCTGTTGTGCCCGAACTTGTTTTTGTAAATTGTTGCCACCTCGGATACAGTAGTGCCGCGGATGAAAAATTTTATCAGGATAGGTATAAACTTGCTGCGAATATCGGAACCCAATTAATAAAAATAGGGGTGAAGGCAGTAATTGCAGCAGGTTGGGCCGTAAATGATGCCGCTGCGCACGATTTTGCCCAAACTTTCTATAGCTGTATGTTCGCCGGCGATAATTTTGGGGATGCGGTTAAGAAAGCACGAAATTATATTTATGAAAAACATTCCGGAAATAATACGTGGGGTGCCTATCAATGCTACGGTGACCCATTTTTTAAACTGAAGAATATTTCTGCCGGAACGGGACGTTGGTCCCCTTCCTATATTGTGCCGCAGGAGGCTGAAATACATTTGGACAACCTTCTGAACCAATTACAGATGGCGACAAGTGCAGACAAAGACCATCTCGCCGAACTCAATACAATTATGAGTGCGGTTGATCGGGATGTCTATCGCACCCCACAAATTATTGAAAGGGTGGCAAAAATTTATCAGGAATTGGCGTTATATGTTGAAGCCACTGCGAACTACGAAGAATTGTTGAAAATGGAAAACGCCGACTTTTCATTTTCATGCATGGAAAAATTCTGTAATACACGCGCCAAGCTTTACGTACGGGAGATTTTTGAAAACACCACTGCCACTGCTGCAGATAGGAAGGAAGCATACAAAAAAACGGAAAGGGTAATCGCCGATTTGCAAGTTCTTCTGTTAGCTGGTGAAACCGCAGAAAGATTGAACCTGTTGGGCAGCGCCTATAAACGTCTTGCAATGCTTGCACCGGATAATAAAAAGCGTGCTGACGCCTATAAATCTGCCGTCGCACATTATGAAATGGCATATAACAGTGATTGCAATTCCAATAAGGTGTATTCGCTTTCCAATTCCATTGAGGTTGCTTGTCTCTTGGTTTTCTGCAATGCCGCAAAATCGGGAGCGGAATTTACTTTTGACAATAAAAAATACAGATTAAGAACCAATAAAGAAGCCCAAATTTTAATTGAGCAACTTCAGGCTAAACTCAAGGAATTAAAGGAATCTGACAGTATGGAATATTGGGATATGATTGCCGAACTTAATCTTGATTTCTGTCTTCTCTTAATTTTGAAGGATGAAAAGATCGATGCAAAATGGAATGAAATCGTTCAAAATTTCAATAAAATATGGAGCAAAGCCGGCTCCGAAGCTAAGAAAATGGCAGAGATTGAACACCTTCAATTCCTCACTGACGGTCTTAACGCGGCTGCCGGAATGAAGAATGAAAATATGTTGAAAAAAGATTTGGAGACAAATATGGGTAATTTAAGAACCGCGCTGAGTGCTGTTCGAAAAAAGAAAAACGGATCTCCAGTTTCCAAAAGAAGTAATTCTACAAAAGCCACGAACGTGAAAAAACCTCCAAAAAAGAATACAAAAAAGGGCTCTTAAAAAAGTACATTTTTTGTTTTTATTGCTGAACTTCTACCCACCGTCCATGGGTAGAAGTTCTTTTTAAACTAATTCTATCCATCAATTGCCCACAATCATTCAATTTTTCTTGAATTTCATATTGGCGTAATCTTTCCGCAAATAGTATCTTTATAAAAATTTCTACAAATGATTGAAAAATTTAAAGCGGTTGTAAACGATACTTTTGAATTTTCCCTTTCCCGTGAAGACTTGGAAATGCTGGATATTTCTTCAGAAAACCAAGGAGCCAATATAATCTTTGACCATAAATCTGTGGATGTTGAAATCCTTGAAAAAGAGTTTCAAAAAAGAAAATACGCTTTCAGAATCAACGGAAACCGGTATGAGGTAAAACTGGCGAATTCGCTGGACGCCCTTATTTCCGAAATGGGTCTTTCCCTTGGCAATGCCTCCATTGAGGATGAAATACATGCCCCAATGCCCGGCCTTATTTTAGAAGTAAACGTTACTGAAGGAGATACCGTAAAAAAAGGTGATTTTCTTTGTGTGCTGGAGGCAATGAAAATGGAAAACACATTGACTGCGCCACGCGACGGGAGTATAAAATCAGTAAATATTTCCAAGGGCGAAACGGTGGATAAAGGAATGCTTTTAATTGAATTAGAGAAAAATGATTAAAAAAATAATGGTCGCCAATCGTGGCGAAATTGCGCTTAGAATAATGAAAACCGCCCGAAATATGGGCATTAAAACGGTAGCGGTTTTTTCCGAAGCAGATAGAAATGCTCCGCACGTTGCCTTTGCCGATGAAGCCGTTTGCATTGGCCCGCCACCATCAAATGAATCCTATCTTTTGGGCGAAAAAATTATAAAAATCGCAAAAGAATTAAATGTTGACGCCATTCACCCGGGCTACGGATTTTTGAGCGAGAATGCAGACTTTGGCGAAAATGTTGAAAAAAACGGACTTATTTTCATCGGTCCGAAATCGCATGCCATCAAAATAATGGGAAGTAAGCTCGCTGCCAAAGATGCGGTGAAGGATTACGATATTCCGATGGTTCCAGGTACCGAAAACGCAATTTCGGATGTAAAAAAAGCGACAGAAATTGCAAAGGAAATCGGTTTCCCTATTCTTATAAAAGCTTCTGCCGGCGGCGGCGGAAAAGGAATGCGAATTGTTGAAAAGGCCGAAGAACTCGAAGAACAGATGAAGCGGGCTATCAGCGAAGCAAAATCCGCTTTTGGGGATGGTTCCGTTTTTATCGAAAAATTCGTCACCTCGCCGCGACATATTGAAATACAGGTATTGGCAGATAATTTCGGTAATACCGTCCACCTCTTTGAGAGGGAATGCAGCATTCAGCGCCGCCACCAAAAAGTGGTAGAAGAAGCACCTTCATCAGTTTTAACTCCGGAATTGCGCAAAAAAATGGGAGAAGCCGCCGTAAAAGTAGCAAAAGCCTGCGATTATGTGGGCGCGGGGACGGTGGAATTTCTTTTGGATGACAAGCACAATTTCTATTTTCTCGAAATGAATACCCGTTTACAGGTGGAGCATCCAGTTACCGAATTAATTACCGGACTCGACTTGGTAGAACAGCAAATAAAGGTGGCGAACAATGAAAAACTCGCTTTTTCCCAAGAGGATTTAAAAATCACGGGTCACGCCTTCGAACTTCGCGTGTATGCCGAAGATTCCCTGAACAACTTTATGCCGAGTGTTGGAAAGTTAGAGGTTTATCGCCCACCAAGCGGAAAAAATATTCGTGTTGATGACGGTTTTACCGAAGGAATGCAAGTGCCAATTCAGTACGACCCGATGCTTTCTAAATTGATAACCTACGGAAAAAATAGAAACGAGGCGATGCAAACCATGTTGGATGCCATTGCCAAATATGAGGTGGAAGGTGTGAGCACCACCCTTCCTTTTGGAAAATTTGTTTTTGAACACGAAGCTTTCCGAAGTGGAAATTTCGATACCAATTTTGTGAAAAAATATTATTCCGAAGAAAAACTGAGAGCGGCAAATGAGGCTGAGGCCAAAGTAGCCGCCCTGTTTGCATTGAAACAATATTTAAAGGATTCAAAAATACTTCGTATGCCGAAGTAAATTCTTTGCGGCCTCCGCGGCTCTGCGGTGTAATTTATTACCGCAAAGGCGCAGAGTTCGCAGAGGCTTCAATTATCACAAATATGAGCGACAACAATAAAAAACTGCAAGAAATTAATTTCCGAAGCAAAAAAAGGCGGCGGTGAAAAACGGATTGCAAAACAGCACGAGAAGAAAAAATTGACCGCCCGCGAACGCGTGGAATATTTACTCGACGAAGGTTCCTTTGAGGAAATGGGAATATTGGTGACCCACCGAACCACCGATTTCGATATGCAAAACGAAGTGTATTACGGCGATGGGGTTGTTACGGGTTATGGCACTATTAATGGCCGGTTGGTGTATGTTTTCGCGCAGGATTTTACGGTTTTTGGTGGGGCACTTTCCGAAACACATGCCGAAAAAATCTGTAAAATTATGGACCATGCGGTGAGTGTTGGTGCGCCCGATTATAGGGTTGAACGATTCTGGAGGTGCGCGAATCCAAGAGGGCGTCCGTTCTTTGGGTGGATATGCCGATATTTTCTACCGAAACGTGCAGGCTTCGGGCGTAATCCCGCAGATTTCCGCGATAATGGGGCCTTGTGCCGGAGGCGCGGTTTACTCCCCGGCAATGACGGATTTCACTTTGATGGTGCAGGACAGCAGTTATATGTTTGTAACTGGACCCAATGTTGTAAAAACGGTGACCAATGAAAATGTGACTTCCGAAGAATTGGGCGGCGCACGAACCCACGCCACTAAAAGCGGCGTGACACATTTTACGGCCGCGAATGATATTGTTTGTCTCGAACAGATTAAAACACTGCTGAGCTATCTTCCGCAAAACAATAAAACTATAACCGAGAAACTACCTTTTGAAGCTACTGAGGAATTCCGTGATGACCTAGAGGAAATTGTGCCCGATTCTGCCAATAAACCCTACGATATGCATCAGGTTATACAAGGAATTATTGACGAAGATTCCTTTTTTGAAGTGCACAAAGATTATGCAGATAATATAATTGTTGGTTTCGCGCGTCTTGGAGGAAGAAGTATCGGGATTGTCGCAAACCAACCGATGAGTTTGGCAGGCGTTCTCGACGTGGACAGTTCGAAAAAAGGTGCGCGATTCACACGTTTTTGCGATTGTTTCAACATTCCGCTTTTGGTTTTAGTGGATGTGCCAGGCTTTCTTCCCGGAACCGATCAGGAATGGAACGGAATTATTTTGAATGGCGCAAAATTATTGTACGCCTTAAGTGAGGCAACCGTGCCCCGCGTGACGGTTATTACCCGAAAAGCATATGGAGGCGCTTACGATGTAATGAACAGCAAACACATTGGTGCAGATATGAATTTTGCTTGGCCAACTGCCGAAATTGCGGTGATGGGCGCGAAGGGAGCAAGTGAAATTATCTTCAGAAAGGAAATTTCCGAAGCGGCAGACCCAGCATTGAAACTTTCCGAAAAGGAGGCGGAATATGCCGAGAAATTTGCCAATCCATTTAAAGCCGCACAACGCGGATTTATTGATGAGGTAATTCAACCACGGGAAACGCGTAGAAAATTATTGAAAGCTTTTGCGATGCTAGAAACCAAGGATGTGCCGCGGCCGAATCGCAAGCACGGAAATATTCCGCTGTAGATTTTGCGAAAATAATTTGTAAATTATTCCGGTAAAAACCTTCCACCATGAGCAATTACCACATAAAAAATTTAGAAGAATATTTTCAAGTCTATCGAAAATCTGTAAATGATCCGGAAAAATTTTGGGAAGAAGTTGCTGAAGAAAATTTTTTGTGGCAAAAACGATGGGACAAGGTATTGGAATATGACTTTGAAAAACCCGAAGTAAAATGGTACCAAGGCGCAAAATTGAACATTACCGAAAATTGTTTGGACCGGCACCTGTATGGCCGTGGCAATAAAACCGCTCTAATTTTTGAACCGAACGATCCAAATGAGGAAGCGGATTATTTTACTTACAACCAACTCCACGAACGTGTTTGTAAATTTGCTAACGTGCTTAAAAGTGAAGGAATTGAAAAAGGCGATAGGGTTTGCATTTACCTCCCCATGATTCCTGAATTGGCCATTTCAGTTTTGGCCTGCGCACGAATTGGAGCAATACATTCTGTTGTTTTTGCTGGGTTTTCGGCTACTGCACTTTCAACCCGAATCAACGATTGCGACTGCAAAATGGTAATTACCAGCGACGGTTCCTTCCGTGGAAATAAAACAATTGATTTAAAGGGTATCGTAGACGAAGCCTTGGAAAATTGCGAAGGCGTGCAAACGGTTTTGGTGGCAAAACGTACCAATTCTGAAATAATAATGAAGGAAGGCCGCGATAAATGGCTTCAACCTTTATTAGATAATGTTTCGGCTAGTTGTAAGCCCGAAATTATGGATGCCGAGGATCCACTTTTTATACTTTATACTTCCGGTTCTACGGGCAAACCCAAGGGAATGGTGCATACTACTGCGGGTTATATGGTTTATACTGCCTATACTTTTAAAAACGTTTTTCAATACAGGCAGGATGATATTTATTGGTGTACTGCAGATATTGGCTGGATTACCGGTCACAGTTATATTCTTTACGGTCCGTTGGCGAACGGAGCGACTACGGTGATGTTTGAAGGAATTCCCAGCTACCCCGATTTTGGAAGGTTTTGGGAAATAGTTGAAAAACACAAAATAAATCAATTTTATACAGCGCCTACCGCTATTCGTGCGCTTGCAAAGGAAAATCTTGAATTTGCCCAAAACCACGATCTTTCTTCTTTAAAAATTTTGGGAACCGTAGGCGAACCCATTAATGAAGAGGCCTGGCATTGGTACAACGAAAATATTGGGAAGAGCAATTGCCCGATTGTTGATACTTGGTGGCAGACGGAAACGGGCGGGATAATGATTTCACCCATTCCCTTTTCTACGCCCACAATCCCTACCTATGCAACTCTGCCATTGCCGGGAATACAACCCGCTTTAATGGATGAAGAAGGGAAGGAATTGAAGGGAAATCTGGTCGATGGAAGGTTGTGCATAAAGTTTCCGTGGCCCGGAATGGCGCGAACTATCTGGGGAAACCACGAACGGTTTAAGGAAACCTATTTTTCAACTTTTAATAATAAATATTTTACAGGCGACGGTGCGCTGCGAGACAGCACCGGCTATTATCGCATTACGGGCAGGGTAGATGACGTGGTAATTGTTTCGGGCCACAATTTGGGTACAGCGCCCATTGAGGATGCAATAAATGAACATCCGGCGGTGGCGGAGAGCGCGATTGTTGGTTTTCCCCACGATGTGAAAGGAAATGCGCTCTACGGATTTGTAATTTTGAAGGAAAGCGGCGAATCGAGATTACACGAGAATCTGAGAAAGGAAATAAACCAAATAATTTCTGAACATATCGGCCCTATTGCGAAGCTTGAAAAAATCCAATTCACAAGTGGCTTGCCAAAAACCCGCAGCGGAAAAATTATGAGAAGGATACTTCGGAAGATTGCAGGCGGGGATACTTCAAATCTGGGAGATACCTCAACATTGTTGAACCCGGAAGTGGTGCAGGAAATTATTGAAAATTCACTTTAAAATTTAAATAATAGTTTCCTTCAGAATAATATAAATTCCCATAATCAAAACGAACCACCCGAAGCCTTTCTTCAGTTTTTTGCCATCTATAAAATGGTTTAGCCTTATTCCTATAAATATGCCAACTATTGAAATAGCGGCAAAGGTGAACAAAAAGCTCCAATCGATATCCATATTTTCCATATCGCCGGTGAAACCGATGAGCGAATTGATGGCGATTATTAAAAGTGAAGTAGCGACCGCTTTTTTCATTGGCAGTTTTGCCAAAAGCACTAAGGCAGGAATAATTAAAAATCCGCCGCCAGCACCTACAGATCCTGTAACCAACCCCAATATAAGTCCTTGCAAAATAATTATGGGATAGTTGTAAGTTACTTTTTGGTCCGTTTCCGCTTCGGGTTTTTTATGGCGAATCATAGTAATTGAGGCCAATAACATAATAACGGCAAAGAAAACCATAATGGCAATTTCCTTGGTTAGCGTAAAACTGTCAATATCAATTAATTCGTTTGGGATTGCTGGAATTAGAAAGCGACGGGTTAAATACACGGCGATAAAAGCTGGGGTCGCAAAAATTAGGGCGGTTTTAAAATCGACTAATTTTTTTTGCATATTTCGTAATGCACCGACCAAGGCCGAAAGTCCCACCACAAATAAGGAATATGCCGTTGCTGTAACCGGATCGAGATAAAAAAGGTAAACCATAACCGGCACCGTTAAAATGGAACCGCCGCCACCAATAAGGCCCAAAACTAAACCTACAAAGAGGGCTCCGGTGTATCCTAAAATTTCGGTGATTTCCATTTAGAAGTTGTGAAATTAATTGGGCAATACAAGATTAACCATAAATTTATTAATAGCGTAAGCTTTCCCATATTTGGATAGAAAATATACTAAAAGTAATAAGAGGTAAGATTGCTAAAAGCCGAAAACTTCCTCAAGAATTCGGATCTAAAATGTATAGCATAATATATGTTTCGTTAAAATAGTTTTATAAAGCTTAAAAATCTTTCCGAATAGAATTGAAAAGGTTTTTACAAATATTATGGTATACTATACATTGCACAATTTCCGGTAGCGGGAGGGGGTAAGATCGTAGCGGTCCCTAAAAATTTTTGAAAAATAACTTTGGCTGGTAAGTCCCACACGCTCCATAATTTCTGCCATAGAAATATTTGTGTTTTTTAGAAGAGATACGGCGAGTTTTAATCGCTCTTTTTGAATGTAACCCTTTACTGAAAGCGCATATACATTATGAAAGCCATCTTGAAGTTTATTTTGGTTCAAACCTACCCGGTTTGCCAGGGACTGTACCGATTCCAAATTTTCAAGTTCCATTTCAATTATTTTCACTGCATGTTTAATGGACTGCAATTCAGATTTACGTAACACCTTTCGGTCATCCACAAGATAAAGGGCGTCCTCATATTGCATAAGCTGGCTGCTAAAAATCTGCCACGCCTTGCCTTCCATAAATATGCGCTTAATCAAGTTTTTGTGGCTAAAAACGTCAATTTCCTCCATGTAATGGGCTATTTGCAAAGAATACAAACCTTCATGATAAAAAGACCTTTTGGCGGTTTCGTCATTAAAAAGCTCCTGAAGGCCCAGGGTGGTTTTTTGGAGGTAACACGAAAAATGCGATTTAAACTCTTTTCTATTTATTTCGAGACTGCAGAGACGGGTTTGGGTTTGTGCGGCAAAACGCAGAATATGGCCATTATTGCCCTGGCTCGCCACGATGGCGTTTTGGTATTTATTTAAAATATTGGAATGCGGATTATTTTGAAACCGATGCTCAACTGCACCTGCCAAACAATAAAGAAACTTAACCGGATGTATTTTATTTACGCTAAATATTAATTCTAGATCCGTGTGGAATTTGCATACATACTGAATGAGCCCCACCCCACTGCCGAAACTTATTCCCTTTATGTAGCCGCTGCCCCAGGTAGCGGGGATTTTCACGAAGTATTCGTCGCAATTTCGCACGCATCTCGTGCCAAAACATGCTGCCAGGTCTTGCAACACTTCATTCAACGGGAGTGAATTTATTTCGAAGGTCTTCAAAGTTGGTATTTTTTATAAGTTACAACATAAAACCCCGATTTTAGGTCTTTATTTTTTTAATTTTTTAAGCAACGATTTCTTAACCTAAGGGAAAAATTATTTTTAAATGATACAGCAATAACTGACCTGTAAGTTTATGAAATTCAATGACTTTAATAGGGAGGGATATTAGTCCAAATTTTCGTTAATTTAAAGTTCAAAATCGTTAAGTCTATTCTTATTATTCCAATTTCTTTGTATTCTAAAGAATGAAAAAAGGATGACCAATATCGTTTATTCAGACGGAATCGGTAAAGAATTTATTAATTACTTATCCGATTTTTTTGATGTAGATTTTACAAATGAATGGGGTGAGACTTCGGTACACATTAACAACAAAACCGGGAAAGGTGCAGTAAAAAGTTTGGTACTGAATTATGGAGTAAATTTACTTCGGTTTAACCTAACTTTTAGGGAAGATGTTGTTATGACTTTCATTTTTGAGGATGCTGTTCCAATTGATTTTATCTTTCTTACCAAAGGCGCTGTGGATTTTAAAATGCCCTCTGAGGAAAAGCACCAGCTAAAAAGCTATCAAAATATAATTGTGCAGTATCCTTCGCAGTCCAAAAATTCCTTTTTCTTTTCCGCGGGCGAATACGTTAATCTTAATATAATTCGTATCAACCCCAAAGAATATATTAATAAAAAAAACAACAATATTGAATACCTCCAGGCAGATTTGCAGGATCTGTTCAAAAATAAAAAGCCGAATTCAGTTTATAACCACTACGGAAATTTCAATCTTAAAATCGCAGATCAGATACAACAGTTGGAAGCGATTCCGCACGATGGT
Source organism: uncultured Flavobacteriaceae bacterium (assembly GCA_963839235.1). Taxonomy (GTDB): domain Bacteria; phylum Bacteroidota; class Bacteroidia; order Flavobacteriales; family Flavobacteriaceae; genus Aequorivita. Next base: position 180,686 of record CAWITX010000002.1, on the reverse strand, counting down.
ATAGCGCGTACGTTGATTATTGAAGGCCATATGAATATTATTTTGGGCCTTCAGTTGCTGGAGCATGAAAATTTCATAAACAACATTTGGTTGCCTGAATCTATCTCGCAAAAGGATATTGAGAAAATACACGATGCCACAAATTATATTCAATCTACTCTTAGCGAAAGTATTTCCGTAAAAAGCATAGCAAGAAAAGTTGACCTTGCGCCACCAAAACTTCAACTGGGTTTTAAACTTCTTTTTTCGCAAAGTGTGAGTGAATACATAAAGGAACTGAAACTTTTGAAAGCTCGCGATTTGCTTAAAAATACCGAGCTCTCGGTCTCGGAAGTAGTGTACAGTATTGGTTATAAAAACCGAAGCTACTTTTCCCGGATTTTTTCTGAAAGGTACGGCATACTTCCAACCGATTACCGCAAACACTTAAAGTAAGGTGGTGCTATATTCTGTAAGGCTCCAACATCTGCAGGGACTTTTTTCCTTTTCCCATAATTGATGGATTAACCGCATGTTGGTCTAAATAGATGGGTTGTAGTTCAGTAAGAAAATCTAAATAGTCGTTTCCCGATTCGTTTTTTCCGGTCCAGAAGGCACGTTCCTTTTCAGATAGAAGTATCGGCACAATAGGAGAGAAGCTTGTTTTGGTTTGAAAATGATTGGAGCCTTTGGTGAGCAGGGTAAAGGTTATAAAACCATCTTCAGTTGTGTTATAAATACCCGCCAAGCAAAAAATTTTATCACTGGATTTGCTCACATATATGGGTTTTAAATTTTTTCCCTCCAATGAATGTATAAAATAGCCTGTTACAATCACATAACATCTTCTGTATTTAATTGCTTCATATAGCCAATGGTTTTGTTGCAATACAGCGAGCTCGGTGGTAAGCGTATTTTCAAAATTTTGGAAATGCGTCCATTCCTTATTATAAGAATCGGGTAAAATCCCCCAAATCCCGAATTGAATGGCGTTGGGCAATGTTGAAGTAACAATGCTCACAGAGGCTTCTTCCATTCCATTTATAACAATTTGGGGCTTGTATAAAAATTTATACTGGTAGGGGATATGTAAAAAGCCTTCAATGTCCTCTTGTGTAGCAGTATTTGATAAACGGTTTATCATTGAAGTCTAAAAATTAGGTCCGTGCAGTTATGGGTGAAGTTAAATAGAAACACTGGGGAATGATAATTCAAAAAAAAGGTTTTGTTGCCCTAAACCGAAATTCCCGCACCATTTTTATAATTATAGACATAATCAAGGATATAGCACATATAATAGTGAAGAATTATATTGGGCAGGCCATTCAAAATCAATAAATAAGTTGCTTGAAAATGGGAAAATGGATTCATTTCCACCCAATAAAAAAAGACATCCGAAGATGTCTTTTTTTATTGGTCGGGATGACAGGATTTGAACCTGCGACCCTACGCCCCCCAGACGTATACGCTACCAGACTGCGCCACATCCCGATTGATGTTTTAAACTGATACTTCAATTGAGTACCGCTGGTTATTTTTGTTTCGGAACCTTCGGTGGTGCAGTTTACACTGAGCCTGTCGAAGTGCCACATCCCGATTGATGTTTTAAACTGATACTTCAATTGAGTACCGCTGGTTATTTTTCTACAATTAGACGGCAAAAATAATCAAATTATAAACTTTGGCAAGCAGCTTTTATAATAAATGCTCTTTTCATTTTAACCGGTAAATCCTATAGAAAGTATTAATATTTCTTTAAGTGAAATTCCTTTTTTCAATGGTTAATTTTGAAAGAAAGCCAAAAAATGGAACACAAAAATTTAATTGAAGAAAAGTACGATTTAATCTGTATAGGCGGGGGAATTATGAGCGCGACCCTTGCGCTTATGTTGAAACTGATAGATAAAAATCAGAAGATTTTAATTCTGGAAAGATTGGATAAAGTTGCCTTGGAAAGTTCCGCCGCGTGGAATAATGCGGGCACGGGACATTCCGCATTTTGTGAAATGAATTACACGCCCGAGAGGGAAGATGGGTCGATAGATATTTCAAAGGCAACAAAAGTTTGTAAGCAGTTTGAAAAATCCAAACAGTTTTGGTCGTTTTTAATTGAAAATGATCTAATTGAAACCCCGAAAGATTTCATACATCCCGTGCCACATCACAGTTGGGTTGAAGGGGAAGACAATGTAGAATTTCTGAAGAAGCGGGTTTCTAAAATGCGAAAGAGCGTTTTATTTGAAGGTATGCAGTTTTCCGAAGATTTTAATGAAATGAAAAAGTGGTTTCCTTTGATAATGCACAACAGGAATGAATTAGAAAATGTAGCGGCCACGCGAATGGAATTGGGGACAGAGGTTAATTATGGAGTTCTTACCCGCACGTTCTTTAAAATTTTGGAAGAAGAATTTGACACTCCGGTTTTGACCGAACATGAAGTTTTGGACGTTGATCCCACCGATGGCAAAGAATGGCTGGTGGAGGTAAAGAATTTAAAAACCGATAAAAAAATATACTCCGATGCCGATCACGTCTTCATCGGGGCAGGCGGCGGAGCATTGCCATTACTCCAAAAAGTTGAAATTGATGAAAAAGATGGTTACGGAGGTTTTCCCGTGAGCGGGGAGTGGTTAATTTGCAATAACCGTGAAATTATTGAAAAACATCACGCAAAAGTGTACGGAAAGGCTGAGGTCGGCGCTCCGCCAATGTCCATGCCGCATTTGGACACACGTTACATTGACGGAAAACGGGAACTTCTTTTTGGGCCTTTTGCGGGCTTCAGCACGAAATTTTTAAAGGAGGGATCTTATCTGGATTTATTCAAAAGCATAAAATGGGATAACATTCCTTCAATGTGGGGTGTATTCTGGCATAATATTCCGCTTACAAAATATTTGATTGAACAGGTGCGTATGGGGCATGAGGATAGGATGGAAGAACTGCGGAAATTTATGCGGGATGCAAAAAATGAGGATTGGGAACTGAAAGTAGCCGGTCAACGTGTACAGATTATAAAACGGGATGAGGAAGAAGGTGGAACTCTTGAGTTTGGAACTGAGGTTGTACACAGTAGGGACGGCCGGATTACCGCGCTTTTGGGCGCTTCGCCGGGTGCTTCGGTTGCCGTGGATATTATGATAGATTTGCTTCATTTTGCATATCCAGACAAAGCAAAGTCGGAAGAATGGCAACAAAAATTTTCAGAAATGATACCTTTTTGGAATAAGGATGTTGATAGCAATGTGGAAGAATTCAAAAGAATACGAAAAAAGTGTTCAGAGGTGCTCCAAATAAATTTTCCCCAAAGAAATGATAGCCACGCCTGATACGTTAATAACAATTCTTCATAACTTTTAAATGCCAATTTCTATGAAAGTTGCTACTTTTACCATTCCTAAAATAATATTGAAAACGATACCATGAGTAATACCATTGAAAAGATAAAATGCCTTATTATAGGTTCTGGCCCCGCGGGTTATACTGCCGCCATCTATGCGGCGCGAGCCGACTTAAAACCCGTTATGTACACCGGAATGGAACCGGGCGGACAGCTGACAACTACTACGGAGGTTGATAATTTTCCGGGCTATCCAGATGGGATTGATGGACCAACTATGATGGTACAACTACAGCAACAGGCCGAACGGTTTGGAACACAAGTGCGAATTGGAATGGTTACGGATGTTGAGTTTAGTGATGAAGTGGGGGGTATTCATAAAATTACGGTGGACAATTCAACAAAAATTGAAGCGGAAACTGTGATAATTTCCACTGGTGCCACCGCAAAATATTTAGGTTTGCCAAGCGAGCAAAGGTTGAGAGGCGGAGGCGTTTCTGCTTGTGCAGTTTGCGATGGTTTCTTTTATAAAAATCAGGATGTAGCAATCGTTGGGGCAGGAGATACCGCTGCCGAGGAAGCTACCTACTTGGCCAACATTTGCAACAAAGTAACTATGTTGGTACGAAAGGATTATATGAAAGCATCAAAAGCAATGCAGCATAGGGTAGAAAATACCAAAAATCTGGAAGTGCGATACAATACCGAAGTAGATGAAGTTTTGGGAGAGCAAGTAGTGGAAGGTTTGCGGATAGTAAACAATGAAACTGGTGAAAAGGAAGAAATAAAAATAACAGGTCTTTTTATAGCAATAGGACACAAACCAAATACTGAAATTTTCAAAGGTCAGCTAGATATGGATGATACCGGTTATTTGATAACCAAAGGAAAAACCACTAAAACAAATAAGCCTGGCGTTTTTGCCAGCGGCGATGTACAGGATAAGGAATACCGCCAAGCCGTTACGGCTGCGGGAACCGGTTGTATGGCGGCACTTGATGCGGAGCGTTATTTAGCTACCGTAGAAACTGAGGTTACAGCTTAATTTTACTATTAGAAATAAAAAAAGCCCCCTTCTTTTCTTGAAGAGGGCTTTTTTATTTTTTAAATTTTCTAAAGTTTTGAAAAGGTAAGTAATTCCGCCTTTCCATTATTTCCGCTGGCTACGGACAATTCAACTTTCGTGCTGCTCACAGAAATTATACCCCAATCTTCAGTTATCAAATCAAAAGGGGTGGTTCCCCCAAACTCCAGCAATAACCTTTCATCGTTGCCATCCGGATTACTCTCGGAATTTTGATATTCCCACGTACCATTTTCCGTGAAAAGATCATTTTTGGCTTTTAAAGTGTTGTCTTGGTCAAAGGTGAACACGAAGCTTTCAAAATCCATGGTTCTATCTGTATTTCCTTCAAAGTAGGAGCTCACCTCCCAAGTTCCCTGGGGTAGAATGGTTTCTATATTCTGAAATTGGTCGTCGTTTACGTCGCCGGAATCATCGTTACTGCTGCAGGAAGCCAAAATAGTGATGGATAAAATAAAGAGTAGTTTTTTCATAACAATTGTTTTTATTTTTAATATCGCAATTTTTGATTTCCTTTTTCCTAAAATTTTTGTAAAATAAAAAGGTCTCTATGGATTCGCATCCAAAAAGGCCTTTTTTAAAATTCGGGATATTGTGGTTTCTATAAATACTTGTCGATAGCTTTACATTTTATTTACACTACCCGAATGGCTTTTGTTCTTGTTAACGGAAACAGGATCTCCGTAATAATTTATATTTCCACCGCTACTTACGTGGCTTTCCAATTGTTGTTTTACATTAACCGTAATCTCGGCACCGCTGGAAGCTTCAGCGTTGCAATTTAATACCAAAAGTTCCTGTGCGTCCAGTTCACTTCCGCTGGAAGCGTCTGCTTTTAGGGAAGAGGCTTTTCCTGAAAGCTTCATTTGTGAACCACTGCTGGATTTAGCAGTTAGGTCCTGCGCAAAAACATCTAAATTCAACTGCGCCCCGCTACTGCTTTTTAGGGAAAGATTTTCACTTTTTATAACTGATTTTCCAAGAACATCTGCGCCGCTGCTGGCTTCAACTTTATTTAGATGCTTTAAAAGTTACATACACTTTTTTGGAATTTGATCTTCCGATATTTTCCGAAGTGGTAATATGTAGCATTCCGTTTTCTACGTCGGTTTCTATATATTGCATTAGGTTTTCGTCTGCCTCTACCACTACTTTATTCTCATCTCCTTGGGTGAGAAGTACTTCCAGTCCAGCGCTGCCTTTTACCTGGTCAAAATCTGAATTTAAGGTTCTTTCTTCGGTTACTACATTTCCATTTCCGTCTTCCCCGATGGTGAAGTTAAAATGGCAGGAACTTAAAATAACTGCCGCAAAAAGGGCTATTAAAATTGTTTTTGTTTTCATAATCAGTTGGTTTTATGGTTAATCAATCAATAGTTAAAGTTAAGGTTTTTGTGGTTTTGTTGTCGCTGGTACCGGTGTTATTTCCGGTTCCATTCAGTTGTCGCTCCACACGCTGTTCCCAGTTTTCTTTTTTATTGTAATTAAGGCTGTCGCCCTCTTTTTCGGAATTATTTAAATCCAGCGAATCAGTGGAGTTGAAAGAATCTTCCCGTTCATTACAATCAATACATTGAATCTTATTTTTCGAAACCTTAAAATAATGGGCGTCATTATTCCAATTTATCCATTCATCATAATTGGCACTTTCGTAATAAGATGAAGTATTTTCATCTGCATAAACCACAGTTCCCTCCGGCAGAAAAAGGGTGATTTCTATTTCTTGATCGCGATATTTGTTGGCGGTATCGGTAATAAAAAAACCATCGAGAAACAAGTTGTTATTTTCCATTTCGAAATTATATTCAATTGCTTCTGCGCGATCGCGCGCCTCGAGGGAATTCGTGCCTTCCGCTTTCTTTTCAATAACCATTTTTCCAACAGAATCTTTTGAAGTTTTAATGGTCACCGCGATATTCCGGGAATATATAATTCTTTTTTTCTCTTTTGTGTACTTTATTTCCAAACCGCTGTCCTGTCGCACATCGTAACCATATTGACTATCCGAACGCATGCTCAAGTGCAGGGTATCTGCCGGGCTTATGGCAAGATTCTTTTCGATTATAACATTGCCATCGAAAGCTTGTTCCGTAGCTTGTTTTATGCCTAGTACCGATAGCCCAATTATTGAAAGCGCCCAAAGTACGATAAGTGAAATTTTAACAGTGGAGCTCATCGACTTTAGATTGCTGATAAGCAATTTTAAGCCTAAAATGAAAAGTGCGAAAAACGGAATACCCACGGCAAGCAAAGCCAATAGGGCGATTAGCCACATCGGGAAGTTGGTGGTGGCAACCATAGAAATGTATTCCGCTACTTCATTATTTCCCCAAAAATCGATAGAGCCAAAGGTGAAAAAGCCAATTATCAATCCTATTAATGTGAATAGGGAAACTAAGATAATGAGTACTCCCAGAAATTTCACGAATACCTTAAATAGGGTTACGATTACGTTTCCCAGGCTATCAAAAAAGCCGGAAGCGCCGCTTCTCACTTTTCTGCCGTATTCGTCGTAATCCGCATTTTTAACACGGTCCGCAACATTATCAAATCCTTCCTTGAATTTTCGTTCAATGTTTGAAATGTTCACGGGTTCACCAGTCATTTTCAGTTTTTCCGAAGTGGTAAGCGCGGGTGGCACCAAAATCCATAATAGTATGTAAACTATGATCGGTGATCCCATTCCGGCAAATACCAAAAGCACCCATAACAGACGAATCCAAACCGGGTCGATGCCGATATAGTGGGCAAGGCCGGAGGAAACACCGGATAGATATTTGTTGTCAACGTCGCGAAATAACTGCTTGTTCGAAATTGAGCTTCGGGATTTGGTATATTTTCCGGAAGAAGGCGGAACATCTTCAAAAAGTTCATCATCCACCTCATAATCCTCGGGTTGTCCCATTACCGCAATTACTTCATCGAGCATTTTTAGGGTAACCACCTGTGCGGGAGTTTCCACTTTTTCCGAAAAAAGTTCGGCAATGCGCGCCTCGATATCCTGCATTATTTCTTCACTTCCGTCAGCACCCTTTAGCGATTTTCTAATGGCATCCAGGTAGCGCGAAAGTTTCCCAAAGGCATCTTCGTCTATATGAAATGAAGTGCCTGCCAAATTTATATTTACTGTCTTGTTCATTTTGTGTTTTTTTCGCTGGTTACTTTGTTAACGGCCTGTTGCAGTTCTGCCCAGGTTTCGTTCAATTCTGTTAAAAATAATCTACCGGTTTCGGTAAGTTCATAATACTTGCGTGGCGGTCCGCTGGATGATTCTTCCCAACGGTAGGAAAGCAGTCCCGCGTTTTTAAGCCTAGTGAGCAGCGGATAAATTGTGCCTTCCACGACCAGCATTTTTGCGTCCTTTAGGGTTTCAAGAATGTCTGAAGTATACGCTTCGCCGTCTTTTAAAACGGAAAGGATGCAGAACTCCAAAACCCCTTTTCGCATCTGCGCTTTTGTGTTTTCGATTTTCATAAATTTTTGTTTACTTGATTATTTCCTGTTCGTTATTGATGATGAATGAATAAGGAAGTTGGTTGGTACTTTCCACGCATTGATGAGTTGCGAGATGCGTAATTGTATTCGTTTCCGGTGGAAGTTCCACGCTCAAAAACTGAAGGATTGCCGCTAAAAGATAACTAACTAAGGTGCTCATTATGTGATTGATTAAGGTTGGTCTTTATAAAAGGGATGCAAAGGGGATATCTGTAAAGAAGGCCGCGCGAAGCATGTATTGAGGCGTTTACCACCGCATAGATTTCAAAAATGAAAAGTCCGAACATCAATAGGATAAACAAACCGAATAAAAGGATATACCCCGAAAGATTCTGAATATTGCTCATTGAAAATTCCCCGGCATGGTGGTCTATAGATTCAATTAACGAAACAAAATCAGTGGCGAAAATGAGGAAGAAGGGAATGCACAACAGCCCGAGCAAAAGCATGTAAACCAATATGCTCAACTGAAAGTTGATCGCTTGTTTCCCGTGCTCGTCAACAAAAGGCTTTTCCTTATTGAATGTCCAAATAAGTAGTGGGGCGAAAAAGTTCGCGAACGGAAAAAAGTATTTTAAAAAGGTGGACAAGTGTATAAGTGCACTTGTGTTTTTTTGGTTTTCAGAAATTGTAGTTTCCATAACTTGTTATTTTCTTATACAAATATATGGTTAAAAGATAGTAGTGTGTAACGCATAGTACTATAATTAACATTTATTTAACAAATAGGATGTGAAGGATTTAATGAATATCTTCGTAAAATATTGATAGGAAATGAAACTCACTCACAGTAAAATCAACACCTTTTTAATGTTTAAATTACCATCCGCTTACATAATGGGTGTACGGGTAAGATCAATAACGGATACAATATGCGTTACCACAGTGAAGCATCGCTGGATCAATCAAAATCCGTTTGAATCCTTGTTTTGGGCAGTGCAGGGGATGGCTGCGGAGCTAAGTACCGGGGCGATGGTTATGGCTGCAATAAAGGAAAGCGGAAGAAATATCTCGATGCTTGTGGCAAATAATAAGGGCAGTTTTTTTAAAAAGGCAAAAGGAAGAATTCAATTTACCTGCAACGACGGGCATTTAATTTCCCAAGCTATTGAACAAACAATTAAAATGAAAGAAGGGCAAACCCTGTGGATGAAATCTGAAGGAGTTGATTCTGCCGGTGATGTGGTGTCTATCTTTGAATTTGAATGGACCATAAAGGTAAAATAGTTTCAAAATTCAATGTTTAGAGATTTCTTTCTTTTAAACAATTGAGCATCTAGTGCATAAAAAAAGAAAATAATTTATTCCATCCCAAACAGAATATAATTCGAAATTATTTGTTATATTTAAACAGTTTAATTGAAAAAATCTTCGCCTATTGTAGAAATCTACTTCTCTAATTTTAATCCAATCTCAATTAGCTATGGCAAGAGCAATGTTTGATTACACCAAAGCCGTGCTTGCAAAAGTAAGTTTTGACGTCAATTTGTTCTGTAAAGAGTTGAAAAAAGCATTGACCAGACTGCTTCCTTATGAAATAGAGGAACTTAAAGTTTGGGTCGATTCGCTCATCAAGCAGAACCCACAGTTAAATCAATGTCTAATCTATTTAAATCCATAAAAAAACTCCCTTTGATTTTTCAAAGGGAATTTTTTTTATGATAAAAATGGTTATTCGTGATTAATTTATTTCTGAAAACTGCTACTGCTTGGTAGGACTAATAATCTTTACATCCTGAAATGCGATTGCCCCGCGGACTACCGCCGAAATCAGATCGTATAAAGCATTTATTATTTGCAATTTTAATTCACTTTTACTGTAGATTAAGCTAACCTCACGCGCTGGGGAAGGTTCCTTAAAATGTTTTAAATTTTTGGTTTGCGAAGGCAAAATATCCAGCGTATGCAGATAGGGGAGCAACGTCATTCCCAATCCTTCGTTCGATAATTTTATAAGGGTTTCAAAACTGCCGCTTTCCAATTGAAATTTGTCCTCCCCCAAACTTTTTGAAGTTTTGCATAGATTTATAATGCCATCGCGGAAGCAGTGCCCATCTTCCAACAACAAAATATCCTCAATATCTAAATCGCTTACATCCAACTTTTCTTTAGAAAATAACCGGTGGTTTTCCGGAATATATCCTACAAAAGGTTCATAATACAAAACCCTTTCCTTTATTTTTTCGTTTTCGAGGGGCGTTGCTGCAATGGCGGCATCTAAATAACCATCATTAATTTTTGTGATAATTTCGTCTGTGTTCAATTCTTCAATCTTCAACTGTACTTTTGGATATCGATTCGAAAAATTTTTTAAAAACATTGGCAACAATGTAGGCATGACCGTTGGAATCATCCCTAACTTAAAAGTGCCGCCAATGAATCCCTTTTCTTGGTCAACCACATCTTGCATTCGCTCAGATTCGTTTACGATATTTCGGGCCTGTTCCACTATTTTTTTTCCAACGTTGGTAAGTTCAATTGGTTTTTTGCTTCTGTCGAAAATTAAAATGGCCAGCTCGTCTTCCAGTTTTTGAATCTGCATGCTCAGCGTTGGCTGTGTTACAAATGTCTTTTCCGCGGCTTTTGTGAAATTTTGGTGCTCGGCTACCGCCAAAACATATTTCAGTTGGGTGATTGTCATTGTAAAAAGTATTTATACAAATATACCTTTTATATCAGAAAAATTTATTCAAAATTTAAGTCTATCAAATATTTAAAATAAAAAACCCGGTATGCATCCGGGTTTTAAAAATTTATGTTTAAAGGGTTTACATCCTGATTTCCATTTCAATGGGCTCACTTTTCACTTCAAATTTTGCATCGTTCCATTGCGGTGGTCCGTAGCTCATAGGATTATTTGAAACACCGTAGGGTTCCAATGGCATTCCGTTCATATCGAAATCCATTTGTTTGTTGCTATTTTTATCGTGAAAGAGAACAATAGCATATTCTCCGGACGCCACGTTTTTAAAAGTCACGGTTGCCTTTCCATCCACAATTTTACCTTCGGCACTTTGTAGTCCTTTTTGCATAAAGTGGGCTTCGTCATCAAGGCCAACAAGAATGCTTCCTTCGCTGCTATTTACAGGCACGGTCACAGTTATTGAGGTGCCTTCCACTGGGGAGGGGGAATCGGTTTGGGCATTTAAAAAATAAGAAAATAAGAAAATGATGGAGGTGATGATGATTGTTTTCATAATTCTAGGTTTTTAGTGTTTTCGATTTATATACCAAATGTCCCAAAACTTATATTTTTAAGGAAAAAACAGTTTCCGAAATGTCGAATTTCACGACCGAAATGTTACAAAAGTCCCCGCGCTTTTATTTCCAGATATTTGTTGATTGTCTTTACGGAGAGATCTTCCGGAGCAGTCAATATTGTTTGTATACCGCGCTGCTGCAGTTCGCGCACCATTATTTTTTTGTCAAATTCAAATTGTTGCGCAATTGTTTGGTCCACTATTTCCGAAAGATTTCTTGCTTCCGAATTGCTGAGGATTTTCAATTCAGTGTTTTCGAAAAATATTACCACCAAAACATGTTTTTTGGCGATTGCCTGCAAATAGGGCAGTTGCCGGTGAAGCGATGAAATATGTTCAAAATTTGTATAAAGCATCAACAAACTTCGATGCGTGATTTTTCGCTTTACCAACGATTGCAGCACCCCGTAATCGGCATCCAAAAATTTGGTATCAATATTATAGAGCACTTCAAGAATATTGTTCAAATATGTTTTTTTCGCTTGCGCAGGAAGAATATTTCCAGGCTTTATTTGAAAAATCTACCAACCCAACTTTATCATTTTTCTTCAATGCAATATTTGAAAAAGCGAGAGCGCTGTTCAAAGCATAATCCAATAATTTTAAGCCCATTGAAAGGCATTTTCATCACACGGCTCGTGTCAATTATTGAATATATCGGCTGCATTTTTTCGTCCTGATATTGGTTTACCATCAGCCGTGCGTGCTTTCCCGATGCCTTCCAATTGACCGTTCGTACATCATCGCCAACAACATATTCCCTAATTTGTTCAAATTCCATAGTGTGGCCAATACGGCGGATTTTCTTCAACCCAATATGTGAAATGCGATTGTCGATGGCCAGAAAGTCATACTTTTTCATCTGGATGAATGAGGGATAGACTTTCACCATTTGCTCTTTGTTGAAAGTATATCTTTTCCGGATCAAGCCTATTTCAGAAGAAACGTAACAATTCAAATTCCCGAAAATATATTCGCCGCGATCCACGGGCCGCACTTCATATTGAAAGGTATTTTTATTTTTCCCGGCGATGGAAATTGTTTTGAAAAAATCCCTTTTCTGAAATTGAATTGGCAATTCGTCAATAATACCGACCTTTATTTTGAAGGAATATCTGTTTGTGAGAAGTACTGAAACAGGATTGTTGTCGCTATTCGAAAATTTTTCGGGCAAAATTCGTTCGCCTTCCAAACCATTTTTACCGAAGACCATTATTATTTCCAATAAAATGAAAGACCGACAAATCCCATCACCAAAATCCAAATAATCCCAAAAAGCCATTCCCACCAATACGAAAATAGAAACAGCGCGGAAAGCACTGCCATCGCGTAAAAAAATCGCGGCGTTAGGTAGAAGGATGTTAGGAATTTTAGCATTTATCTATTTAAGAGTAGAGAATAGAGAGAAGGGAGCCAAGAACCACGACTTGTTTTGGAAATGGGTTCCACATTTTTTGTTGCTTTAACTTTTTTCAAATTTTAAATGATTTTTATTCAACTTTCAACTTTGAATTCTAAATTTTTACCTCGGTATTTCAATAGATTGAGTAATAATATCAATCACGGTTTCGGGTGTCATTCCTTCCATTTCGCGTTCGGGCGAAAGGATAATTCTGTGACGCAGCACGGGTGCCAACGTTTTCTTTACATCGTCCGGTGTAACGAAATCGCGTCCATTTATAGCTGCGTATGCTTTTGAGGCATTCATAATTGCAAGTGAAGCGCGTGGCGAACCGCCCAAAAATAAATGTGGATGGTTTCGGGTTTTATCTACCAACTGGGCGATATAGCTAAAAATTTTATCCTCGATTAAAACTTCCTGTACTTGCGCGCGAAATGTTTTTAATGCTTCCGGTGTTAAAACGCCCTCAATTTCTGTCTCGGGCATTATTTGTTTGCGGTCGTGGTGGGTTTTTAAAATAGTTATTTCCTGTTCCAAATTGGGATAGCCCACTTTTATTTTGAAAAGAAATCGGTCCAGTTGTGCTTCGGGCAAGGCATAAGTTCCTTCCTGTTCAATTGGGTTCTGGGTGGCGAGCACGATGAATGGATATTGCATTATATGCCGCTCGCCGTCCATTGTAATTTGCCGTTCTTCCATTACTTCAAAAAGTGCTGCCTGCGTTTTTGCAGGCGCTCGATTTATCTCGTCAATGAGAATAACATTTGAAAAAATTGGACCTTTTTTAAATTCAAATTCTGAGGATTTCATATTCAGCACCGAGGTTCCCAAAACGTCGCTCGGCATTAAATCTGGCGTAAACTGAATTCTGCTGAAATCTGTTTTTAGCGTTTTCGCGAAAAGCTTTGCTGTGATTGTTTTCGCGATTCCCGGCACGCCTTCAATCAAAACATGACCGTTTGCCAAAAGGCTTACGATGAGCAACTCAATAAAATCTTCCTGCCCGATTATTATTTTTGAAAGTTGATTTTTTATGCTGTCAACCGCCGTTTTCAGCTCGTCCAGGGGTATTCGGTTGTTAAAGTGTAAATCGTCGTTGTAATCTTCAGGATTTTCCATCGGTGTTCTTTTTAAATTCCTTTATTTCTTGGTGTAATTTCACTAATTCTTCTTTGCTAGTATTGTTTTGGTTGTTCACTTTTTCGATAAAAGTAAAGAGTTTCAGCGTGTCTTCGTGAGTGTTTCCGCTGCGTTCGGCAACAGATTTATAAAAACGCTCGTTTATATTTTCGGTAGGCAAGCGCAATCGTGTTCTAATATATTCCAAAAAGAGGGCAATCTGTTTTTTGGCAATCAAATGATTCTCATTTTTTTCCAGGTACATTCCCGCAATCGTCCGCGTATATTCGTAGGTTTTGTTGATCAGTGGTTCAACAATTGGGATGCTTCGTTGCTTTCTCCGACCTTCAAAAATGATGAAAAGCAACACGCCAATCAGCACAAAATAATACGCCCATTTAAAATATTTGTTGTTAAGTAAGACTCGCAAGGGCGAAATATCCAAGTGTTTTCCCGATTTGTAATAATTGTCAAAATAAAGGGTTTTGCCGTTATTTAAATAGGAAAGAACCTGGGCCGTATGCGTTGCATTTTCTTCGGAAAGCAAAAAAAAGTTTGAAAAAATTTCAGGCTGTAAATGCAGAAAAATTTGCCCTTTTCCTATTGGGATTTTGAGGAAATTAATTTGTGGATCTTTTATTTTAACAGAATCAGTAAAAGCATCTGAAACTCCCAAAACCGTTTGCGATGCAGTATCAATCTTTGAGAAATAGCGCACCGGTAAATCTTTTTTAATGTGAAACGGTATCTGCGAAGCGAACTTATCATTCACCAATTTCAACAACGGCTGGGTGCCCATTCCTTCTACGTTTACTTCGGTATTTGTTTCCAATTTTAGAGTGTCGAGCAGGTTTTCGCCCAAATCATTGGCCGAAATAAAAACGGTATTTCCTTTTTCGGCCCAATTTAAAAGCGAATCCAGTTCGGTTTTATCGAAATTGATAGAATTGTTTACAAAAAAATAAGTGCCTTTTAAAGTGCTATCCTGCAAAGTTTCAAACGGCGGAAGGTCTTTTTCTTCCATTTCTTCACCAAAAGATTCGTTCAGCAAATCGTGCAACACAAAACTTCCCAACGGAATTTTATCGAGTTTGCTGTAGCTCGGAAACCAGTTTACGGGCTGCGGTTTCGTGGCTTCCATATACACCAAGGCCGCCAGCACTAGCAGAAAACTGAAAAGGAATATTTTTTGAAGCTTACTCAACTGATTTCGGGATTTGGTTTTCCAGTGAAACGAATGTCTTTTGGGCTTTTAGAAAATCCTCTTCGGTAACGGCAAAGCTTCCGTACCAAATGTAATCGTATAAAGTTGTGACTTTTCGGAAGCCGGAATTGATTTTTTCCGAAGCAATTTCAGCAAAATATTCGCTGTTGGTTTTATCGAATTCGTAATTTATCAGTTCGGCATCGGTCAATTTTTTCAGAATAAACAAATAATAATATCGCACGGCAAGCCTGTAATCCTTATTGGCGAGCGCTTTTTCAATGAGTTTTTTTATGTTTTTGCTTTTGATTATTTCTTCCTCTTCGGAAAAGAAAACGCCTGGTTTTTCTTTCGATTTAAAAAAGGTCGCTCCGGGGTTCAGTTTATATAAAAGCCAAATTACAAACGCAAGAATTCCGAAAATAAAAAGGTAGGGCAAGACGTGGACTAAAAATGAAATGAATCCTCCCGCCTCAAAATCGCCTACGAGCCAGTGCCAAAATTTTAGCCAAAGTCCCCAAATCCAGTTTTTAAATTGCGTCCACCAATTTTCTTCGACAGGTTTTTCAGAATAATCGAAGGCTTTTTCACTTTTATAATTACGGATTTTTTCCTGATTGAAATTCGGTGGATTTAGGTTTTCGCTTTGGTCATATTTAATTTCCTTTTCCTGTTTAGGTGCAATGGAATCCTGCAAAGGAGTGTTGGAATGTGCATAAACATTCAGCAACAAGAACAGAAAAAGAAAAGCTGATTTTCGCATATTATTCTTCCCGTCTTCCTATGGATTCAATGGTTTCTATTGTACCGGTGAAATTTTTCTTTTCATTCAAATTGAAATACACAAAAGCCGAACAAATTACAATTATAGAATACAGCAGGTATTGAAAAACCATCCCAATGGTAGTGAGGGTTATGTAAACCCAATCAAACATTGAAGTAGGATCGGCCGAAATTTCCTGGCCCATCGTAAACGTTTTTATGAAAAAATAAATGTACTGCGGAATTTGGAAGATTACCATAATGAAGTAGTATAGCAGGAACATCACGAAAAATGTTGCGAAAGTCATCCACCATTCGCTTCTTATTAAATCGAAACAGTAACTGAGCGTATCCCAAACTTGTTTTCTTTCAAAGACCAAAACGGCGTATGCAATGGAAAAAACAACGCCTAAATAAATTCCTGGGACGAAGCAGAACATTGCGCCAATTGCTACGGCTATGCCTACTAAAACGCCTGTTCCCAATAAATTCCAAAAATCATTTTTTACGCCCGCGGTTACTTCCTCTTTTATTACCTCCCCGTTATTTTTAATATAGGATTTTATAAAGTGAAGTACCACTCCATTCAGTAGCGCATAATATACAATTGCCGCAAGAAGCAAAACCATAATACCCAAAACCACGTTAGTTGAAAATGCGTCAAACGTGCCTAAAGTCTGTATGAGTCCAAATCCGCCAACCATAGATTGCATGTAGAACACATATGCGCCAAGCATTACAAGTAAGGCGGGACCGGCGATTTTGAGGATTAGTCCGAAAAGTAATTTCCAGTTGAGGCGTATAAATTTAAATATATCGGTTAAAATGCTTCCGAGCTCGCGCTGTTTTTTAAATTCTATTTTTTCGTTCATTGGGTTCTTTTGATACTATTGATGCTATTGATACTTCTAAACTTTTAAACTCATAAACTTCTTTTTCAACTTCAAAGGATACAGAACGTAATAATATATAATGAGAAAAAGGGAGCTTCCTATAATAAGAATTGCCAGCCAATCCGGCATTTCGGTGTGTCGGGTAACGAAACCTTCCAGAAATCCCGCGATTATGAAAAATGGTACGGTGCTGAGCATAATTTTCAATCCGTCCTTGGCCCCGCGCACGAAGGATTGCAATCGTGTAAAAGTTCCCGGAAATAAAATGCTGTTCCCCAATACCAAGCCAGCACAGGCGGCAATGATAATTACTGAAATTTCAATAGTGCCGTGAATCCAAATGGTTCGGGCAGATTCCCAAAGCATTCCCTTTTCATAAAAGAAATACTGAAAGGAGCCGAGCATAATTGCATTTCGCATTATAATAAAAATGGTTCCCAGGCTTAAAAACAAGCCATAAACAAAGGCATAAAGTGCAACGGTTATATTATTTATCGTTATTCCCAAAAACATATTCAGTGCGCCCATTTCCTTGTAAACCGCCATTGGGTCTCCTTTTTCAATATTTGCCAGCGTCATATTTACATAACCATCGCCCAAAATAAGTCGAACAAAATTCCCATCCGTTGCTGCAGAATATGCACCTACAATTGAAAAGAGCAGAAATACTACAAAAACAATGAGCAACTGTTTGTGGTACTTCGAAAAAAATAGCGGGAATTCCTTGGTATAAAAAGTGATAAATCGCGTTCGCGATTCGCGTTTGCTCCTGTAAATTTTTTGGTGGGCCAAAACGGAAAGACCGTTTAAATATTTCAGGGTGTTGCTTTTGGGATAAAAAGTTCGGGCGTAGCTTAAATGATCGGTAACTTCAATATATAGTGCGCTGAGTTCATCGGGATTCATTTGAGCATTATTCCGAAGAACATTTTCAAATTGTAACCATTTATCTTTATTTTGCTTCGCAAAAGCGGCCTCGCGCATATTGTGCAGTACTTTTGCCAAAGAAACAGATTTAATGGATAATTTTCAAATAGAAACCGCCCAAAATGTAAACATTCTGCAAAACGTGGCGGGCGTTGGGGAACGCATTTTGGCGTATTTAATTGACGGGCTGTTGATGGGCTTTTACATTTTTATGGTCATTCTACTTTTTTCAGGTGTAGATCTCGCCGATGATTACGTAATGATTGTGGGTTTAACCATCGGCCTTCCGCTATTTCTGTATCACCTGTTATGGGAAACTCTTTGGAACGGGCGAAGCCCAGGAAAAGCTGCAATGAACCTTCGAGTGGTAAAGTTGGACGGTTCAAAACCTGCCTTTTCAAACTATCTATTGCGTTGGTTGTTGCGAATAATAGACATAACTGCAACCAGCGGTGCTTTGGCAGTGGTAACTATTTTATTGAACGGAAAGGGACAACGGATTGGCGATTTGGCAGCCGCAACAACGGTTATTACGGAGAAGCAGACGGTGACTTTTTCACAGACCATTTTGGCCGATATTCCAGAAAATTACGAACCCAATTATCCGCAGGTTACAGTTTTCAGCGATTCTGAAATGCAGACCATAAAAAACGTATTTACCGAAGCGCGCTATAACGGAAACCATAATGTTATTTTGAAATTGGCAAACCGCGTTTCAAAAGTGATGGAGGTGAAGTTGGAGGAAACTCCAATTAAATTTATTGATAAAGTGATAAAGGACTATAACTATTATACCCAGAAAATGTGAAGTTGATATTATTAATTGATATTCTCGGGACAATTGCCTTTGCGATTTCAGGGGTGCTCACGGCGTTGAACAAACGGTTGGATCCCTTCGGGATTTTAATAATCGCTTTCGTCACGGCCGTTGGTGGGGGTACATTACGCGATGTGCTGATTGATGTTCCCGTAGCGTGGATGCGTAATTTGACCTTTGTATATGTAATTGTAGGGTCCACTATTTTCGCCGTAATATTTCGAAAAAGACTTGGGTATATTCGTAGGTCGTTGTTTTTGTTTGATACCATTGGACTTGCCCTTTACACAATCGTGGGCGTTGAAAAAGGTATCGCAGCCGGATTTCCCCCAGTTATTTGCATAGCACTGGGGACGATGACAGCTTGTTTTGGCGGGGTTATCCGAGATATTCTTTGTGCTGAAATTCCTATTATTTTTAGAAAGGAAATTTATGCTACGGCCTGTATTTTGGGTGCTTTAACTTATTTTCTTTTATTGAAAACGTCATTGTTCCCAGATTTTAATGTAATTATTTCCGGTTCAGTAGTAATTACCGTTCGTCTGTTGGCGGTGTACTTCAATCTTTCTTTGCCGAGTATATATAGGAAGGAAGAGGAATAGTTTATGAGTGGATAAGTGTATGAATTATGATGATGAAAAAATTATCCTTGAAAGTTTTATAGGAAAATTAGAAGGATAAAACTTTGAATTTTAAATTTGGAATTTAATATATCACTTTCGCCGAAATATGAATATTCTGCAGCGGCCAATCCCCATCGTCGGTCTTTTGTTTTGAAATTTCCTCAACCACATCCATTCCTTTGGTTACTTTTCCAAAAATTGTATAGTTTCCATTTAAATGGACGGTAGAAGAAGGTGGGCCGAGAAAGATGAAAAATTCATAGGGAGCCGTTTTCTTATCGGGATTTTTTCGGTATTCCTTTGCGCCGGAAACGGTTCCGTACTCGTGAATCCTGCCGGGGATAATCTCCGCGGGAAGCCTATAATCCTTGCCCAATTCCGCTCTTTTTTCCTGCGTTGAGGCATTATCGCTATTACCGCCCTGAATTATAAAATTGGGAACGGCGCGGTGAAAATAAGTGTCATCAAAGTAATTCTGTTTCACCAAATAAATAAAATTGGCGCGGTGCAGCGGCGTGTCTTTGTAAAGCTCTATTTCTATATCGCCAAATCGGGTAGAAATTAAAACTTTCGTCTCGGGATTTTTTTCACCGTATTCCGTTAAAAAAGGCACCACATTTTCATTGGTAATTTGGGGATAGGTTTTTGTGGAATCCGGTTTTTCCTCTTTCTTTTTTTCTGAAATGGTATCTTTTTGAACTTGTACTTCATCCCGATAGCTATCGGTTTCGGGAGCCTTTTTCTTATCTTCGCAGCTTCCGAGGAAAAGAACAATTCCTAAGAAATAAATAAACAACTGTCGCATAAATGGATTTTCGTGATTTTGAAAAACGGATTGTAAAAGTAACAAAAATGAAACTTCCGGGCGAGGCGGTGCAATTTAAAATGGCGCCGATAGAGCGTTTGGAAGAACTGAAGCGAGTGGCTTGCGAGAAAAACACGGCAAAAAGGGCAGGAGTAATGGCGCTGTTTTATCCTTCGAAAAATTTTGAGACCAGGTTGATTTTAATTCTTCGGAAAACCTATAAAGGTGTGCATTCCGCTCAGGTGGGATTTCCGGGTGGAAAGTTGGAGGAAGAGGATGAAAACATAGAAGGTGCTGCCCTTCGTGAAACGGAGGAAGAAGTGGGAATCCCGCGCGAGGCAATTTCAGTTTTAAAGAAACTTACCGAGATTTATATTCCCCCCAGCAATTTTTTTGTTCAGCCTTTCTTGGGTATTACAACCGCGGCCCCGCAATTCGTCCTACAGGAAGAAGAGGTTGAAGCCTTGATAGAAGTAACCATTCGGGATTTTATGGATGACACTAAAATTATCACACAAACATTAACCACTTCCTACGCTAAAAATATTGAAGTTCCCGCTTTTAAACTTAACGGACATATAGTTTGGGGCGCTACTGCAATGATGCTGAACGAAGTGCGCGAATTGCTGAAATTGGTGCTGTAACTGCATATTTTAGTATATTTGTCAGGAATAAATCAAGAAAATGTTGCATTCTTTTTGCAACTGAATAACGCCAACTGATTACTGACCACTGAATACTGACCACATAAAATGAGTCTTTTCAAAAAAAACCCCTTCGGACATTACGTTTTTTTGAAGCTTTGGCTTATACGCATAGCCGGCCTTTTAACCCATAGACGGTTTAAGGGATTTAACGAATTGCAGATCCACGGGAGTGAAATTTTAAAAACACTGCCAGATAAAAACGTACTTTTTGTAAGCAACCACCAAACCTATTTTGCAGATGTAGCCGCGATGCTGCACGTTTTTAATGCAAGTTTGAGTGGAAGGGAGGACAGTATAAAAAATGTGGGCTATTTATGGCACCCAAAACTCAATATCTATTTTGTTGCCGCAAAGGAAACGATGAAGGCTGGTCTGTTGCCTAAAATCCTGGCCTACGCTGGTTCAGTTAGCATTGAGCGCACTTGGCGTGAAAAGGGAAAGGAAGTGAACAAGCAGGTTAAAATGAGCGACGTGAGTAACATCACAAAAGCGCTGAATGATGGGTGGGTAATAACCTTTCCGCAAGGCACCACCAAGCCTTGGAAGCCAATTAGGCGCGGAACCGCACATATCATAAAACAGAATAAACCCATCGTTGTTCCCATTGTTATAGATGGTTTTAGAAGATCCTTCGATAAAAAAGGAATCCGAATAAAAAAGCGCGGCATATTACAATCAATGGATATTAAGGAGCCGTTGGAAATTGATTATGAAAATGATAAAATGGATGAAATAGTAGAAAAACTTGAATATGCCATTGAACAGCATCCCTCATTTTTAAAGGTAATTCCGAAGGGCGAGATACAGAGCGAAGAAGAATTGAACAAGCAGCGGCAGTGGCGGTATTGAGTTATTATTCCTTCCTTTTTTAAATCTCTATTTTTTTAAGTTCTCCGTAGTTTTTCTTTAACCTTTTCAACAAAATTCCGTACACCAATCGGTAAAACAGTACCACCAACCCAAGCAATATTATTCCCAAAATAAACTGTGTTATAAAAAATACGGTGCCGAATTTTTCGGGAGTAAGCGATTTATAAGTTGGGTAGCTTTCAACAATAATTTTATAAAGCAGGTTTTGATGGGTGTAATAGAAAATATTGACGCCAAATATGAGAAGGGCGGTGGTACCAACATTGTATATCACGAAATATTTTACCGTTTTACGGGTTCTTAAAATATTTTGCATAAGTTCCTTAATGGTATCGGTAACCTTAATTTTGCGATAGTTTTTATAGAAAAGGACAATAAAAAATACAAAAACAACATAATTCAATAGGTTAATAACCACGAGTACATCGGCAATCCCTAAACCTTCGTTTACTTTTTCACTGGATTCCGGAACGAAAAAGGCCAAAATAGTCCAGAAAATCAATTCTGCGATACTTATATAGAAAATCCATTTCACGATGGAAGAGGATTTTTTTAAAATCATTTTATATATATCGTCGTAGCTTAAGCGGGGCAGATCCTGCTCTGAGCTTTGCCATTGTTTTTTCAATAAATCCAATTCATCCATCGTACCTACGGATTTAATATAGTTCGTAATTTTTCTTTTATTCTATTCATTTTTACCCGGGCGTTTACTTCAGTTATACCCAAGGTTTCTGAAATTTCCCTATAATTTTTGTCTTCCAAATAAAGGAATACCAGCGCCTTGTCAATATCATTCAGGTTTTTCACCGCGCTGTACATTAATTTCAATTGTTGCTCAACGGTATCATCATATTCGTGCGCGGTTATTTTAAAACTTACCCCTTCAAAATCCTGGGTTTTAATGCTTCTTTTTGATTTTCTGTAAAGGGTAATAGCCGTGTTCAGCGCCACTCGATACATCCAAGTGCTAAATTTGGAATCTCCCCTAAATTTTGGATACGCGCGCCACAACTGTATAGTTATCTCCTGAAACAGGTCGTTGTGGGCGTCGCTGTCATTGGTATATAACCTACATATTTTATGTACAATGTTTTGATTTTCCTCCAGTTGGGTCACAAAACTATGTTCCAGTTCCTTGTTCAATGGTTATTTTGTTGGCTGTTTATTAGTGTTCAGTAAAAATGCTTTGTTACAAAAATCACAAAAATAAAGGTAACTTCTTGAAGTAATGGTAACTTTGGGAATATAAAAAACTCCATGAATATACCCTCTACCGGTGCCCCCAGAATCGTTGTAATTGGGGGAGGTTTTGCCGGGATTTCTCTTATAAAGCAACTTAAGAATGAAAATGTGCAAGTTGTCCTTTTCGATCGCCACAATTACCATACTTTCCAGCCATTGCTTTACCAGGTTTCCACCGCTGGGCTGGAACCGGATTCAATAGCGTACCCTCTGCGAAAAATTTTCAGAAAAAACAAAGATTTCCATTTTAGAATGGCAGAAGTTTTCTCGGTTGAACCGGATGAAAATATTATAAAAACTTCCATAGGTGAACTTTCCTATGATTATTTGGTAATAGCTACCGGTACGCGTACCAATTTCTTCGGAAATGAAAACATTGCGGAAAATGCCATGGCAATGAAAACCGTTCCACAGGCACTGAATATAAGAAGCTTGATTCTTCAGAATATTGAAAAGGCCGATATAACCACTAACGAATTGGAACGAAAGCGGCTTTTGAATTTCGTAATTGCGGGCGCAGGCCCAACGGGGGTTGAATTGGCGGGCGCGTTGGCTGAATTCAGAAAGGGGATTCTTGAAAACGATTATCCCGAACTCGATGAAGATGAAATGTGTGTTCACCTTATTGAAGGGTTGGATCGGGTTTTACCGCCCATGAGCGAAACCGCTTCCGAAAAGGCACAACATTTTTTGGAAAAACTCGGCGTGCACGTGCATCTTAAAACGTTCATCAGCGATTATGACGGAAAAACGGTAACCACCAAAGATGGAAAAACTTTTGAAACGGCCACTTTCATTTGGGCCGCGGGGGTAACGGGAGCGCCAATAAAAGGTATAAATGGCGAAGCCTTAATTGAAAAGGCTAATAGATACCAAGTAGATGAATTCAATAAAATTAAAGGTTTTCAAAATATTTTCGCTCTAGGCGATATTGCGCTAATGGAAACCAAGGATTACCCAAAAGGCCATCCGCAAGTCGCGCAGCCAGCTATCCAACAGGGA
Organism: uncultured Flavobacteriaceae bacterium; assembly: GCA_963839235.1. GTDB lineage: Bacteria > Bacteroidota > Bacteroidia > Flavobacteriales > Flavobacteriaceae > Aequorivita. The sequence goes on along the minus strand of CAWITX010000002.1, from coordinate 157,152 downwards.
AAACAATTGGGGAAAAATTTCAAAAAAACTTTAAAGGGAGAAGCGCCGGAACCTTTTGAATATTTAGATAAAGGCACCATGGCAACCGTGGGCAGAAACAAAGCCGTAGTTGATATTTGGAAAATGCACTTTGGCGGCGCCATTGCCTGGTTTTTGTGGATGTTCGTGCATTTGTGGTTTTTGGTAGGTTTCAGAAATAGGGTGGTAACATTTATAAACTGGACCTACAGTTACATAAATTATGACCGTGCGGCACGATTGATTATTCGTCCGTTTAAAAAAAGTTGAAACGGTGAAGTTCTAGTTGAAGTTAATATTTAAAATGAACCTGCAACCTGTAACTTTTTTTACTGAACTTTCACGGGCACTGGACCACCGTTGGAAACCCATCCGCCACCAATTTCATCGAGATTTACGTCGAGCTCGTCCGAGGTTTCTATTTTTTTTATATTCACTTTTACTTCGTCGTACGTATCTACACTTTTTAGGTTTACGTTCAATTCATCATAAGTATTTATATCTACCAAGCGAACGTCAATTGCTTCATTTGCTGGAATTAACTTATAACCGTTCGGAATTTCGGAGCCGTTTTTTTCATTGGCATAGGCCGATGGAAAGATATCAAAATCCTTTATCACATTCATCGTTAGGCAAATAGCAATAACGGTAAGAATAATTTTGGTGTATTTGTCTGTTTTCATCTTTTGAAAATTATTGGTTTTAAGACTAAAGATAAAAAATTGTTAGCTGCCAATTTTTATTGACCCACGTTTTTGTGTTATCGATATTTAGGGCGCTTTACTGATTTTTACGTAAGATACTGTACTTAAAAACTATGACATTTTGTTAACGAAAATCTATTATATATTGTCGATATTTGTTTTTGCACGTAAATTTGCACCCAAAAAAAAAGAAATATGGGAATGAATAAAAATACCGTTTTGGCCTGGGCCACTTTTATCATGATAGTCGTTGGCGTAGTGCTGATAGGAATGGGTGCTTTTCGTTATGACGATGTTGCTGGCTGGGGTTTTGCCGCTGTAGGCATTGGTTTTTTCGCAATTGCTTGGGTATTCAATGCGCTAAAGGGAAGGGTGTAAAACTTTCTTGCACGTAATTTTAAGTCATCCATTATTCAAAAAATTTTTCAGAAATAAATGTCCGAACAAGAACAGATACGGGAACAATTGGCACGTCATTTAGATGGTGGCGAAGCTTTTATGCCTGTTGAAAAAATGCTTCAAAAAATTAGTTTTGAGGACATTAATATACGTCCTGCGAACTTGCCGTATTCATTTTATGAATTGTTTTTTCATATAACCTTCGCACAAAAGGATATTGTAAAATTTACTTGTTCTGAAGATTATACAGAACCAAAATGGCCGGATTATTATTGGCCCAAGGAAAAGAAATGCAAATCGGAAGATGATTGGGAAAATCTGAAAGCTGAATACGCTACAGATCGTGAGCGATTGAAATCATTTCTTCTGAATAATACAAATGGATTAACAAAACCAGTAAAAAACGGTAAAGAGAAACAAACCCTACTACGCGAAATTTTATTGGTTATAGAGCATACGGCTTACCATACCGGCCAAATGCTGGTAATTCTTCGATTGCTGAACAACTATTAAACTAACTGATTCTCAAATAACAAACTCATAAATTAATCAACAAAATGTCCGACGATAAAAAAGTAATTTTCTCAATGTCTGGGTTGACAAAAACCTACCAAAGCGCCCAGACACCGGTGCTTAAAAATATATATCTCAGTTTTTTCTATGGTGCCAAGATTGGTATTTTAGGTTTAAATGGTAGTGGAAAATCTACGTTGCTTCGTATTATCGCAGGTGAAGAAAAAAATTATCAGGGCGATGTGGTTTTCGCGCCGGGCTATACGGTTGGCTATCTTGAACAGGAACCCAAGCTGGACGAATCAAAAACCGTTCTTGAAGTTGTAAAGGAAGGCGTACAGGAAGTTGTTGATATTTTAGATGAGTACAACAAAATAAACGATATGTTCGGCCTGCCCGAAGTGTACGAAAATCCTGCAAAAATGGATGAGTTGATGGATAAGCAGGCAAAACTTCAGGATAAAATTGACGCTACCAACGCTTGGGAATTGGATACCAAACTTGAAATTGCAATGGATGCCCTGCGTACGCCCGAACCCGATAAACCAATTAGCGTTCTCTCCGGTGGGGAGAAGCGGCGAGTGGCACTCTGTCGCCTTCTTTTAAGAGAACCGGACGTGCTGCTGCTCGATGAGCCCACCAACCATTTGGATGCGGAAAGTGTGCATTGGCTCGAGCATCACCTTTCGGAATATAAAGGAACAGTGATTGCCGTTACGCATGACCGTTATTTCCTCGATAATGTTGCTGGTTGGATTTTGGAGTTGGACAGAGGAGAAGGAATTCCGTGGAAAGGAAACTATTCCTCGTGGCTCGACCAAAAATCGAAGCGCTTGGCTCAGGAACAGAAAACAGCCGGAAAGCGTCAGAAAACTTTGGAACGCGAGCTGGAATGGGTTCGTCAAGGGGCGAAAGGCAGGCAAACAAAGCAAAAGGCACGTTTACAGAATTATGATAAATTGTTGAGCCAGGACCAAAAACAATTGGACGAAAAGCTGGAAATATACATTCCAAACGGTCCTCGTTTGGGAACCAATGTTATTGAAGCGAAAGGAGTTTCAAAGGCTTTTGGCGATAAATTGCTTTATGAGGATTTAAATTTCAAACTTCCGCAGGCGGGAATTGTGGGTATAATTGGACCAAACGGGGCCGGGAAAACCACCATTTTCAAAATGATTATGGGCGAGGAAACGCCAGATAAAGGAAGCTTTGAAGTAGGGGAAACTGCAAAGATTGCCTATGTAGATCAAGCGCATTCAAATATAAATCCCGATAAAACCATTTGGGAAAATTTCAGCGATAGCCAAGAATTGATAATGATGGGCGGCAGACAGGTGAATTCCAGGGCATATTTGAGCCGTTTCAATTTCAGTGGAAGTGAGCAGAACAAAAAAGTTTCGATGCTTTCAGGGGGCGAAAGAAACCGTTTGCATTTGGCAATGACATTAAAGGAAGAAGGAAACGTGCTGCTTTTGGATGAGCCAACGAATGATTTGGATGTAAACACGCTCCGTGCCTTGGAAGAAGGTCTTGAAAATTTCGCCGGTTGCGCCGTGGTAATCAGTCACGACCGTTGGTTTTTGGACAGAATCTGTACCCACATTCTTTCCTTTGAAGGAAACAGCCAAGTGTATTTCTTCGAGGGCGGTTTCAGTGAATATGAGGAAAACAAAAAGAAACGTTTGGGCGGCGATCTAATGCCGAAAAGAATAAAATACAAGAAATTAATACGCTAAAAGTATGTTGAAAAATATCACAATTATTGGAGCATTTTTGGTTGTCCTTTCTTCCTGCGGAAGTAAAAAAGCTGCGGCGGAAGCGTCCGGAAATAGCGAAAATTCCAATGAAAATAAAGAAGTTGTTTTGGGAAAAAGTGAAGCAATGAACTACGAAAGCCTGGGCAATGATATAGGTACTATTTCCCTTCAGCTTTTTGAGAATAATACTTTTAAATTCAATTTTAAAAGTATTCCCCAGCCGGGAACGGATGAAAAACCAGTAAAGATTTCAGAAAAAGGAAAATATAGCACGGAAGGTGACTGGTCCACCTTATATTTTAATGACCCAAAATTTTCCCTTTCCGCAATTTTTGATACCGATTTTGGCGCAGGAAATGACTTTAAGGTAATTGACGACGAAACCGTAAAAGTGAATACCTCAAAAAAATCTCTTTCTATTTGGGGGATTTTGTGTGAGAAAAAATAATTGTTTTGGTTAAAAGCAAAGGGTCGATTCACTTTTCGTGCATCGACCCTTTTTTTGTTTATCTCTTAACCACTAGTTTCTTAGTAATTGATTGCTTCCCGCTATTCAATTTCAAAAAGTAAATCCCTGCAGAAATCCCATCGGTTTTTACTGTAATATTTTTTGAAGAACCGAAATTTCCTTTAAACACTTCTTTTATCATTTTCCCGGAAAAATCGTAAAGATTGATATTCCCTTCCGAAGAAAAATGATGTGAAATAGTAAACTTTGAAACGGCCGGATTTGGGTAAATAGTTACCGAATTGTCTGCAAGCTCATTTTCATTTACTCCAAGAATTTCGCTAACATCGTAACTGTGCATTGATCTTCCGAAAGTTCCGGCATATAATGTTTTGGTAGGCTCATGGAATTTTAAATCCATTGTAATTGTCATGGGCAAGTTGTTTCCCAAAATATCCCAACTACCTCCGTCGTCCTTGGAATACCAAACGTTTAAATCAGTCGCGACAAAAAGGATGTTTTCTGCGGGATATACTATAATATCATTCACGGGAATACTTGGCAGGTTTGACGAAATATCGTTCCAATTCTGCCCTCCATCCGTAGTCTTAAAAACGTGCGGCGTATAGTCCAACTGCTTAAATCCAGAAACTGTAACATAGGCCACCATATCGTCATTCGGCACCGTCGCCAGCGACGTAATGTATTGATTTGGGAGCCCGTTACTAATATTGGTCCAGGAACTACCGCCATTAAAAGTTACGTTTACGTTGCCGTCATCGCTTCCAGTGTAAATAGTGTTTAAATTGTTATAGGAAGCGGCGATACAAGTAAGTGTGCCATAACTCAGTGAACCGCTGGGATGTTGGCCATCTGTTAAATCTGGGCTGATCGCGCTCCAAGAGGCGGCTTTATTCGATGTGTATAATCTATTGGTTCCATAATAAAGAATTTCATGGTCAAATGGCGAAATAATCACCGGGGTGTTCCAGTTGTTTCTATCGCCGCCGCTAATGCCATTTGTTGCATTATTGAAGGAATTTCCGCCGTTGGTACTTCGGCCTAAATTACCGTATTGCGATTCAACATAAATATAGTTATTGTCCACGGGATCAACATTTACGTGAAAACCGTCACCGCCCCAAATTGCATTCCAATCGTTTGTACTTCCCGTCGTGGTGCGAATGGTGTTGTTATCTTGCGTACCGCCATAGCGTCTTTCCGGTTGCTGTTTATCTACTTCAATATTATAGAATTGGGTAATGGGAAGATTTAAAAACTTGGTCCAGCTATTTCCGCCATTTTCAGAAAGATATGCGCCACCGTCATTTCCCGCGAGCATAAAATTGCTGTTATTTCGGGAAAAATCCAGCGCGTGATGGTCAACGTGCATTCCATTTAACGTTTGCCAAGAACTTCCACTATTGGTGGATTTTGCAATATCGAAACCTATTACGTATACTTCTGCAGCATTGTTTGGGTTTACGCGTACATTGCCAAAGTACCAGCCGAAATTGGCATCAATTCCGCCGAGCGCCCCGGGAGTTGTAACGAGAGTCCAATTATTCCCATTATCGGTAGATTTGTATAAACCATTAAATTCATTAGTAATTTCATTTGTAGTGAAGCGAGCATAAACCGTTGCGGGTTCAGATTCAGAAACGGCGATTCCTATCCGCCCCGTCTGGGCGTTTGGTGCGGGCAATCCATTGGCGGCGCCCAATTGCGTCCACGTGTTACCGCCATCCATTGAACGGTGAATTGCTGAAGTTACACCGCCGTAGTCGCGCTCCCAAGGTTTGCGGGTTCGCTCCCACATAGCTGCGTAAATAATATTGGTATTCGCTATGTTCATCGCAACGTCTATTGCAGCTGTGGAATCCGTTACAAAAAGAACTTTTTCCCAACTCCCGCCGCCATTAGTGGTTCTGTAAATTCCGCGTTCATCATTTTTGCCGTACAATTTTCCGGTGGCAGCTACAAAAACCCGCTCGGGATTTACTGGGTCAACTACAATTCGGCCTATGTGATTGCTTTCCGGGAGCCCAACATTCGTCCAACTATCGCCGGCGTCGTTGCTTCTATAAATTCCATCGCCAAAATATGCACCATCTGTTGCGCTTCCGTTCGCTTCGCCTGTGCCAGCATAAATAATCTGCGGATTTGATTGTGCGATTGCTATATCGCCGATTGAAAGTTTTGTGATTTCATCAAAAATAGGGGTCCAGTTTGAGCCCCTATCATAACTTCTAAAAATGCCGCCGCTAGCAGTGGCAAGGTATAAATGGTCGTCGTTATCTGGCGCTATTGCGACATCGGTAATCCTGCCACCAGTATTTATTGGACCGGCAAGCGTCCATTCGCCAACTTGGCCGGGGGCGCGGTTAGCCAAAATTTGTTTGGACTGAAGGACTGCTTTTTTTATCGCTTCCCCATTAATGTAATTGTCTGGGTAAGCCCGCTGTTGGTACATCCATTCTGATGGGTATTCTTTTTTGCCAGTTCCCTTGATGTTCTCGTTATTTTTTTGACTTCTATCACAACTTGAAAGAAGAAGTGCGAAAAACAGGAGCATTACAAAATAGAAGTACGAGTTGTATTTCTTCATCATTGTTTTTATTTCTATAGTTTGTATTATTCATTTGGATACCAATCCAATTGCGTTACCTTAATATCCGCATTGCCCGCCTCCACTAAAGATTTGAATTTTTCGACATCACTAATGCCTTCCTTTCCTCGATAATGATACGGATAAACAGTTTTGGGCTTGAAAGCCAGAACCGCCTCGGCGGCCTTTTCAACTGGCATAGTGTACGGCAAATTCATACAGACGAATGCGATATCTATATTTTTAAGGTTTCTCATTTCAGGAATATCCTCGGTATCTCCAGAGATGTAAATGCGCTCGCCATCCTTTTCCAAAACATAGCCGTTTCCGCGACCTTTGGTGTGAAAATCTAATGCTTCCTTTCTAAGATTGTACATCGGGATAGCTTCAATGGCCAGGCCTAGCTCATTTTTTGTTTCCCCATTGTTGAGAATGATTGCTTTGGATATTAAATTCTCCGAAAGCTTATCTGCCACGGCTTGCGGCGTGATAAGTTTGGTATTATCTGTCATTATTGCGGCAATAGTCTCGGCATCCATATGATCGCCGTGGATATCGGTCACCAAAATAAGATCGGGCGCTGAATATTCTGAAAACATTTCCTTTCCCCCCACAGGGTCCACATAAATTACAGTGTCATCCCATTGTAGGACCATAGTCGCATGTTCAACAGGGTGGATTGCAAATCCTTTGTTGTCTGCGGCCTCGCCTCCGTCAATATGTTCGGCCTCCGTGCTAATCAATTCAGCATCTTCTGTAGATTTTGGATTGTTTTTACAGCTAATATTGGCAAGTATTACGGCAATTATTATGGCAGAACGTATCATATAACTAAATTTTGATTTGAAGATACTAAGAAAGAATCTATATTCACTTCTTTCGCGATTTTTTATGAAAGGAGTCACTCACCAAATAAGCAATAGCCTTGCCCACTTGATTGGGAAAAACGCCTGATGATGGCGAGCCTTCGCAGATATGCAGATAGCGGGCATTTTCGTCTTTTGAAAAATGCGAAACAAATTTCCTGGCCTCTGTTAAAGTAAAACCGTTGGGTGAAATGGCGCTGCTGCCCATCATCTCAATGGCGTCCATATCCAGCTCAATTCCAAAGTTTTCGTTGCAACAGAAATCTTCGGCTTCTTTTAAAGCTTCCGAAAATGTTATTTTCTTATTTATTGAAATGTCTTCAAATAAATTGAATTTTATCCTTTGGGTATTTTTTTCGATTGTATTGAAAATTCCTTCGGAAGTATAATTTCTGTGAAGTCCAAAAATGAAGTATCTATCTAAAAAACCATCCTCAAAAGCATACGAAAACCCATTGCCGCTGTGCCGGTGCTCAAGACTTCTAAAATCTGTATGCGCATCAAAATTTATGCAGTTGATTGGTTTTTTCAATGCCTCGGAAGTGCCCTTCAAATTGCCGTAACTGTTATTGTGGCCCCCGCCGATGATAATCGGAAACTTTCCGGCTTCAACAATTATTTTAACAATTTCCGAAACTTTATGGTCTATTTGCGTGACAAGTTCGCCAAGTTCTTCGGCATAGTGGTTTTCACTTTTTAAAATTTCATTTGCTTGGGCCATTTGCCTGTCGCAGTCTATTTCGCCCAAAAGGATTATGTTTTCTGCATTTGTAAATTGATTGTGCTGAATATTTAAAAGGGTTCCCAAAGTCGCTTCCCAAGCTTTGGAGGTACCGGGATTTCCGTAGTTTGCACGAACGCCAATATCTTCCGGAATACCTAAAAGCACATATTTTGCCGAATGTTTTTTGAGCTCTTCAATTTTTTCAACAAAATGAAGCTTTTCGCCAAATTTCGTTTCGCCTTCCCTTTTTTTAATGAAACGGGAAACGGTCGCTTTGGAATAAATTTTTAAAAGGCTCATTTTATTTCCTTTCCGTTTAAAATTACGCAGTCAATAAGATTACTGCCAAAAGAATAGGGAAGATAGCCATAGGAGGGTATTGGTTTCGTTACGATGAGGTTTGCCGTTTTTCCTTTGGTGATACTGCCGTGTGTCCTGCTTAAACCCATAGCATAAGCGCCATTTATAGTTGCGGCGTTGATGGCTTCTTCAGGAGTCATCCTCATTTTTATGCAGGCTGTTGAAACAACAAAGTTCATATTGCCACTGGGGGTGGAACCCGGATTATAATCTGTGGCAATGGCAAGTGGCAACCCGGCATCTATGATTTTTCGAGCAGGAGTGTACGGAATGCTTAAAAAATAGGAGCAGGAGGGAAGGGCGACGGGCATGGTTTCGTTGTTTTTCAATGCCTCTAAATCCTCATCGGTGAATACTTCCAAATGGTCCACGCTAAGCGCTTTATGCTTTACTGCCGCCGCAATCCCGCCAATGGAATTGAACTGATTTACGTGTACCTTCGGGATTAATTTATATTTTTTTGCTTCGGAAAGAATACGTTCCATTTCGGAAACCGAAAAATATCCTTCCTCACAAAATACATCTACATATTGTGCGAGTTTTTCCTGTGCGATCTTCGGAAGCATTTCGTTGCAGAGCAAATCAATATAACCTTCTTTGTTGTTTTTATATTCCTTGGGAACGGCGTGCGCACCCAAAAATGTGGTCTTAATGGTTACCGGGTATTCCTTCGCTAATTTTTTGGCCACTCGCAACATTTTTATTTCCGCTTCGGTAGTAAGGCCGTAGCCGCTTTTAATTTCAAGCGCTCCGGTGCCCAATCGCATTAATTCCTTTAAACGTTTTTTCGATTGTTTATAAAGTTCCTCCTCGCTCGTTTGCTGTAATTTTTTTGCGCTGTTCAAAATCCCCCCACCTTTTTCGGCAATTTCCTGATAGGTCAAACCTTTTATTCTGTCAACAAATTCCTGTTCGCGATTTCCGGCGTACACAATATGGCTGTGGCTATCGCACCAGGCCGGTAATACCATTTTCCCCTTGCAATCTACGGTCTTGAAGCCTTGGTGGGGAACTTTTTTATCCATGGTTCCGAAATCCTGAATTATTCCTTTATTGATAAATAACCAAGCATTTTTGAGAGTCGGAAGGGTTTTCATTTCGGCGCCGCTCACTTTTTGCGGTGCGGTTTCACGAACCTGAATTAGTTCTTTTATATTGGTGAGTAATAGTTTCATTGATCGGTTTTATAGCAAGTTTTTTAATTTATAAAGATATAGAAACAATCCCGATACGGACGGACGACAAAAAGGAATTTCCATTTATCAGTGATTTCAAATGGGCAAAACTTTAAAAAAGCTGGCCCCTTTCTTTCTGGTGGAATTTATATCTTTAAAGCTGTTTGAAAAATAATGTTATGAAACAAAAAAACATAGGTCCCAACACCATTTGCACGCATATAGGCGAGATTGAGGACAAACAATTCCAGGGCGCTATTTCGCCATTGTATATGTCCAGTAGCTACGCCTACGAAAACGTTGATGTGAAAAGATATCCGCGTTATTTCAATACCCCCAACCAAGAAGCGCTTTGTAAAAAAATTGCAGCTCTGGAAAAGTGTGAATCTGCACTCATTTTCGGAAGTGGAATGGCGGCAGTGAGTACAGCGCTACTCGCATTCTTGCAGAAGGACGATCATGTGGTTTTTCCCCAGACCTTGTACGGTGGCACCTATAATTTCATCGTTGAGGAATTCCATAAATTTGGAATTGAATATTCCTTTGCGGAAGGTTTTGCAGAAAAGGATTTTACCGAAAAAATTCAAGCGAATACAAAAGTGATTTATGTTGAAACTCCTTCAAATCCGTTGATGCGAATCACAGATTTGGAGATGATTGGGCGCATTGCCAAACCGAAAGGAATTGTTACAATGATCGACAATACTTTTGCTTCGCCCATAAACCAAACGCCGGCGGATTTCGGAATTGATATTATGATCCACAGTGCCACAAAATATATGGGGGGGCACAGCGATATTTGTGCCGGCGCCATTGCGGCTTCGGAAGAACACATCAAAAAAATATGGAACCTGGCTAAAAATTTGGGTGGGAGCTTGAGCGATTATACCGTTTGGCTTTTGGAACGCAGTATGAAAACAATGGTGCTGCGGGTAAAGGCGCAAAATAAAAACGCGAAGAAAATTTCAAAATGGCTGGAAAAACATCCGTTGGTTACCCGCGTATATTATCCCGGACTCAAAAACCACGCTGATTACCAACTGGCAAAAAAACAGATGAGCGGTTATACTGGGATGCTGTCCTTTGAAATTTCAGAATCGTTGGATGCAAATGAGTTTATGAAATCCCTCAATTTAATTAAGCAGTCAATGAGCTTGGCTGGCGTGGAAAGCACGATACTTTCGCCCGCAAAAACCTCGCATTCCTTGTTGCCTTCAGAAGAAAGAAATAAGCAAGGGATTAGCGATGGTCTTTTGCGTTTTTCCGTGGGAATTGAAGAAGTGGAAGATATAATCGCCGATTTGGAAGGCGCTTTTGAAAAGGTCTCCAAAATGGAAAAAATTTAAATTACAAAATATGAAAATTGACATACTTGCCATTGGCGCCCATCCCGATGATGTGGAACTTAGTTGTGGAGCAACTTTGGCGAAGGAAATAAGTAAAGGTAAAAAAGTAGGGATTCTCGATTTGACGCGGGGAGAATTGGGAACGCGCGGTACTGCGGAAATTAGGGAAAAGGAAGCGGCGTCTGCAGCCAAAATTTTGGGAGTTAAATTTCGTCACAACCTGGAATTTTCAGATGGATTCTTGGTGAACAACGCCGCTTCACAATTGGAAATAATAAAAATACTTCGAAAATACCAACCCGAAATTGTACTCTGCAATGCCATTGATGACAGACATATCGATCACGGAAAAGCGAGTAAAATGGCGGCCGATGCATGTTTTTTGAGCGGCCTTAGAAAAATAGAGACTATTTTGGATGGTAACCACCAAAACCCTTGGAGGCCAAAACAGGTGTACCATTATATTCAATGGAAAAATATTGAGCCCGATTTTGTGGTAGATGTTTCCGGATTTTTGGATAAAAAGCTTGAGTCGGTTTTTGCTTATAAAAGTCAATTCCACGACGCTACTTCAAAGGAACCAATGACGCCGATAGCATCGCAAAACTTTAAGGAAAGCCTTACTTACAGAGCCAAGGACTTGGGGAGATTAATTGGTACCGAATATGGCGAGGGATTTACAGTGGAACGATATCCAGCGGTAGATTCATTGTTTGACCTGATTTAAAATTCTTATAAAATAGTATTGTGCAACCGTAAATATTGATTTATATTTGCATCCGCTTTTAAAGCGAATTGCCATACAAATATAATGGTGGTTGTAGCTCTCCCGATAGCTATCAGGATGGTTAGAGCGCTAAAAGTATAAAATGGTGGTTGTAGCTCTCCCGATAGCTATCGGGATGGTTAGAGCGCTAAAAGTATAAAATGGTGGTTGTAGCTCAGTTGGTTAGAGCGCTTGATTGTGGTTCAAGAGGTCGCCGGTTCGAACCCGGTCTTCCACCCAAAAAAAAGCTTCCTATTTCTAGGAAGCTTTTTTTATTGAAAATTCAAAATTAAGTTGTGGTTTAAACAGTCGTGTTTTCAACCTTCGTGGTTTTAATAGTTTTTATTTCAAAACATCTAATTTTCATCTTTTTTATTCAAAGAAATCCGCTTATCGCGATTGGCAATTTCCCACGCTGTTAAAAAAATCAGCTTTGCTCTTTTAGCCATCAGCTCATATTCAATTTTATCTGGAGTGTCGGTAACTTTGTGATAATCTTCGTGTACTCCGTTGAAATAGAAAATAATAGGCACATTGTTTTTTGCGAAATTATAATGGTCGCTTCGGTAATAAAATCGATTTGGATCGTTCGGGTCGTCATATTTATAATCCAATTCCAAATTTGAATATTTATCGTTAACCATTGTTGAAACATCCTGCAATTCCTGGCTAAGTTTATTGCTTCCTATTAAATAAAGGTAATTTGGATTGTCTTTTTTATCTGGATCAACCCTTCCTATCATATCAATATTTAAATCACAGACCGTGTTTTCCAAAGGAAAAATAGGATTTTGTGTATAATATCTTGAACCGAAAAGACCTATTTCCTCGCCGGTAACGTGAAGAAATAAAATGGAGCGTTTAGGTCCATTGCCATCCTTCACCGCTTGTTGAAATGCCTGTGCAATTTCGAGGATTGAAACAGTGCCACTTCCATCGTCGTCTGCACCGTTATAAACAACGCCGTTTTTATCGATGCCCACATGATCTAAATGTGCCGAAATAATAACGACCTCATCGGGTTTTTCGGAACCTTTTATATAGGCAACCACATTTTCAGAAGGCTGCGGATCTGGCCTTCCGCTAAAAAAACTTTTTGGAATGTTTTGGAAATAATTATTCTCTTCAATGGGCGATTTAATGCCTTCGTCCATATAGAAATTCCGTAGATATTCCGCCGCCATGTGCTGTCCTTTGGTGCCCGTCATTCTTCCCTCCATGGCGTCGCCGGCATAAATATATAGGTGTTTTTTAAGATCTTGGGCGGTTATTGTATTGGCATAGTCAACATTGGTTTGTTTCTGTGCAGAGGCGGTTTGTGTGGAATTGCACGAAAAAAGGGTAGTGCCGAGAAATAGATAAAGCAGTAGTTTCATAGGTATTCTTATTATTCAAAAGAGGTAAGTTCGTAATCTTCGGGGGCGAGACCCCCATCCTTTATTTTTTTATAATGCATTGTATGGGTCTTTACCACTTCATTGCCTTCTTTGTCCTGCGATTTTACAGTAATTTTCACCACATATTCCGTTTCAATCCCTTCTCCCTTAAAACTTTCTTCCTTTACTTCAATGTTTTCATCATTAAATTTGGTGCCTTCCGAAAGCTGCAATTTTTCCAATATGTCTTTTTTCGCAAGGTCACGAACAGTGTTTTCCTGATTTTTTTCCGTATTGCAGGAAATGATTAAAAAAGCAAATAGAATATAAGCTAAAGGTTTCATAGTTATTTTTTTTAGGTGGTCGATAAAGATAAAATAAAAGTTTTATTGAATTGGTCTTAGGAAAGAGATACTTGTTACATTCCGTATATTTACCGAAAATATCGAGCCATGAAAGTTGAACAAATTTATACTGGATGTTTGTCCCAGGGTGCCTATTATATTGAAAGTAAAGGCGAAGCGGCAATTATTGATCCGTTGCGCGAAACCAAACCTTATTTGGATAGAGCCAAAAATGATGGGGCCAAAATAAAGTATATTTTTGAAACCCATTTCCACGCCGATTTTGTTAGCGGACATATAACACTATCCGATAAAACCGGAGCTTCTATTGTTTACGGACCAAATGCAGACCCAAATTTTGAAGCAATTATCGCTGAAGATGGACAAGAATTCAAAATAGGAAATGTAACCATTCTTGCGCTTCACACTCCGGGCCATACAATGGAAAGCACTACCTATCTATTAAGGGATGACGCGGGAAAGGATTATGCCATTTTCAGCGGTGATACACTTTTTTTAGGTGATGTAGGCCGTCCCGATTTGGCGCAAAAAGGAGCGGGAATTACAAAGGAAGAACTCGCGGGAATTCTTTTTGACAGTCTAAGAAATAAAATTATGCCTTTGGCAGATGATGTAATCGTCTATCCAGCTCACGGCGCGGGTTCCGCCTGCGGAAAAAAGATGATGAAGGAGACGGTGGATTCCTTGGGAAACCAGAAAAAAATAAACTATGCACTGCGTGCAGATATGACGCGGGAAGAATTTATAAAAGAAGTAACCGATGGGCTGTTGCCTCCGCCATTGTATTTTCCGTTGAATGTAAAAATGAATAGAGAGGGATATACCTCAATTGATGAGGTGCTTAAAACAGGCACCCAAAGGTTAGATCCCGAAACCTTCGAAAAAATAGCCAATGAAACAGATGCGCTGGTGTTGGATGTTCGCAATCAAAGTGAATTTGTAAAAGGACATATCCCGAATTCCATTTTTATTGGGTTGGACGGCGATTTTGCACCCTGGGTGGGTGCGTTGGTTGCCAATGTGGACCAGAAATTATTATTGGTAGCGCCCGAAGGAAGACAGGAAGAAGCCGTTACAAGGCTCTCCCGTGTAGGTTTTGATAAAACGCTGGGATATTTAAAGGGAGGAATCGATGAGTGGAAAAAAGCTGGAAAGGAAGTTGGTGAGCTTAGCTCAATTTCCGCTGATGAATTTAAAGAGGAATTAAAAAGAGAAATCCCCGTTTATGATGTGCGCAACGATACAGAATATGAAATAGCCCATATTCCGGATGCGAACCTTGTGCCGTTGGGATTTTTAAATGATCATTTAAGTGAATTTCCCAAAGATAAAACGTTTTATGTACATTGCGCGGGAGGCTATCGTTCCGTTATTGCCGCTTCTATTTTAAAAAGTAGAGGAATTCATAATGTGGTGGATGTAGCAGGTGGTTTTGCAGATATAAAAAATGCCGGTATTGCCATAGTTTAATATACCTTCAACATACATTAGGGAAGACTTCAATATTGAAGTCTTTTTTTATGCCTAAAATGTATTTTTTTGGAATTTTTACTTTTTATAAATGATTGATTTATAGTTATTAAAATAATTCTGTTAAACTTTTACGAAAAAAGATTAAACAAAATATTTTGTTTCGTAGTTTTATTCCCGAACTTAAAACTCAATATTATGAAAAAAGTATTACCGATTCTCGCAATGGCTTTATTTACAATAAGCTCTATTGCACAAACTGCTCGTGTACAAGTGATACACAACTCAGCCGACGCGGCTGCAGCAACCGTTGACGTTTATATAAACGCTGATTTAGCCTTGGATAACTTTGCCTTTAGAACGGCAACACCATTTATCGATCTTCCAGCAGAAGTCCAGATTGAAATATCTGTAGCTCCAGGAAATAGTTCAAGCGTGGGCGACGCACTATTGACGGTGCCCGTTACACTCGCAGCCGATGAAAAATATATTGTTGTCGCCGATGGAATTGTGAGTGCAACAGGATATAGCCCTGCTCCAGCATTAACTTTGCAGGTTTTCCCGATGGCTCGAGAAATGGCTTCAAATTCAAATAATGTGGATGTTTTGGTACATCACGGCTCAACAGATGCTCCTACGGTAGATGTTGTTGAAACCGGGGTAGGGGCCGGAACAATAGTTAACGATATTTCATATTCCGAATTTCAAGGTTATTTGGAATTGCCCACCGCGGATTATGTAATTGAAGTGCGTGATGCAAGTGGAACAGTTGGAGTTGCGGCCTATCAGGCCCCATTGGCAACTTTAGGTCTGCAGGGTGCAGCGCTTACCGTTCTAGCTTCCGGATTTTTGGATCCTAGCCAAAACTCCAATGGTCCCAATTTCGGACTTTACGTGGCCAGCCCGTTAGGTGGAAATTTACTTGAATTGCCATCTGCTCCCTTAAATGTTTCCGAATTTGAATCTTCCGCTTTTTCGGTTTATCCAAATCCAACTTCGGATAAATTAAATGTTGTAGCATCCGGATTGGACTTAAACCAATATTCGGTGATAATTTCGGATATGTTGGGGCGTCAACTTTCAAATTCAAAAATAAATAGCGACAATGCAATTGATGTGAGTACTTTATCGGAAGGTGTGTATAATGTTTCAATCTTGGACGGAAACAAAATAGTGGTAAATAAGAAATTTATTAAAAACTAGTGTTTAATGATTGGTTGTTAAACTGAAAGCCCTGCATACAATTAAGTAGCAGGGCTTTTTCTTGCCATTTTTCTTTTTCATTAATATATCTTATTCACTATCGGCAAGGTCTTCCAATCTTTTTACCCTTGAGAGGGTATTATGTATTTCATCAGACTGTTTGCGCAGTACATTCGAAATTTGTGGCGGAAAATTCTGATTTTTTAATTTATCCTCATATTCATCGGCACTTGCCTTTTCTCCGCGAATGCATTCCTCAAGTACGGCTTCATCATCATTACCGGTAAAGGCTGTTTTAACGTCGATCCATGCGCGGTGAAGAGTGCCGGTTGTGCTTCCACTTTCTTTTGGCTCTTCATTTAATGAACGCAATTCTTGGGTAAGTTCATTGGCAAAACGGCTTCGCTGTGCTGCCTGCTTTTTCAAAAACCCTTTTAATCTGGGATTTTCCGCATCTTCCATTGCTTTGGTAAAACCTTTTTGGGCATCATAATTTTTTTCCAAAAGAGCTTGTAGGTTATCCACTATTTCTTCGTGGTTATGCTCTTTTGCTTTTTCGTGTGTCGTTTTCATAGTTTTAATTTTTTTGTTGTTTAAAGATACATTTCAACAGAGATTAAAATTCTTAGAAAATTCCCAATTAAGATTGGTTTAACTTATTTTAGTGCTTCTTTAATTGCTTGCGTGGCCGATAATCTTTGTAGGGTTGCGGTATCGAAACTAAAATGGGAATTCATTTAATAACAATTCAAAAGATAAATTTTAAATAGAAAAAAAATGGAAAAATGGTTTGAAGCATCCACAACATCATTAATTGCAATTGCACTATCAGCGACGGGAATTTATTGTGCCACCATACTTTATACGAGGTTGGCAGGCAAGCGCAGCTTTTCAAAAATGAGCAGTTTTGATTTTGCCATGACCGTGGCCATAGGCTCAATTATTGCCACTACCGTGCTATCAAAATCCACCAGTTTGCTACAAGGTATTGTGGGAATGGGGGCAGTTTATGTACTTCAAATTGCGGTTGCCGCCATGAGGAGATTCGCGATAATTCAAAAAATAGTAGACAATCAACCAATGCTTCTTATGGATGGTGAGGAAATTCTACATAAAAATCTCAAGAAAGCGAGAGTCACAGAATCGGATCTGCGCTCAAAACTTCGCGAGGCAAACGTTTTGGAACTCTCGCAAGTGCGTGCCGTAGTTTTTGAATGTACAGGCGATATTTCGGTACTTCACAGTAAGGATAGCGAGGTAAATCTGGAAAGTTGGCTGCTGAAGGAAGTGAAAAGGTAGATGTTAATTCCATTTTAAATTTTTGAAGTCCAATGGAAACTTATGTATCTTATAAATTCACTCAAAAAAAATATGTTATGGACAATAAGAAAGAAAATTTGGAACAGGAAAAGCAGAGCAAAAAAGAACAGGCTATAAACAAAAAAGCCACCGACGGCAAAGAAGTGAATCCGCAATTGGACCAGAGACAGGAAAAACATCAACCGCGCGATTCGGCCTAATTAGTTGCCGAAAATTTATATTAACCTGCGAGATTTAAATCTTGCAGGTTTTTTTTGCTCTAATATTTTTGAAATCGACGATTACTAAAATGTTGAAATCTTAAATAAGTTTATGTAAAAATTTGATATTTAGGTTTTTATATTTGAAATGTTGGTCCATCTTCCTATATTTAGGATATCTAACAACGCAAGCCTCACCTGCAACTAACCAATTTCAAAAATGGAAAATTATACAACAGATGACAGCCTGCGACAAGTAAAAATACAGGTGCAGGCTGGGGTAGTGGGCATTGCCACTTCCCGCGTCGATTTAAAATTTGAAGGTAGCTACACCAAACTTTTTGATTCGGAAAAAGGTAGCGGCGGAAATATCCCGAGCACAAAAGTGGATATCAATAAAAATTTGACGGACAAAACATTGCGGGTGCGTACCACGATAAATTTTGTAAACCTCCCTCCCGAGCTCAGACAAAAAGCAATTGATACCATTTTTATTGTTTATAGTTTGGACGGTGGCCCGGCAGGCGAGAAGAAATACCAAAATTTTGCTGGGGAAGTGCTAATAATAGATGACAGCAAAGTAATGGTGACCAAAAAAATAAGCTTTGTATGAAAAGGGTTATCGTTATTTCGCTGCTTCTATTTTATGGTTTTGCGGTTTCACAAACAGATAATACCATTATAAATTTTGAAGCAATAAATCTGGAAATCCCTAACGCTCCGGCCTTTGTTTTACTGGATGCTGCCCCTTCCACCATCCAACGGCCCAATTCCTCACGTGCTTTGGGAATTAGTATTTTGCAGGATATTGCTACCGATGGAATTTTAGACAATATTGCGGTGGAAATCACCCCGTTTTGGCTAAAGGGAAGCGTAACGAGATCGGCACTGTCCTATTATGGAATTGACCAAAATAAAAAGCAATATCCCTTTTCAAAATTGAAATTGGCTTCTTTTTCAGTGGCGTATGTAAAAGCACCGGATTCCATTGTGAACATTTCCTTGGGCGCTCGCGCCACCGTTTTTGAATTGAAAAGGCGAAATGATATTGAAGATTATTTGGATACTTATGGAAAAATTGAGGATTTAAATATAGAAATTCTCGATTTGCAGGATTTATACCAACAGGAACATCCCGAGCCCGATTGCGAGAATGATGGCACCGATCCGCGCTGCAGCAGAAAATGGGAGTTATATAATAATGAGATGGCGAAATATCTTCGGAATGCGATAGTTGAAATTTCTGAAAAACAGGGTTACACCCAACAAATGCAGGATATTATAAATCGAAAACCAGCTTTGGCTGTCGACCTTGCGATGGCCTACAATCATCGTTTTGAACAGGATCAATTCAATAATAATGGCTTCGGAAGATTGGGAGTTTGGAGTACCGTTTCAGCTTCTTTTTTTCTAAATCGGGAAAACTTTGATTATTTTATTTTATATGGATTCGTTCGTTATTTAAGAGAAGAACAGCCGATAACTTTTAGCACGACTTCAGATTATAATGCCTTTGATATGGGTGTAAAAGGAGAATTGGAATTCAATAAATTAACCGTGGGTTATGAATACATAAACAGAAGCGGGGACCTTTCAAGTTACCGTTCTGCCGGCAACATAAAATATCAAGTGCTGGAAAACGTATATCTTACAGGAAGTTTTGGAAATAATTTTGAAAAGCAGGACGACCTAATCGCGCTTTTCGGAATTCAGTGGGGGCTTAATGGCGCCAACCAGTTATTGGGTATTGGTAATTAAAAAAATCAGGATCATTTATCCTAACTGCTGAAAACTGGTCTTGTAGGTTTGTTCTCTTCGCCAACAACAACTATTTATTATGATATCCATTTCAAAATTTTCCGTGCGCGCGCTTGGTAGCCAGCACTTTTCTGTGGTGCTTTTTCAGTGAGAATGTTTCGCAATGCCGGGTAAATCCAATCATTTTTTTTATCGCTTCCCAAATAATAAAGCGCTTCCATTGCGGGAGCCTGACAAGCAACTTTTTTATCAGTGATTAGCCAATCAAAACAACATTCCGTAATACATTTTCTTTCTTTTTTATTTAAAACTTCTGAAAATATACCCAACTCATGCATATAATGATAATGGCAAAGCATCCCACATATTTTGGCGCAGGAACGAAGCGCCGAATCATCTTCAATATTAGGAAGCTGTTCAAAAAACAAATGCATATATTTAAAAAATAATTCAGGTTTTTGTTCGCAGATTATCTCCAAAACCCATGTAGCCTTTACTAATAAATCACTTTTTGGATTGAAACACCACTGCAGAGTTTCACGAACGTAGTGAGGTTTTTTGGTAATCCAGAGAGCAATTTGCTGTCTGCTTTTTTTACTGCTATCAACCTCCAGCAATTTTTCTTTTAAATCTTCGGGAAGCATAATTCATTATTTTAAAAGTTCCACAACCTTTGGAACTCCAGTAGAAGCATTCTCCGCAAAAACCGAAATTCGTTCGTTTTCCGAAATGGAAGGCTTCGGATCTACAAAATAAATATGTGTTACGGGCTTTGCATATTGCACTAATCCCGCCGCGGGATAAACTTGCATAGAAGTTCCCACAATAATTATCGCATCGGCGTTTTCAACGACCTCTGCGGCAATTTCAATCATCGGCACCATTTCGCCGAACCAGACAACATGCGGCCGAAGTTGATGGTTTTTTTCACAGCAATCGCCTATATTCAAATCCTTTTTCCAATCCAAAATTAAATTTTCGTCAACCGTGCTGCGCGCTTTCAAAAGTTCACCGTGAAGATGGATTACATTATTGCTCCCCGCTCTTTCGTGCAAATCATCCACATTTTGGGTTATGATTGTAACATCGTGGTTTTTCTCGAGTTCGGCCAATGCATGGTGGGCGGCATTGGGGTGAACGGTTAAAAGTTGTCGCCTTCTTTGATTGTAAAAATCCATCACAACTTCGGGATTGCGCGCAAAACCTTCGGGCGAGGCCACTGCCATCACGTCGTGACCTTCCCATAGCCCATCGCTGTCGCGAAAGGTTTTCAATCCACTTTCCGCGCTCACGCCGGCGCCAGTTAATACTGCAATTCTCATTTTTAAGTTATTTGGTCACTAAGTTATTTAAAATTGGGGTTTTTTAAAAGAAACGATTTAATCAAAGACATCCCCCTAGCCCCCTTCGTAGGGGGAGGTATATGGTTAAATTTAATGAATTGAATACTTTTTGACCCATAACTTTTATCTTAGCGCAAATAACTCAATAACTCAATAGCCCAATAGCTTGAATAAAGAACTGCTGAAATACCTCCGAACCTATCTCACCGAACAGCGAAACCAGCGTTTCCAAAAAGTTCTGTCGGAACGCACACGCCATTTCACGGTAGTCACAGAAGATGTTTATCAGCTTCATAACACCAGTGCCGTAATGCGAACCTGCGATGTTTTCGGAATTCAGGATTTGTATGTGGTGGAGGAAAAAGTGAGCAAACGAATTGATAAGGAAATTGCGATGGGCGCACAAAAGTGGGTCGATTTTAAGCGTCATAATTCAATAAAGGAATGCATTAAAAGTCTGAAAAATTCTGATTATCAAATTATTGCCACCACGCCGCACGATAATTCCACAATGCTTCACGAATTTGATGTTTCCAAAAAAAGTGCTTTTTTCTTCGGAAAGGAAAGCGACGGGTTGAGCGATACCGTAATGGAAGCCGCCGATGGGTTTTTGAAAATCCCGATGTACGGCTTTACGGAGAGTCTGAATATCTCGGTATCCGCGGCGATTATTTTGCAGAGTGTTGTTTCAAAAATGAAGCAGAGCAACGTAAATTGGCAACTTTCCGAGGAGGAAAAGTTTGAGATTGAAATGCAGTGGTTGAAGAAAACCATTAAGGCGTCTGATGAAATTATTCAGCGTTATAACTCAGAAAATTCTAAACAAAACCCATTCCGATAGCTAACGGAACCAAATAAAAAAGATCAAAATTCAAAATTCAAAAATCGTAAATCGTAAATCGTAAATCAAAATGAAACTCGTCTTCGCCACCCACAATAAAAACAAGTTCATAGAAGTAAAGGCAATGCTTCCGAAACATCTGGAACTATTGAGTTTGGATGATATAGGTTGTAATGAAGATATTGCGGAAACTGCCGGTACTATTGAAGGCAACGCAATTTTAAAAGCGAATTATGTGCGCGACCATTTTAAATTGAATTGCTTTGCGGACGATACCGGTTTGGAAGTAAAATCGCTAAACAACGAGCCCGGCGTTTATAGCGCAAGATATGCTGGAGTTTCGCACGATTCAAAAGCGAATATTCAAAAACTATTAAAAAAGCTTGAAGGCAAAGAAGATCGAGGTGCACGTTTTAAGACCGCGATTGCCCTTTCCTTGAACAATAGCGAGGTTATGTTTTTAGGCATCTGCGAAGGTGAAATAATAAAAGAACTTCGCGGCGAATCAGGTTTCGGTTACGACCCCATATTCCAACCAAAAGGCTTCGATAAAACCTTTGCGGAAATGACTTTAACCCAAAAAAGCAAAATTGGCCACAGAGGGAAGGCCATGCGACAGTTAATTGAATATTTATCTAAATGATTTTCGATTTTCGATTTTAGCTTGACGATGTACGATTTATATTAACATCGGTCACAAGTCCTCGAACACCCGTCAAAAAATAAATCTACATTCGTATCTCATAAATCATAAATAAAACACTACTTTTGCCGCTTGAAAAATCCCCAGGGTGGGGTAGTGTTTAAGTGAAGCTGTACGTTTTATTTGTGTAAATGTGCTTCCTGCTAAACACACAAATAAAATTTTATAACTACAAATGACAGCATTCAAAGCACTGGGCTTGGAAGAAAATCTTCTAAAAGCCATTGCCGATATGGGGTTTGAAACCCCTTCGGAAGTACAACAAAAAACAATTCCAATCCTTTTGGAGCGCGAAACCGATATGGTTTCCCTCGCACAGACCGGAACCGGAAAAACAGCAGCTTTCGGTTTCCCGATGTTGCAAAAAATTGACGTAAAAAGTCGTACCACACAAGGATTAATCCTTTCGCCTACGCGCGAACTTTGCCTTCAGATTACAAATGAAATGGTAGCCTATGGTAAATATATGCCCGGGCTAAACGTTACAGCAATTTACGGTGGCGCCAGCATTACCGACCAAGCACGCCAAATTAAAAAAGGTGCCCAAATTGTAGTTGCGACGCCCGGCCGGATGAAGGATATGATTGGACGTGGGTTAGTGGATATTTCAAAAATAGAATATTGCGTGCTCGATGAGGCGGATGAAATGCTCAATATGGGCTTCTATGAGGATATTACTGAAATCCTTTCGCATTCCCCGAAGGAAAAGAGCACTTGGCTTTTCAGCGCAACGATGCCAAAGGAGGTTTCTTCAATTGCAAAGAAATTTATGCACACGCCCGTGGAAATTACCGTGGGCACCAAAAACGTAGGGTCAGACCAAGTTTCGCACGAATATTATTTGGTGAACGCTCGCGACCGTTACAACGCCTTAAAACGTTTGGCAGATGCAAACCCCGATATTTTCTCGGTTGTTTTCTGTCGTACAAAACGCGATACCCAAAAGGTGGCCGAACAACTTATTGAGGACGGTTATAATGCAGCTGCAATTCACGGCGATTTGAGCCAAAACCAACGAGATTTGGTGATGAAATCCTTCCGAAACCGCCAAATTCAAATGCTGGTAGCAACAGACGTTGCCGCCCGTGGAATTGATGTTGACGATATTACCCACGTAATAAACTACCAATTGCCGGATGAAATTGAAACTTACACTCACCGAAGCGGCCGTACAGGTCGTGCCGGAAAAACAGGTGTTTCTATAGTTATTGTTTCAAAAAGTGAGGTTCGGAAAATAAAGAGCATTGAAAAAATTATCCAAAAGCAGTTTGTTGCAAAGGACATTCCTTCAGGAATGGAAATCTGCGAGGTGCAGATGTTCCATTTGGCGAACAGCATCAAGGACACAAAAATAAACCACGAGATTGATCCCTATCTTCCGAATATCAATGAAGTATTGGCAGATTTTTCAAAAGAGGAATTGATCAAAAAAGTGTTTTCTGTAGAATTTACCCGCTTTTTGAATTATTACAAAAATAGCAAAGATCTTAATATTGGCGGCGAACGCAATTTTTCCGAGGAAGATTCAAAAGACAGCACACGCTATTTCATAAACATCGGAAACAAAGACGATTTTGATTGGATGAGCTTGAAGGATTTCCTTCGCGATTTGCTTCAACTTGGGAAAGACGATGTTTACAAAGTTGACGTAAAGGACAGTTTTTCTTTCTTCAACACAGATACCACACACCAGGAACTGGTGATGGGAATCTTTAAGGATTTCAAACTCGATGGAAGACAGATAAATATTGAAATTTCAAAAGACAGCGGCCGTAAGGGCAGAAGCGGTAGCGGCGGACGCGACCGGGGGAAAAGAAGAGGCGACCGGAACGACCGAAGCGATAGAGGCGGAAGAAGTGGAGATCGCGGCGAACGTAAAGGCAGTTTTAAAAAACGCAGCGGCGGTTCTGACGGTGGTAGTGATAAATCGAACTTTAAAGGAAAAAGAAGGAGCGCACCCCGTCCAGATTCAAAAGGTACTGGCGGAAGACGAAGAAGGAAAGATTAAAGAGTTAATGAGTTGGGGAGTTTAAAAGTGTACTTCAAAATTTTTACATCCGCCATCAGTCATCCAGCACCCTGCATTTACCTTTCAAAAGATTAAACTTTAATATCAGTTTAACGTCTATATACTTATATTTACGGGCCTTCTAATTCGAGGCCCGTTTTTGTTTGGTTATGGAAACTTTTAATTTTCTTAATGAATATTTTCTTGAAAACGAACGCGTTAAGTTAGTTCCATTACATTATTCTGATATTGAAAAACTTCTTCCTTTTTCAGAAAACCAACCGGAACTTTGGAAATATTCGTTGCAACCGGCGAATGGTGCAGAAAACCTAAAAACTTATATTGAATACGCTTTGAGTGGAAGAAAGGAAGAATCTGCCTATCCTTTTATTGTTTTCGACAAACTTTCAAATAAAATTGCCGGTTCCACTAGGTTTTATGATTTTCAGAAAAATCATAATTCTGTTCAATTGGGATATACTTGGTATGGCAAGGAATTTCAGGGAACGGGAATCAACAAACAGTGCAAAATGTTGTTACTTGAATTTGCTTTCGAAACCCTACATTTGGACCGTGTAGAGTTTCGTGCAGATGCCAACAATGCCAGAAGTATAGCTGCCATGAAAAGTATCGGCTGTACCGTGGAGGGTATCTTGCGCAGTAATTGTAGCGCTCCCAATGGTAGGCGCGACAGCATTGTTTTAAGCATTTTGAAAAATGAGTGGTTCAATAACGTAAAGGAAGATTTACGTTCAAAAATTGAAAATGAAAGAAAATTTTTAGCCATCTAATTTTTTCTTTATATTGAAAAATTGAAATGAAAAAAATACTTCTAATTTTTGCCTTTTTATTGGTTGTGTCCAATGCTTTTTCCCAGGAAACATTTATGGTTAAGGGAATCGTTCAAAATGATGCTGACGACAAGGTCTTGGAAAATGTGAACATCGTAAACCTAAATCAGGTTATAGGGACCACCACGAATGAAAAGGGCGAATTCTCCCTAAAAGCGGCCGTGAACGATACACTTTATTTTTCCTACTTAGGCTTTAAATCGCTACGGGTGCGGGTTACGAATGATTGGTTGAAATTTGGCGATATAAAAGTGAAAATGACCGAGTTGGGAATTGCCTTGGAAGAAGTGGTAGTAAAACCGGTGGAACTAACCGGATACGTAGAAATTGACGCAAAGCTGATTCCTATATATGATAATTATCGCTACCGAATTTCCGGTCTCGGCTCAGGCTACGAGGGCGGAAATGTGCAGCCCGGGGCGGTTAGCAAAGTTTTGAGTTCTATTTTCAATCCTGCTGATTTTCTTTATAACGTCTTTGGGAAAAGGCCGCGGCAGATGCGGAAACTGCGGCAGATGAAGGAAGACGATGAAATCAGGAATCTACTCCAATCTAAATATAACCGTGAAACTTTGATGGCAGTTCTTCAACTGGAACGGGTAGATATTGACGAAATTCTCAACAAATGCAGCTATTCCAAAGATTTTATCCGCACCGCCAACGATCTGCAGATTCTCGATGCCATGAGCGCCTGCTATGAGGAGTACAAGGTTTTAAATAGGGATAAATGATTCCTAAATCGAAAGCAAAATCGATAGCTATTGGCATGATTGTAATTACAATTAATTCCCCCTTTTAAGGGGGGCAGGGGGGATGTTCACCTTAGAAACAAAATCACCAAACTATGCAACAAATCATCGACAGCCAGCGAAATTTCTTCAAAACGCATAGTACAAGGGACATCCAATTCCGGAGAAAACAATTGAAAATTCTTCGTAATGCTATAAAGAAAAATGAGCAACTACTTCACGAAGCCATTTACAAAGACTTCAAAAAATCTGAATTCGATAATTACACCACTGAACTTTCCCTGCTTTATAATGATATAAAGGAAGCTCGCCGAATGATTTACAACTGGGCGAGAAGGGAAAAGGTTTCTACGGGAATTCTCAATTTTCCGGCTTCCAGCTACATTATTCCGGAGCCATTGGGCGTGTGTTTGGTTATTGGAGCTTGGAATTATCCCTATCAACTTTCACTCGCACCCGTGATTGCCGCGATGGCCGCGGGTAATACGATTGTTTTGAAACCCAGCGAGCTTCCGTCAAACACTGCTTCCGTAATGGCAAAAATTGTAAAAGAAAATTTTTCGCCAGAATATTTCACGGTGATAGAAGGCGGAGTAGAAGAAACGCAGGAATTGCTGAGGCAAAAATTCGATAAGATTTTCTTCACCGGAAGTACAAAAGTTGGAAAGATAGTTTATAAAGCCGCTGCCGAAAATCTTACTCCGGTGACATTGGAATTGGGCGGAAAAAGCCCCGCTATTGTCCACGAGGATTGCAGTTTAAAAGTTTCGGTAAAGCGGATTGTTTGGGGAAAATTCTTAAATGCTGGCCAAACCTGCATTGCACCGGATTATATTTTGGTGCATAAAAGTATTGAGCAACGGCTTCTTCAGCAATTAAAAGATGAAATTATAAGTCAACATTTCGCTTTTGAAAATGACAATTATGTGCAGATAATTAATTACGATAATTTTGAACGGCTGAAAAAAATGATAATTCCCGAAAGAGTATATTTTGGGGGAGAAACAAATATGCAATCACGCTACATTCAGCCCACAATTATGCAAAATGTAGCGATGGATGACGCCGTGATGCAGGAAGAAATTTTTGGCCCGATACTTCCGGTAATTTCCTATGAAACAATTGAAGACGCAATAAAAAAGGTAAATAGCTTGCCAAAGCCGCTTTCCTGTTATGTTTTCACAAAAAGCAATTCAGTAAAAAAGAAAGTTTTACGCGAAGTCTCCTTTGGCGGCGGTGCAATTAACGAAACGGTGATGCACATAAGCAATTCCAATCTTCCCTTCGGCGGGGTGGGCCACAGCGGAATGGGCAGTTACCACGGCGAGGCGGGTTTCAAAGCTTTTACGCATTACAAAAGCGTGATGGATAAGCCAACCTGGCTGGACCCGTCCATTCGCTACTATCCACATACTTCGTTCCGTTTTAAGTTGATGCGGTGGTTTATGCGGTTTTAAGGTGAATGGGGGTTTCTCCATTTTCTTCCAATGAATTGATTTCAAACTTTTTTGTGTATCTTAGTACTACCCTAAAATCTACTCTTTAAATTTATTTCAACCCAAAATAAATTACTACTTGCGTGCTATTGGCTTAACCAAAAACCAATAGAAAATGCAGAAAATTACGCTTCTACTTTCCTTTCTTTTCTTCGGAATTTGTTTCGGTCAAGATTCAACTTTGGGCGAATGTGAATTACAGCGCGAAAACAAAACTTGGATTTCTGAATACAAAACGCTGGATAATCGCGGCGACCAAATAGATTTTGTAGTTCGTAAGATTATTGCTGATGCTTATTATTTTTCGGAAAATTTTCAAACAGCTTCCATTGGCGATAATAAGGTTTTAGATCAAAATTCCTGCAATCCAAAGGATTTTATCCGCTTTGGTTTACTCTACGACAACAATAAGGGATTGATCTTGGATTTGAAAAAAAATCCTGAATTGGAGGAGTTGATATCAGATTTTAATTCTGAAAATATAAGTTCCATCGAACTTAAAGAGTACGAGGAGAAGGATATTTACCGCAATTTTGACACCCGCCGCTATGGGGTGGTGATATACACGGAAGATCGCGATCTGAAAAAGAAAATAAGACGTGCCATCAAGGATTTGCGCAAATCGTAAATTTACCTGTGGTGGTACGGTTCATTTCTTAAAATGGTAAAAGCCCTGTAAAGCTGTTCCACAAAAAACAATCTGACCATTTGATGCGAAAAGGTCATCGCGGATAGCGACAGCTTCCCGTTCGCCCTTTCATAAACTGCTTCACTGAAACCATATGGGCCTCCAATTACAAAGACCAGATTCTTCAAGCCACTATTCATTTTTTTCTGAAGAAAATCGGCAAAAGTTTCCGAAGAATGGTTTTTACCTTTTTCGTCCAATAAAATAAGTATATCTGCAGTGGAAATTCGCTTTAAAATTTCATCTCCTTCCGCCTGTTTTTGAAGCGCTTCCGAAAGGTTTTTCGCATTTTTCACATCAGGAATCGTTTCCATTTCAAATGAAACGTAAAAACCAAGACGTTTGCGGTACTCCTCTATTAGTACCTGCAGTTGTTTGTTGTCTGTTTTTCCAATGGCGTAAAGGGTAATCTTCATCATAAGTATTTCAGAAGCCAAAAATACAAAGTTAAATGCAAGCGGTTTGGCGTTATGGCTTCCTTCTTCAAACTTTTTAAAGTATTTTAGCTGAAATTATGCGGCAATGATTTCGGAAAAACAATTCAATAAGGAAATAGACATACTTATAGCCAATGCCATCCGGGAGGATGTTGGCGATGGGGACCATTCTTCGTTGGCCTGTATCCCCGAAGATGCGAGAGGTGCGGCAAAATTATTGGTGAAGGATGAAGGGATTATTGCTGGGGTGGAATTCGCGCGTCAAGTTTTTGAATATGTTGACCCTGGCTTAAAAATGGATATTAAGATAAAGGATGGCTGCCACGTAAAATATGGCGATGTTAGTTTTGTTGTCGAGGGACTTTCCCAATCCATCCTAAAAGCTGAACGCCTCGTGCTTAATGCAATGCAACGAATGAGCGCCATTGCCACCAAAACGAATGAATATGTAAAAATTTTGGAAGGAACCAAAACCAAAATTCTCGATACCCGGAAAACCACTCCTGGCTTGCGCGTTCTTGAAAAGTGGGCGGTAAAAATAGGAGGCGGCGAAAACCACCGTTTCGCACTTTATGATATGATTATGCTTAAGGATAACCATATTGATTTTTGCGGTGGAATTACAAAGGCAATAGATAAAACCAAGAAATATTTACAGGAAAATCAACTAAACCTTAAAATTATTATTGAAGCACGCAATCTTTCCGAAATCGAGGAAATTCTGCAATCGGAGGGAATTTATCGTATTTTGATCGATAATTTTAATTATGAGGATACCCGAAAAGCCGTGGAGCTAATCAACGGAAAAGTTCTTACCGAATCCAGCGGCGGAATTACTTTGGAAACCGCCAGAAAATACGCCGAATGTGGGGTTGATTATATTTCGAGCGGGGCGCTGACGCATTCTGTGAGCAACATGGATTTAAGCCTAAAAGCCATTTCATGAGCGAAGAGGAGAAAACGGAAATAAACATACCCATCGTTCGAAATCTGGTAAATTTCAGTAAGAAAATAAAATTGCCGGGTCTTAGCGGTTTCTCGCTTTATCATTTATTGGACATTTATATTACAGGAATATTTAAAGGCACATTTACTTTTAGGGCAAGCTCAATTGCGTACAGTTTTTTTCTTGCGCTGTTTCCATTTCTACTTTTTTTGTTGAATTTAATTCCAATCATACCCATCGATGGTTTCCAAACCCGATTTCTGATTTTTATTGAAGCGCTTCTGCCTGCTCAGACTACGGAGTTTTTCTATCCCATTATTGCCGATATCGCTGTAAACCCCCGAGCCGGATTATTATCATTTGTTTTTTTATTGTCCATTTTTTTATCGGCTAACGGAGTTAATGCCATTTTCAGCGCCTTTGAATATTCTTTTCATGTAACCAAAAACCGGAGCTTTATTAGGCAATATCTTGTGGCACTTGCCGTATCCATTTTCTTGGCATTGTTGTTGTTAACCTCTGTGGGGGTCATACTTTACGGGGAATATGTCATTAACGATCTTGAAAGTAAGGCTTATATACAGAACAATGTTTTTTGGGTATCGTTCTTTCAATTTTTGGTTTTTATCGTTATGATTTATGTGGTTATCGCCACCTTATATTATTTTGGTACCAAGGAAGGAAAAATCTCGCGCTTTTTTTCGGTAGGGGCGGTGATTACCACAATTTTGTTTTTAGTGACAACCTATCTATTTGGAATTTATATTAATAATTTTTCAAATTATAATGAGTTATACGGCTCCATTGGTGCCCTATTGATTTTGATGTTATATATTTGGATAAACTCAAATCTGCTGCTATTGGGTTTTGAACTCAACATTTCCCTGCAGCGCTTAAAAGAGAAACTTTAACATTAACCCAAATTTAAAATATGAAAAAAATATTCTTAACAATTTCACTCATTGCTTTAACGGTTATTACCGCCACTGCCCAAGATGTAACAGGAAAATGGAAAACAATAGATGATGAAACCGGAAAGCCAAAATCCGTGGTCGAAATATATAAACAGAACGGGAAGATTTACGGAAAAGTAGTCGAAATTTTTGATCCCGCAAAACGTGATCTTGACTGTATTCACTGCCCGGGAAAGGATAAAAACAAACCCATTATGGGCATGGTAATCATAAGAGGTTTAGAAAAAGACGGGCACGAATATAACGACGGCACCATTATGGATCCCAACAATGGAAAAGTATATAAGTGCTATATAGAATTGGAAAGTGAAAATAAATTGAAGGTGCGCGGCTATATAGGTTTTTCACTTTTGGGAAGGACACAATACTGGCAACGCATTCAATAAAGAATATCAAAAATAGTATCTTTAGGCCGCCCATTTTGGCGGCCTTTTTATTGCGAACCGAAGCGAAGCTATCGCTATAAAAATCATAAGCCTTAACTCTGAATCCATTCCTTAATTAGTGTATTTCATAGACGTTATTCTTCCAATCCCTTTGAAACAGGCCTTCACCTATAGTGTGAACAAGGATGAGGCCGCCTTTTTACAGGCTGGGATTCGCGTTTCTGTTCCCTTCGGAAAATCTAAGATTTATACCGCTATTGTTTACCAGGTACACGACCAGCCGCCTTTGGGCTATGAGGCAAAATCAATTCATCAGATTTTGGACGAGGAACCGCTGATAACGCAGCTTCAATTAAAACATTGGGAATGGATAGCAGCGTATTATATGTGTTCCTTGGGCGAGGTGATAAAAGCCGCAATGCCCAGCGCTTTTTTGTTGGAAAGCGAAACGCTCATAAAACTTACCGCATCCAAAAACGTAAAAGATGAAAATTTAAGTGATGATGAATTTCTTTTATTTGAAGCCCTTCAGCATCAATCCTCACTTCACATAAATGATGCGCGCTCCATTTTGGACCGAAGAAATATTGTTTCCGTTATCCAGAAATTATTGGAGAAGGAAATAATTGAAGTAGAGGAAAAGGTGTACGAAAAATACACGCCCAAATTGAAACGGTATCTTAAACTGGCATCAGAGTATTCCTCAGAGGATAACTTGCGGGAATTGTTGGATTTGCTCACAAGGGCGCCGAAACAGCGGGAGGTTTTGATGACACTTTTTATGATGTCTTCACAATCCAAAAAACCGATCGGCGCGGTTTCACTTCAAAAAAAGAGCGGTGCTTCCGCAACGATTATAAAATCATTGGTTGACAAGAATATACTTGAAGAATATTACATTCAAAAGGACAGAATAGAATTTTTAGGTGAAGGGAATTCTGAAATAAAAAATCTCAACGATGCACAAACAAGAGCATTCCGCGATATAAAAACTTCATTTGAAGAAAAAGAAGTGGTTTTGCTTCACGGGGTAACTTCCAGCGGAAAAACGGAAATATACGTTCGTTTAATTGAAGAAGTGATTTCTACTGGCAAACAAGTACTTTACATGCTGCCGGAGATTGCGCTTACGACACAATTGATAAGCCGTTTGCAGAAATATTTTGGTGAAAAAATTTCGGTCTATCATTCCAAATTTTCAGTGAATGAAAGGGTTGAGGTTTGGCAAAATGTACTTGCTGAAAAACCGAAGGCCCAAATTGTTATCGGCGCCCGTTCTTCGTTATTTCTTCCCTTTAAAAATATAGGATTAATTATTGTTGATGAAGAGCACGAACCGTCTTTTAAACAATACAGTCCTGCTCCGCGATACCACGCCCGCGACGCCGCCATCGTTTTGGCAGATTTTCACAAAGCAAAGCTGTTGATGGGTTCCGCGACTCCTTCCTTGGAAAGTTATCACAACGCCAAAAACGGAAAATACGGCTTGGTTACCTTAAACAAACGCTTCGGGAATGTTTTGATGCCCGAAATTGAACTTGTTGATATAAAGGAAAAAACAAGAAAAAAACAAATGACGGGCCATTTCAGCGATCGTTTGTTGGAAGAAATGCGGGAGGTTTTAAAAGAAGGGGAACAGGTAATCCTTTTTCAAAATAGAAGGGGTTTTTCCCCGGTCGTGGAGTGCACAACCTGTGGTGTTTCGCCCCAGTGCCCTAATTGCGATGTTAGCCTGACCTTCCATAAGCATAAAAACCAGTTGCGCTGTCATTATTGTGGCTATCATATGGCCATGATGCAAAGCTGTATTGCCTGCGGAAGCGAAACGCTGGATACAAAAGGTTTTGGTACGGAACAGATAGAGACCGAATTGAAATCGCTATTCCCAAATGCAAAGGTGGCGCGCATGGACCAAGACACTACAAAAGGCAAAAATGCTTACGGGAAATTGATTGAGGCGCTGGAAAATGAGGAAATCGATATTTTGGTGGGTACGCAGATGCTTGCAAAGGGGCTCGATTTCAGAAATATAAGTTTGGTGGGTGTTATGAATGCGGACAATCTCTTAAACTTCCCTGATTTCAGGGCGCATGAAAGAAGCTTTCAGCTGTTGCAACAAGTAGCGGGTAGAGCGGGGCGCACCCAGAAACGCGGGAAGGTTTTAATACAAACTTATAATCCCTATCACCAAATTTTAAAGCAGGTGAGCGTCAACGATTATGAGGGGATGTACAAGGAACAGGCCGAAGAGCGTTACAATTACAAGTATCCGCCTTTTTATAGAACCATCAAAATTATTTTTAAGGATAAGAATTTGTCAAAAGTGCAGAAAGCCTCCACTTGGTTTGGCCAAGCGTTGGAAATTCAGTTTCACGAAAATGTTCTAGGACCCGAACCGCCTCCGGTCGGTCGCATAAAAAATAAGTTTATTATTAATCTTTTAGTGAAAATTCCTAAAAAACAATCCTTGGAGAAGACAAAGAACTACATTGCGAATGTGGAGCGCAGTTTCAATTCCATTTAAGGAATTTTCAAGCATTCGTGTTAATGTTGATGTAGATAATTATTAGCTGTTTTGAGTAGCGGCAAGCGCTTCAACCAAATCAGATTTGCGGTTTCGGCTCAGCGGAAGCTTTTCCTTTTCCAGCTCAATGGTCTTGCTATTGTAGCGTTGCACCTTGTCGAGATTTACAATGTATGATTTGTGGATTCGAAGAAAGCGATCTTCGGGCAACAAGGCCTGAAATGCCTTCATAGTAGAAAGAACAACTAGGGATTCGTGTTCGGTGACCAATTTAACATAATCGCCTAGGGCTTCAATGAAACGCAGTTCATTTAAAAACACCTTTCTTTTTTTCAGGTTACTTTTTACGAATATAAAATCCTCGTCCTCAAAGCCTTCCTCATTTTTCAATTTGTAGTTGGTAATTGCTTTGTGAACGGCGTTTAAAAAACGTTCCTTTGAAATGGGTTTGCGCAGGTAATCAACTGCGTCATAATCAAAAGCCTTAAAGGCATACTTTGTTTTTCCTGTAACGAAGATAACTTGGGGCTTGCGGGTAAGATCGTCCAAAAGATCAAAACCGGACAAGATGGGCATTTCTATATCCAAAAAAATAAGATCCATTTCATTTGAGGCCAAGCCCATCTTAGCTTCAATGGCGTTTTTGTACTCTCCAACAAGTTCTAGGGAAGGGTGGTTTTGGATGAGGCGTACAATAGAAAGCCGCTGTAGTGTAGAGTCGTCCACAATGGCGCATTTGAGTAGTGTTTTTTCCACAATGGTAGGTTTAGCTTATGGCAATAATAACTAAATATTCGATGAAATGCAACTTTATTTTTCATTTGTCGAAAGAAAGGGGCATTTCATCCTATTTGTTAGTTAATAAATACTAATTGCATTTAGGTTTGAATATTTCAAATAAAGTAGTATTTTTGCACGCTCTTGGCAAAAGGCCAATAGTTTAAATATTAATTTTAATAGATTTTTTATGAATCATTACGAAACTGTTTTCATCTTAAATCCCGTTTTATCTGAAGACCAGATAAAGGAAACAGTAAAGAAATACGAAGATCTTCTTGTTTCTAAAGGTGCTAAGATGATATCCAAAGAAGATTGGGGGCTAAAAAAACTTGCCTACCCAATCCAGAACAAAAAAAGTGGGTTTTATCACCTGTTTGAGTACACCGTGGAAGGCGATGCAGTTCACGAACTGGAAACCGAATTTAAAAGGGACGAGCGTTTTATGCGTTACCTTAGTGTCAGCCTCGACAAGCACGCTATTGCCTGGGCAGAAAAAAGAAGAAACCGTAATAAAAAATCAGCATAAGTTATGGCCACATTACAACAACAAGCAAAAGGAAAAAAGGACGGAGAGATTAGATATCTAACCCCCTTAAACATTGAGACCAATAAGACCAAGAAATACTGTATGTTCAAACGGTCCGGTATTAAATATGTGGACTACAAAGACCCAGATTTTTTATTGAGGTTTGTGAACGAGCAGGGTAAAATTCTTCCAAGAAGACTTACCGGAACCTCTTTGAAATATCAGCGAAAAGTGGCAGTAGCCGTTAAACGCGCGCGCCATCTGGCTCTTATGCCATACGTAGCAGATTTATTAAAATAAAAACCAGAAAGTATTATGGAACTTATATTAAAAAAAGACGTAGAAAATCTGGGTTTTACAGATGATCTTGTAACAGTAAAAAACGGTTACGGAAGAAACTTTTTGATTCCCCAAGGACAGGCGGTACTCGCTACTCCTTCGGCCAAAAAAGTTTTGGCGGAAACTTTAAAGCAGCGCGCTTTCAAAGAAAAGAAAGTGATAGACGCCGCTAATGCAGAAGCCGAAAAACTGAACGGACTTGAAATTAAAATTTCCGCCAAAACCGGAGAAGGTGATAAATTATTTGGCTCGGTAACAAATGCCGATCTTGCTGACGCCCTTGAAAAAGAAGGTGTTTCAATCGAGAAAAAATATATTACCATTGCCGGGGGAGCCGTTAAGCGCACCGGCCCGTATGAAGCAACAATCCGTTTTCACAGAGATGTGGTAAGCAACTTTACTTTTGAAGTTGTTGCGGAAGCTAAATAACCCAATCGATTAATTGTATTAAGGCCTTCTCTATTATTTAGGGAAGGTTTTATTTTTTTAGAAAATTATGAAATACGCACGTCTTACAAAGGAACAGCTTGAGGAAATGCAGCCGGAATTCATCAATTTCCTTGCAACACAATCCATTACCGCTGAGGAATGGAAAAAGTTAAAGACCGAAAAACCGGAAGTTGCTGAAGAGGAATTGGATATTTTCAGCGATCTTATCTGGGAAGGGGTTTTGGAGAAGGTGAATTATTTGGAGCACATTTCACCCAACCAATTGATGCTCTTTCATATTTCTGAAGCATTTATGGATTTGATTGCAATAAAAATCGAGGACGAAAATATTGATATCACAACAGATTACGGATACAAATGGCTTCGGCAAAATCTGCACGATGACTCCGTGACTCTTTATACTTCAACAAAAGCGATCAAGGATGATCGCAATAAAGATATTTTTGTTTTGATTCAGCAAGGAGCAGCCATCACAAAGGGAGAGCTTTATACCTATTTCAGTGATCTTTTGGGCAAATAATTCCAAAAGCACCAATTTCCACTATTTTTTTTTAAAGCCCTCTTCATTTTGGAAGTTAGTTCCAATACTTATCGGTATTCCTTTTACTCGTACCGTAAACTTTCAATTGGATCCAATCGTGCGGCTTTTGATGCAGGATAGGAACCCGCAATAACCGCAACTATAAAGGTTATTATCGTTGCCCATATCATTGCAGACCAAGGAAGACTAAAATCGAATTCGAAAATTTTTGCAAAAGCGAAACCCGTTAGTATTCCCAAAATAATTCCTAAAACGCTTCCGAATTGCCCAATAACAATTGTTTCCATAAAAAATTGGGTTGAAATTGTTGAGCGTTTTGCCCCAAGCGCTTTCCGAACCCCAATTTCCCGTGTGCGTTCCGTTACCGAAACAAGCATAATATTCATCAGCGCAATGGATGAACCCAAAATTGTAATAATGCTGATAATCCACGCCGCGATTTCCAAATATTTTGTAATTGAGGCGATTCGGTTTATCAAATCGTCGCTGCGTTCTATTCCAAAATTATTTTTTTCCACTGGATTTAGCCCACGAATATTTCGAAAAGTAATGATAGCCTCGTCTTGCGCGGCTTCCATCATTTGCTTGTCGTCAACTTTTACGCTGATGTTGTAATTTATATTGGGCTGGGTATAAATTCCACGTGCAACTTGCACGGGTATCAATACCTTTAAATCCTGATTGTTTCCGAATGATGAGCCTTTTGATTCCAACAGACCAACGACTTTAAATTTCACCCCACGGATGCTGATGGTTTTATTTATCGGGTTTTCATTTTGAAAAAGATTTTTCACAAAATCTGATCCTATTAGGCAAACCTTATTGTTGTTGCGGATATCGAAAATGGTGAAATTGCGACCGCGGTCAATTTCGGTTCCGGTATTTTCCAAATAATTTTCGTTTACGCCATAAACTTGTATTTCCGGATCGGTTTTTTCCGAACCGTATTTTACCTCCGCAGTTCCCGTACCTTGGAAGGAAAGCGACGTTTTGGTGGAAGGAAATTCATATTTATCCAGAAATTCCCGAACATTATTATAGCTAATTATGGGATTTATTTTTTCCCTTTCGCCGCTATTTCTTGTCTGCACCGTAAATTCATATTGCTGAATATTAAACGTATTTGCTCCCATTGAAGCAAAATTCCCCGAAATAGTCGTTTCCAAAGCTTTCACCGCGCTTAAAATACCTACCAGCGCCCAAATACCAATACCAATAATTACAATGGTAAGAATGGTGCTGAAGCAATTGGCTCTTAATGGAATCCAGCGCAATGCGGACATTTTCCCAGAAAAGTGAAAACATATTTTTTTAATTGTAGTTGCCCATTAGACTGTAAAAGCGGGATAAAGTTACAGAATTAATGTGAAGGCAGGAATCTCCTTTAGGCAATCTTATTGTGGCAAACTTCATTATAATTTAAGATATTTGCCACTAAAGAAATTCAAAGTACAAGATTCAGAATTAACAATCATTATGCCTTCAATTTTGAATCTTAAATTATAAACATTCAATTTTAATAATTTTGAAAAAACCCTCCATTCCTAAAGGTACACGCGATTTTACGCCCGAAGAAGTTTCACGACGAAATTATATTTTCGATATTATTAAGGAAACTTTTTCGCTTTACGGATTTCAACCTATAGAAACCCCTTCTTTTGAAAACAGTGAAACCCTGATGGGAAAATATGGCGAAGAGGGCGACCGTTTAATTTTTAAGATTTTGAATAGTGGTGATTATCTGTCAAAAGTGGATGATAAATGTGTATTCTGAAAAAGATAGTAACAAAATAATATCTCACATTTCTGAAAAAGCACTTCGCTACGATCTTACGGTTCCTTTTGCACGATACGTTGTTCAGCATCAAAATGAAATTACATTTCCCTTTAAACGTTACCAAATTCAGCCGGTTTGGCGTGCGGACAGACCTCAGAAAGGACGTTTTCGCGAATTTTTTCAATGCGATGCCGATGTTGTTGGCTCCACTTCACTATGGCAGGAAGTGGAATTTGTACAATTATATGATGCGGTTTTCAGCTAAACTGAATTTAAAGGTGAACGACCGTAAAAATTAACAATCGAAAAATCCTTTCTGGAATTGCGGAAGTGATTGGAGCGGAAGATAAATTGATCGATTTTACGGTGGCCTTGGATAAACTTGATAAAATAGGGGAGGAGGGCGTAAAAAGAGAAATGCGGGAAAAGAATATTTCTGAAGCAGCTTTGGAAAAACTACAGCCATTGTTTTCCTTTAAGGGAAGTAATGAAGATAAATTGAATTCCTTGAAGGGAATGCTTCGTGCCTCGCATATAGGAATGAAAGGAGTGGAAGAGCTTGGAATTTATTGTTGAAAATATTCAAGCGCTCGGCTTACAGACTGCCTCTTTGGAAATTGATGTTACCCTTGCCCGTGGCTTAAATTATTATACCGGAGCCATTTTTGAAGTTTCCGCTCCAAAGAATGTAAATATGGGCAGTATCGGTGGTGGCGGCAGGTACGACGATTTAACGGGAATTTTTGGGTTGAAGGATATGAGCGGGGTTGGTATTTCGTTTGGTCTGGATAGAATTTATCTGGTTTTGGAAGAGCTCAACTCTTCCCTGAAACAGCCTCTGCAAACAGTAAAGCTCTTTTTATAAATTTTGGAAATAAAGAAGCCTTATATGCATTGAAGGCCATAAATAGACTTGCGACAGGAAAATATAACTTCTGAACTCTATCCAGATGAGGCAAAGATGGGAAAACAAATGAGCTATGCGGATAAGCGAAATATTCCATATGTGATTTTGTGCGGGGCAGAGGAAATGGCGAAACAAGTCATTTACTTTAAAAAATATGAAAACTGGCGAACAAAAATTGGTTAAAATAGATAGTTTGATAGCATCTTTGAAGTGAGTGAAGAATCTTAATTTTAAAGCTCGTCCTCCTCAGAATTTGTTGGAATAATATCTAATCCCAATTCCATAATTTTACGTTCTGCCTCTTTTCCGGCATCTGCCGAGAGCATCCCGCTAATTCTAAGTTTTTGTAGATTCTTTAAGCTGGCGTTCATTCTTCCCCAATATCGTTGATCACTTTTTCGTAAGATATTACATAATCTATTTGTTTATCCTCGGGCACATGTTTTCGGGGAGTTTCGAGAATAATGAAATCGAAGAGTTTGGATATTATTTTTTTCAGGCGATCTTCCGTCGTCAGAATTGCTTTGTGTAAGTAATGGTTAGCAAAAGTTAATGTAATGGAAAGAACAAATAATGAATGAAAATAGACTGAGGTTGAAAAATCTGTACATTGGAATTAATGTATATATCAAAAAGAAAATTCCAATAAAAAGAAATGAATTGACTATATATCTAAAATAGAATTTTCTGAACTTCGGTCAATTGGCCTGCTATATATTTTAAAAGTAAACCCGAACAAATAGCCATTAGCGGAAGACTTAGAGAATACATAAAAGAGGACATATATGCAAAACCAAATATGCCCTCTTTGTCATTAAAAATATAAAATATGTGCAGGAATGGGTGATAAGTAGCTGCCACAATTGCAAGAAAATAAGATAAATACTTATTCTACTCTTATTCTTCAGATTGTCAGGAATCCCGTTACAGTTTCTGTCTGCTTGGTGGGCAGACTTTGCGTTTGTCGATTTGTTGTTCATCGTTAATTTGGTTTTCTGGAGTACAGCTAATTGCTACACCTGCTAGCATCAATAATGCAAAAAAGTAATTTTTCATAATAAAAAGTTTTAAAGGTTTAAGAGTAAATTTAAACTTTTAAAAACTTTTTAGATAATGGATTCCAATAAGTTGTTAACGCACTTTTAACAAATGTAAGAAAAAACGGCAATTTTGCAAGAAAAAAATTTAGGTCGTTAAGGCTTGAATTAAGTCGAAAAATTACCGACTCTAATTCTAAAAAAACCTAAAGTTATACTTGTTCAACATCAATTTGTTTCTATATTTGCAAACTCAAAAATGCGGCGTGGTAGCTCAGCTGGTTAGAGCGTCGGATTCATAACCCGGAGGTCGCGAGTTCAAGTCTCGCTCACGCTACAAAATCCTTTCTGTTTTTTGGGAAGGATTTTTATTTTTTATCAC
The DNA here is from genome assembly GCA_963839235.1 of uncultured Flavobacteriaceae bacterium. Taxonomy (GTDB): domain Bacteria; phylum Bacteroidota; class Bacteroidia; order Flavobacteriales; family Flavobacteriaceae; genus Aequorivita. Next base: position 117,091 of record CAWITX010000002.1, on the reverse strand, counting down.
ATTTTTCTTTTTTAAAAAATATATAGCCTACTGTTTGAGGTTAAAATTAATATCTATATATTGGGCACCTACTAACAATCAACTATGGAAGACAAGTTAAAATATGAGTTGGAGTTTCCTATACAGGTTTCCCCGTCATTATTGTACCAATATATTTCTACCCCTTCTGGCCTGTCCGAATGGTATGCCGACAATGTAAATTCCAGGGGCGAGTATTATACCTTTATCTGGTCTGAGAGTGAGGAAAAAGCTAAGCTTCTGAGTAAGAAAAGCCCGGAAAGAATTAAGTTTCGGTGGGTCGAGGATGAAGGAAGTGAATTTTATTTTGAACTGCGTATACAGGTTGATGAAATCACAAAAGACGTTTCCTTGATGATAACAGATTATGCCGAGGAAGACGAGATAGACGAGGGTAAAATGCTGTGGGAAAATATGGTTTCCAACCTTAAACAGGTTTTGGGTTCCGTTTAAAAACCATCATATTAATAGTATCTTTGAACCGTCCCCAAAAAAGGGACGGTTTTTTTTATGACAAATTTGAATGGAGAAATAGTGGACAATCAGCAAGCCAAGGTTGACATAACCAACCGAGGGTTAAATTACGGCGATGCGGTTTTTGAAACGATGCGGGTTTCCGGGGGAAAAATATTTTTTTGGGAAGATCACTATTTTAGATTGATGGCCACCATGCGAATATTGCGAATGGAAATACCAATGAATTTTACAATGGAATTTCTGGAAAGTGAAGTATTCAAAACCCTTGACAAAAACCATCAAAATAAAAGTTTCCGTGCTAAAGTACTTGTTTGGCGGAATTCAGGCGGTAAATATGCACCTTCAACAAACGATGTATCCTACGCCATAACGGCTGAAATTTTAGAGAATCCCTTTTATACCTTAGATGAATCAAGCCACGAGGTGGAACTTTACAAAGATCATTTTGTCCCTTCGGGAATGCTTTCCAATTTGAAAACAAATAACAGAATTATTAATGTGCTGGGAAGTATTTTCGCTTCGGAAAATGGTTATGCCAATTGCCTACTATTAAATGGAAATAAGCAGGTAATTGAAGCACTAAATGGCAATATTTTTTTGGTAAAGGATAATGTTATTAAAACACCACCCCTTTCAGATGGCTGTTTAAATGGGATAATGCGCAAACAGATAATTGCGATATTGGAGACCTTTTCCGAATATACCTTTGAAGAAACCTCAATTTCCCCTTTTGAACTTCAAAAGGCGGATGAAATTTTCATCACCAATGTAATTGTGGGAATCAGGCCCATTACAAAATATCGAAAAAAGGAATTTACTACAGAGACTGCCAAAAAGTTACTGGCCAGATTAAACGCCAAGGCGAGAATGGATTAATTGAAGCTGGGATTTTCAGGGGCATTGGACCATAAAAGATAATCGCCGCCAAACTCTATCATTTTCTCCTTCCAAAAATTAGAATTTGATTTTCCCAAAATACTATTGTTATAATCATTTGGGACAACTACCCAACTGTTAACCTCCAATTCCTGCTCCAGTTGCTCATTTCCCCAACCTGAATATCCTAGAAAAAACCGAATTTGGTCCTTTTTAAGTTTGTCCTCCCTTAAATAGGTCAATGATGGCGCTGAAGTCGCCGCCCCAGTATATTCCATTGGAAATTTCTACACTATCAGGTATTATTTCTGGAATTCGGTGGATGAAGTAAAGATTGTCCTGTTCCACCGGCCCACCATTATAAACCGGAAGGTTTGAAGTAACCTCCGGAACGAAATCCTTCAGTTTGTAATGGAGTGGTTTATTAAGAATGAAACCCACCGACCCAGCCTCGTTATATTCGGCCAGTAAAACCACAGAGCGATTGAAGGAAACATCCCCTATAATACTAGGCTCTGCTACCAATAAAAGTCCTTTGGCTGGTCTAAGAGTGGTCATGCAATTGATTTTCTGAAATTAAATCTAAGTATTAATTATCAAAAAAGCAAAGATTAACTCATTTCATATTCAAAATTAACGCAACTACCCACTTTATTTGGCAGTTCGAAAGGAATTTTCCATTAAAAAATCCTTCAATCTGAATACCAGAAAGAAGGATTTTTATGTTTTGTAAAATATTTTTACAATTAGTTTACGCTGTTCTGTAAATCTGAGCCGGCTTTAAACTTAACTACTTTTTTAGCAGCAATTTTAATTGTTTTACCAGTTTGTGGGTTTCTTCCTTCACGGGCAGCTCTTTTTGATACTGACCAAGATCCGAATCCTACAAGGGATACTCTGTTGCCTTTTTTAAGGGATTTTTCTACGTTACCTAAGAAAGACTCCAATGCTTTTTTAGCAGAAGCTTTAGTTATTCCGGCATCTGCCGCCATTGCATCGATTAAATCTGATTTGTTCATAATCTTTTAAAATTAAATTGTTGGTTAAACTTCGATTAATTGCTCTACAAATTTAACAGGATTATCGGTTCAGGCAAGTAACCACGCGCTAAATCGCGATTTTTGTTGATAACTTCGGCCGTTTGTTAATAAACATGGGCGGTTTTATTGGATTTTTTGCGAAATCAGTAATAACAAGGCTTCACAATAGATGGGCATCCTCTGCAAAGGAATATCCGTTTAAAAATGATGAAACTTCCATTTTTCGTTTCCCGGGCAATTGCAACTCCCTCTATACTTATAAAACCATCCTTTGCGGCAACCTTCAATTCCTTTTTTGAAATTTGAAGGGATCCGGGGTTGAGATTATGATGCCATGATTTCATAAGTGGCCCTGTATATTTTAAACTTTAATTCTTCCTGGGCATTATAGAGTATCGACCAGGCAACGGGATAGGGGGATAGTCCTCTAATAAAGGCATCAATCTCCAAAACGGAAAGGCTCCAATTTATTCGGGTGTTTTCGTTGGTTAATTTTGGAGCTTCCTTTAAATCGTTTCCATCCGGCTGTAAGGCGGGTTCCACATTTCCCTTTTTCAATTAAATTTACCGTTTCCACGACCAATTCACTTCCCTCGATCCATCAAAGTATCGTGCAAGGTTTCTGCGGTCTCATTCTTAGTTAATGGCAACTTCCTTATTTAAAATAATTGCGCCGGTATCAATTTTTTCATCTATAAAAAAAGTAGTGACTCCCGTTTTTTCTTCTTGGTTTATGATTGCCCAGTTAATTGGCGCGGCACCGCGGTATTGCGGAAGAAGTGACGCATGCAAATTGAAGGTGCCATTTTTCGGCATTTGCCAAACCGCTTTCGGAAGCATTCGGAAAGCGACCACAATCTGAATATCTGCATTTAGACTTGCCAATTCCTTTAAAAAGTCTTCGTCCTTTAAATTGGTTGGTTGCAAAATATTTAGCTGTTGTGATTCTGCGTACTGCTTCACCGCCGAAGCCATTACCTTCCTGCCACGGCCCGCGGGTTTATCCGGGCGTGTTATTACGCCGACAATATTTTTTCCCGCCGCTATTAATTTTTGTAGAACACCTACCGCAAATTCGGGCGTTCCCATAAATACTATTCTCGAATCTTTTGACATATTTTTTCTGAAGAACTAAATAAAAATTAATTAATTTGAAAAGTTCTTGGTGAATTAGAAGGGTAATTGCTTCGCTCGAATATTTCCGCCCTCCTGCCTCAACTTAAATAATACTGGTTTTTGAAATTTATTCCGAATTTTCTCGGCATCCATCAATAACTTTATGACCTTTAAAATTTTTGTTTCCGTAAAGGTAAGTCTTTCGGAAATTTCGCGCGAGCTGAGTTCCCCTTCCTCCAAAAGAAGTAGGATTTTTTCCGAAATAAGTTTTGCTTCCTTTCGGTTTAAATCTGAAGATTCTTTTGTGCAAACCGAACAAATACCGCAAATTGGCGAATCTTCTTCCCCGAAATGGGAAACCAGTTGAACGCTTCGGCAAATCTCCATCTCATCAATGTATTGAAGCATCGATTTTACCTGTGCAGTTTTTTTTCGGTTTAATTCCTCAACCTGCTCTCGCTACCACATTTATGGTTTTGTCGTCTTCCCTCGGAACTAAAAATGTGATGGATGCATCTGTTATGCGTAGGTTCATTTCCAGAACTTGATCCTGCTCCATTTTTTTTAAAACTGCAATGATTGAATCGAGGGACTGACCGGTTTTTGAAACAATAAGGTCCAAATTGATGGAGGTGGGGGTTTCAAAAATACCGCCGTATATCCTTAAAATAGTTTTTCCTATTACTGAAGCGGTTATGTCATTTTTAAAATAATTCAGCAATCTTTCCGAAGGAATAACAAATTGTAAAATTGATTTGCGGCCAAATTCCTGCGAAAGTTGGATTATACCAAGTCTATCGAGACTGTTCAAACCATTGTAGGTTGAGGAGTGTACTGAGGTTGTAAGTTTTGCAAAAATCGGTAAAATTGAAACTTGTGCTCAGTAAATTGACCTTCCCCATAAGGAATTTGAAAATAATTATTGAGAGTGCGGTACAGACTTTTTATGCCAGAGGGGGTGGGCAAAGATTCCACAAACTGTTGTCGGACCAAAATCTTGTCGTATTCATTATAAAGCAAAATTGCTTGGGCATAATTACCATCACGACCTGCACGGCCCGCTTCCTGAAAATAACTTTCAATGCTTTCGGGAATTTGTATGTGTATTACCAATCGCACATTTGGGTGATCGATACCCATCCCGAAAGCGTTTGTGGCGACCATTGTACCCACTTTTCCGCTTCGCCATAACTGTAGTCTCTCGTTTTTTTCTTTTGAAGAAATCCCACCGTGGTAAAACGTAGATGTTATTCCCAAAGTATTGAGATGGCTACTGGTTTCGACCGCGTTTTTTCGGTTTCGCACGTAAATTATGGCAGATCCCGAATTCTTTTTAAGAAATTGTTCCACTCGGTAAAGTTTGTCATCCTCTTTATAAACCTGGTAGGCAATATTTTTACGAACAAATGAATTCTTAAAAACCGCGGGCAATTCCAGTTTCAATTCCGAAATAGTGTCCTCCAAAACTTCCGGAGTCGCGGTAGCCGTTAGCGCGATTATGGGCACGAGCGGATGCATTTCACGTAAAAAAGTAATGTTTTTATATGCCGGCCGAAAATCATTTCCCCATTGCGAGATACAGTGTGCTTCATCAATGGCGATAAGATTGACGTTCATCTGCTTTATATAGTTTTGCACCATCTCTTGCTGAAGTCTTTCAGGTGATATATACAGAAATTTATAATTTCCGTAGAGTGCATTTTCAAGCAGGGTACGCAATTCATCAAAGGAAATTCCCCCGGTTATTTTCAGTGCTTTTATGCCCCGTTCTTTTAGTTGCTGCACTTGGTCGCCCATAAGCGCCACTAAAGGTGAAACCACGATACATATGCCTTCCAAGGCCATTGCGGGTATTTGAAAACAGAGCGATTTTCCCCCGCCCGTAGGCAATAATGCTATAGTGTCAACTCCATTTAAAACGGAGGTGATTATTTCCTGCTGTAATGGTTTAAAAGAGGTGTATCCCCAATATTTGGAAAGTATTTCCTGTGTGGTCAAAACAAATGTTTCAGTTGGTCCAATATATACTTTTTGCGAAGATCCAAGGCATCCGCAGGGACCTCATTAATTGAATAACCATAATTTTTATAACCTTGTTTTAGGAAATGATATATTTTTTCGGCCTGTGCGAATGACTCGTACCTTTCATTGTCTGAGTGATAAATTTCCTTCCAAGGAGGCAGAACAAAAACAACATCATATTTATGGGCGTGGCACGTTTCAGGAAAATTTACGGGATAATGCGTTTGCACATAATCCATATATGCGGTTACATCCGGCATTCCGCGGTCGTAAAAAAGTAGTTTCCCATTGTAATTTTTTCCTTGGTGAAACTGCTCCAGTCGTCCTTCCAATAGTTTTTCGCTAAACAGAATGGGATTTTCCAAAAAAAGCTGTTCTATACCTTCCTTTTGGGCTTCCAAAATTATCTGTCTGGAAATTTCGTGCATTACGGGAAAACCATCCTTTTCAAGAGCGCCGATCAACGATGTTTTTCCTGAGCCGGGACCTCCAGTAATTACGATTCTTTTCATAGGTAAGCGATACAATTTTCTACAAATTACGTAAATATATATTTATGCTGAAAGTGTATCTTTGTAACCCTAATCTAAAACCTTTCCATGGACCAAGACAAAAACACTACCGAATTTTACGAGCGTCTAAAAAAACAATTGGAAGAAGATACCTCTTGGCCGGCGCCATATCTTTTCAAATTTATAGTTCCCGCCAATTTGGAAAAAATAGCGGAAATACGAGCAATTTTTGATGGCAGCGATGCAGAGATCAATACCCGTGATTCCGCAAAGGGCAATTATACCAGTGTGTCAATAAAAACCGTGATGGAATCACCGGATGCGGTAATTAAAAAATATCTTGAAGTTTCCAATGTGGAAGGGGTAATTTCACTATAATTTTTAGTATTTTGCCGGTGATATACGATTCACCTCTTTCCACGTGCCCACTGGCAGGTAAAAAAGAAAAATTTTCTCCAATAAATAAATTATTTTGATAGAAGAAGTTGCACAGATAGAATATAATACGGAACGCCCAAAACTCATTATTCCGGAATACGGCCGCCATATCCAAAAAATGGTTGACCAGGCCATAGCCGTTGATGATAGGGAAGAGCGCAATAAGATTGCAAAAAGCATTATTGCCGTGATGGGAAATTTGAACCCTCACCTACGGGATGTTCCCGATTTCCAGCCCATGCTTTGGGACCAGTTGTTTATAATTTCAGATTTTAAACTTGACGTGGACTCACCGTATCCAATTCCTTCTAGGGAAGAACTTATGGAGCGGCCCGATCCATTGAAATATCCACAAAACCACCCAAAATATCGGTTTTACGGAAACAATATCAAGCGGATGATAGATGTAGCCAACAGTTGGGAAGAAGGCGATAAAAAGGAAGGTCTCGTGCTCACCATTGCCAACCACATGAAAAAATGTTTCCTTAATTGGAACAAGGATACCGTGGATGACGAAGTAATTTTTGGGCATCTTTATGAACTTTCAGAAGGCCAGATTAATTTAAAAAATAGCGATGAGGATCTTTCCAACGCTTCAGATTTGTTGAAAAACAAAAAACGGTTCAACACTAATTCTAGCAAGAAAAACTACAAATCCAACAACAGAAATCGCAAACGCCACTAAAAATTTCACCACTTTATGGGAACTTTCCAAATAGAAGGCGGGCATAAGCTACAGGGAGAAATTACGCCCCAAGGTGCCAAAAACGAAGCCTTACAAATTCTTTGCGCCGTATTGTTAACGCCAGATGAGGTAATTATCGAGAACATTCCCGATATCCTCGACGTTAATAAGCTTATAAAAATACTTGGCAATCTTGGAGTAAAAATCCAAAAACTGGCCAAAGGAAAATTTTCGTTTAAAGCAGATGAAATAAATCTGTCGTATCTCGAATCTGAACTTTTTAAGCAGGAGGGAAGCTCCCTTCGAGGTTCAATTATGATTGTTGGTCCTTTATTGGCGAGGTTTGGAAAAGGTTATATTCCAAGACCCGGCGGCGATAAAATTGGAAGAAGAAGACTTGATACCCATTTTGAAGGTTTCATAAAACTGGGTGCGGAATTTAGATATAATCGCGAAGAACGTTTTTATGGAGTTGAAGCGCCGAATGGATTGCATGGCACGTTTATGCTTTTGGACCAAGCTTCGGTAACCGGAACTGCCAATATTCTGATGGCAGCAGTAATGGCCAAAGGTACAACCACTATTTACAATGCTGCATGCGAGCCCTACATTCAGCAACTCTGCAAAATGCTCAATTCAATGGGTGCAAATATTAGTGGAGTTGGTTCCAACTTATTGATTATTGAAGGCGTTAAAAGTCTACGCGGATGTACACACCGTATATTGCCGGATATGATTGAAATAGGAAGTTGGATAGGTCTGGCGGCCATGACCAAAAGTGAAATTACCATTAAAAATGTAAGCTGGGAAAATTTGGGCTTAATCCCGGAAACATTCCGAAAACTTGGAATAAAAGTGGAGAAAAAAGGGGATGATATTTATATCCCTTCCCAAGAAGAATATGTAATACAAGGCTATATTGATGGCTCCATCCTTACGGTAGCCGACGCACCATGGCCGGGCTTCACCCCAGATTTGTTGAGTATTGTTTTGGTAGTTTGCACCCAAGCAAAAGGCAGTGTGCTTATTCATCAAAAGATGTTTGAGAGTAGATTATTTTTTGTGGATAAATTGATTGATATGGGCGCGAAAATTATTCTTTGCGATCCGCACAGGGCTACCGTTATTGGCCATAACTTTCAATCTACCCTAAAGGCTACTACAATGGTTTCTCCGGATATACGTGCAGGAATCTCACTTTTAATTGCAGCACTTTCCGCTCAAGGAACTAGTACCATCCACAATATCGAACAGATTGACAGAGGATATGAAAATATTGATGAAAGACTGCGTGCGATTGGCGCAAAAATTACGCGATCAGAAAGCAATTAAAATTATTGAACTTTTCGATTTTTGTTGATCTCGTCCTGTAATTTTCTTCTTAATTTCTGCTCTCTTTCCAGACTGTTGCGACGGTAATCCTCCAGTTCTATTTCCAGTTCGGCTAACTTAAGTTCTGCGGCATTTGTAATTTTTGTACTGTTCAAAAATCTGTAAAATAGAAATCCGCCAGCCAGGAGCAACAATAAAATTATGCTCCACATAATAATATTGTAAGTGGTTTTTGAAGTCAATATACCCAGAAACTCTATTCCATCCTCCTTTTCCTTTGCGGTTGCAAGATTTTGTTGAGTGTTATTTAAATTCTGACGAAGAGAATCAACTGTGTTTTTCTGCTGCGAAAGTTCAGACCGCTGCGAATTTATGGTTGTTTCCAAAGCTGAAACCGAGTCCATGATATTTCTTCGGAGGGTCGCAAGCTGGGTCTTCTTTATTACTTTGTATTCTTGATAACTATTGCTCTTGTCAAAAGCATCGGTCATTTGCTCGTTTAGGGTATTTCTTCTCACTTGAATGGAATCCTGCGCAGATGCACTAATTGCAAAAAGAAAAAGGGGGAGGGTGATAAGGAAAAGCTTCTTCATGGTTTTGGGTTTGTTGTTATTCTTAACATTGCAAGAGTAGAAAAATTGTCTTTAACAACCCAAAAATTATGTGTAATTAGAATTATTTTAACACCCTTCTAATTGCTCTTAAAACAATAGCTTAACGCTCCGGAAGGGCATTTTTTAATTTGTGAAATAATTTTCTGGGTGCTTGCCGCTTCCAAATCTATCCATGGTATCACCGAGGTTTTAAATACTTCAGAAAGTCCTTGGGCACATGATTCCGCGTGAATACAGCGGTGTGGGTGATAAGTAACTATAATTTCACCATTGGTGAATTCATTATCGTAGGTTTCCATAGGCTTACATTTGGGGTTGTAATTACCTTTTGTTAATCCCGTTAAATGTACATTTTTTTTTAAAAAAATGGAATAATTTTTAAAAAATCAAATTCTGTTACGAAACCGCCTTTTTATAAACAGTCAAACACCGTTCGCGAGCTTCTTTGTGATCTACAATTTTTTCGGGATAGTCGGCAGTTCCATATTCCGGTATCCACTTTTTAATGTATTTTTTGTCTTTGTCAAATTTTTCAATTTGGGTAGTCGGATTGAAAATTCTAAAGTAAGGCGCCGCATCTACGCCGCTTCCCGCTGCCCACTGCCAATTGCCCACATTGCTTGCCATTTCGTAATCCAGTAATTTTTCTGCAAAATAAGCTTCGCCCCATCGCCAATCAATTAAAAGGTGCTTGCATAAAAAACTTGCAACTACCATTCGTACCCGATTGTGCAGGTAGCCGCTCTCATTTAATTGACGCATTCCAGCATCAACCAACGGATAACCCGTTTTTCCATCTTTCCATTTTTTAAATTCTGTCTCGTTGTTCCTCCATTCAATTCGGTCATACTTTTTTTTGAAGGAATTATTTACGGTTTCTGGGAAATGCCAAAGAACCTGCATGAAAAACTCCCGCCAAATAAGTTCCTGCCAAAAAACTTCATTGCTTTCGGCAGTGGCTTTTTTAATGATTTTGCGAATGCTAACCGTTCCAAAACGAAGATGCGGACCCAAATGTGAAGTAGCGTCCTCTGCCGGAAAATTTCTCTTCTTTTCATATTCCTGAATGGTAGTGGGTGTAACATCATATTCGGGAATTTCAGTACTGGATTTTTTGAAACCGAGTTCTTTCAAAGTGAGATTCGGCAACCGTGAATTCTGATACAGGTTTTTTAAAAAATCATTGGTATAAAAAATCTTTTCCGAATATTCTTTTTTGAATTTCTGCTTCCACGTTTTCATATAAGGCGTATAAACCACATAGGGATCGCCATCAGCCTTTACCACTTCATCTTTTTCAAAAATAACCTGATCTTTGTAAGTATGAAAACCAATATTTTTTTCGGAAAGAAAATTTTCTATTTTTTCGTCCCGCTCCCGTGCATAAGGCTCATAATCGCGGTTTGTAATCACGTGCTGTACGTTGAAGTCTGAAATTACTTGTTGAAAGATGTCTGCAGGTTTACCGTGGTATAAAGCGATGCTGCTTCCATTTTTTTGTAATTCATCCCGCAATTTTTGAAGGATTTCAAAAATAAAAGTCACCCTGGCGTCGTCTTTTTGCAGGTCGCTTAGTATTTCAGAATCGAATATAAAAATGGGAAGCACCGAAAATTTTCCGTGGAGCGCCTTGTAAAAACCTACGTTATCATCCAATCGCAGGTCTCTTCGGAACCAAAAAATATTTACTTTTTCAGCCAAGGTGGATATATTTAATATTCTCCAAAAAGTTCAATTAGTTTATTTTTTCGATATTGAAAAATTTCCTCGATTTTGGGCTTTACCATTGTTGAATGTGCCATTTGCCCAATAATTCCGAAAGGAAGTTTGTAGTGAAGTAAATCCTCCATTTCCACGCCACCATCTATTTCCCGCAAAAAATGTTGGTGGTGCCAAAAAGCATAGGGGCCAAAGCGTTGCTCGTCCACAAAATATTTATTCTCTACCATGTGGGTTATTTCGGTAATCCAGTTTAGCTTGACGCCCATTAATGGACTAACCGTATATTCAATAATTTGTCCCGCATACATTGGAATATCTGCTCCCGATATAATTTGAAACCCCAGAAAATCTGGGGTTATTACTTTTAAATTTTTTGGGTCTGATAAAAAAAGCCAAGCTTCGTTTACTGAAATGGGCAATTTTTGCGTAGCTCGCAAAGAGTAAATTTTCATTTATGGTAAATTATCTGGCTTTGGGCGATAATCTTTTGTTCATCCTTAAAAGACGGTAGGTCCCGCTAGTTGCAGGTTTATTTTTCACGCCTATGCGAAATAGTTTTCTTAGTACAGTTAGCATATTTTTTTAGTTTTTTCTTAAATTTAGATTGTTTCAACATAATAAAAAATTATTAAACAAAACATTAACTTTTGACGGGAAGTGAAAATAAATAATTGGTTAATTAGAAGTAAATTCCTGTTTTCCGCTATTTCTTTTTAAGTTTTTCTTAACTTTTAGGAAGGTACCATAATGTAACTTAGTGGACGCAACAAACACCTTAAAATCATAACGATGAAAAATATTATTTTACTTTTTTCGGCATTAATGCTAACCTTTTATTGCAATGCGCAGATTGAAACCCCACAACCCAGTCCTTTTCAAAAAATCGATCAAAAGGTTGGATTAACGGATGTTACTTTGGAATATTCCCGTCCATCAATGAAGGGGAGAAAAATTTATGGCGGCCTTGTACCATATGATAAAGTATGGCGTACCGGTGCAAATGCCAATACAAAAATTACTTTTAGCGAAGAGGTCGTAATCGGCGGAACTACCCTTAAACCCGGAACTTATGCAGTTTATACCAAACCTGGTCCTGCAAATTGGGATGTTTATTTCTATTCAAATTCTGAAAATTGGGGTACTCCTGAAAATTGGGATGAGACAAAAATCGCCGCTTCCACCACGGTACAAGCCATCCCATTTCCGATGGATGTTGAAACCTTTACTATGAGTTTTGACGATTTAAAAAACGATTCTGCAATGCTCGGGATGCTTTGGGAAAAAACTTATGTAGGCGTGCCAATAAAGTTTAATACAGATAAAAAAGTTTCCGGGATGATAGACCGTGCCATGGCTGGCCCATCTGCAAACGATTATTATTCCGCTGCTGTTTATTATTTGGAATCGGGAAAAGACATACAACAAGCAAAAACTTGGATTGATAAGGCAGTTAATATGAGCAAGGAACCGGCATTCTGGCAATTGCGACAAAAATCGCTTATCTATGCGAAGGCGGGTGACAAAAAAGGGGCAGTGGAAGCTGCAAAAAAATCTTTGGAACTAGCAAAGACCGCTGGTAATGATGATTACGTGGCCTTAAATGAAAAATCCTTAAAGGAGTGGGGAGCAATGTAAAAATTGCCACCCATTGAATAAAAAAGCCCCGATATCGGGGCTTTTTTATTAGGGGTTTTTCTGCCCTTTTTCGTCCTTGCTGTGCCTATATCGTTCCAAAAGTTCGCGCTTAAAATCTTCCTCCGTTTTTTTTAGAATAATTATTTTTTTGGGTGAAATGACCTGTCGCAATTCCGTGGTCATCTGTTTGTGGAGCGCCAATTCCTTATTCTGCAGCTCAATGCTTTTATCGATCAAGTTATTGGCTTCCGCATCACTTAAGTTTTCAACACCGTTGCGAAGGGGAAGAAATATTTCGGTTTTTTCCTGTTTTCGAAGTGCGTGAAATCGTTCGTCATAACTGTTGTAGATTGGCCAAAAGGCTTCCGCCTCTTTCGGGCTAAGGGTTAGTTTTTCCGTAATATATGCGGTTTTTAACGCTTTTATTTTTTCGTGCTTTCCGCTTTGGGCGTTCACTCCAGCGCAGGAAATCAATAAAATGAGAACTATCTTTTTCATTTTTCGTTATTTATTAGGGTTTCTTCGTCCACATTTTCCAAAAGATAACTTTTCAGTGAGACTTCGGATAATTGCGGTTCTTCAAAACTTAATTCTAAAATATCATCGTCACTTATAAAATTTGAAACATCGTAGAGGTCAATATCCAGATTTCCGTCATTAATATATTTATCTATCGTGGCCAATTGAAGATTATCTAAACCTTTATTTTCATTGAGATTAGGGAACACTAACAAGCCAATTATGAGGCTCGCCGCTACGGCGGCAGCATAACCCCAATATTTTCTTGGAAAAAGTGGCCGTATTTCGGACTTTTCTTTGGAGACCAAAGTATTTAAAAGCCGATCTTCCACATCGTCAAAATAACCTGAAGGTGCAACAAATCCGGATGTTTTGGGAAAATTGTTCTCTTTCATTTTTAGAAAGAGATTTTCCTCGAAATTTTCGAAATATCCTTCCGGAGTCTTAAAGCTCGATATGTTTTTTTCCTTTTTCATTTGTTGAATTGGACTTGTAAATCCCTAAAGGGTTTCACTGTCCTTTATATATTCCGTAATTTTTTTTACCGCAATGTGATAGCTGCTTTTAAGTCCGCCGACAGAGGTTTCAAGAATTGCGGAAAGTTCTTCAAACGTTTGGTCCCCAAAATATTTCGTTGTGAAAATGAGTCGCTGTTTTTCAGGAAGAGTCGCTATTGCTTTCTGAAATTGAAGTTGAATGGCATCCCCTTCAAAATACACATCACTTTCCAATTTTCGCACGGTGTTGTCCTTTACATTTTCAATTGAAATATTGTTGCGTTTTGCCTTTTTATTGAGAAATGTTATTGATTCATTGGCCGCAATCCGGTACATCCAAGTGTGCAATTTGCTTTCGCCTTTGAACGAATCTATATTCCTGAAAATTTTTATAAATGTATTTTGGAGCACATCATCTGCGTCGTCGTGGTCCAACACCATATTCCTTATCTGCCAATAGAGTCGCTCCTTGTATTGCGTCACAAGTTCTCGAAAAGCGGCTTCTTTTTCCGCTTCAGTCTTTAATGCCAATACCAGTTCTTTTTCTTCAACCACTTTTGAGCAATTGCTTTTATGACTAAAGATAAAGGGAAAAGTTTAATTAGAAATTGTGGTTACGCAAGCGATTGCATTTCAACCAGACTGTAGTATACACCTTTTTTGTCCAAAAGTTCCTGGTGTTTGCCCTGTTCCACGATTTTTCCTTTGGAGAGTACCACGATATTGTCTGCATTTTGAATAGTGGAAAGTCGGTGCGCAATGACAACTGAAGTTCTGTTTTTCATCATATTTTCCAGTGCATCTTGCACCAAGCGCTCGCTTTCGGTATCCAATGCTGAAGTTGCCTCGTCCAAAATCATGATTGGCGGGTTTTTGAGAACGGCGCGGGCAATGCTCAATCGCTGTTTTTGGCCGCCGCTCAATTTGTTGCCGCTGTCGCCAATATTGGTGTCAAATTTTTCGGGAAGTTCTTTAATGAACTCGTAACTATTGCTTATTTCGGCCGCCTCAATTAAATCTGTTTCTTTGGCGTCTTGTTTCCCGATCTTCAAGTTGTTCGCCACGGAATCATTAAAAAGAATTGAATCCTGCGAAACAATTCCCATTAATCCGCGAAGGGATTTTTTTGAAATATTTTTTATATCAACCCCGTCAATTTCGATGCTTCCTTCATTTACATCGTAAAACCGTGTAAGCAGGTTTGCAATAGTACTTTTCCCACTCCCGGATTGACCAACGAGGGCAACGGTTTTCCCTTTAGGAATTTCCAAAGAAAAATCGCTCAGCACATATTGGTCTTCATATTTAAAGGAAATATTTTTTATCGAAATCACCTCGTTGAAGCCATCTTTTTCAATAGGATTTTCAATATCCGTAATGGTATTTTCGGTTTCCAAAAGTTCTAAAATCCGCGCCGCGGCACCATCACCTCGCTTTACGGCATAGCTCGCTTTTGCAATTGCTTTTGCCGGGGTTAAAATATTGTAGGCCAGTAAAATGTAACCAAGGAAAAAACTAGGCTCCATGCTTTGGTCAATGAAAACGAGATAACCGCCGTAAATAAGCAAAACCCCGATAACGATAATTCCCATTAATTCGCTTGCAGGCGAAGCGAGATTTTGTCGGTTTAGGACCGAATTTGCAAAATCATTATAACGATCATTGGAATCAGCGAATTTTTTCCTGAAAACAGATTCGGCATGGAATGCTTTTATAATGCGCAGACCGCCCATGGTTTCTTCTAAAATAGAAAGAAAAACGCCTTGTTCCTCTTGGACTTTCAATGATTTTTTCTTCAGTGATTTTCCGATTTTTGAAATCAAGAAACCAGAAATAGGCAAAAATAAAAATACAAAAAGAGTAAGTTTCGGGCTAAGGGTAATCATTACAATCAGCGAGAAAAGTATAGTGAGCGGTTCCCGTACGATCATTTCAAGCATTGAAAGCACAGAATTTCGAACCTCGTTTACATCGCTGCTCATCCGCGAAATAGTATCGCCTTTTCTTTTTTCGGAATAAAATGCCAGCGGAAACTGAATAACCTTATCGTAAAGCGCGTTGCGCAAGTCCTTCAAAATACCGTTCCTTAAAAAAGTGATGTAAAACATCGCCAAATAATTGAAAAGGTTTTTCAGCAAAAATATTACGATAATTACGGAAACCATAAAAAGCAGCACTTTGAAATCGCCATACTTTTCAATGGAATCCACCAAAAAGTAATTGAGGTAATTTTCCAAAAAGTCTTTCAGTTTGGTTACGCCCTGAAAACCTTCATAAACCGGTTTTGCAACAATAACACGCTGGCTGTTGAAAATAACCTTTAAAACCGGGATTAATGCAACAAATGAAAGAGTGCTGAAAAGCGCGTAGAGTATGTTGAAAAAAATATTTAAATACGCAAACCGCTTGTAAGGATAGGCGAAACGCAGTATTTTTCTGAAGTAACTGTTCATTAACTGAAATTTAATTGTGCGGCTATGGCCTCAATTTTTTTCTGAAGCTTTTCCTCCACATTATCGGCGTTTGTTGTGTTCACGCTAATGTAAAACTTAATTTTTGGTTCGGTGCCGCTGGGTCGGACCGCAATTTTGCTGCCGTCTTCAGTATAATAGATTAAAACGTTGGATTTTGGCAGATTAAGTGACAAAGTTTCTTGTTTTACCAGATCAACGGTTTGCCCCTTTGAAATATCGTCAACCCGAACAACCGGAGTTCCAGCTATTTCCGTAAACGGATTTTCACGCAGCGTTTTCATAATTCCTGAAATTTCCTCGGCACCTTTTTTACCTTTTTTGGTAACCGAAATTAAATGTTCGCGGTAGCTTCCATATTTCGCATATATTTCATTTAAATATTGAAACACACTGCTGCCGGCATTTTTTTTCTGCGCTGCAATCTCGCAGGCGAGTAGGGTAGCGGTAACCGCGTCTTTATCGCGCACGAAATCACCCACCAAATAACCGAAACTCTCTTCGCCGCCGCCAATAAATTCAAGCTCGGGAAAATCCTTTATCATTTTGGCGATCCATTTAAAACCGGTAAGTCCTTCAATATAATTTACCTTAAAGTATTCCGCGACCTTTGCAACCATAGGCGTTGAAACGATTGTGGAAGCAACAAACTGCTTTCCGTTTAACTTTCCGGCTTTTTGCCATTGTTCCAAAAGGAAATGCGTCATTAAAACCATTGTTTGGTTTCCGTTCAGCAAAACCAATTTATTTTCAGTATTTCTTACAGCTATTCCCAAACGGTCACAGTCTGGGTCTGTTCCTATTACAATATCCGCGTTTTTATTTTCGGCAAGTTCCAAAGCCATTTTCAAGGCAGCGGGTTCCTCGGGATTTGGGGATTTTACCGTTGGGAAATCTCCGTTCGGTTCAGCCTGTTCTTCAACAATTGAAACATTTTTATACCCCGCTTTCTCCAAAACCTTCGGAACCATTGTTATTGAAGTACCGTGGAGAGAAGTGAAAACAATTTTCAAATTATCCTTTGCCTCTTTTGAAGTGTTGAATGTTCCGTTTTCAACCGACGCCTTGGCAAATGCTTCGTCAACTTCCGTGTCTATATATTGAATCAAATTTTCGTTCGCTTCAAATTTAATATCTGAATAATCGAGAGAATTTATTTCAGTGATAATTTCGCTATCCTGCGGCGGAACGAGTTGGCCGCCGTCTTCCCAGTAAACTTTATAACCGTTATATTCAGGCGGATTGTGGGAAGCCGTCAATACAATTCCTGCCTGGCAATTCAAATATTTTACCGCAAAGGAAAGTTCGGGCGTTGGCCGTAATTCTGAAAAAAGAAACACTTTTATTCCATTTGCCGAAAAAACGTCAGCAACTACTTTTGCAAATTTCTTGCTGTTGTGTCGGCAATCGAACGCGATGGCTACTTTAATTTCAGTTTTTGGGAATTGCTTTTTTAAATAATTTGAAAGCCCTTGGGTATTTTTCCCCAAAGTGTATTTATTGATCCTGTTATCGCCGAGTCCCATAATTCCTCGCATCCCGCCGGTTCCGAACTCGAGGTTTTTGTAAAAACTGTCTTCCAAGCCTTCGGGATCATTGGCAATCATTTCTTTTATTTCCAGCTGTGTTTTTTCTTCGAAAAAAGGGGTGAGCCATTGGTTGACGCGGGCTAAAGTTTTTGGATCTACGTAAATCATTCACTTAAATTTAGGTGCAAAAATAACATTTTATTAGGTGCTTATAAAGATTTCCAGATTATAAAACTTGAAACCTCCGTGTCCTCAGTGCCTCTGTGGTAAAAATATCTGCAACCACAGAGGCACAAAGAGCACAGAGATTAAATCTGTTCTTTAATAATATAGTTTCTGGATTCCTTTTTACTGCGAAGAATCAATTCTCCCAAAAACCCGGCGAGAAAGAGTTGGGTCCCCAAAATCATTGCGGTAAGTGCTATGTAAAATTCGGGTCTATCGGTAATTAACCGAGCGGTGGGATTTATAAAAAGTTTGTCGATGCCTAAAAATAGTGCGAAACAGAACCCAACAAAAAGCATAAAAGCGCCCCACGCGCCAAAAAGATGCATCGGCCGCTTTCCGAATTTTGATAGAAACCAAATGGTGATCAAATCGAGAAAACCACGAATAAAACGTTCGGCGCCAAATTTTGTGGTTCCATATTTACGCGCTTGGTGAAGGACGGGTTTTTCAGAAATTTTTGAAAAACCGGCATTTTTGGCCAAAACTGGAATATAGCGGTGCATTTCGCCAGTAACTTCAATGGTTTTTACAAGTTCATTCTTATAGGCTTTTAAGCCACAATTAAAGTCGTGAAGTTTCACACCGGAAGTCTTTCGCGCTGCATAATTGAATAATTTTGAAGGCAAGTTTTTGCTCACCACGGAATCGTACCTTTTCTTTTTCCAACCGGAAACTAGATCGAAGTTTTCTTCGGTAACCATTTTATACAATTCCGGAATTTCTTCTGGATTGTCCTGTAAGTCTGCATCCATTGTAATGACCACTTCACCTTTTGCCATCGCGAAACCTGCATGCAAAGCTTGTGACTTTCCGTAATTTTTCTGAAAGCGGATTCCTTTTACTTCGGGGAATTCCGCGGAAAGAGTTTCGATTATTTTCCAGGAACCGTCAGTGCTTCCATCATCAATAAAAATGAGCTCGTATAAAAAACCATTGGATTGCATAACTTTTGCAATCCAATGATATAATTCATTTAAAGATTCTTCCTCATTGAGAAGTGGGATGACGATGGAAATATTCATTCGCTATTAAAACTGCTGGGGTGGATTTCTTTTCATTATCAATCCGGCAACCAAAGAAATTATGAAACCGAAGAAGAGAGTGGCAATAAGCGCAAACGCAGACATAATCCACGGTGACATAAATTTTGCCGACATTCCCATTGCGGTGTCAATTTGTTCCTGTGTCATATTCGGATTTTTTTCAATCATTTGTTCGCGCGAGAAGTCCAATGTTTTTTGAACAAAATCCGGATCGATGAAATTCATAAAAATATAGTTGAAAATAACGGCAACAATTCCCGCGATTAAACTTATTGCCAATCCAGTTTTTAATGCTTGGCCAAGAGTAAGGAATTCCCCATTTGCCTCTTTGTATGCCTTTAATTCCGTAAACGATAACTCCAATTGATATTGCCAATTGCAGCATGGTTAGCCACCAATGGCCGGTCAATGTGTGCATCGAGCACATACGCAATTACCTGTAAAACAATTGATAACAAGGCCAATAGCATACCGTAGGTAAGGGCTATTTTTTTTACTGAAGCTGTTTGGGTTTCCATTTTTTTTGAGAGTTAATTGGTTTGGTAGTTAGTAAACAAAGATAGCAAAACGTTACATTTGCCCACGTTTAAGACTGCAATTAAAAAAATGCTTTATTTTATTGCTAATTTCCAATTAATACTTAAATTTGCAAACTCAAAATTGAGCGCATTTTAAAAAATATAAAGAGATGAAAAAAGGTATCCACCCAGAAAATTATAGAATTGTTGCTTTTAAGGATATGAGCAATGAAGATGTTTTCCTTACAAAATCAACTGCCGATACTAGAGAAACCATTGAGGTTGATGGTGTTGAATATCCTTTGGTAAAAATGGAGATTTCACGTTCTTCACATCCCTTTTACACCGGAAAAGCAAAACTTATTGATACTGCAGGACGTATTGATAAATTCAAAAACAAATACGACAAATTCAAAAAGCCTGCTTCACAGGAAGCTAAGACTGAAGAATAGTTTTTAGTTTAAAAGAAACATATAGAAGCCTTCGAGAAATCGAGGGCTTTTTTTTGGGGTTGAATGTACCTTTGTTATCTTTATTACTTCACATTTAAATCTAACAACTATGGCCTGGACTCATTTGATACCTCACGCAATCTCCTTGGCCGAAACGGCGGGACGCATTCTTTCCTCTAATAAAAAACAAAAAGAAAAAACAGACATTGATCCCAGCCTTGATCCTGCAAGTTTATTGAAAAGGATTGAAGTCCTTGAAAATAACGAGCTTAAACAGGCAGAATTAATCCAGCAAATGGCGCAGCAAAATATTGAGCTCATACAAAAAGCGGAAAGCAATTATAGGCTTGCAATTATTGCGATCTGCACTTCAATATTTTCGGTAATTTTGTTTTTTATTCTATTCTTTTTGAATTTTTAAAGATTTAAGCAAACTACCTTAAAATGAATTATATTCTATTTGACGGAAACGTCCGCAATCAACTTTTACCTTTTACTTTTACCCGCCCAGTGGCCGATATTCGTGTGGGAATTTTAACCATTCGAGAAAAATGGGAGCATATGTTGGGCTTTACAACGACAACGGTTACGGAAGATTACCTTTCAGAAAAATATCCATTTTTGGAACTTGAGCGCAATATTTTCATTAATGCGTCTTTTCTTCCTTCGGAAAATTTGGTGAACGCTATTAAGGAATTGGAAGAAAATCAGGCCGTGTTTTTGGATGATAAACCTATTGCTTTTTTCACAACGGAAGGGCAGGAAGTTGATTTTGAAACATTCGAAATAACGCAATATCAAGCAGACGATATTTTAAGAATTGAACATACTTGGGACATCTTTTCAAAAAATGGCGAAGCAATAAAACGAGATTTTGAAATGCTTACAAAGGACCGAAAATCACAACCTATCCCAGAAGCGGTTTGGGCCAGCCATCCGGAAAATATTTTTATTGAAGAGGGAGCCCAGTTGCCGCTATGCTCTTTAAATGCATCAGAAGGACCCATATATATAGGAAAGGATGCGGAAATTATGGAAGCCTGTTCGGTGCGCGGACCTTTCGCACTTTGCGAACATGCTACATTAAAAATGGGAGCCAAAATTTATTCAAATACTACAATTGGTCCGCACAGCAAGGTTGGGGGAGAAGTGAACAATTCGGTGATTTTTGGTTATTCAAACAAAGGCCACGATGGATTTTTGGGTAATTCGGTTGTGGGGGAATGGTGCAATTTGGGCGCCGATACAAACAATTCAAATCTAAAAAATAATTATGCCGAAGTTCGATTATGGGACTACGAAACCGAAGGTTTTGCCCGAACCGGGTTGCAATTCTGCGGATTGATGATGGGCGATCACAGTAAATGTGGCATAAATACAATGTTCAATACCGGGACAGTTGTGGGTGTGAGTGCGAATATCTTCGGGAGCGGTTTTCCGCGCAACTTTGTTCCCAGCTTCAGCTGGGGCGGTAGTGGTGGCTTCACAACCTATAAAACCGAGAAAGCTTTTGAAGTTGCAAAAGTTGTGATGGACCGAAGAAATATCGAATTCTCAGAAATGGATGCCAAGATTTTGGAACACGTTTTTGAAGAGACCGTCAAATGGCGAAAAGCTTAGTTGAAAAATAAAAAATATATAAGCACTCCTATAATTAAAAGCATTACGCTGCCGAAGACAATCCCTAGGTTTTTTTGGCGGCGTATTTCGTTTTCTTTAAGCCTTTGTTGAAAAGCGGAAAATTGAGCCGGCGACATATTTTTGTAATCTACAATTTTAGGAGATTTTTTATAATTTGAAGCTACGTCCCTTTTGAAATAATTGTCTCTTTTAGCTATTTGCTTGGCATTATTTTTTAGCGTTTGTGCCATCGCTAAAGCGGAACCTCCAAAACCCATAAATTACAATTTTTAGAAAAGTAATTTACAAATTTTTTTTATAGAGATTATTACAAAATCAATGTACTGCCGAAGCATCAACCTTTCCGGCACCTCTTCTAATTAAAAGGACAAAAGGAACACAGGCTAAAAACGCCAGTCCCATATATAAAAATACTTCCATATAGGTTAAAACCGTTCCCTGCACGGTAATTGTTCCTTCCAAAATCTGATAGGCGCGAGCCAATGCTTCGTTTGCGCTGAAACCTTTTCCCATAAACATATTTTTTAAACCTTGAATTCGGTTTTGAACGATGGGGTTTGTTGGATTTATATTCGGAATTAAATCTACGCGGTGTTGTTGGTTCAGTCTGAAAATCATTGTTGTAATTATCGCGATTCCGAAGGAACCTCCCAATTGGCGCATCATTCCCGTAAACGCTGCACCTTCACCAATTTCTTTTCCCTTTAAAGTTGAAAGTGCCAAAGTTGTAATTGGAACGAATAAAAGTCCCAAACCAATTCCACGAACCACAAGTGGCCAAAACAGATGTTCGCTTCCGGTATCGGGCGTCATTAAATTGTGCATCCAAAGGCTGAAAATGAAGAAAGTAATAAAACCTGCCGCTACCAAATATTTCTGTGGTACGCCGCGCTCAATTGCTTTTCCTATAAACGGCATCATTAAACCGGTGGTTATTGAACTTGGAATTAGCAGTAAGCCAGCATCGGTAGCAGTCCATCCTAGAATTGACTGTGTATAAATGGGAATAATAAAGGTTGTTCCGTAAAGCCCGAAACCTAAAATGAAGGTATAAATTGTTCCAATTCGTAGATTGTTATTTCGCAAAACACGAAGATTCACAATTGGATGTTTGTAAACCAATTCGCGCCAAATAAAGGCAATCAATCCGAAAAGTGAGATCACGCTTAAAGCAGTAATCAAATTATCGTTAAACCAATCGTCCTGTTGTCCGTGTTCCAGCACAAACTGAAGCGAACCTATAAAGGAAGCCAAGAACAGAATGCCCCACCAATCTACTTGATTTACCTTCAGTTTTTCCCCGTATTTGGGACTTCGAACATAAACCAACGTCAATAAAGTTGCGACTATTCCAATAGGAATATTGATGTAAAAAATATACGGCCAAGAAAAATTATCAACCAAATAACCACCCAATGGCGGACCCAAAGTTGGGCCGACAATTACGCCCATTCCATAAATAGCTTGTGCCATTCCACGTTTTGCAACGGGATAGCTTTCCGTAATAATGGTTTGCGCGGTTACCAAAAGTGCGCCCCCGCCCAATCCTTGAATAAATCGGAACGCGACCAACTCCCAGATATTTGTGGCATTTCCGCAAAGAAAGGAGGCGACCGTAAAAATCACGATTGATGCTGCGAAATAATTTCTGCGTCCAAATTGTTTTGAAAGCCAACTAGTCATCGGTATTACAATAACGTTTGCGATGGCGTAGGCGGTAATTACCCATGCAATATCCGTTAGCGTTGCGCCCAAACTACCACGCATATCGTTCAACGCTACGTTAACGATTGTGGTGTCAATTATTTCCAAAAGCGCGCACAAAACCGCGGTAATGGTAATAATTATTCGCCTGGTGCCGTATTCTACTAAGCTATCTTCTTCTTTTTCCTGCATTTTTAAACGGAAATTTTGGCTCTGTGCCCTTTGTGTCTTTGTGGTTAAAAAATATACCACAGAGACACAAAGAACACAGAGATTTTTTAATACAGATTTATATTATTTCAAGTGAACATCAACATTCACGTTCATTCCGGAACGTAAAAGTGCAAGTTTCTCGGCATCGTTGTTTTTGGTGAAATCAATTTTTACCGGCACGCGTTGAATGGTTTTCACAAAGTTTCCTGTAGCATTATCGGGAGGGAGCAAAGAAAATTTGGAACCCGTGGCTGGCGAAAAATTTGTAATTGTGGCATCAAATTCTTCCCCGGGATAAGCGTCAATTTCAACGGTAACATCTTGGCCGATTCGCATTTCATCCAATTGCGTTTCCTTAAAATTAGCAACGACCCATTTATCGTTTGTGTTCACTAAATAGAAAAGTGATTGTCCTGGCTGAACAAATTGTCCGGGTTGCAGGTTTACATCGCTCAACTGGCCGTCGATTGGAGCCAAGACCACCGTATAATCCAAATTTAATTGCGCGGCATCAACCATTGCTTGGGCACTCTTTACATTCGCTTCGGCAACATTCACCTGTTTTTCTGAAATGGTCGTCTGCGAATTTGCAGCACTGCTTTGGCTTGCCGCCGCTTTTTGCTGACTTTCGAGAATTTTCAATTGATTTTCAGCTTCTTCCTTCGCCGCTAAAGCTTGTTCGTATTGCTGGGTGGTGATGGAATGATTCGAATACAAATTTTCGTAACGTTTGAAATCGCTCGTTGCCCGACCCAATTTTATACGGGCAGTTTCAATATTTCCGCTTGCGGAAGACACCTGCGCATTGGACGCGGCTGCATTTGCACGATAGGAACCAATGCTCGCTTCGGCAACATTTACTTGACTTTCGGCGGCGGCAAGTTGCGCTTTTGCCTGCTCCAGTTTTACCAAATAATCGCTTTGGTCTATTGTAAAAAGCGTATCACCTTTTTTCACTTTTTGATTGTCGGTAACATAAACCTTTTCAATATAACCGCCAACGTGGGGGATAATTGAATTCATATTGGCTTCAATCTGCGCATCATCCGTGCTTTCGTGCGAAAGCGAATGGATAAATTTATAACCGCCATAAACTAGGCCCAGAACCACAAGAGTTCCAATGATTATAACAAACTTTTTATTGGTTTTTTTCTTCTGTTCCATTGCAATTATTGATTGTTTTGATTGAATTGATTGGTTAAAATTCCTTCTGCGGTAAGCAGTTCGTAATATTTTTGGGTGATGTTTGCCTTTGCGTATGCCAAATCTATTTTTGCCTGAAGTTGCTGAAAATCTGCTTCCAATAAATCGTTTGTATCTGAAAGGCCATTATCATATTTGTCCTTAACGATGCGGTAATTTTCAATGGATTGTTCTTCAGATTGTGTGTAGACTTCAAATTTTTTCTGTGAAAGTTCATATTCCTGCTTGGCGTTTTCAACCTGTACTTTTATTTTATCCGAAGCCATATTTACCGAATATTCAATTTCCTGTGCCTTGCTTTTGGCAAGTTTCACATCACTTTTTGTTTTGAAAAGATTTGAAAGATTATAGGAAACCCCAACCCCAACATTCATTGCATTTGTAATGGTAAGTGCATTATTCAGATCCAGCGCGATATAGCCACCAACCAAAGCGAGGGAAGGATAATAGCTCGCTTTTGCGACTTTAATTTGATTTTCCGCAGCATTTTTTTGGTATTGGAGCGCCTGCAGATCGTTTCGGGAAATTTCTGTGGAAAGGTTTCCGAGTGTTTTTCCGAAATCTGCATCTTCCGTGTCAATTACTGTATTTTCGGGAAGTTTCAGCGTAATTGCCAAAGCATAATTAAGAATACGCTCATTCTTTTTCGCTTCCTCAAGACTGATTTCAATATTCGATTGCTGAAGTTTCGCCTTCAATAAATCATTGCGGGCCAACAAACCATTTTCTTCCATATTTGAAAAATCTGTTACGCGTTGTTGGGCACTTTTTAAACTTTCCTGCACCAATTCAATGGTTTTTTTTGCCTTATACAAATTCAAATAATCCTGAATGGTTTGCAGTGCAATCTGTTCCTTTTCATTTTGCGCGTTGAACTGTGCAGCTTTTAACTGATTTTCCCCGGCCTTAATGGTGTTTTTCAACTTAAATCCTGAAAAAATTGGCATCGATACATTGGCTTGCCCCAGCAACAAACTGTTTACATTGGGCTGCGCAGAGCTGCCGCCGGTACTGTCGCCTGTCTGTGTTTTTAGTTTTACATCGGCCCCGGTCAAATATCTATACTGGCCGGAAATGTCAACGTCGGGGTATTGAAGGTTTTTGGTCACGTTCAATTGCCCTTCGGCTGAATTGACTTTTGCATCGGCCATTTTTGAAGCATCGCTATTGGTAAGTGCCAAATCAACGGCTTCTTCTAAGGTCAGTTTTTTAATTTCTTGTGCATTTATGCCCGCTCCCGAAAGAATTAGGGCGAAAATCAAAAATTTAATTCGCATAGGTAAGTAGCGCTTTTATGGTTTGTTGAATATGTTTTGTGAGAGTCGTGTGCACGAATTCATCCAAGGAAATATCATCGGACAAATCGTGGAGGTTTTGGTAAAAACGTTTGTTGTAATAAAAATGAAAATAGGTCCCTAAAATGGTTGGAACGATCAATTGGATATTAACTTCTTTTGAAAAGGCGCCTTCTTTTTGGCCCTCGTTCACAAATGATTCCAACAATTTGTAGTTTGCCTGCTTTTGCTGAATATACTTTTCAAAATTTATGTTTCGCGAATCTTTTGAATATTCAAAATTCACGATTTTGTGCATTCTTCTATTTTTGTGCACCCGTTGAATTACCAGTTCCACAATCTCATCCACTTTTTGAAGATAGCCCGTATTCTTTGAAATGAGGGATTCTATTTGCATTTTGAAATCCGCCGTCCTATAATCCAAAAGCACGGAGAGCATTTTTTCCTTGCTTCCAAAATAATAGGAAATCATCGCCACATTCACGTCCGCCTCTTTTGAAATCTGCCGAACGGAAGTGCCATCGAAACCATTTTCCGCAAACAGTTTCTCCGCAACCTCCAAAATCTGAATTTGTTTATCGTTCAGTTCCATTCATCATTTTTAAATTCGAGCACAAAATTAAACAAATGTTTAAATTAAACGTTTGTTTAAATAAATTTTTTGAGAATTTTAACTTATTTGAGAAGAGAAAAGAGAAAAGAGAAGAAAATAATCCCCCCTTTGGGGGTTATGGGGCTTTTTTAACTTTTTTTAAAACCAGAAAATTCTGCGGATTTATGCCGAGACCGGATACTTTTTTATTAACAAAACGGACGGCCATATCATAAAATAGTGGCACTACCGGCGCTTCTTCAACAACTATGGAATCCATTTTTGAATAGAGAAGTTTCCGTTCCCCAATATTAGAAATGGAAAGTGATTTTACATACAAACTGTCAAAAGCTTCATTTTTGAAATGCATATAATTTGGTCCGTCCGGGGCGAAATTAGGACTGTAAAAAAGGGAAAGATAGTTTTCTGCATCGGGATAATCGGCGATCCAACTAGCACGGAAAATATCAAGTTCTCCGCTACTTTTCATCTGCCGAAGGGTGGAAGGCGGCATCACATCTATTGTTACTTCAATACCCAATTTTTCGAGTTCGCGCTGCACATATTCGCATAAATCCAGATACTGGCTGTTGGTACCAATGATTATTTCCGGGTTTTCATCGCCGGTTTCTGTTTTGTACTGTTCTATTAAATCCTTCGCCTTTTGGGGCTGATAGGTATAACCTTCAATTTCGGCATAACCTGGCAAACCTTTGGGAATAAATCCGTGAACGGCCGGAATTCCCATCCCGTTCCGTAAATAGGTGACCATTTTTTCACGATCAAAACCATAGTTTACTGCTTGCCGAAGCGCTTTGTTTTTTATTTCTGGAGTATCAGCTTCAAGGAAAAATCCGAGATATTCAGTATTTAAATACGGGCCGGTGATCATATAGGCCAAATCCTTATATTTTGGCTGAAGCTTTCCGTGGGTGGTCAATAATTCATCTTTGTAACTACCGTCCAATCCTGAAATAAAATCCAGCTTTCCCTGTGCAAATTCCAAAAATTCACTCTGTTTATCTGGCAAAAATGTAATGGCAACGGCCTCTAAATAAGGAAGTTTTTCTCCATTTTCATCCCTTTCAAAATACAGCGGATTCTTTCGAAAAACGAGTTTTACGTTTTCCTCCCACATTTTAAACTGAAATGGTCCCGTGCCCACAGGATTTCTTCGGAATTCGTTACCGTAAAATTCCACGGCTTCCTTTGGTACAACGGAACAATATCGCATCGATAGCAAGCCAAGAAATGCAGGAAAAGGTTGTTTCAGCTGAATTTTAAAAGTGGAGTCATTTTCCGACCAATATTTTTCAACATAATTCATCACCCAACTACCCGGAGACGCCACTTTTTCATCTGTCAATCTATCAAAACTATACACAAAATCCTGTGCGATAACCTTTCTCGTATAACGATTGGGGCTGTGAAGGCCTTGCTGTGCAAATGCCTTATTTTGATGGAAAAGCACATTGTTCCGAAGAAAAAAAGTGTAGGTATTTGTAGAATCATTTATTGTCCAACTTTTGGCGATATCGGGCTTAATATTTAACGAATCATCCAATTGAACAAGCCCGTTGTAAAGTTGGTTGTCCGGCCAAATAGCTTGTGGATTGCGGGCAAAAGCGGGATCTAAAGTGGGTATGTTTCCGTGTTCATTATAGCGGAAAACGAGTTGATCGTTTTTTGGATTATCATGGTTTCCGCACGAAATAAATAAAAGCGCAACGCAAAATGTTGAAATTCTTGAAATTATTCTACTTGAAGGCTCTTGCATGCGTTTTTGGGAACCGATTTTAGTTTGTATTTTTGTGCCCTTATTTGCCAAAAGTACAATAATGAAACCTTCAAAAAAAGTCGCTTTTTATACATTAGGTTGTAAACTCAACTTCAGCGAAACTTCAACTATTGCAAGAAGTTTTGAGGGAGAGGGTTTTGAGCGTGTTGATTTTTCTGAAAAGGCAGATATTTATGTGATAAATACCTGCAGCGTCACCGAAAATGCGGATAGGAAATTTAAAACAATTGTAAAACAGGCACAAAAGGTAAATCCGGATGCATTTGTGGCTGCAGTTGGCTGTTACGCCCAATTGAAACCAGGGGAATTGGCGGATGTAGAGGGGGTGGATTTAGTTTTGGGCGCTACCGAAAAATTCAAAATAACGGATTATTTAAACGATCTTTCCAAAAATGATTTTGGCGAAGTACATTCCTGCGAAATAGAAGAGGCCGATTTTTACGTAGGTTCCTATTCAATCGGCGACAGAACACGGGCATTTTTGAAGGTGCAGGATGGCTGCGATTATAAATGTACATATTGTACCATTCCTCTAGCGCGCGGCATTTCGCGGAGTGATACTTTGGAAAATGTATTGAAAAATGCTTTTGAAATTTCGCAACAGGGCATTAAGGAAATTGTTTTAACGGGCGTAAACATTGGCGATTACGGAAAAGGTGAATTCGGAAACAAAAAACACGAGCATACTTTTTTGGAATTGGTGAAAGCTTTAGATGAAGTGGAAGGCATTGAAAGGCTTCGGATTTCTTCAATTGAACCAAATCTTTTGAAAAATGAAACCATTGATTTTGTTTCAAAATCCAGGACTTTTGTACCGCATTTTCACATTCCGCTGCAAAGTGGAAGCAACGAAATTTTAAAGCTGATGCGCCGCCGTTATATGCGCGAACTTTATACCGAAAGGGTTGAAAAAATTAGGGAAGTGATGCCGCACGCCTGTATTGGTGTTGACGTAATTGTTGGATTTCCCGGCGAAACGGAGGAGCGGTTTTTGGAAACCTATCATTTTTTGAATGAACTTGATATTTCATATCTGCACGTTTTCACCTATTCCGAAAGGGATAATACACCGGCGGCGGAAATGGAAGGAGTGATTCCAAAAAAAGTGAGAAATAAACGCAGCAAAATGTTGCGCGGACTTTCAGCAAAAAAAAGGCGTTCTTTTTATGAAAGTCAGCTAGGGACAACGAGAACCGTTCTTTTTGAAGGCGAAAATAAAGAAGGTTTTATCCACGGTTTCACGGAAAATTATGTAAAAGTAAAAACCCACTGGAACCCCGAATTAGTCAATACGTTACAGGAAATAACGCTTACGGAAATTGATGATGATGGCTTGGTGCGTTTTAGGGTTTCGGAAGAAGTTTTAGCCTAAATATTTATTCCCACCGGAAGCAACTCTTTGTATTTTCTTCTATTTTTTCGCATAAATCCGGCAATTTCAGGGCTTGTTGGCACCAAACTGATTCCTCGGTTTTTCACTTCCTCAAAAACCGCTTTAATGAAAATGTCCCTAAATCCTTGTTCTTCCAAATCTTCGGGCATATCAAATTTTGTAAGGAAGATTTTTCGGTCCTGTAATGCATATTCAATTCTGGCCATATTATCGCCGATTTCAAGTTCAAATTGTCTTAAAAATTCATTGTCGGTAATTTCTACATCTTCAATCATTGGATGTTATAATTTAAATGGATACTTGAAAATTCCTTTCTAAAAAAAATACAAAAGCCATTTTTAAATAGCTCATTGCAGAATGTTGGTTGATTATAGTTGCGAAACTTGCCTCTCTGTGGTTTTTCCTTTAATAATTTCTGAAGACAATATATGATGAGGATATTCACTTTATATCAGTTCACTAGAGTTAATCTCGGGTTGATATGGCAATAAATTAAAAATTTTGTTTTGAAAGGGGAATCAATAAATAAGTAATAGCTTAAAAAATACGGTAGACTCCTGCCAAACAATATAGTTTTATCTTTGTAGCGTAAATTTACGAATAATCTTTGGGCTAAACCATTTTCTTAATAAAAGACTTATGAACCTTGCCAAGACCCACATTTATTTTGTTCCCGGATTGGCTGCGGGGAAGGAAATTTTCAGGAATATAACTTTTCCTGAAGACGAATATGAAACGCATATTCTGGAGTGGCTTATTCCTAACGATTCTGAAAGTTTAGAAGCCTATTCACAACGGATGGCAGAACGAGTTACGGAACCGAATCCGGTATTGATTGGCGTATCCTTTGGCGGTGTGGTAGCACAGGAGATGAGCGCTTACTTAAAGTTGAAAAAACTCATTATTATTTCAAGTATAAAAACGCGAAGTGAGCTGCCAAAAAAAATGAAATTTGCCAGTTTTACAAAAGCGTATAAGTTAATACCCACCAGCATTGTGCTTAGCGCAAAGGATCTTACAAAGTTTGCCATTGGACCAAAAACCGAAAAAAGACTGGCCATTTATCAGGAATATCTGCACGTTCGAAACAAACAATATTTAGATTGGGCAATCGAGAAAATGGTCAATTGGCAACGGAGCAAAAAAATGGATGAAGTAATTCATATTCACGGCGATAAAGACCCTGTATTTCCCATAAAATATATTGACGGCTGCATAACCATAAAAAACGGCACCCACATAATGATTATTACGAAAGGAAGGGAAATTTCTGAAAAACTTTTGGAAATTCTTGCAGAATAATTCTTATATACTATCTTTTAAGGGCTGAGCATTATTCAGTATCTTTAATAAAAAAATTTGTGTTATGAATATGATGGGTAAAATAGGTTTGGGAATAGGTGTATTTATTGCTTCGGCTATAAGTATTAACGCAGTGCAGGACGCTCCTTCCGATGAAAACTTGGAAAATAAATTGGTCAATGACTATAATGTGTATGCACTTCCCATACCCGAAAAAATGGATTTTGCCGGTGAGCCAGTTCCGCTGGACCAGCCGGATATTCGGGAACGTATGGATAGGGAATTGCTTGTGAATACTTATTGGCAATCCAATGGACTGCTTCTTTTTAAGCGTGCCCATAAATATTTCCCGCTAATAGAACCTCTTCTAAAAAAATACGGTTTGCCGGATGATTTCAAATATTTGGCAGTTGCCGAAAGTGGCCTTGAATATACAAGTTCTCCGGCCGGCGCCTCTGGAATATGGCATTTTCTAAAAAGTACGGGGCAGGAATACGGGTTGGAAATAAACGATTATGTCGATGAGCGATATAATCTTGACAAAGCGACGATGGTAGCCGCAGCGTATCTTAAAAATGCAAAAAGTAAGTTTGGAAATTGGACAATGGCAGCAGCCTCATACAATGCCGGAGTCGCTGGAATGAACAAGCAGATGGAGCGGCAAAATCAAACAGATTATTATGATTTGCTTTTGAATGATGAAACTAGCCGTTATGTATTCCGGATACTTGCTTTGAAGGAAATAATGAGCAACCCCCAAAAATACGGCTTCAATTTCCGCGAAAAAGATTTGTACCCAACCATTCCAACATATACGGTTAAGGTTGACACTTCAGTAGATGACTGGGCAGAATGGGTGAAACAATATGGAATAAATTACAAAATTTTAAAAATCCACAACCCTTGGCTGCGCGATACCTATTTGAAAAATGCTTCAGGAAAAGAATATCTTGTGGAAATCCCCGAGAAAGGATATTATTGAAAATTCAGAAAAATAAGTGATAAAAAAACCCTAACTTTTACTAAAATGTTAGGGTTTGTCTTTTGCATAACTAACATCTCCCTTATCTGCTCCAATATTTTGAAGCAATGAAACGCCGCTTAAAAATGAATCATAATTCATTTCAAAGGAAGTCTCATATTTTTCATTATAAGGGTGAAGGACGCATCGCCTTATGTCTATCAGTTTCTTGTTTTCATCCATAAAAAAACATGTGGGAAGACCAAGGCTGTGTTTCATGATTTCAATTATGTGGTCGTTTTTATTTTCCATTTCATCCACATAAACAATATGAATATTGTTTGAATACTGTCGTGCGATTTTTTTCACTTCCTTCCTTGAATCCCAAAAAAGAACCACAAAATCAACCTCGTCACTATACTTGTCGGCAATTTCGTTGAGCGCAGGAATTTCGCCAATTCCGGGAGTGCACCAGGATGCGTAAGTCATTAAATATACAGGTTTTTCGAATTTGTAGAGTTCGATTTTTTTCCCCGAAAGTTTTTTCACTGCAAAATTATCGAGATAGCTTCCTTTAATTACGTGATCCACCAATGAATCAAATAGAAAAGCGGCCCGTGCATAATCTTCATCATAATATGCCTCTTTTGATTTTTGAGTATATTTTTTGATGTTTTTGCCGATGACACTGGAAAATAGAAGTTCGGGTTCAATGTCTTGAGATTGAACCGAGAATGTAACCAGTAAGATTAGGTAAAGTAGCTTTTTCCCCATAAGCCATTTTATTTGGGCCAAAGATAGGAGAGAACTACAGCGGTTTTTTTATTATTCGATAACTGTTGTTAATACTCGTTGAAATGCAGTAAATGAGTTAATTGATGGCGCTTTTGTATTAAAATTGTCTGCCACCTCTACCGCCACGACCAAATTGTTGTCGTGGCTGGCCCATTTTCTTCATATTCTGCTTCATCATTTTAATTTGATCGTCCAGCATATTGTGCTTGTCAAGCTTTTTAGCTTCGGTTAAAAGCTGTTCCGCTTCGCGTTTACGGTTTTTGGTCATTGCTATTCCTGCGAGGTTCAATTTGGTCATTGCCATATCTGCTGACATATTCAAACCCAGTTTTTCGGCTTTTTTGAAATACTTTTCAGCCTCGTTCATATTGGTTTGCGAAACCATCAGCCCGTTCAAATAATAATAATATCCCTGTTGTTTGGGTACCAAAGCGGCTTCCGGATCATTAATCTTATCCAGCCATTTTTTCGCTCCCGGAAAATCCTGTTTTCGAAGTCGAAGAAAGGCAAGCAGGATAATTTCATTCTTAAAATAAAGAAATATGAAGATAAGTGAAAGAAGAATAAGCATGATACCATTGCCGATATTGGTTTCGGTAAATTGCCATACGGCCGTCCCAAATACGAGGGCGGCAAGTACTAATTTTATATTTTTATTGAACATACAATTCTTTTAAATTGGCCTGCAAAGGTATAAAAAGTAAATGCTTTTAATATACTTTTGGCCTTTTCGATTTTTATAAAGAATAGTTGAGAAGGTAAGAAAGTTTGAATTTTTTAAAGTCGAATTAAAAGAGGAGAAAATTCATTTATATTTTTTTGAAAAAAGGTTTGCCTAAGTAAAAACTTGTTGTATTTTTGCACCCGACTTTTGAGGTAGTACCCAAAGGTTCTTAAAAAGGTTATTACAGAAGTTAAAGAATACGATAATGAGCAAAAGAACATTTCAGCCATCAAAAAGAAAGAGAAGAAACAAACACGGTTTTAGAGAGCGTATGGCTTCTGTAAACGGAAGAAAAGTATTGGCTGCCCGCAGAGCGAAAGGCCGAAAGAGACTATCTGTATCTTCTGAAGCCCGTCACAAAAAATAATGTTGATAAAAAATATATAAAAGGTGTTGTTTAACTAAGCAACACCTTTTTTTTATACCCTAATGCGCCGTAATTTTGCGGCAGTGAAAAAGTAAAATAAAATGCCAAAAAATCCCTCCATTAAATCTGTTCTAATTATTGGCTCCGGCCCGATTGTTATTGGTCAAGCCTGCGAATTTGACTATTCTGGCTCACAGTCCTTGCGCTCGTTGCGCGAAGATGGAATTGAAACAATTCTTATAAACAGCAATCCGGCAACTATTATGACCGACCCCTCCATGGCCGATCATATCTATCTGTTGCCGCTTACCACAAAATCTCTCGTCAAAATTTTAAAAGAGCATCCACAAATTGATGCAGTTTTGCCAACAATGGGCGGACAGACGGCTTTAAATTTATGTATTGAAGCAGACGAAAAGGGTATTTGGGAAGATTTCGGCGTAAAATTAATAGGGGTAGATATTGATGCCATCAACATTACCGAAGACCGCGAAAAGTTTCGCGAATTGATGGAGAAGATTGGGGTTGGGATGGCGCCCCAAGCCACCGCAAATTCCTATTTACAGGGAAAGGAAATTGCGCAGGAATTCGGTTTTCCTCTGGTTATCAGGGCTTCTTACACTTTAGGGGGTGCAGGTGCTTCTATAGTATATAAAGAAGAAGATTTTGATGAACTATTATCCCACGGACTTGAAATATCGCCAATCCACGAAGTAATGATTGATAAGGCGATGATGGGCTGGAAGGAATATGAATTGGAATTGCTTCGCGATAATAACGACAATGTGGTCATTATTTGTACCATTGAAAATATGGACCCAATGGGAATCCATACTGGGGACTCAATTACCGTTGCTCCCGCAATGACGCTCAACGACCGTACGTTCCAAAAAATGCGCGATATGGCAATACATATGATGCGCAGTATTGGCGATTTTGCTGGTGGTTGCAATGTGCAATTTGCAGTGAGTCCCGATGAAAACGAAGAAATAATTGCCATTGAAATTAACCCGCGTGTAAGCCGTTCTTCGGCATTAGCTTCAAAAGCGACGGGATATCCTATCGCAAAAATTGCCACGAAATTGGCGATTGGCTACAGATTGGACGAATTGAGCAACCAGATTACAAAATCAACTTCGGCGCTCTTTGAACCGACTTTGGACTATGTAATCGTAAAAATACCACGTTGGAATTTCGATAAGTTTGAAGGATCGGACCGTACGTTGGGGCTTCAAATGAAATCTGTGGGAGAAGTGATGGGTATTGGCCGTTCCTTTCAGGAAGCACTTCACAAAGCCACGCAATCACTTGAAATAAAACGAAATGGAATTGGCGCTGACGGAAAAAGCTACACCAATTACGAGCAAATTCTCGAAAAACTCAAAAATGCAAGTTGGGATCGAGTTTTCGTGATTTATGATGCAATACAGATTGGAATTCCGCTGAGCAGAATCCACGAAATAACAAAAATTGATATGTGGTTCCTTCGTCAATATGAGGAATTATACCTGCTTGAAAAGGAAATTTCCAAATTCACTTTGGAAACACTTCCGAGGGAATTATTGCTGGAAGCAAAACAAAAAGGTTATGGCGACCGGCAAATAGCACATATGCTGAAATGTTTGGAAAGCCAAGTTTACAAAAAACGCGAGGAAATGAACATTCAGCGCGTTTATAAATTGGTTGATACCTGCGCCGCGGAATTTAAGGCGGAAACACCTTATTATTATTCCACTTTTGAAAATGAAATGCAAAAGGATGGCGAAAAAGCCTATTCGGAAAACGACAGTGTAGTATCCGACAAGAAAAAAATAATCGTGCTCGGTTCGGGCCCAAATAGGATAGGGCAGGGCATCGAGTTTGATTATTGCTGTGTACACGGCGTTTTAGCTGCGGCGGAATGTGGGTACGAAACGATAATGATTAACTGCAACCCAGAAACAGTTTCAACCGATTTTGACGTTGCCGACAAACTTTATTTTGAGCCTGTTTTCTGGGAACATATTTACGACATCATCCGCCACGAAAAACCAGAAGGCGTAATCGTGCAGCTGGGTGGACAAACGGCTTTAAAGCTTGCTGAAAAGCTGGACCGTTACGGAATAAATATTATCGGAACAACCTATAAATCACTGGATTTAGCAGAAGACCGCGGAAGTTTTTCAACGCTTTTAAAGGAAAACAATATTCCATATCCCGAATTTGGTGTGGCTGAATCAACCGAAGAAGCCTTGGCGTTGGCTGATGAACTTGACTTCCCATTATTGATTCGTCCTTCCTATGTTTTGGGAGGACAAGGAATGAAAATCGTAATCAACAAAAAGGAATTAGAAGAGCATGTGGTAGATTTGCTTCGAAAAATCCCGAATAATAAACTTCTTCTTGATCATTATTTAGACGGCGCAATAGAAGCGGAAGCCGATGCAATCTGCGATGGGGAAAATGTTTACATCATAGGAATAATGGAGCATATCGAGCCGTGCGGAATCCATTCTGGTGATTCAAATGCAACTTTGCCTCCTTTCAATATTGGGGAATTTGTGATGCAGCAAATTAAGGATCACACCCACAAAATTGCCCTGGCGTTAAATACTGTGGGATTAATTAATATTCAATTTGCCATTAAGGACGATAAGGTTTATATAATTGAAGCCAATCCGCGCGCATCGCGTACGGTTCCATTTATAGCTAAAGCTTACGGCGAACCTTATGTGAATTACGCCACCAAAGTTATGTTGGGCCATAATAAGGTTACAGACTTTGATTTCAATCCAAAACTTGATGGGTTTGCCATAAAACAACCGGTATTTAGTTTTAACAAATTTCCTAATGTGAATAAGCAACTGGGTCCGGAAATGAAAAGTACGGGAGAAAGTATTCTTTTTATTGAAAATTTGAAGGATGACGCTTTTTACGATCTTTATGCACGCAGAAAAATGTATTTGAGCAAATAAGCTTTTGTTTTTCAGATTGATATGTTTTTCGGATTTAATTTTTTCGTAAATTTGCCACTATAACCTACAAAATGTCCATTATGAAAAAAATTACTTCACTCTTTATTATACTTTTCACCTCTATTTTATGTGCGCAAACCACATTTGATATTACATGGGACCAAAGTGTAGGAGCCGCCGCCACTATTACTATTCAGCAAGGCGACGCCATTAGATGGACTTGGGGTAATAGCGTACCACACAGTGTAACCAGTTTAGCTGGCAGCCAGGAACCTTTTGATAGCGGAATATTAACAGGGCAGGGAACCACCTTTTTATATACATTTACCCAAGTGGGTACCAATCCTTATCAGTGCGATGTGCATCCTGCGTCGATGAATGGGGTGGTTACTGTTAATGAAGTGCTTAGTGTTGAGGATAAATTTATAAAGAATATCAGCTTTTATCCCAATCCTGTAAAAAAGGATCTTACCTTATTTTCGCTATATAAATTGGATAATTATAAAATCTTCAATGTGTTGGGATCACTTGTGGCCGAAGGTACAGGGGGCGCTAGCTTTACCCAGATTGACATGAGCAATTTAAACAGTGGGATGTATTTCGTAAAAGTTTTCTCAAAAAACATGCAGGCGACTTTTAAAATTGCTAAAAAGTAAATTTTTTAGACTTCATTTTTTTTATTGAATTGTCACTAGTTCAGCTCAATTTTTGAGTAAATTGTCGTCCTCATTATCCACTTTTTTTAATAGTTTTTGATCGATACTTTTGCTGGTAATTGCTCCTAATTTTCGCAATTTCTCTACCCTTCTTACGAGATTTCCTTTTCCTTCAAGTTTTATTAATGCATTGTCAAAGGATCCTTGTACAGTTCCCAACTGACGCCGGATTTTGCTTAATTCGTCCAGAAGACTCACAAAAGAATCATATAATCTTCCGGCTTCGGTTGCTATTTCAAGTGTGTTTTTCTTTTGGTTGTCGTTCTCCCAAAGATTTTCAACCAAGCGAAGTGCAGCCAAAAGGGTAGAAGGGGTAACAATCATTACCTTCCTCTTAAATGCTTCCTGATACAAATTTTTCTGATTCGCAACGGCAATAGCAAATGCCGGCTCAATAGGCACGAACATAAAAATGGTGTCCGGACTTTCGTTTATTGCGTGA
The DNA here is from genome assembly GCA_963839235.1 of uncultured Flavobacteriaceae bacterium. Lineage (GTDB taxonomy): Bacteria > Bacteroidota > Bacteroidia > Flavobacteriales > Flavobacteriaceae > Aequorivita. The sequence goes on along the minus strand of CAWITX010000002.1, from coordinate 79,247 downwards.
TAATATTTCTTTTCACTTAAAGTAACAATGTGCCGTTTTACGGAATCAATGTGGTCCTTCAAGTATTTCCGCTTAAGATCTTCGTTTTCTTCGGAAACATATCTTTCAAAATCCGTTAGCGAAACCTTGCTATCAATTATCATTTTCTTTCCGTCCGGCAAGTGGATTATAACATCGGTCTGCAATCTGCCGCCCTCGGGATTTTCGTGACTGTCCTGAATTGTATATTCCCTTCCTTTTTCAAGGCCGGATTCCTCCAACACCCGCGAAAGTATCATTTCGCCCCAATTCCCTTGAATTTTTGAATCCCCTTTTAGCGCTTTTGTAAGATTGTCTGCCTCTTGGCTGATTTTAATATTTTGCTCATTTAAATATTGAAGCTGTTTGCCCAATTCAGCGTGTGTTCTCACAAAATCAACATTGTTTTTACCCACTTTTTCCTCAAATTCCTTGATTTTCTCATTGAGTGGTTTTAGAATGCTCTCAATATTCTTTTTGTTGGAATCTGTAAAAATCTCCGTTTTGTCTATCAGGATTTTATTGGCAAGATTTTCAAATTTGTCGTGAAAATCCTTTTCAAAATTTCTGAAACGTTCCTTCTCTTTTTCCAATTCTGCCTGCAGCGAATCAAATTCGGCACTCTGGCGCGAAAGCTGAATATTTATTTGCTCCTTCTCTTCTCTTATTTTCTCCTTTTCGTTGGAAAGAATTCCATACCGTTCATTGTGTTTTTCTTCCTGCGAAATATAATTCTGCAGCCGATCTTCCAGCTTACTTGTTTCCGATTTATTCTTTAAACGTGAAAAATAATTGCCTAAAAATGCACCAATCAAAATGCAGATTGCGGCCAATAAAAGGAAGAGAAAAGTTTCGTTCATCTTGAAAAAATTAGGTTATAAAGTTATTGGGTTAATAAGCTATTTGAAAGGAATATTTTGAATTTTTTTGACTGAAAATCTTAACGGGCAAAGTAAAAACGAATAACCAATAACTAAATAACCATTAACTTTTTATAACGAACCTTCCGGTTTTGGAATCAAAATCGATAATTTCCTTTGGAAAAAGTGCGTCGAAATGTCCGCCTTCAATCAATTTACAAGGCGAATCGAAAATGGTTTTTTCGGCAGTCATAACCAACATTTTATCGGTCAATTGAATGGCCAAATCAATTTCGTGGGTTGAAAAAAGAATAGTTTTCTGCGTTTCCGAAGCCAATTTTTTTAGAAGTTTCAAAATGTAGGCGCGATGGTAAATATCCAAATGCGTGGTGGGTTCATCCAAAATAATTATTGGCGTATCCTGCGCCAACGCACGCGCAATGGCCACCCGTTGCATTTGTCCGTCGCTCAACTCAAAACATTTTCTATGGGCGAGGGTAGTGGTTTCGGTAGAATTTAATGCGGAATGTACCGCGGTTTTATCAATTTCGGAAAGCGAGCCCATCCAGTTTGTGTATGGCTGTCTCCCCAAAGAAACCATTTCCAAAACCGAAAGATTTTTTGATGCGGGTGCTTCGGTTAACACAACGCTCAATTGTGTGGCCAATTGAAAAGAGGAATATTCATTCAACTTTTTTCCATTAACCAAAACCATTCCTTCTAGGGCGTTCTGCATTCCCGCCAATGTGCGCAAAAGTGTGGATTTTCCTATTCCGTTGGCGCCAACCAATCCCACCAATTCGCCTTTTTTTATTTCAAAATTTATATCTTTTGAAACAATGGAAACACTCTTTTTGCCCGAATAACCCACGGCAAGGTTTCGAGTTTCCAATATGCTATTTTTTTCTTCTGAATCCACTAAAAGAAAAGTTTTCGTTTGCGCACCAAAAGCCAGATAACAACCGGCGCACCTATAAGCGAGGTTATGGCATTTATGGGCAGTGTATATTCGCTGAAAGGCAACTGGGCCACAGTATCGCAAATTAACATTAATAAACTGCCGCACAATAGTACGGCGGGCAACAAAACCAAATGATTCGATGTTTTATAAAACTGCCGGACCAAATGTGGCACCGCGAGCCCAACAAAAGCAATCGGCCCGACAAATGCAGTTATACTGCCGGCTAAAATACTTGTGGCCAAAATGATAATAAAAGTGGTCTTTTTAATGTGTAAGCCCATACTTTTAGCATAATTTTCACCCAAAAGTAGGGCATTTAAGGATTTACTGCTGAAAATACTCAACGTCAATCCAACAATAAAGCAAAGGCTCAAAATAATTACTCCTTGCCACGACTGGTTTCCCAAACTGCCAAAAGACCAAAAAATGTATTGCTGAAGTTGTTCCGCGTCACTAAAATAGGACAAAACAGAAACCACCGCCGTTGTTACGCTGCCAAACATCAACCCGATTATCAAAATGGCCATTGTGTCCTTTATTCTAAATGTTACCGCCAAAACTGCCAAAAGCACCAAAAAACTCCCAAATGCCGATGCAAATACCAAACTCCATTGGCTTAATAAAATAGTTCCGAAAAAGCCGCCAAACACACTTGCGCCCAAAATTAAAATTGCAACGCCCAAACTTGCACCACTGCTCAATCCAAGTACAAATGGTCCAGCCAATGGGTTCCGAAATAGTGTCTGCATCAATAAGCCCGAAATTGCCAATCCGCCACCCGCGAGCATTGCCGTTATTGCTTTGGGCAAACGATAATCCACCAAAATGTAGTTCCAAGTTTCCTTACTGGCGCCATTTCCGAAAAAAATAGAAATTATTTCCTTTAGTGGAATTGAAACAGAACCGATACTTAAATTCACCAAAAAGAAACCCAGCAATGCCAAAAAAAGCAGCAGAAAGTGCAACCGATATGTTTTCGTGGTTTGCATTATTGAAGTTTATCGAAAAAGTATAAATTATAATCGGGAAGCAAGTGTGGGTGGATCATTTTAATGATATCCTTTAACACCAAATCTGGCCGATTGGGTGCCAATTCGAAATAGAGCAGGCCGCCGGTGGCGCCTTTTTTCATACTGTAAGTATAAATATTCTTGGTTTTAAAAGCCTCAAATTGTGTATAAACTTGATTGGCGTTTTGCATTTCATCCAAACTTGTAAACTGGCCGGGACCTATCCAAACATCGGCGTCATGGCCTTTTTCCAACACGCTTTCCAAATTCAGCGACAAACTGCCCGTTCCGTTTGAATCCTTCCACAGATATTCTCCGTTGGCATCCGCAATAAATTGCGCGGCCCAACTGTTACCCTGCGGCATATACCAAACATCCTTAAACATCGCGCCACTTAAAACCGTTGGGGTATTCTCTGCTTTTGAAGCCATTTTTCGTGCTGAAATATATTCGGTTTCTATATTTTTAAAAATACTGTCCGCTTTTTTTTCTTTATTGAATAGAACCCCGAAAAACTTAATCCATTCCGCTTTTCCCAAAGGGGAAATTTCAGTCCAATCTGAATTATAGAGAACGGGAATACCAGTTTTTTCAAGAGTGGCGAAGGTTGAATTGTTTCCATCAACCGCAAAACCAATTACGGCATCGGGTGCCAAATTGATTAGTATTTCAGTATTTAAATCTTCGTTTTGGCCGAGTTCGGTAATTTTTCCCTTTGCAATTCTTTGCCGGGTTTTTTCCGAGGAAATGAAATCTAAATTTGGGAAACCTACCAGAGCTTCATTCTCGTCCAACATTTCCAGAGAAGGAATATGTGTGGTTGAAGTAACAACAATCCGTTTCACCGGAATTTCGACAACCGCATCAAAGTCTTTAGGATTTGAAAGAGATGTGCCTTTTTCAATCAAAGCATAGGTGAACGTTTTGTTGGTTCCGGGCCAAGGATTTTTTAAAGTGATGGTTTTATAACCTTCAAAAGCCTTTATCTCAAAACCTTTTGCGTATTTTATATTTAAAGTTTCCTTTTCAATTTGGGTGGTATTTTTGGATTTTTTATCGGCCGAATTGTTTTTGCAAGAAACAAAAACGATTGAGAAAAGAAGGAAGATAATAATTTTTCGCATCCCCAAAAATAATGGTTTTGTTTGGGTGGGCTATTATTTAAAACCTATTTTTGCATTGAATTTTGGTGAGCAGTTTTTTCAAAAAAAACGCTCTTAAAAGGGAAATAGGTACTTGCTTTTAGAAATTTTCGTCTGAAAAATCGAAAATCGAAAATCAGCAAATCTAAAATCAAAAAGCCTATGCTGTTCCCGCAACTGTAAGTCGTCCCGAATTTATCTCGGGAGTGCATTCTTCAAAAACCACTGTCGCGCGCGATGGGAAGGTGGCACAAAAGACAAGCCAGGAGACCTGCCAAAATTGTAACATAAAATCGTCAAACTTTCGGGATAAAGGTTGAATTATGAAGCAAAATTGGTTCCATATTATTTTGGTTTTTTTTCTGTGCACGGCATCTGCCTATCCGCAATTGGATAGCATCCAGCAGTTGCCGGAAGTAATTTTAACTGATTCAAAACTTCTTCATTTTTCCAAAGGTTTCAAACTTGAAAAGTTGAACGATTCCGTTGTTGAAAGAAGTTCTACTTCATTTACCGAAACCCTGAGATACAACTCATCAATTTTTTTTAAGGAAAACGGTTTTGGAATGGTTTCCTCTCCGTCTTTCCGGGGCACCAATGCGGCGCAAACTGCGGTTATTTGGAATGGAATAAATATTAACTCCGTGTTTACGGGACAAACGGATTTTAATACCATTTCTCCTTTAAATTACGGTGAAATTGCCATCCGGAGTGGGGGCGGAGGCGTACAATACGGTAGTGGTGCCGTGGGCGGAAGTGTTCATTTAAACAATACTTTTTCTTTCAAAAAAATAGATTCTACGGATGTTGGGTTGCGATACGGCAGTTTCTCAACCGTTGGGGGCAACTTCAATACGACCAAATCTTGGGGAGTCCATTATTTAAATGTGGGTTTAGATTTTATAAATTCTGAAAATGATTACGATTACGTTGGGAAAAATCAAAAGAATAGCCACGGCGAATTTTTGCGATTCAGTGCCCATGCCAACGATGCTCGAAAACTGAAAAATGGTTTTGCCACTTGGAATTCCGAATATAGCTACAACGATAGGAATTTTTCCGGCAGCCTCAATACAGTCGGGAAAGACGCCTATAAAGACATCTCCACTCGAAACCTTTGGCAACTTCAGCAAAATTTAGGCATTTTTAATACGAAAACAAGTGTGGCGCATTTGTTTGAAAAATATCGATATTTCCCCGACAGTGAAAATTATATCAATACGGAAGGTCGCGCAAATACATTTATTGGAGGATTGCAGTCTGAGGTTTTGTGGCAGAAAAAGTTTCGAATATTCGGAAAAGCGGAATACACATTCGTTGATGCTGAAGGTGACAATGTGGGTAATGCTTCGCGAAAAACCTTGGCAACCGTGCTTCTTTTCAACCATAAAATTTCAGAAAAATTCAATTACGGGTTGAATCTTCGGAAAGAGTTTTTAAACGATTTTGAAAACCCCTATCTGTTTTCTGCCGATGCAGAATACGTCGTTACAAAAAATTATGCGCTTCGGTTAAATGGCTCAAAAAACTATAGAATTCCAACTTTTAACGATTTATACTGGTATGCCGGTGGAAATATTGATCTGCAACCGGAAAAATCGTACCAAACGGAATTTGGGCAAGAATTCAATTTTAAAAATTTAAGAATTGATTTGGCTGCATATTTTATTTCTTCAGAAGATCTAATAAAATGGATTCCGGGAAACGGAAGCATTTGGGAACCGGTTAATGTAAGCAAAACCATAAATTATGGCGCCGAAGTGGTTTTGGATTATTCAATAAAATTCCACAACCATAAGAATTTAAGCGTGAATGCAAACTATTCGTATACAAATGCAGAGGATTTGGAAAAGGAAAAACAGCTTATTTATGTGCCGTTTCACAAGGCTGCTGGAACACTTCAATATAATGTAAAACGGTTTTACGTCTATATTCAGGCTTTATATAATGGGAAGGCATATACAACTACAGATAATAGCGATAGTGTTGATTCTTATACTGTCTTCAATTTTGGGGGCGAATATAAGTTGCCATTCAACCCGCAAATTAAAATTGGGGGACAGCTGAAAAATGTTTTCAACGTGTATTACGAAAGCGTTGCATACCGGCCAATGCCGTCCCGAAACATTCAACTTTTTTTAAATTTTAATATCTAAACCAATGACAATAATGAAAAATTTTCTGTGCTTATCTTTTACAACGATTCTCCTAATTTCCTGCAGTGGCGATGACAATCCGCAGCCAGGTCCTAATCCTCCGGCGGATTACGAAAAGGGAATTTTAATTACTAATGAAGGTCCATTTAACAATGGTAGCGGGTCGGTAACCTATGTATCACAAGATTTTACTGATGTTGAGCAACACATTTATCTCTCTGTAAATGGAAAGGATTTGGGCAATATTGTACAATCCTTGGGTTTTCAGGAGGATAAAGCATATATAGTGGTAAACAATTCGCAAAAACTTGAAGTTGTAGATCGTTATACTTTTGAAAGTTTGGATTCCATAAAAAGTGGATTGAACAATCCCCGATATTTTGTAGGGACCGATGGTAACAAAGGATATGTTACAAATTGGGGGGACCCGAATGACAATAATGATGATTTTGTCGCGGTTGTGGATTTGAGGAGTAACAATGTTTCGGCGAGCATCCCTGTTTCTTTTGGTCCCGAAAAAATGGTCTATAAAAATGGAAAAATTTATGTGGCCCATCAAGGAGGTTTTGGGCAGAATAATCTGATTTCGATAATTTCGGGCAGCAGTATTGATAAGACAATTACCGTGGGTGATGTACCAAATTCTATGGTTACAGTAGGGAATTCACTGTACGTCCTTTGTGGGGGAAACCCCAATTATACCGGGAGTGAAACTTCGGGTATGTTAGTAAAAATTGATTTGGATACAAATCAGGTAGTGCAGACATTTTCGCTTCAAACCAATCAACACCCAACTGCATTGACCGCGGATGGGGATAATCTTTATTACAACCTTGACGGGAAGGTTTATAAAATAAATTCCACTTCAGTCAATTTACCCGGAACGGCAATTATTGATGGATTTTTCTATGCAATGGAAGCGCATAATGGCAGACTGTATGCAACCGATGCCGGGGATTTTGCAAGCAATGGAAATTTAAAGGTTTATGACCTTTCCACAAATAAGCAACTTACAGAAGTAAAAACAGGTATTATTCCGGGAGGGATTTATTTTAATGATTAGATTTTTTGGCAGAATTTTTTTTCCAACAAAAAATCCGGCCCATTTAAAATTTCGGTTTTAAATGGGCCGGATTTAAATTTTTGCTATTCTCTTATTTCATCAACCATTACCCCAAAGAGTGGCGAATTGGTTTTGTTCTTTCCAATTTCTTTCAAAGGCTTAAAACCTTTTCTGTTCACATTTGTACCCGGAAATATTTGATCGAGCGCCGCTGCCAAAAAAGGTTCGTTGGGATCACCCAATTGTCCGAGGTTAAAGTAATCTTCCCGAAGTGCAACTTCGGGAAAAAGACCGTTAATATAGTCTGTTTTGCCAGCCACATTCGCAGATTTATAAACCAAAGGAAGCATAGCGTAAGTATGCCCGGGATCTGCAGCGGTACGGCTAAACTCGGGCGCTGGTGCATCGTACAATAAAAAAGAAGCCTGAAATTTTCCCGTAGTGGTATCTCCAACCTGCACCGTGTTTATGTACGGATCCAAACCATTAATCACCAACTCGCTGGCGGAAGCGGTTCTTCCCGTTGTTAAAATATAAACGCTGTTAAGATTGAGGCTGTTAATGGAAGTGCCGGTACTAATTTTACTATCAAAAAGGCCATCTTTCGCAAATTCGTCCTGTCTGTCCTCATTCCAAAATTCCTGATAAAATACCTGTCCGTTAAATTGGCCTGTGATCATACTCGCAAGATCGGTGGCCGTTTCAACCGAACCGCCTCCATTGTACCGAAGGTCCAATACCAAATCGGTAATTCCTTCAGATTTCAGTTGTCCGAAAGCATTATTCAATTCGCTATCATAACTTCTGGTAAATGCATTGTACATTAAATACCCTATTTTCTTCCCATTAATATCGAGGGTTTTTGTAATATAAACTGGATTTTCTTGGTATTGGGTTTTATTAAGGGTAACCGATTCTCCAGTAGAAGTAAAGGAAGTGCCATCCCAAGTGGCCAATCCAATGGTGTAATTATCTGGTGCAAGAAGCTCATTGTAATTGTTTTCGTTTAGCTGTTGGCCCTCGACAGTTGTAAAAATATCACCTCTTTGAAGATCTTTTGTTTGGGCATCGGTATTTGGAAGAACGTAGCGCACATAGCCAAAAACATTACCACTGCCATCGGGGTAATACACAAGTCCGAATTCCATTCCGTTGCTTTGGCCGATTCCATTCAGCGCATTTTCAATCACGGTATAGTCGTCAAACAGGAGACTAAAACGATCCTGCGGCGATTTCAAATAATCGAAAAGGGCTTCCGGAGTATCAAATGTTTTTAAAAAATTGTTGCGCTCGGCACTATTGGCAAAGGCATCGTTGGCAAGTTCGGGCGCATCAGCTTTATATAAATAGTAATAATTGAGGCCGCGGTAAATGAAATTTTGAATGTCTAGGGTTGAGGCGTTTCCGAAATTATCGTCCATATCCTCAAAGCAGGAAACAAAAAGTACGGAAGCTAAAATGAGGGAGATGAAAAATCTTTTTTTCATAAATTGTATATTAAGGTATTGTGATAAAACAGCTTAAGTTGGGTTATATTGTACGGTAAAAATATGGCTTTTAGTCGTAAATAATCCATAACACCTCATCGAAATTAGTGTTGTGAATTTGAAATGAACCTGTCCAAAATTATAGAGTGAAAATATATTGTAACAAAATACTTCACCATTCGTCAACATTATAGACCACCAACCAAACACAATGAAAAACAAGGAATTTACTGATTTAGTGATGCCCTATAAGGATAAGCTTTACAGAATGGCGAAGCGTATTTTAATTAGCCAGGATGAAGCGGAAGATGCGGTGCAGGAGATTTTTTTGAAATTGTGGAAGGGAAGGGAAAGTATTAAAAATTATAAAAATCCTGAAGCGTTTGCGGTTACAATGACCAAGAATTATTGCTTGGATAGGTTGAAATCAAAACAGGCTTCAAATTTAAAAATCGTTCATTCAAATTATCAAACTTCTGAAAATCTTGAAAATAGGATAGAAGCGGAAGATGGAGTTGCGATGGTTTTCAGAATAATGGAAAACTTGCCGGAACAACAAAAAATCATCCTTCAATTAAGGGATGTTGAGCAATTTGAATTTTCGGAAATAGCCAAAATGCTGGACAGTAATGAAACGGCGGTGCGGGTAGCACTCTCCCGGGCAAGAAAAACAGTGCGCGACGAAATGATAAAAAAATACAACTATGGAATCAAATAAAATAGAACGTTTGCTGGATGCCTATTTTGAAGGGCAGACTTCGTTGGAAGAAGAAAAAATGCTGAGGAATTATTTTCTCGGAAAAAATGTCTCGGAGCATTTAATTCAGTACAAACCCATTTTTGTGGGACTCGAGGCAGCTTCAAACGAAAAAATGAAAACCGAATTGAAATTACCGCAAGCAAAACGGACAGTCGGAACTTGGTGGTATTCAGTGGCAGCGATGCTTTTGGTAGCAATGGCCGTTGGCGGATTTTACCTTTCGCAGCCAAGGTTGAGCCAAGAAGAAAAAGAAGCTTTGGCAGCTTTTGAAAAGAGCAGGGAAGCGATGCTCCTTCTCTCCGAGAACTTCAATAAAGGTACGGAACAACTGGCATTGGTAAATCAATTCACCGTTACGACGAATAAGTATTTGAAATAAAAACAATTAATTCAATAATAAACGATAAAAAATAAAAAGATGAAAAAAGCAGTAATTATAATCGCATTGGCACTTGTGCCGCTATTCGCTTCGGCACAGAACGCCTTCGATTCCTTTGAAAATGAAAAGGATGTAACTTCGGTGGTGGTCACTAAAAATATGTTCAAATTATTGAGCAAAATGGATCTTAATTCCACCGATCCAGAAGCACAGGAATATCTTAAAATGGTAGATAATCTGGATAATATAAAGATTTTTACCACTGAAAACCAATCGGTTGCACAGCGAATGGATGCCGCCGTTCAAAAATATGTTGCCGGCTCCAAAAATCTGGGTGAGCTTATGCGTGTAAAGGATGAGGGAAAAAACATTAAATTTTACAGCAAAGAAGGAAAAAACGAGAACTACGTCAGCGAACTTTTAATGCACCTTGATGGAATTGTAGACGGAAAGAAAATGACCGTTATTATGAGCATTACGGGAAATATTGATCTTAAACAGATTTCGAAACTTACTGCGGACTTAAAAGTTCCCGGAAGTGAGGAGTTGAAAAATATTGATAAAAAGAAAAGCAAATAAAATGGTACTTGTAAAATATTTTACGGCATTGGTATTGGCAGTTTTGGCGCTAACTTCCTGTAGTGATAAGTCCTTACAGAAATACTTGGTCGAAAAGCAGGACGATGACAAATTTGTGAAAATGGACATAGCCGCAAGTTTATTGGAGGGTGTAAATAGTGATTTTACCCCAGAACAGCGGGAAATCCTCAAAACAATAAAAAAGGTAAATGTTGTCGCTTACCCAATAAAAGACGGAGATACGGCTGATTATTTGAAGGAAAGACAGGAGTTAAAAAACATTTTGGACCAAGAAAAATATAAGGAATTGACCCGAATAAAAAGCAATGATTGGGACGCTACCCTAAAATATACAGGGGAGGAAGATGCAATCGATGAGGTAATCGTTTTTGCGAGTGATCAACGAAAAGGTTTTGCGGTATTCCGACTCTTGGGTGAAAATATGCGCCCGGATCAAATGTTGCAGTTGATGAAATCTGCCGAAAAAGGCGATTTGGATGTTTCTCAACTGAATGGGTTCGGCAAGATTTTCAAGGATTAAATCTCCTTATATATTTAGTTTAAAAAAGGCTTCTAATTTTAGAAGCCTTTTATTTTATATTCCCGTATAGGATGCGGGTGTTATCTGTCGCATTTCATGTTTTACTCTTTCAGGAACTTCAAGGGTTTCAATAAAATTAGCGATACTGGTTTGGTTTATCCTTTCATTGGTTCGCGTTAAACCTTTTAAGGCCTCGTACGGGTTTGGGTAACCTTCGCGGCGAAGAATTGTCTGTATCGCTTCGGCTACTACAGCCCAATTATTTTCTAGATCTTCCTTGAATTTTGCTTCATTCAGCAATAATTTATTGAGCCCTTTAAGAGTGGAATGTAGGGCTATTAAAGTATGGCCAATGGGAACCCCTATATTTCTTAAAACCGTACTATCTGTTAAATCTCTTTGTAACCGGCTAATTGGCAATTTGGCGGAAAGATGTTCAAAAAGTGCATTGGCTATGCCCAAGTTGCCCTCGCTGTTTTCAAAATCAATGGGGTTTACTTTGTGCGGCATGGCACTTGACCCTACTTCGCCTTCCTTTATTTTCTGTTTAAAGTAATCCATGGAAACATACGTCCAAATATCCCGATCCAAATCAATCAATATTGTATTTATGCGTTTCAAGCAGTCAAAAAGCGCTGCCATATGGTCGTAATGTTCAATCTGTGTGGTAGGGAAGGAGTAGTGTAAACCCAAAATATTTTGGACAAAATTTTGACCGAATTCTTTCCAGTCAACATTTGGATATGCAATTTTGTGAGCGTTGAAGTTGCCCGTGGCGCCTCCAAATTTGGCCGCGCTTTTTATATCGTTCATTAAATTGAACTGCTCCCGCAAACGCACCACAAAAACTTCAATTTCCTTTCCCAACCTGGTGGGAGAAGCGGGCTGTCCGTGGGTACGGGCCAACATTGCAACTTGGTCCCATTCCGTTGCGAGTTCTTTTAATTTATCTATTACTTTCTTGAGCAATGGCACATACACTTCGTTCACAGCATCTTTTAAAGATAGTGGGATGGCGGTATTGTTTATATCCTGTGAAGTCAGCCCGAAATGGATAAATTCCTTGTACTGCTGAAGTTCCAGCTCATCAAACTTTTCTTTTATGAAATATTCAACCGCCTTCACGTCGTGGTTGGTTATTTTTTCGGTTTCCTTTATTTTCACGGCATCCTGTACCGAAAAATCGAGATATAGTTTGCGCAGATCCGCGAATAAACTCTCGTTGAAGTCTTTAAGTTGCGGCAATGGCAGTTCTACCAAGGCTATGAAATATTCAATTTCTACCTGTACCCGGTAGCGGATTAGCGCTTCTTCAGAAAAAAAGGGAATTAACCCAGCGGTTTTAGAGGCGTATCTTCCATCTATCGGCGAAATTGCTTGTAGCGCGTTCGTGTACATAGTCTAAAATTTTAAGGTGCAAAGATACGCAACTGCGATGAGTTATGAATGGAGGAATTTTCTATATAAATTAGATTTTTAAAACGCCGACTATTAATGTACCGTTAACGATAATTCTTTTTAAGATAATGCTTCGTTAAATATTGTATCGAATTTGCTTTTTTGGGAATCCATTATATCCGGATATCAATTTGCGTCGTAAATTGTATAGTGAAAAGAAAAATGGATTAATAACTAAAATTAAAACGCTATGAGTACACAAGATCAAAATCAACAGCGAAATCCCCAAAATCAAAATCAGCAGTGGGACCAAAATCAACAGCGAAACCAAAACCAAAATCAGCCAAACCAACAGACGCCTGAAGAGGAAGAAGAATAGATTATTTGGTTTTTACGAAAAGTATCCCAGAAGTGGGATATGGCGAAACCCCTTTTTCAACACAATGAGAAAGGGGTTTCTAATTGTGGGGATATGAAAAAGAATAGTGAATTGGCAAATATAACTTTTAAAACGAATTGGTAAACAGTACTTTGGAGTTTTTCGATGAAATAGCCATTTTGCGTCAAAGAAATTACTTTATGAGTTAAGCATCCGCTTATGGTTTTTATATTTTAGGCCCATAATAAAGATTGCCATGAAAAAGAAAACCCTCCCTTTCAAATTTTTGATTGGGAGGTTTTTTTTTATTAATGGGTAAGACGATGCTTTTTCCGAAAGTCGGAAGGCGAGATGTCATATTTCTCCTTAAAAATTTTGGAAAAATAACTTTTGCTCGAGAGCCCAATACCGGAAACTATTTCAGAAATGCTCATATCCGTTTGGGTTAAAAGACTGTGCGCCAAGTCCAATCTCATTTTTTGCACATAATTATTTACAGTGGTTCCGTAAAGTTTTTTAAACCCTTCCTGTAATTTGTTTATGTTTAACCCAGCTTCCTTTGCCAGTAATTCTACCGTCGGCACTTCGGTAATGTTGGTTTCAATTAGGTTGGAAATGTGATGTATTCGTTTAACTTCAGATGACCGCAACAACATTCGGTTGTCCTCTTCCTGTTGGTCATCCTGGTACTGAAGAATTTGGTAGGTCAAAATGCGATAAGCCATACTCTGAAGAAAAATTTTCCGCGTAAAATTTTCGGCGGAAAACTCCTGCATTTCGGTCAATATATTGGCAATTTCCAAGCTATAGTTGCCATTATAGTAAAAAGAGCCTTTTGCGTATATATCTTTAAATAGTTCCTCCAGCTCACTGTGGAGGGTTTCGATTTCACATTCCATTTTTGAATGAAATTTTTCACGATCTATCTCAAGACTGTTCACCGTAGTTTTGTGGTTGCTTTTAAAAAGGAGGACGTGTCCGTTTTTTTCACTGCTGGCAACTATCGCATTTTGGTATTGCTCGATCTGGTGCATTTTATCCTCATTCTCGAATCTGTGGAAAAGCACGCCACAGCCAGTGTACAAAAATTTTAGCGGATGTACGTTGCTCACCTTAAAGTGTATTTCCAAATCTTCCTTGAATGTACAGTCGTATTGCAAAAGGCCCAGCCCATCTTCAAAATTAATTCCTTTAATGGTGCCTTGACCCATATCTGCGGGAAGGTGAAGTAGATATTCCCCACAATTGTCCGTAAAGGTGGTTGAAAACATTCTCGCCAAATCCTCTATAACATCTTTTAGTGGAAGCGAATTAACTTCAATCGCGTTCATAAATTTCCTTTTGGATTACAAAAATAATATAGTAAGAGTTAGCGGGCGATATGACAGCCAGAAATTTTATCTGTTAACTGTCAATTTTACCAAAATAGCAGAGGTTGTATATTCTTTCCCATCTTTCCATAACGTATTAATTATTTATGAAAGATAACAAGACTACAATTATACATTGCGACGGAAGCGGGAAATCAAGAAATCCCTATTCATAAAACCTTCTTTGTTTTTTTCGTCCTTCCAAAACGAACGAGATGAGCAATAGAAAGCAGAGGATGTAGAAAATAATTTTTGCAGCTTCAATAGGACCTTCGCCCAAACCCAAAAACCCTAGTACAGCCGTTACAATGGTAAAAAACAATATTAAAATGGACCAATACATGATTTATAGATTGAAACATATTCTTAAAAAAAATTATGATACAAAAATAAATATTAATAATACTTTAACATAATATTATTGATTATTTATTTAGTCCATTTACATAAATATTTTCTTTTTTAACTATTAGAGGAGTATTTAAAAAAGTGTCCGTATTCCATAGAGCTAAAATCTTACCCGATAGAATTATTAAAACTGCCTGTAATTCAATATTATTATTTTATTAACCATTAAAAACAATTGAATATGAGAAATGAAAAAATAATCCACGCCTTAGGAAATTGTATTAACCATTGCAACTACTGTGCAGATGCGTGCCTCGATGAAGATGACGTAAAAAAAATGGTAGATTGCATTCGCACCGATCGTGCATGTGCCGAAGCCTGTGCCGCGCTTACCCAAATTTTGGCCACAAATTATAAAAATGTAAGTGGGCTTGTAGAATATTGCCAGAAAGTATGCCGTGAATGTGCCGAAGAATGCGAAAAGCACGATTCGCAACACTGCCAGGATTGCGCAAAAGCTTGCCGTGAATGCGAAGATGCGTGCAAAACATTCGCAGCCTAGGATATTAATTTTTATAAAGAATAATTGCGATGAATTTAAGGATATTTTTCTCGCAATTATTCTCTATTACAAATATTAATCGTAATATTGCGATTAAATAATTCAACACTTACAAAATGGGATTGGCAAAAATAGAAAAGTTTACGGATGCCCAAAACGAAATTGCCCTGTTTGGCAAGGTCTTTGGCCATCCCGCGCGGGTAGCAATTTTGCAGCATCTGTTTAAAACTGACAGTTGCATCTGTGGGGAATTGGTCAACGAGATCGGGCTTGCCCAACCCACCATTTCCCAGCATCTAAAAGAATTGAAAAACCTGGGCCTTATAAAAGGAAATGTGGAAGGAACCAGTGTTTGTTATTGTATCAACAAAGACAATTGGAATAATATGAAAAATGTAATGTTGCATTTTCTCGACCAAGATATCCCAAAAGGAGATTGCTGCTAAAAAAATTTAAAAACATTCATCGTATAATCGCAATAAAACAATAAATATGAAACTATCAGAAATAAAGAACAGACTAAGGGAATTGGATAAAATTGCATTCCAATTGCCAAACGGCGGGCTAGTGCCAAACTATTTCCATGTTACGGAAGTGGGTAAAGTTACCAAACGATTTATAGATTGTGGTGGAACTATTCGAAATGAAGAGGTCGCAAACTTCCAGCTTTGGGAGGCAGACGATTACGACCATCGTTTACATCCCGAAAAACTGCTGAAAATTATTGAGCTTTCACAAAAGGTTTTGGGAATGGAAGATTTAGAGATTGAGGTAGAATACCAAGGGCAGACCATAGAAAAATTTACTTTGGATTTCGACGGTTCAAAGTTTTTATTGCTATCAACCCACACCGACTGTTTGGCCAAGGACAAATGCGGTGTTCCTGACAATAAACCAAAATTGAAAATGGCTGATTTAGGTGAGGAGCCTTGCTGTTTACCCGATGGTAACTGTTGCTAGAATTTAAGCATTATGGAGTTCTCTTTAATAGATAAAAGTAATTTTAACGAAGTCGCCGAGATTTATAAAACAGGAATGGAAACGGGAAATGCAACCTTTGAAACAGCAGTTCCAAGTTTCGAGGAATGGGATAAAAAACACCTGGCCTTTGGAAGACTCGTTCTTCTTGAAAATAAGCGGATTCTTGGCTGGGCTGCATTGTCCAAAGTTTCGGATAGGTATGTTTACAATGGAGTTGCTGAAGTTAGTATTTATATATCGACAACGGCGCAGGGCAGGGGATTAGGTTTGAAACTTTTGCAAAAGCTTATTGAAATAAGCGAATCCAAGGGAATATGGACCCTGCAATGTGGTATAATGAGGGAAAATGCCGCTAGCGTACAACTACATAAAAAATGTGGTTTTAGGGAAATTGGTTACCGTGAAAAAATCGGAAAACTTAACGGAGTGTGGAGAGATAACATTATAATGGAAAGACGAAGTAAAATTGTTGGAGTTTAAAATGTGTATTATGAATTCTAAAATTATAGCGCAGATTGAAAATTTTGATGCTGCTGTCATTAATGAAGCAAGAAGGGAAATTTTGAAACCGTTGGTGGATTTTATTCAAAATAAGATAAGGGATAAACAGGAAATCCGGTTAAATTTTATCTGTACCCACAATTCACGGCGAAGTCATTTCTCACAAGTTTGGGCCCAGAGTTTGGCGCATTATTTTAAAATCAAAAATGTTTACTGTTACTCCGGTGGAACGGAAAGCACCTTTCTGTATCCAACCGTGGTTGAAACATTGCAAAACTCGGGTTTCCAAATAAAAAAAATCTCAAATGAGGAAAATCCCATATACAGTATTAAATACGCCGAAAACGAACACCCCATTATTGGGTTTTCCAAAATATATAACGACGATTTTAATCCACGTTCGGGATTTGCGGCGGTACTGACCTGTTCACAGGCTGCCGAGGAATGCCCGCTTGTTTTGGGAGCCGAAAAGAGAATTTCAATCGCCTATAACGATCCTAAGGAGTATGACGGTACGGCAAAGGAGAAGGAAAAATATAGCGAAACCAACAATCAAATCGCTACGGAATTATTTTACGTTTTCTCCCAAATACAAGTTTTATGACCGCAAGAAAAAAATTAAAATTTCTGGATTCTTACCTCACTATTTGGATATTTCTGGCAATGGGCATTGGCGTTGCAATTGGGTATTTTTTCCCCACATTTCCACAAATTGTAGATGCATACAGCAGCGGCAGTACAAACATTCCCATTGCCATAGGTTTAATTTTAATGATGTACCCGCCGTTGGCAAAGGTGGATTTTGCCCTCTTGCCAAAGGTTTTCCGCGACACAAAAATTTTGTCCATTTCGCTAATTCTCAATTGGATTATCGGTCCCGTTTTAATGTTTGTTCTTGCAATTACTTTCCTTCGTGATTATCCCGAATATATGGTCGGTCTTATTTTAATTGGTCTTGCGCGGTGTATAGCAATGGTCTTGGTTTGGAATGAATTGGCAGAGGGAAGTAGCGAATATGGTGCGGCTCTGGTGGCTCTAAACAGTATTTTTCAGGTTTTTGCTTACAGTTTTTACGCATGGATTTTCATTAGTATTCTCCCCCCATATTTTGGATTCGAAGGCGCCATTGTAGATATTTCCATAGAAACTATCGCGGAAAGTGTGGCAATTTATTTGGGAATACCTTTTTTAATGGGAATTTTAAGCAGAATTATATTGATTAAACTGAAAGGCGAAGAATGGTACGCCCAGAAATTTATTCCTGCAATTTCACCAATAACACTCGTCGCGCTCTTGTTTACAATCGTGGTTATGTTTTCGCTTAAAGGGGAACTTATCGTTAAAATACCAATGGACGTGATATTGATAGCTATTCCATTATTGATTTATTTTACGCTTATGTTCGGGATTGGCTTTTTCTTGACCAAAAAAGTTGGTGCGGAATATAACAAGACGACCGCGGTCGCCTTTACGGCCGCCGGAAATAATTTTGAATTGGCTATTGCAGTTGCCATTGCGGTCTTCGGTCTCAATTCGGGTCAGGCATTTGCGGGAGTGATAGGGCCATTAATCGAGGTTCCGGCGCTCATCTTGTTGGTGAGGGGATCCTTTTGGCTTCGGAAAAAATATTATCCAAAAGCCAATATTTCAGAATAGAAATATTGGAATTAGCGTATAAATTTTAAACCGAAATTTCAGTTTAAAATTTAAAAGAAAGCTGATTTGGCCGCGAAAATTTATTTTTTCTCCGGGTCGTCCTTCCTAAGTGCGGAGGGAGGAATCCCATATTTCTCCCTAAAAATCTTTGAAAAATAACTTTTGCTGGTCAACCCAATCTTATAGACGATTTCTGAAATACTTAAATCTGAATTTTTCAGCAACCCGTTCGCCACATCGAGACGTCGTTTTTGTACGTATTCATTAACGGTACAATCATAAACTTTTTTAAACCCATTTTGAAGTTTATGGGCATTGAGGCCCACGGAGTTCGCCAAAGCCAGCACTGTTTTAAAGTCCAGAATTTCAGTATCTATTACGTTGGCGGCTTCCTGAATCATTTTTATCTCGTGCTTACGCAACACAGCTTTATTTTCGATGGGCGCAATATCATCTTCGTATTGCAAAATCTGAAGGGTAAGAATTTTTAAGGCACATCCTTCCAAAAAGATATATCTCAAAAAATCTTGTTTCGGAAAACCATCCATTTCCATAAATAAATCCGCCATCCGGACACAATAATTTCCGTGATGGTAAAAAGCTTTGCTAGCATCCGTATCGTGGAAGAGTTGCTGTAGTGTGTATTCGAGGCTCTGCAGCTGACATTTTTTATCCTCCACAAACTTTTTACGATTTATTTCCAGACTGTTAATTATAGTTCTGAGTCCAGCCTGAAACTGAAGAATGTGGCCATTTTTTTCTGAACTGGCAACGATTATATTTTCAAGTAAATCTATTTGATGGGGATCGTTATCGTTCTCAAATCTGTGAGAAAGCCTTCCTGTTTCACAAAACAAAAATTTTAGGGGGTGAACATTATTTACAATAAAACAGATTTCTGTGTCTTCTATAAAGGTGCAGTCATAAATAATAATTCCCATTCCATCCTTAAAATCTATGCCCCTAATGCTTCCTTCGCCATATTTCGTGGGCAGAGTAAGATAATACTCATCGCAGTTTTTTTCCACCTTCACTTGCATTTGCGAGGCAAGATCTGCTATAACGTCTTTTAGCGGTATGGACTGGCATAGGAGGGATGGCATTTACGTTGAAAATTAGATGATTCAAGGTAAGCGCGGCTTTTCATAGGGATTAACGAATTTGCTTTTATTTTTGTCAATTTTGAATTGCAAAAAAAATACCGACAAAACATAGTTGCGTCGGTATTCTCCTCTTAAACGAAAGATTATAAATGAGCAAATCTTTCGAACCAATATTGCGGATGGCCTGCGCTAGCTCATTTTTATTTTCGGGGCCTTCTCTTTTAAATTACTTTTTTGCCTTTTCATTAATACGGTTTTCAGCGAGTTTTTTCAATTTCTCGTCAGCACCGTATTCTTCCTCGAGGGTTTTTTTGAGCTTCTCGGCAATTTTTTTATGCCCTAATTCCTCGGCATAGGTACATACGGTACCATATCCTGAAATTTCATAATGTTCTACCCGTTGTGCCTCGGCGATCATTCCGGCGTTTTTCACTTCGTCGGTTGTATCTTCCTTTAAAAAACTCTCGGCTTCCTTTATCAATCCTTGCATCGCTTTGCAAGTTTCGCCGCCTGGGTCTATGCCTAATTCGTCACACACTTCTTCCAATCTTTTTTTGTGTTTTTTTGTTTCTTCAAGATGGTCGGAAAATGCTTTCTTTAACTTTTCGTCCTTCGCGTTTTCTACCATTTTTGGTAGGGCATCTACCAACTGTTTCTCCGCGCTATAAAGGTCCTTTAACTGATGGTGGAATAAATCTTCTAGTGTTTTCATTTTCATTTTATTTTTTTGTTTTTGATTTGAAGTTAAATTTATTCCATCACTGTTTATAAGATTACTTCTAAAAAATCGAATTTTAATCCAATACTTAAAATCTACTGCAATCCTATTTTTCCCTTTTCTATGTTTCAGAAATGATAATATTAAGTTAAATCTGGACAATAGAAGGTATTCTATTAATATTTTGACTGAAAATATTAATCTTAAATCTGTGTCGGGGTTAATTTTATAAGGAATTACCAAAAACGTGGGCATTCCATTGATAAATTAACAAAAAACCTGACTATGAAACTAACGAAAACACATCAAAATTTTGGCCACATTATACCTTCAAAAAAAGATCATTCACAACCCAATCCAAGAGTTGGCAAGGCACATACTTCAACCTCCTTGCTTAATGATTTTATTTATTTGGAATATGATCTCGGCCCAAATGAATGCAACGAAATAAATCTGGATAGTACTCCCGGAGAAGGCTTTTACTTTATACATTGCTGGAAAGGCAATTTAAACCTTACCATTGGTGGGGGAGAGGAAAAAACCATTCTTCCTTTTCAGAGTGCCATTGTCTTTGATGAAAACTCCGATGGCGTTGCCCTAAACCTTTCCAAAAAAAGCGCTTATCAATTTTGCGTTATTGGGTTCAGTAAGCCAAGCTTCGAAACACCCGATGTAACAAATTCCTTTTATTACAAGTTCAAAAGTTCCTTTTGCAAATATATGCCGAGGGATACAGGCGTATTCATCAGCCGTCCTTATTTAAAATTAATTGAAAAAATAAACGCACTATCCCGAACGTCAAAGAAAAATTTGGCTTCAGAATTAGTGATGGAAGGGTTGATATATCAGGTATTGGGTCTAAAAATGGAACAATTTTTAAATACAGTCAATTCCGGCAATCTTGACTATGGTTCGCTTAGTTTGGGAGAAATGGAAAAAATTCAGGAAATTTCTGAATTCATCCGGCAGAACCCGGCCTTGGAGTATAACGTTGATTTTCTATGCCGCGAAACCTCGCTTTCCCCTTCAAAGTTACAGGAGGGTTTCAAAAAAATGTATAACCGTACGGTAATTGACTTTATCAGAAACATTCGTTTGGAAAAATCCTTGGAGCTAATAAATACCACCGATCTGAATATTTCTGAAATTGTCTATAGCATTGGGCTTACAAGCAGGAGCTATTTTTCAAAGATTTTCAAAAACAAATATAGTTTTTCGCCTAAAAACTTCCGTGAACTGACTAGAACAAACGCCCTTTCTTCATAAAATCAAAAATTATATACGGATTTATTTCTTGGGATAAATTGTTGTTTATATGAAACATATTTAAGTTGGCTCACACAAATTTTAAGAGGTAGAATTTTAATTACAAAAGAGGAAAATTTAATATAATGCTGCTGAGAATAGGATTGAAATAGATAAAAGAAAATCGGAACTTCTATAAGAAATAAAAGGTGGAAATACGACCAATAAAGACATCTTGCAAGGTTCAGAGAGCTTTGCCCTCATTATTTTCTTTTTTGTATTGGATATAGTTTTAAAATAATTGCCGGATTTATTTCGCAGTCGCCGGTCCTTTTTATTTTATTCAAATAGTGGTCGGCACCTCTGGTTATTTGCAAATACTCGTGAAAAACAAAATTTGGGTGAAGACATTCACTGGCAGCAGTAAAATCACCATTGTTCAGCGCATCCAATAGAAAGAGCACTTTTTCCTTTATTTCTTCCGAAGAATTTATAACACTAATAATCTGGAATTTTTAAGTTGAATTGTTCGTGAAACAGATCGTGAATGCTTTTCTACGGTAAGACCAAAACATTTTTCAAGTCTCTTAATTTTATTGGAAATTTCAATGAAAATATTCAGAGATTATGTCTTTCCAAGACTGTTTTATCATATCTATCGATTCAGGGTCACCCTTAAAAACAGCAGAGGCAAAAGCTTTTGCCTGACTGAATTTTATATGTGGGGGCATGGGCGGCACTTCCGGATCGGTCTGTACATCAATTACAACCGGTCTGTCCGCGGCAAAGGCCTTTTGGAATCCGCTTTCCAGTTTTTCGGGATCGTCAATTTTAATTCCTTTTAATCCAAGCATTTCGGCATATAACGCATACGGAAAATCGGGCAAATTTTGGGAACTTTCAAATTTCGGATTTCCAGCCAATACGCGTTGTTCCCATGTCACCTGATTTAAATCTCCGTTATTGAGAACTAAAATAACCAGGGTAGGATTTCTCCATCGCTTCCAATATTTTGAAATGGTGATAATGCCATTATTTCCCAACATTTGCATGGCGCCATCGCCAACCATTGCTATAGCGGGTTTTTCGGGATAGGCAAATTTTGCGGCAATAACATACGGAACACCGGGGCACATAGTTGCCAATTTCCCGGAAAGTGAGCCCCGCATCCCTTTTCGGATTTTTATGTCGCGGGCGTACCAATTGGCAGCCGAACCGGAATCTGCTGCCAAAATACTATTTGTGGGCAGGTGTTTGTTCAATTCCCAAAAAACACGCTGTGGATTTATGGGATCTGCACTTTTCATTGCCCGGCTTTCCAATATTTCCCACCATTTTTCAATGTCTTTTTTGATTTTATCGCTCCAATCTCGATCATCTTTACGTTTCAAAAGAGGAATCAATTTTTTTAAAGTTTCCTTACTGTCGCCCACCAAATTTACATCAGTAGGATAGCGGGTACCCAGTTTACGCGGATCTATATCTATTTGCACAGCCTTGGCTTGACCTTCCTCGGGAAGAAATTCAGAATAGGGAAAATCTGTACCAACCATTAATAAAGTATCACATTCTACCATTATCATATAGCTCGGGTGGGTGCCCAAAAGACCGATGGAGCCTGTAACGAAAGGGAGGTCGTCGGGAAGTACATCTTTACCCAATAATGCTTTTGCAACCCCCGCACCGAGCATTTCCGCAATTTCAATAACTTCATCGGCGGCATTTCTTGCTCCTGCACCTATCAAGATGGCCACTTTTTCTCCTTCGTTCAAAATAGCGGCTGCCGCTCGCAAATCTTTTTGGTATGGAACGATTTTAGGTTTCGTATAACCAATACCACTATGTACAGAACCGTGGATTCGGGGTGGGGCGTCCGGTGCATCCAATTCCTGTAGGTCATTGGGAAGAATGATGCAGGTAACGGTTCTTTCCGAAATAGCTATCCGCAGGGCGCGATCTATTAAGTGTCTTATTTGTTCTGGAACTGTAGCCATTTGCACGTATTCACCGGCCACATCCTTGAAGAGGGAAACCAGATCAATTTCCTGTTGGTAATCGCTACCCAACGCCATTCTCGCCTGTTGACCTACAATCGCCACGACAGGTTGACCGTCCATTTTGGCATCGTAAAGGCCATTGAGCAAATGTACTGCGCCAGGACCCGAAGTTGCCATACAGATTCCCACCTCGCCCGTAAACTTGGCATGGGCACAGGCCATAAAAGCTGCCATTTCTTCGTGGCGGGTTTGAATGAATTCTACCTTACCATCTTCCTCGGCCCGCTGGACGCCACCGATTAGGCCGTTAATGCCATCACCGGGATAGCCATATATTCGTTTTACACCCCATTGATTAAGCCTTTCTAGAATAAAATCGCTTACTGTACCACTCATCATCTATATTTTTATAAAACCTTCCTATTTTTGGGAAGCTATTTTTTGTTAAGAGATATTAAAATTACAGGGGGTTTGGGGGCTTTTTTGATTGGTTCAAACAAATTTTTATTGCTAAAAATTGTTTAAGATATATTTAATACTTCGGAGCAGCTTCAAAATTATAATTTTGAAAAAAGGCAGAAAATAGGATCTATTGGAAAATTGTGGTAATTAGTGAAGAATACCTTCAAAAATAGAATTGACCTGAACCACAATTTACGAACAACGAAACAGAGTACATTGTCTTAGAGGGAATAACCTAATTTTGATGGGTATTAAAAGTTGATTGCTTCAAATCCGCGCTTTTTATTGTGATAAAAAGTATATCTAAAAATTTTCTTTAGAATGTAGATATATATTTGTGTTATGAATGAAATCCTAGATTTTTTTCTTCATTTGGACAAGCATTTGTTTACCATGATCATCGATTATGGGCCTTGGGTGTATGGGATTTTATTTTTAATAATCTTCATTGAAACCGGTTTGGTAATCCTGCCCTTTCTACCTGGGGATTCCCTTCTGTTTGCGGCGGGCACCTTCTGTGCGGGCGTGCAGAATGAAGCAGGGGAAACGGCGCACCTTACCCTATGGATCGTTCTTTTATTGATGATTGTGGCGGCAGTGCTGGGCGATAGCCTGAATTATTATTTGGGAAAAACTGTGGGTCTCAAAGTCCTCGCATGGAAAATAGGCGGTAAAAAAATTGTAAATGAAAAGTACATTGAACGGACCAAAAAATTTTATGACAAAAATGGCCCCAAAACAATCATAATAGCGCGGTTCGTACCAATTATAAGAACTTTTGCACCCTTCGTGGCAGGTATAGGCGAAATGCATTATGGAAAATTTATCCGCTTCAACATTATAGGCGGTGCGGCTTGGGTTATTGTACTGACGCTTACCGGTTATTTTTTCGGAAATCTATCCTTTATAAAAAATAATTTTGAATTTGTTATTTTAGGAATTGTAGCCATCTCCTTGATTCCTATGTTTGTGCAATTTTTTAAAAAGAAAAAAAGCCGACAAACATAGTTTATCGGCTTTTAGATAAGATTTGATAATCTTAGCGGAGAAAGAGGGATTCGAACCCCCGGAGGTGTTACCCTCAACAGTTTTCAAGACTGCCGCAATCGACCACTCTGCCATTTCTCCTTTCGCGGGTGCAAATATAGAAAGCTTTTTTTAAAAATGTAATCCTTTTCTATTTTTTTCTAATATTCATTCTCAAATAGTATTCGCGAAGGTCGCTGAATTTTTTTATTCCTATTTTTGTGAAAATTCAATAAACATCCGCTATGGATTCCCAAACCATAAAACAACTGAAATGGCGATATGCCACCAAAAGGTTCGACTCCACTAAAAGTCTTTCAGATAAAAAAATAGATATTTTAAAGCAAACCTTTAATCTTACCGCAACTTCCTACGGCTTGCAACCATTGAAGTTAGTTATAATAAAAGATGCCACTTTAAAGAAACAATTAATGCCTTTGACCTATAATCAGGCTCAGGTGCGTGACGCCTCCCACGTGTTGATATTGTGTGTGGAAAAGAATATCGATTCCAATTTTATAAAAAACCATTTTAAAAATGTTGAAGGAAAACGAAAGACGCCACGCGATATTTTGGACCCTTTTGAAAAAGCGCTTATTGAAAATTTTTCCGATAAAGAATCAACCGATATTCGGCAATGGATGGTCAATCAATTATATTTAACGCTCGGCGCGCTCTTAACTGTTTGCGCCGTTGAAAATATTGATGCCTGCCCGATTGAGGGATTTGAGCCGAAAAAATACGACGCCCTCCTTGGGCTAGAAGAAAAAGGATTGGAATCGGTAATTGTTCTGCCTGTGGGCTACAGGGACGAATCTGATTTCTTCATCAATTTGAAAAAAGTGCGTAGGGGTGTAGAAGAACTTGTTGTTGAAATAAACTAATCTACCTGCAACCTGAAACCTGCAACCTGCAACCTGTAAACCTGTAAATTATGCCTGGATTTGAAATTTTTGGCGCCGAAGAGCGTAAACAAGTAAATGATGTTTTGGAAACCGGGGTCTTAATGCGCTACGGTTTTGATGGCATGCGCAACAATCATTGGAAAGCCAAGGAATTTGAAGAAGCTTTCGCCAAAAGGATGGATTCGGAATATTGCCAATTGGTTTCCAGCGGAACCGCGGCACTCACCGTGGCTCTTGCCACTGCCGGAATAGGAATGGGTGATGAGGTTATTATGCCCACTTTTACATTCGTAGCGAGTTTTGAATCTATTTTGGCTTTGGGAGCAATTCCGGTTTTGGTGGATATTGACGATACGCTCACCTTGGATCCCAGCGAAGTTGAAGCTGCCATAACACCCAGAACAAAATGTATCATGCCGGTACATATGTGTGGTTCCATGGCCGATCTTCAGGCATTAAAGGTAATTTGTACAAAACATAATTTGGTGCTTCTGGAAGATGCCTGCCAAGCATTAGGCGGTACTTTTGAAGGAAAACCATTGGGAAGTTATGGAGATCTTGGCTGCTTTTCATTCGATTTTGTAAAAACGATTACCTGCGGTGAAGGCGGTGGGATTATTACAAATAGTAAGAAATATGCTGTTAGAGCAGACAATTATCAGGATCACGGTCACGATCATATAGGAAAGGACCGGGGAGCGGAGACGCATCCATTTTTAGGTTATAATTTCAGAATATCGGAATTAAATGCCGCAGTTGGCCTTGCACAATTAGCTAAGTTAGATGATATTTTAAAAATTCAAAAGAGGAATTATAATATCTTACGCGAAGCTCTTGAAAATATAGAAGGCGTCACTTTTAGAAGAGTTCCAAAAGGCGGCGAGGAAAATTATTCGTTTTTGAATTTCTTTTTGCCAACGCCGGAAATGGCGAAAAAAGCACATTCAAATTTAGTTGAACAAGGTATAGATGGTTGCTTTTATTGGTTTGACAATAATTGGCATTATATTAATGGCTGGGAACATCTCCGCGAAGGCAAGTCGCTGGGAAATCTTTCTCCAGAAATCCAAAACGAAATTGAAAATTTGAAGAAGAGAAATTTTTCAAAAAGCGATACGTGGATGGGCAGAAATCTCTCAATTTTAGTGAAAATAGGATGGTCCGAAATTGAAGTAAAAGACCGGGCAGCGAAAATCAAAAAAATTATCTCCTCATTTGTTAAAAATTAACTTTTCAAATACCCGTTATCCATTTTATTTGCTTCGTAACGAATAAGTTATATTAAGTTATTTTTTCCGTTTCAAAGGGTTTACATTTGAGACAATATTCCGCTTTAAAAAGGAAGATATTCCTCTCCCCATAAATACTTTTTGAAGCTTCTATATAGCCCTTCGTTATGAACTTTTTTTTAGCCCTACAACTAATTTTTATCCTGTTTCTTACAGGTTTAAGGACTTCTGCCCAAGTTGGAATAGGTACGATAAATCCAAATGCGCGGCTTGACATTCAATCCTCCTCCCAAACGCTACCCTCGGCAACTGATGGGATTTTAATTCCCAAAATAAATAATTTTCCAGGAACAAATCCCACGTCTCAGCAGGATGGAATGATGGTTTTTTTAACGGGTAATGGAACACCCGAGAAAGGCTTTTATTATTGGAACAACGCAACTTCAAAATGGCATGCTGTTGGTTCCAGAAAGGTAGATGATCTTACGGATGCTAAATCGGACAGTGATGGCACCAATGATGGTTCCTCAATTTTTTTAGGTGTTGGTGCGGGGGCAGTTGATAATGAAAAGGACAATAAAAACGTGGGGATGGGTTTTAATTCTTTAACTGTAAATACTAGCGGGACCTATAACACAGCGATTGGTTACCAATCGCTTAAAAAAAATATTAATGGTAATTCAAATACCGCAATTGGTGGAAGCGCATTATCAAAAAACACTATAGGAGGTTATAATTCTGCTTTCGGGTCCCAATCATTACTCAACAATGTTGATGGTATTTTCAATACCGCCAGTGGTTTTGAATCGCTTTTAAGTAATACTGATGGAGAATTTAATACTGCGATTGGTGCTGGATCTCTTTACAATAATACAGGCGGAGATTATAATACAGCCGTTGGTTACAATGCTCTTAAAAGCCATTCCGGGGGTAACGATAATACTGCCATTGGAGTAGAAGCGATGCTTAACCATACGGTTGGGTCGTATAACGCGACTCTGGGGCACTCAGCAGGAAAAACCTTGACAGTTGCCAGTGGTAATGTCTTTATCGGGTATAATTCTGGGGGAAATGAAACAACCAATAATAATAGGTTATATATAGAAAATAGTAATTCCACTACCCCCTTAATTGGTGGAGATTTCTTTAATGATCGGGTAGGAATTAATAGAAACATCAATGTTTTAACCAATACTTTAGAAGTAGGTGGTGAAGCTTCAAAAGCTATGCCGGGAGATTGGTTAGGAAATTCAGATAGAAGATTAAAGAAAAATATTGAATCAATAAAAGGAGAAACCGCTCTCGATAAACTTTCCAAAATGAATGGTGTAAGTTATGAATGGAACGATTCCAAAACCGGGATGCCTAGACCGAAAGGAATTCAATACGGTTTTATTGCGCAGGAATTAATGGAAGTTTTTCCAGAAAAAGTAACCAAAGATAGTCAAGGGTACTATCAAACCGCCTACGGTACTTATGATGCTTTTTTTGTACAAGCTATTAAAGAGTTGAAGCAGGAACTTAACGAAAAAGAAATTCGAATTACCGAACTGGAAAATAAGCTTGTGGAACTTCAGGAGTATAAAACTGAAAACCAAACAAACCGAGAATTAGAAACACGAATCGAAAAGTTAGAAGCGTTATTAACGCCATCAGCCTTGGTTAAAGATTGATCAATAACTTACATACTCCATAATTTCCAACCCATAACCAATCATCCCGACACGTTTAGTTTGTTCGCTATTTGATATCAATCGGATTTTGTGGATTCCCAAATCATGCAAAATTTGCGCCCCAATTCCAAAATCCTTATTGTCCATCGTTATTCTTGGGGCCTTTGCTATTTCGTTCGGTTTTTGGGATTCCTTGAGTTCCTTTAACCTATTTAAAAGATTTAAGGATTGGCTCTGCTGGTTTATAAATACAATTGCTCCTTTTCCTTCTTCATTTATTACATTAAACATATCATCCAACTTCTGTTCGGCATTATTTGTAAGGGTTCCCAAGATATCGCCATTTACGAGGGTGGCATTTACACGAACCATAACGGCTTCATTTTCCTCCCAATGTCCTTTTGATAATGCGATGTGAATTTGATCGTTCGTTGTCTGTTTATAAGCCCTCAAACGGAAATCCCCGAATTTGGTTTTTATATTGAAATCTTCCTTTTTCTCGATTAGGCTATCGTGTTCCATTCTGTATTTCACCAAATCTTCGATGGAAATGAGTTTTAGATCAAATTTTTTGGCTACCTCCGTAAGTTCGGGCAAGCGCGCCATAGTACCATCCTCATTTAAAATTTCAACTAAAATACCGGCCGGTTTTAATCCTGCAAGCCTAGCCAAATCTATTGCGGCTTCGGTGTGGCCGGTGCGGCGTAAAACCCCACCTTCCTTTGCGCGAAGTGGAAAAATGTGCCCAGGCCGGCCCAAATCACTGGCGTTGGTTTTTTCATCTACCAATGCCTTTATGGTTTTTGCCCGATCATGGACGGAAATTCCAGTGGTACAACCATGTCCGATTAAATCAACCGATACGGTAAATTGGGTGTGGTGAAGGACGGTATTATTTTCAACCATCATATTTAAATCGAGCGCATTGCAGCGATCTTCAGTGAGCGGGGCACAGATAAGTCCGCGGCCATGGGTGGCCATAAAATTTATCATCTGCGGGGTTACCATTTCGGCAGCCGCAATAAAATCGCCTTCATTTTCGCGATTTTCATCATCAACTACGATTATAATTTTGCCATTTTGAATATCTTCAATAGCTTCTTCAATCGTGTTGAGTTTAATGGAAGTCTCCTTTTCTGTGGAAATCATAACTTACAATTTGTGTTGCAAAGATATAAAATGTGAAGATGCCATAAGTATAAATTGGAATTGGATTGGGTATAGGTTATTCAGAACTTTTTTTCTTCACTTTTCCGAAAAGTCTTCCAATACGTTGCATAAAGCTATCGATATCAAAAATGCCCTGATCGGTGGTAGCTCTATAAGTTAGCCACACGCTTAAAGGAAGCATAATTGCCGTGCTCAACCAAGTTGCAATAAAAGGATGCATCGTGCCATCCTCGGCGCTATTTTTGGCGAAAATACCAATAAAGTGATAGGTTAAAAATAAGAGAATGGCAATAACCATTGGCAATCCCATTCCACCTTTTCGAATAATAGCTCCTAAAGGTGCACCTACAAAAAAGAGAATAATGCACGCCAAAGCAAGTGCATATTTTTCGTTTAGCGCAATCTCGTTCTTATTCAGTCGTTTCGTTTTGCCTTTAAATTCGCCCTTTTTGGCCTCTATGGTCTGCAAGGTACCCTTGGCGTTATTTAGTGCCAATTTTATAATCTGTTTTTGTTGGGGAATAGGATACAGATCGAGAAGGGAATGAATGGAGTCTGGCACAACGGTATCCTTTATACTTTTATCGTTGAATTTTTCAACCCCACTGCGGTAATACATATTGCTGGTGTAGGCTTCAATATCCTTTGAATAGCTTTGGGACAACGAATCGATTTCTACTATCAATTCGTCAATTTTGTACATGTTTTGATTGTTGAGGTTGTTTTCCTTGTCAACATCCTGATTGTTCAGTTCCGTAAGGTCAATATTTATGGCGTATTCGTCGAAATAGCTTTTGGCAAAAGGTTCGTTCTTTTGCTTTAAGGGATTTTTTGTTTGAATATCTTCATAATAATTTCCTTCCTTCAAAATAAGCGACAGGGTATTGCTGCCCTCCTCACTGGCCAATTCGCCATTCTTGGCTATTATAACCGTAAAATTGCCGTTAGGTTTAGTTTCATTTTTTTTATGGATTACCACATCGCGCAAATATTGGTCGCGATCGCCGCTTTTTTCTTCCACTTTTATGTTGAACATATCACCGATTTGGCTGAATTGCCCCTCCGCAATAACCATAGATGGTTGAAACTGTGAAATATTACGACGCAGATTTTGCCATTTGTATTCAGAATAGGGAATTACGTTATTTGCGAAAAAGAAGGCGGTGATTGATAGTATTACAATAAAACCAATAACACTGCCCATGGCCCGCTGAAGTGAGATTCCGGTAGATTTCATAGCCGCGAACTCGTATTTTTCCGCAAAGCTTCCGAAAACCATTAAGGAAGTAACAAGAATTGTAAGGGGAAGCACCAACGGGATCAACCTAGGGGAAACGTACCATAAAAATTTAAGCACTATCCAGACATCCAAATCCTTTCCGGCTAGTTCAGAAATATAAAGCCAGATGGTCTGCAGCACAAAAATGAACATCAAAATAATGAAGACGCTCAGGAACGTCTTCAAATAAGTTATCAATATGTACCGGTCCAGTATTTTCACCCGCAAGTAATTACAACTTGTTTATGTAGTAGCCGTCTTTTTTATATTTGGCCTCGTCAAAAGTAAACAAGGTTTTTGACACGGGTTGATTTGTTTTGAAGGAATTTACGGTAAGCGTGTATTTTGTGCCGTTGGCATCGGTTTGTATCAATTTGTAAATGTGCTTTGTCTGCACATCGATTCCTAAAAGAATGTCTTTTATCTCGGCTTTGGAATCAATTGGAATGAGTTTTACGAATTGAATTTTTCTTCCCTTTACATTTTGTACTACGTCCATTTTATAGTTGTACCCTTTTTCGTAAAAAGTCAGCATTTTTGAAGGAGTAACTTCCTTATCATCATTTGGACTGTATTTTGAAATGGTTACTTCCTCGTCTTCGGGAACTATGGTATAAATATTTTTTCCGTCGAAAATACGGGTAGTTCCAAGCATATTCAAAACGTATTTATCTCCCTGCAACGTAACGTCACCGCGGGTTTCCTGATTAACGTTTTCTTTGGAATTATTCAAATTGTATTTAAAGTCTATGGCGATGTTGTCATAACTTTTTGCCTTAGCAGAAACCTCTTTCAATAAGGTTTTGGCATCTTGGGCTTGTAAAAGGGTAGTGGCAAAAATTGCGATAAAGATTACTATCAGTCTTTTCATTTTAAATGTTATTTGTTTTATCTGTATTTAATATTTTATAAATATGAAGATGGAATGCCAAAGGATGTTTTTAAAATCGCTAGTTAATTATTGGTTGGCATTTCATTATCTAAAAGTTGATTTAATGCGTCAATTGTGGGAACGAGAACTTGTCGCGCCTTGCTTCCTTCAAACGGGCCCACAATTCCGGCGGCTTCCATTTGATCAATAATCCTGCCGGCACGGTTGTAACCCAATTTCAATTTTCGCTGTAATAAGGAAGCGGATCCTTGCTGTGCAATTACCAATACTTCCGCGGCTTCACGAAACATTTTGTCGCGTTCCTCGATGTTAATATCAAGATTTGTGCCACCTTCCTCCCCAGAATATTCAGGCAGAAGATGCGCATCCGGAAACGCTTTTTGTGAACCAATATAGTCAGTAATATCCGCCACTTCCGGAGTGTCAACAAAGGCGCATTGCAAACGGGTAAGTTCGTTGCCTTGAGTATAAAGCATATCCCCACGGCCTATAAGTTGGTCTGCGCCCGAATTGTCCAAAATGGTTCGGGAATCTATTTTGCTTGTAACCCTAAAAGCAATCCGCGCGGGGAAATTCGCTTTTATAATACCCGTAATTACGTTTACTGAAGGACGTTGGGTGGCAATAATTAAATGAATGCCAATAGCCCGTGCAAGCTGCGCCAAACGCGCAATGGGTGTTTCTACTTCTTTCCCCGCAGTCATTATCAAATCAGCAAATTCGTCAATTACCAAAACTATGTAAGGTAAATAACGGTGCCCTTCATTGGGGTTCAGCTTTCTATTTTTGAATTTTGTATTGTATTCCTTTATGTTCCGAACCATTGCGTCTTTTAAAAGATCGTACCGGGCGTCCATTTCAATACAAAGCGAATTCAATGTATGGATAACCTTCGTGGTATCGGTAATAATTGCTTCCTCGGTATCGGGAAGTTTGGCGAGGTAATGTCTTTCAATTTTGTTGAATAACGTCAATTCCACTTTTTTGGGATCGACGAGTACAAATTTTACTTCGGCGGGATGTTTTTTATATAGAAGTGAAGTCAACACAGCGTTCAAACCAACCGATTTTCCTTGCCCCGTCGCCCCGGCCATAAGCATGTGCGGCATTTTGGCTAGATCGACGACGAAGGTTTCGTTGCTGATGGTTTTTCCAAAGGCGATAGGAAGTTCCATTTCGGCATTTTGAAATTTCGCCGAAGCAATTACGGAGCGCATGGAAACTACCTTCGGATTTTTATTCGGTACCTCAATTCCAATAGTACCGCGACCAGGAATTGGCGCAATAATTCGTATTCCCAAAGCCGAAAGCGAAAGTGCAATATCGTCTTCCAGATTCTTTATTTTTGAAATGCGCACCCCGGCGTCGGGCACAATTTCATATAGCGTTACCGTTGGACCCACGGTGGCTTTTATGTTTGCGATCCCAATTTTGTAATTGTTCAGAGTTTCAACAATTTTGTTCTTGTTTTCCTCGAGCTCTTCCTGATTAATTGTAATTCCAGCGCCGGCTGTATGGTCCCGCAGAAGCTCGATACTGGGGAATTTATAGTTTCCCAGTTCCAATTTTGGGTCAAACTCTCCAAAATCCTTCACAAGTTTATTGCTGATATTTTCAATCTCCTCTTCTTCGGCGGCCTGTTCTACTTCCATTTCAACATCGCCTTCCACATCACTTTTTAGAATTATTTTTTCGGCTACGGGCGTTTCTACTTTTGGCTTTTCTTCAATATAAGGTTCTGGAATTTCTTCTTCTTCCATATTTTTTATTTCGGAAGAATCCGCTGTTGTGGGAGCTATTTCTTTTTCGGAATTAAATTCGGAAGCAAGTTGTTTTTTAGATTTTTTTACAGCATCAATCGCCATTTCGGGCGTTAATTTAAGACGGACTACCAAATAGAAAATCATTACAAAGGTCATCACCAAAATAGCGCCGACCAATCCCAAATAATCTTGAAGTATATCATTCACCTCAAAGCCTATTACGCCGCTGAAAAGTGTAGTTTTTTCTCCAAAAAATCCAAAAAACACTGCAATCCAAAGCATTAAAAGTAAACCCCAAAACCAAAATTTAAGTAGTTGTTTTTTTGCGTAATCGAAGAAATAATATACACCCGTTACCATTACGAGAACACCAAAAATTAAAGCCGAAATGCCAAGCCCATCGTAAATGAAAAAATGGCCTACATTGGCACCGAATTTATTGAGCCAGTTTTTCTCCTGCAACTCCCGCTCTGCAAGCATACCAATGTCGCTTTGGTCTGCCTGCCATGTGAAAAAGTAGGAAATGAATGAAAACAAAAGCGCAAGCCCCAATAAAAATAAAAAGCTTCCCAAAAGAATCTTTTGTTGTTTGGAAAGCGAAAAACTAATTTTTCGACTGGTTTTTTTTGAAGCTGTCTTGGTTTTTTTGGCCATTAATGGAGCGGTTGTCTTTCAGCAAAAATACAAATATCAAACGGCACAAACCCAATAAAATTTTCGAAAAGTATAAATAGATTTTAAAGGATATTTACCGAAAATTGAAGTATATATTTAACTCAAAAGATTGAAAGCTACCAGCAGCTGTCCATTTCTTTTCCACTGTATCCAACCTTTGCCGACGGTCTTAAAATTTTCATCCAATAGAAGTACTTGTATCCAATTGTTTTTAATTTGGATGGCTCTCATAAATTCGTGCGGTGTATTTACTTCTCCCGAAGCCTCGAATGAGCGCACCCGTATTTTTTCTTTTGAATTCGGGAAAAATTCTATCGAATTCAAACTTAACAGTACCTCGGGCCAATAGATAACCTTTCCCGCGCGCCTGTCAACATAGCCGGTTTGGCCATTTGTTTTGTTTACGATTACTTCCACAAAATCTTCGGAAACACTTTCAATTCTAAAATAAAGATACCCATAATCCAATTTTTGATATTCCGGAACGAGCCAGGGCGGGGCGGTGGCTATTTCAAATTGGTCATATTGATTACGCGAGAAAGTGATACTGTCAAAAACGGCGTGTTCCATCAAGGATTTTTCAAAGTTGATATTTCCGTAGAAATACAGCGCGGAATTTTCAAAATAATTTGGCGCGAAAAAACCCATTCCCATTTCATCCTTGGTGTTTTGTGCGATTATAGAAAGTGGTTTTGCATTTTCGCTTTTATAAAATAGCGCCATTCCGGTTGGTTCCGACATTTCGGTGGGTTCAGTGGGGGGCGGCTTAAATTTTTCGCTCTCTTCATTCTGCCTCTTATCACGCTCGTTGAACTCATATATTTTATACCCCCACATTAATAAAATTATAATCAACAAAACCCAGTTTATCCGAATAATGGTTTTTAAATTCACGAAATAAGCAATGAAAAAAGAAAGAATAAAAGCAACGCCCCCGAACAACACACCATAGCCCAAAACTATGGCACCACCGGCCAAACCTTGATTTTTACCAGCATCTATAGCAGCTGCAAAATAAAGCCCACCAATAAAACCGCCTAAAAGCATCAAAATATAAAAACCAATATTGGCAAGTTTCAACAATTTTTTCATCCTTAAAAATTGAGCGTTTTATTGAGGGTTTCCCCTTTTTTTACTTCAATATTGAATGTTTGGGCTTTTCTGTCCTTATATGCTCCAAGAGGAGCTACTTTCACGGTATATGTGTCTGGGTTGAGTAAAAATTCTTTTCCGCGGTCGTAAGTTCTTCCCCCAGCAACATTTTTCTTGGAAGCTGCCTCGTCTATAGTAACCACACTATCAATAGATTTCCCATCAACTTTGGCATCGATGAATGCTTTGCCGCTCGTAAAATTGTGGGCTATTTGTTTTGTACCGCTTGCATCTACTGTAACATTTTCAATTTCGGTGTAGGTTTCCAGGCCTTTCATGTCGCCCAAGGCCTGTATAGTAACTTTATAAATTCCAGGATTTACCTCCACTTCTTTTGGGGAATCATACGTACGTACCGAGGCGGCAGTCTTTCCGTTTGCATCCAGCACTTTCACCATACAATCCCAATTGGAACCGTTATTGGTGGTTGTAATGCCGATTTTTCCCCCGTCAAAACTGATGGTTTTATACACCATTTTATCTTCATAACTCTCTATTCCTTCTACAGTTGTCATTTTTACATCGCTACCTTCCAAAGGGCTGACCTCAAAATTATATTTACTGGGTGGAAGATAGAAGTAAGCAGTATCACGATAGGTCCGCACACTAATTGGCGCTCGTTTTGAAACAACGTCATACGCTTTTACGACAGCGTCAATTGCCTTGCCATTTTTTACGGCATAAACTGAAACGTTTCCTGTTGGGGTATCCACGGTTTCTGCTGTAGCCTGGTTTAACACTTCGCTCAAAGCGCTGGCATTGGAAGCGTCGTAATATTGGCCATCGCCCGCTTTTGCCGCACATTTTAGCTGATCGGTTTCTCCCTCTTTCAGTCCAAAACCAATAATGTGAAGCCTAAAATCTATTCCATTCTTTTTGGCTGCGGTAACTACCTCGCAGATATTGCCGTTGCAGGATTCAATACCGTCAGTGACCAAAATTATGGTGGCCTTTTCCTTCGATTTCCGCAGCTCATCAATTACTTGGGTTGCGGAATAGGCGAGTGGCGTCATACCCAACGGTTTTATATTATTTAAGGAAGTAGTGATTTTACTTTTGGAACTGTTTTCCATCGGCACGAGAGTTTCCACATCCTTGCAGTCACCTTTTGATCGGTGGCCGTATGCCACCAAACCAACTTTTTGATTGGCCGGAAATTTGTTTACTGCTGTGGCAAGTACATCACTGGCAATTTCCATTTTGGTCTTGCCTTGTATCTGGCCCCACATAGAGCCGCTGGCGTCATAAATAAAAATAATAGGAGAGGGCGAGGCGGTGGTTTCTTTGCTTTGTGAATTGCTCTGGAAAGAAATAAACATTGCGCAAAAAATGAGAGCTAATTGTTTCATAATCAACTATTTTAGTTTGACTAAAATAGTGAAAATTTATTCGGAAATAAGCTTACTTCCAAAATAAGGCGCTGTAAATCAATCCGTTGTTCGAATTTCTCGGGAAAAAGATTAATGTTTTCTGTCGATAATTATCGGGAACAATTCTTAAGAAGAATTGAAATATAATAGAATTATTAAAACTTCGGAATATAGATTATACATCCAATAATTATGGCGGTAACAGCGGCAAAAAATACTGCCCCGGCAGCGACATCCTTTATAAAACCTATTTTATTGTGAAAATCTGGGTGAACAAAATCGGCAATTTCCTCCACTGCGGTATTTAAACCTTCAATACTCATAATTAGCCCAATTGAAAATATTTGGAGTATCCATTCCATTTCTGAAATTTCAAAATAAAAGCCAGCAAAGGTCATAATAACGGCAATTGCCGCCTGTACCTGTATGCTGGCTTCCGTGAGCAATAAAATCCATGCGCCTTTTAGGGCATATCCGCAACCTTTAAGGCGTTTGCCCAAAAAGGAATTCCACATTATTATAAAAGTGTTTTTAAAGCCGAAAGATAATCGGGCTCATCAGAAATATTCGGCACTTGTTGGTTGTGTATAACCTTTCCATTTTCATCCAAGACCACAACTGCGCGCGAATGGAAACCTTGCATTGCCCCGTCCTTCATTTCCACGCCATAATCTTTCCCAAATTGTCCGGTATTAAAATCGGAAAGGTTGGTTACATTCTCGAGTCCTTCGTCGGTAACAAATCTTTTGAGTGCGAAGGGGGTATCGCGGGAAATACAGAGCACTTTTGTGTTTT
The DNA here is from genome assembly GCA_963839235.1 of uncultured Flavobacteriaceae bacterium. Taxonomy (GTDB): domain Bacteria; phylum Bacteroidota; class Bacteroidia; order Flavobacteriales; family Flavobacteriaceae; genus Aequorivita. The sequence goes on along the minus strand of CAWITX010000002.1, from coordinate 41,642 downwards.
CAAGTCCAGATGCTTTTTCGTTGAATTTTCGTACGGAAGTAGCGCAAACATTGGTATCTATACTCGGAAAAATATTCATAATAACCCGGGAGCCTTTATAATCTGAAATATTTTTGATGGAAAGATCCTGTGCCGTAAGATTGAATTCGGGTGCTGTTTCTCCTTTCTTTGGAAGATCTCCATACGTATGTACGGTTTTATCGCCAAGTGTTACTGTTGCCATAATTTTTCTTTTTTTTTGAAAAGTAAAAGTACAGAATCTATTGCGGACAGAACGTAAAGGAATTCTTAAAGGATGTATAAAAATTAAATTACCTCAATATCTTAGGCAATTGATTTTTTAGCTTCGGAAAGTTGACGAATTTTTATTCTAAAAGCGGCAAAAAGAAGCGTCATAAAGGGACTAAGCCAGTTAAAGACTGCATAGCCCGCATAATGTAACGTATCGACACCCAAAACTCCACTTTGGTATGCACCGCAGGTATTCCAAGGCACCAATACCGAAGTTACCGTACCGCTATCCTCGAGGGTTCGCGAAAGATTTTCCGGCGCCAGGCCTTTATCATGAAAAGCCTTTGCGTACATTTTTCCAGGAACCACTATTGCTAAATATTGATCGCTAGCCGTTAAGTTTAGGGCCAGACAACTTGCCACGGTACTCGCAAAAAGTCCGAAGGTTGTATGGAATAATTTGAGCAATGCCCTACTGATTCTGGCCAAAGCACCAATGGCATCCATAATGCCACCAAAGGTCATAGCGCAAAGAATCAACCAAATTGTGCCGAGCATTTTACTCATTCCGCCGGCGGTAAATAAGCCTTTTAAAGCTTCATTTTCTGTAGGAATGGAAGTTTCTACGGTTATGGCATTCATAATTCCTTTATATGCGGTGCCAAAATCCAAGGTAGTTCCCCCACCCACAGCGGTTACAATATCTGGTTGGAAAATGAGAGCAGCTACTCCGCCCAGTAATGTTCCTATCAATAGGGCTATTAAGGGAGAAGTCTTCATTACTATCAATACAATCACAATCACTGGAACAACAAATAACCACGGACTAATATTTATAGCGGAATCAACCGCTTCCAAAATTAAATGCGTATCTGCGGTTCCTGTAGTATCGAGATTTAATCCGATTATAATAAAAACTATAAGTGTAATTATAATGGTTGGGGTAGTGGTATAAAGCATATAACGAATATGGGTGAACAGATCGGTACCGGCCATAGCTGGCGCAAGATTGGTAGTATCGCTCATAGGCGAAATCTTATCTCCAAAATAGGCACCCGAAAGTACGGCTCCCGCTGTCATCCCCAGAGGAACTCCAAGTGCGTCAGCAATCCCAACCAGTGCAATTCCCACAGTCGCAGAGGTTGTCCAGCTGCTTCCGGTAGCAACGGAAATGATAGCACAAATAACCACACAAGAAGCCAAAAAGATGGTAGGATTCAAAATCTGAAGTCCGTAATAAATCATTGTGGGGATTATTCCGCTGATGAGCCAAGTGCCCGCCAAAGCGCCAACCATTAATAAAATTAGGATTGCGCCGGCGGTAGATTTAATGTTTTCCGCAACTTCCTCCATCATTTGGGAGAAACTTACTTTATTGAAGAAGCCTACAATGGCGGCAACCGCACCGCCCATTAAAAGAATAAATTGATTGCTTCCGCTAAGCGCATCATCACCAAAGGCGAAAAATACGTTGTAAAAAAGCATGATTATTAGAGCGAAGACCGGTATTAACGCTTCCCAAATATTTAGCTCCCTATTTTCTACTATATTTTCATCTTGAGGTTCTCTTGGGTGGATGTCTTGGCTCTCCATAAATGGGATGGGATTTTAAAATTGGAGTGTAATGTTACGATTTTGTGAAAACCTGTGCAAATTAAAAAAGGGAACAGACTGTCTGTTCCCTTTTTGAAAATTACTTTCAAAATTAGTAATTATAGAATACCAACTTTAACCATACATTCACGCATCATTTGGTAGGTGCGCTCAATATCATTATCCAAACCTATTGAAAAACGTATTAATCCATCACTAAGCCCCATTTTTTTCTGTTCCTCTTCAGGAATTTCTGAAGAAGTGGAAGAGCCCGGAGCGCTGAATAGTGTTTTATAAAAACCAAGACTCACAGCCAAATATCCGAGGTTTCTTTCTTGCATAAGCTCCATCAGCTCGTTTGCCTTTTCAATATTGCCGACATCGATTGTCAACATTCCTCCGAAACCGTACTCATCATTCATCATTTTTTTGAATAGCTCATGGCCGGGATGCGATTTTAATCCGGGGTATACTGTCTTCAAGCCATCTGCCTGAAATTTTTCGGCTAAGTGCAGTGCGTTTTCGCTGTGCTTTTTAATTCTTATGTGGAGCGTTCGTAAGTTTTTCAAAATTGAAGCCGCCCGCAAGCTGTCCATTGCAGGTCCCAAAAGCATATTTGCACCATCGTTCACGTTGCGCAAATCATCAATAAATTCCTGTGTTCCACAGGCTACGCCGCCCATGGTGTCACTGCTTCCATTTATAAATTTGGTTAAACTGTGCAAAACAACATCTGCCCCCAAAGCTGCAGGCGAAATGCTCAAGGGAGAGAAGGTATTATCTACAAATAATTGTAATTGGTGTTTTTTTGCAATTTTTGAAAGTGACTCAATATCTGCGATTTCCAGTAACGGATTGCTCACCGTTTCGCAGTAAAGAATTTTGGTGTTTTTCGTAATTGAATTTTCAATTTGCTCCAAGTTTGTGATATCTACGAATGAAGTTTCAATATTCAATTGCGGTGCAAAGTTTTTAAGAAAAGCATAGGTTCCGCCATATATGGTGCGGCTGGAGACAATGTGGTCGCCAGCTTTGCACAATTGCAAAATTGCTGGAGTAATGGCGCCCATTCCACTTGCGGCAACATTGGCCGTTTCGGTTCCTTCCATTGCTGCCAGTGCTTGGCCCAAATATAGGTTGGATGGGGTGGAGTGGCGCGAATAAAGATAACATCCATCCGCATTTCCTTCAAATGTGTCGAACATCGTTTTTGCGGAAAGGAAGGTGTAAGTGGATGAGTCGGATATGGAAGGGTTAACGCCCCCAAATTCTCCAAAATATTGTAAATCCTGAATGTTGTTTGCTGGTTTAAAAGACATGATATTGGTTTGTGGTTTGGCGCAAATTTGCGAAATTTTAAAGGTAAACCCAACGCGTTTGGAGTATATTTTGAATTTAATGGGTTATCTTTAAATCAGTTCCTTAAAGAGAATAGAGTTGAAAACACATAAGCTTCATCGTATAATCGAGTTTTTTATACTTTTTATTATACTTCCGGTAAGTTTGGCAACGCCCTATCCACTGTTTTTGAAAATTCTGTTTTCCGTAGTGGGTTTCGTATATGTACTATTTGTACTTCACTATAAGGAAGGCGTGGAATACAACATAAAAAAGGGGGTGGATTGGAAAAAGTTTTGGGTGAGGGTGGCTTTCACTTTTATTTTTGTGGTTGTTTCCACGGTAATTTATATGGTTTTGATGGAGCCCAAAAATATTTTCTATGTGCCGCTGCATCATCCATTGCTTTTTTCATTTATCCTTTTTTCCTATACCTTGCTTTCTGCTTGGCCACAGGAAATTTTGTACCGCACTTTTTTCTTTAAAAGATATAAAACACTATTTCCGAATAAAAAGTTTTTGGTTTTTCTCAATGCTATTCTGTTTTCCCTGGCGCATCTTTTTTTCAGAAATTCACTGGTGCTTTTGATAACTTTTATTGGCGGAATTATTTTTGCCCTTACCTATTTAAAGTTCCGTTCCACGACCTTGGTTACCATTGAACACGCCATTTATGGAAACTGGCTCTACACTGTGGGATTGGGTTATATGCTCGATTTTCCGGGTTTTGATGGGAATTGATTCCAAATTAAAAGTTTAAAATTCAAAGGCTCTAAACATTATCCAACAATCCAAAAATCCAGCAACCCCAACTTTTAAACCTCTAAACTTTTAAACTCCTAAACAGTATTGTACCTTTGCCTCTTCAATTTAAAATTCCATAAAAATGTCAAAATATGATGTAGCAGTTATTGGTTCCGGTCCCGGGGGTTACGTTGCGGCAATTCGTTGCGCGCAGTTGGGCCTCAAAACCGCGATTATTGAAAAATACAATGTTCTTGGCGGAACTTGCCTAAATGTGGGTTGTATTCCCAGCAAGGCGCTGCTCGATTCCTCGCACCATTATGAAGAGGCAATGAAACATTTTGAAGACCACGGAATTGAAATTCCGGGGGAAATAAAACTGAACTTCAAAAAGATGATAGACAGGAAAGCCGCGGTTGTGGACCAAACCACAAAGGGAATCGCTTTTTTGATGGATAAAAATAAAATTGATGTTTATACGGGTTGCGGTTCTTTTAAAGATGCTACCCACATATTGATTTCGGGCGAAAAAGAACAAACCATTGAAGCCAAAAATACCATTATCGCAACGGGAAGTAAGCCCGCCAATCTGCCTTTTATAAAACTGGATAAGGATAGAATTATAACTTCCACCGAAGCTTTGAGCCTTAAGGAAATACCCAAACATTTGTTGGTTATTGGGGGAGGAGTTATCGGCTTGGAACTTGGGCAAGTTTATAACCGTTTGGGTGCTGAGGTTACCGTTATAGAATATATGGACAGAATCATTCCCACAATGGATTCCGCGCAAAGCAAGGAATTAATGAAGGTGATGAAAAAACAGGGAATAAAATTCAATGTTTCCCACAAGGTTTCGGCCGTTTCCAAAAATGGAAAGGAAATAACGGTTACTGCAACTGATAAAAACGATAAAGAAGTCACTTTTAAAGGTGATTACTGCTTGGTTTCCGTGGGAAGAAAACCATTTACAGACGGTTTAAAGGCCGAAAATGCGGGTGTTAAGATAACCGAACGCGGCATGGTGGAAGTCAACTCCCATCTTCAAACCAATATAGAGAACATTTATGCTATTGGCGATGTGGTGCGCGGTGCGATGCTTGCCCATAAAGCTTCTGAAGAAGGGGTTTTGGTAGCTGAAACAATTGCCGGGCAAAAACCGCATATTGATTATAACTTAATTCCCGGAGTAGTTTACACTTGGCCTGAGGTTGCTTCCGTTGGTAAAACCGAAGAAGAATTAAAAGAAGCAAAAGTTGAATACAAAAGTGGCCAATTTCCCATGAGAGCTTTGGGCAGAAGCCGAGCCAGCGGCGATACCGATGGATTTGTAAAAATACTTTCCGATAAAAATACCGATGAGGTTTTAGGTGTCCACATGGTTGGGGCCCGCGTGGCCGATTTAATTGCCGAAGCAGTGGTAGCAATGGAATACCGTGCCAGTGCAGAGGATATTGCTCGCATGAGCCACGCCCATCCCACCTATGCCGAAGCAGTTAAAGAGGCAGCACTTGCAGCTACTGCTGATCGCGCAATGCACATTTAATTATTTATATACATCCATAAAAAAACCATCCAATTTTGGATGGTTTTTTGTTTTATATTGGTAAGTATTACTGTATAATTCCACCGCAAGCAACTCTGCTGCCAGCATCGCCACTTGGTTGTGAAACAAAATCGTCTGTACCTTCGTGTACAATTATGCCTTTTCCCGTGATATCCTTATTTGCATCAGCGCAACCAATACACCATTCATCGGTTTGCATACTAACAGTTCCATTTCCATCGGCATCAGCTTCAAAGTTTCCTATGTCGCCTCGGTGGTAACCATTTGCGTCTCCCCATTTTCCGTGTTTTTGATTGGTAGGATTCCAATGTCCTCCCGCAGAAGTCGCATCGGCTGCACTACAATCTGCTTTTTCATGTAAGTGTATGGCGTGCGTTCCTGGTTTCAACCCACTAAAAGTTCCTTCCATTTTAACCATTCCATTTTCCTCGGTAAAAGTTACGGTACCCGTTGCATTGCTTCCACTTTTGGATTCCATATTTACGGTAAGGGTTTTCGCTTCATCCATCATTTCATCTTCATTATCCATGGCGTCGACTTGGGTTGAATCGTTCAACTCGTCCATATCATCTGCCTCCTTGTTTTGGTTTTTACAGCCCGTAAAAGCTATCATCGCCAATAGTGTCATAGAAAGTGCTAATTTTTTCATTTTTTGGTTTTTAAAGTTAATGTTGGTTAATTTAAATTAAACCTAAAGGTACGGGTTAGCGTTTGGCGAAACAAAAATTTAAAAAAATCTTAGCATTTCAACTAATCTAATTTTGTTAATCCATTAGTTTCGTAATTACTTGAGTTGGCGAGTGGAGGGTTTTATGGACTGGGCATTTATCGGCTATTTCCAATAATTTTTTCTTCTGCGAATCATCCAAGGAGCCTTCAAGACTAATTTCTCTTACAAAGGTGTCGATTTTTGCGGTGCTATCTTCACAATGCTCACAATCTACCGCATGTTGCTTATTGTAATTGATATGCACATCCACATTGCTTACTTCCCATTTTTTCCTTTTTGCATATAGTTGAATGGTCATAGCCGTACAAGCAGCCAATGCCGCCGATAAAAATTCATAGGGCGAGGGACCAAAATTATTCCCTCCAAAAGTTTCCGGCTCATCTGCAATTAAATAATGATTGCCCAACTTCATAGTCGTGGTGTATGCATCTTCACTGTTCAAACTTGCGACCACATGGCTATTGGTATTGATTAAATCTTCCTCGGGAATGGTTACATAGCGCGTAGCCCAGCCTGCAATAACATTTCCTATATATATTGAATCCTTTTTATCGCTGAGTAAATGGTCCGCACCGTCGAGGGAAACAAAACTTTTCGGGTGGTGCGCCGCATTATAAATATCTTCTGCATTTTTTATTGATACTATTTTATCCTGAGGGGAATGCAATATTAAGAGTGCTTTTTCAAGATTGCTTACCACATTTATGAGTGATTTATCCTCAATATCATCCAGAAATTGTTTCTTTATGGTGAAATCCCTTCCGCCAAGATTTACGACCGCTTTCCCATTTCGGGTGATTTCCTCCCGATTGCTTTTTAGGAGATGGGTTACGTGCGAAGGATCGCTGGGAGAATTAATTACGGCCACCGCTTTAATTGAAGGAAGTTTTGCTGCAGCAAAAATAGCGGCGGCGCCACCCAAGGAATGGCCGATCAATAGGGAAGGAGCTTTATAATTCTTTTCCAAAAAATGTGCGGCTGCCAAGAGATCGTCCACATTTCCTGAAAAATTAGTGTTTTCGAAATCGCCCTCGCTTTCACCCAATCCCGTAAAATCAAAGCGTAGAACCCCAAAACCAGCCGAAGCCATTGCACGACCTATATTCTTAATAGCTGTCAAGTTTTTGGAACAGGTAAAGCAATGTGCAAAAATTACATAATTATGCGGATGCTGGTCCAGTGGTAGCTCTAATCTACCTGCTAATTTTTGGTCCTGCTGATTTTCAAAAGAAACTTTGTGTAAGTTCATTATTGGGGGTTTAGGATATAATCGTATAATTGACAAAAAGATTCAGGTACAGCCATCGAAAGTTTTTGGCTTTCTATATGGACTTCAACCTTTTTTACCTTCCCATTAAATTCGCCATCAATCTGGAATGGGATTTTCTTTTTGGTTGAAATAATAGCCTCTTCCGCAACAATTGTTTCCACAAAATCTGAAGACATTTCCGGGCGTTCCCGCATGGTCTTAAATATTTCAATGAAATCCAAATTCTTGAAAACCAAAATTTCAAAAAGGCCATCGTTTATCCTGCCGTTTGGATTGATTGTTGCCCCGGTTCCAAATTTATTCGCATTGGCTATCGCTAGGAGAATACCCGTTTTCTTAAAGGTACCTTTTTTCGTTTTTATAATAAATTCAAAAGGATAGTTTGAAGTAAATAGCGTGGGAATAGATTGCAGGAAATATCCCAATTTTCCACGAATGTTGGAGTTTTCGTAATTTTTGATCAATTCGGCATTTATCCCCAAATCAGCAATATGGAGGCAGATTTTGCCATTGATAAAGAGCACATCCATATCGAGCAAACAACCGGAAAAAGCAATATCCACTTGAGCTTGCAGGGATTCGGGAATATTAAAATTGGTGGCCAGCCCGTTGGCGGAGCCGGCAGGTATAATTGCCATTGGAATATTCTTTTTGAAAACGCACTGCGCAGCCAATGAAATTGTACCATCGCCCCCTGCTACCAAAATACGGATAGGATTTTGCTTTTCAATAATTGCGTTTATGGACTCGAGATCATTTTTTCCTGTTGTTCGGTACAGTTGGAAGCCGAAGTTTTTTTCCTCGGCCTTTCTTTCAACTAAATTTATAATTTCTTCCTTTTCTTGATTGCCGGAAATAGGGTTGACAATCAACAAGATATAATTTTCTGATTTCATTAATAGAGAATGAATTTAAAAATAAGTATTTTGGAAAAGATAAACCGTTAACGAATTTACAATAAGTGAAGCTGGATTTAAAATTGTACCGTGGCTATGCAAACGACAAGGAACTGGTTGTATTCGGACACATTTTTAAATCATGGGCGCCCGATAAATACCGCATGGACCGCAGGGGTATTCGGCATGCGGTTGCGGTAATTCACATGTTTCGAATAAAGCCCTTGGAAAATGTTGAGGTGAAATTGAAATTCGGGGATTTGGAAGTCACAACAAAAACATTGCCCGACGGTTATTTTAGATTTACAATTCCTTTTTCAGGAAAACTAAAAGGAGGCTGGCATACCTATGAGGTCAGTTGCAAAATCTATGATTTCGGTATAGTGCAAACCGCCCAATTGCTTAAACCATTTGAAAGTAAGTTGGGCGTTATCTCTGATATTGATGATACATTTCTTGTCTCGCACAGCAATAATTTCTTCAAAAAGCTTTATGTGCTTCTTCTTAAAAACATCAATAAACGAAAGGTTTTTGATGATGTCGTTCCGCATTATCAGGCATTGAGCCGGGCCGGACAAAATAATGATGAACTTTCGAATTCTTTTTTCTATGTGTCCAGCAGTGAATGGAATTTATACGAGTTCATTGATTCTTTTACCCGACTTCATAATTTGCCAAAAGCCGTTATAAAACTGAAAAAAATAAAAACCGGAATTACCGATTTTCTTTTTACCGGTAAGGGAAACCACGACCATAAATTCGAAAAAATCAAGGATATTCTTATGTTCTATCCCAATTTGAAGTATATCTTATTGGGAGATGATTCACAGAAGGATCCTTTTCTTTATGAGCGAGTAGTAAAAATTTTTCCCGAAAATATAAAGGCCATTTACATTCGGCAGACTTCGCACCATAAAAAGCCGAAAACCCTCGTTACGCTTGCCAATATTGAATCCATGAACGTAGCTACTTGCTATTTCAAGAATAGTGAAAAGGCCATAGAACATTCCGAAAGTTTGGGTATCATTTAATTTGTTTGGTCTTCCATTTTAGAAGTTCTCAAAAATAAAAAAGGAAGCTTTTACACTTCCTTTTAATTTTTTCGATTCCGGTTAGAGTCTCGTTCTATATTTTTCTTTATCGAATTCATCACGTTCATAAAATTCGTCATCCTCATAAGCACTATCCGGCGGTGTGTTGCGATTATAGGAACTTAATACCGCCTTTTCGTAATTTCTGTTTACGTCGGTGCCCGGTTCATATCGTTTGGTTTCCGCGAAAGTCCTGTGGTTGATTCCCATGGCTCGTACGAATTTGTTATCGGTATCCAAATCTACCATCCCAATGGGAACTATTACGTGACTTTCCCCATTTTTATTGACGAACTCGCGTATATCCATATTTTCTGGCTTTCCGTAGGGATCGTGATTGGCGTCGATAATTGTTTTGTCCACGTGCACGTCTAAATATACAACGCGCTTAATGTTCTTGTTTATCAGCAGGTCCTCTACCTTTCCAATTACTCTGTTGTCGGCATCGCGTACATCCCAATTTCTTACATCCGGATCGTCGCTGGCAACTTTATAATCTGATAATTCATCAAGGGTATACAAATGTTTTTCTTCATTTTTCATAGCATTATTTTTATTGTTCGTTAGTTTCAGCTTGGTTCATATTCTGAAGCAATTTTCCTGCGCTCTCAAAAAAACCGTTTATATTATCTTTTTGCTCCAAGGTTGCGCTCGTGGCATTTATTTTATTCGCAGCGTTAGTTACATCTTCCGCCTGGGTGGAAAGATTCGGAAACTTTTGCTGCTGAATGGTTTTGAGTGAGGCCGCTATTTGCGTCGCCACCTTTCTTATTTTGTCGGCGTGCTTACGGGAGTCGGGATCTTCGGTAATTTTAAAAGCATTTTCGCGTGCTTGGTCCAAATCAGCCTTTATATCCACATTTTGCTCTTCAGCTTCCGCTTCCACTGCGTTTATAAGTTTGCTTAAAGCATCCACAGTATAATCGTGGTCTACGCCCATCTTATCGTTTTCAATATATCCCAGATAATCGCTAAGGCTTTTTTCTCTTTTTACTGTTCCATAAGAACCTGAATATAATGTTGTGGAATCATTCATATTATTATCCATCAAGCTTTCGTCCATTTGTTCAATGGTATCACGCTCCATAGTTTGTTCATCGGTATCATAATCTTTATCGTTATAATCCCAGAAAAAATATACCGCGGCCAGAATAATCAATACTAATAGTACCCAGGGCCAAATCGGTTTTTTCTTTTCTACTTTAATTTCAGCCATAATTTTTGAATTTAGAGGTTATGTTAATAGTGATTCTAAAATTAGTTAAAGCAAAAAAAGAAAGTGAAGTTACATTTATAAAATAGTGTTAACAAAGGTGTTAATTAAATGCCAATGCATTCGTGAGCATAGGATTAATATTTTCTATTTATTGTTTTTTTGGTATGAGTTTAACGTTTGTGCTTTTTTTCTAAACAGGGATTGTTTTATTTTTAGAAAATGAAAATGAAAGAGCGCAAGACGGGCTTTGTATTTACAAAACATACGGCCGATGAAGTTACTCCCTTCGAGAAATTATTCGAGATTTTCCAGGAACTTATTACGCATACTTCAGGCGATTTTGATGAAGCCATAGATTGGTTGCGACAACTGGACGAGGAGTACGAACTAACTACAGATGCGTATACCATTGACGATTTTATAGAGGAATTAAAGCAGAAAGGTTATATCCGCGAAGAAATTCTTCCCGATGGCAGTGGCGGAATTTCAATTACTGAAAAAACCGAACAGGCACTGCGGAAAGCGCGCTTTGCAGCAGATTTTTGGTAAATTGAAAAGAGGCGGATTGGGAAACCACAGAACCAAATACACCGGAAATGGAGATGAAAGGGCAGGGGAGTTTAGGGATTATCAATTCGGGGATACACTCGACCAAATTTCAATGACCGAAACCCTGAAAAATGCCCAGGTAAATCACGGGATCGACGGGTTTTCACTTTCCGAAAACGATTTGGTGGTGGAGGAAAGTATGTACAAGGCCCAAATGAGCACGGTGCTGATGATTGATATCAGCCACAGTATGATTCTTTACGGCGAAGACCGAATTACCCCGGCGAAAAAAGTGGCAATGGCCCTTTCAGAATTTATTACAACCCGCTATCCAAAAGATACGTTGGACATAGTGGTTTTTGGCGACGATTCGTGGCCAATTCAAATCAAGGATTTACCCTATTTAAATGTTGGGCCATATCACACAAATACGGTTGCCGGCCTTCAACTCGCAATGGATTTATTGAGAAGAAAGCGAAACACCAACAAACAAATTTTTATGATAACCGATGGAAAGCCAAGCTGCATGCGACTTCCGGATGGCAGATATTATAAAAACAGCAATGGATTGGATACCTATATCGTGAATAAATGCTATGCCATGGCCGCACAGGCGCGGAAACTTCACATTCCCATAGTAACCTTTATGATTGCGCAGGACCCATATCTTATGCAGTTTATTGACAATTTTACGGCTGCCAATCAAGGAAAAGCGTTTTATACTGGATTAAAAGGTTTGGGTGAAATGATATTTACCGATTACGAAGCAAATAGGAAAAAACGGATTAGATAAACATTTTAAAATGAATATAGAAAACATAAAGACCTTCGGTCAGTTAAAAAAGGCTGGGTACGCGTACAAGAGTATAAAGGAAGAACTGCGAAGAAATCTACTTCAAAAAATGATGAAAAAAGAGGTGGTCTTTCAGGGCATCCACGGCTATGAATATACGGTGATTCCCGAATTGGAACGTGCCATTCTTTCAAAGCATAATATAAATCTTTTGGGTTTGCGAGGCCAAGCAAAGACCCGATTGGCAAGGCAGATGGTTGCTTTGTTGGATGAATATATTCCTATCGTTGAGGGCAGTGAAATTAATGATGATCCCTTTAAACCCATTTCCCGATATGCAAAAGAATTAATTCATGAAAAGGGAGATGAAACTCCCATTAAGTGGATAAATAGGGATGATCGCTTTTATGAAAAATTGGCTACGCCAGATGTAACCGTTGCTGATTTAATTGGAGATGTGGACCCGATAAAAGCGGCAAATTTAAAACTTACCTATGCCGACGATCGAGTGATCCATTTTGGAATGATTCCCCGCAGTAACCGGTGTATTTTTGTTATAAATGAACTGCCCGATCTGCAGGCGCGTATTCAAGTTTCTCTGTTCAATATTTTACAGGAAGGCGATGTGCAGATACGGGGTTTTGCACTTAGATTGCCTTTGGACATTCAGTTTGTTTTTACCGCAAATCCAGAGGACTATACAAATAGGGGAAGTATTGTTACTCCATTAAAAGACAGAATTGGGTCACAAATTCTTACGCACTATCCAGAAAATATTTCAATCGCCCGGACAATAACCGAGCAGGAAACCACGAAAGCAGCAGAGGAAAAACCTAATATTTACGTGCCCTCCTTGGCAAAGGACCTGTTGGAACAAATAAGTTTTGAAGCGCGTAAAAGCGAATATATTGATAATAAAAGTGGCGTAAGTGCTCGATTGAGCATTACTGCACTCGAAAATTTATTGAGTACCGCCGAGAGGCGAACAATTATAAATGGCGAAGAAAAAACTACGGTACGAATGGGGGATTTTATGGGAGTGATTCCTGCCATTACCGGTAAAGTAGAATTAGTGTATGAAGGAGAACAGGAAGGCGCTTCCCAAGTAGCGCAACAACTAATCGCGGCTGCTATAAAAACCCAATTTGAAGAATATTTCCCAAAGGTTGAAAAACTTAGAAAGGCTACGGACGCTGACCCATATGCGGAAATTGTTTCGTGGTTTTTTGAAGAAAGCGGTTTCGAATTGGTAGATACTCTTTCAAATGCTGAATATAAAAGAGAGCTGCGAAAAATTGATCCATTGGAAAAATTAATCGATAAATATGCCCCAAATTACCCAGAGGCCGACCGTTACTTTTTAATGGAATTCGTACTGTGGGCTTTGGTGGAACTCAAAAAACTCAGTAAATACAATCTAACTGATGGTGTTAGATTTAAAGACGTTTACGGAAGTTACATCAGTGATTTGTAGATTGCAGATAAATAGAAATAAAAACTGCCCAATTTTGGGCAGTTTTTGTTTTAGAGGAATTTCAATTTTTTAAATATTTGGGATAACCAATTCATCCCCCGGATGGATTAAATCCGCCGACTTCAGTTTGTCCTTATTTGCTTCATAAATAAGGTTGTACTTGTTTGGATCATTGTAATATTTCTTGGCAATTTTACTGAGTGTTTCGCCGCTTTTCACAGTATGGTGGCCGTAGGAAGAAGGATCAGCAACTTTTATATCCGCCATTAAATCACTTGGGTGCTCGCCGCCAACTCGTTTTATTTCATCCCATAAAAGATTTTTTTCGAACTGGTTTTTTACAGTTCCCCAAAATTTCAATTGGCCGTTTTCTATTTTTACTTCTTCATTTTGAATGTCTAATTCCTTAGCGAGATCCAAAACATTTTGATATTTTTCTTTTAACATATTACTTTTATTTTTCTAGTTACTCCAAAATTTCGATTACAAAAATTCGAAAATTTTCTCGAAAGAAATATACGAAGCAAACACCCATATCCATTATGGATTTGTAAAACATTTAACGAAAAATTAATAGCATTTAATAAAAACTTCTCGGCTTATGGAATATCTTTGGCGCAAACAAAACATCAACACATAAATTATGAAACTAAGAACAATTGTAATGTCAATGGCGGTAATAGCAATGCTTTTCGCCAGTTGTAATGACTCAAAAAAGAAAGAAGCTGAGCAGGCGCAAGCAGAAGAAATGCGCATGCAACGCGAACAGGATTCTCTATTAAAAATTGAGGAAGAAAACAAAATGAGAATGGCTGATATGGAAGCCAATTCCATTGCTGCCAAAGCTATGGCGAATGAAAACCTTTCAACTTTGGTAAGCGCGCTTCAAGCTGCAGATTTAGCTGAAACCCTTAAAGGTGAAGGTGAATATACTGTTTTCGCTCCTACCAACGATGCTTTCAGCAAAGTTCCAAAAGCAACTATGGACAATTTGATGAAGCCTGAAAACAAAGAACAACTTCAAGGTTTATTGAAGTATCACGTGGTACAAGGTAAAATGACCGCTGCCGATGTGTTGGCCAAAATTAAGGAAGCCAACAACAAACTTGATGTTACTACCTTGAACGGTGAAGTTTTGACCCTTTCAGAAAAAGGTGGAAACGTAATGATTAAGGATGCCAAAGGAAATTCTGCAACCGTAACAAGTGCTGATATGGATGCTTCCAATGGTGTTGTTCACACAATCGACAAAGTTTTAATGCCAAAAATGTAATATCAAATTTTTGATATTAAAGGAAAAGCCTCTTTTTAGGAGGCTTTTTTTATGCTCGAGATTTAATGTTTTTGAAGCACAAATCAACTATTTCAGAAATTCTTTTTTTACGGGTTTCCTCCCGTTTTGCCTGGTTTAACCAATATAGGTAGCTCTTTTTATAACCCCGGCTGAAGTTTTCATAATTATTGAACGCCGTCGGGTTTTTATCGAATTCCTTTTTAAGATCATCTGGAATAACTAGGTTTTCTACGTTATCCAAAGCGGCCCAACTCCCATTCCGTTTGGCTATTTTTATGGATTCCTTTCCTTTTTTGTGCAGCAGACCGGCCTTTTCAAGTTCTTTTAAATGATTTTTGTTTACGGAGCTCCAAACACTTTTTTCGTTCCGGGGGCAGAAATACTGCCGTCTTTTTCCTTTGCCAATACTTTTAACGGTGCTGTCAATCCAGCCATAACACAGCGCCACCCTTACGGCTTCCTCCCATCGCATAGTGGGAATATTGCATTCTAGCTTATAAAAAATTAGGTAAATTCCTTCGGAATACACGTCGTGGTTTTCGTGAAGCCATTCGCGCCAAGCTTCATGGTTTTCAAAATAAAGCTCTGGCCGTTTTTTCATTCTTCAACCTTTTCGCTATCGATATAAAAATCCTTCCTCACGGCAACATTTTCGATATTTTTTCTGAATCTTTTCATTTTCCAATTTGCAGTTGGGTAAATCCAAGCTTCTTCGCCATCAACGGTTATAGCTACAGGCATATCAAAATTATCAATGATGTTTGTATATCGGAATTGCAGAATTTTTCCGTTCGCTTTATATTGAAGGTTCGGCACCATGGTCGTTCGCAGATATTGGTCCCAAAACTCCTTTAAATCTATATTTGTTTCGGTTGAAATGTATTCTTCCACCTGCCTACTGCTTACTGTTTGATGATAGAACGTTTTATTCAAACCTCTTAAAACTTCCCGCCAGCGATCATCGTTTTCAACCAACTGCCTTATGGTATGAAGAATATTCGCGCCTTTGTAATACATATCGCTGCTCCCTTCGTTGTCAACATTATATTGGCCGATAATAGGACGATCATTGACGATATTATTCCGAAGCCCAATAACATATTCAGAAGATGCTTTTTTTCCGAAGAAATAATCGAGGTAAAGATTTTCCGAATAATCCGTAAATCCTTCGTGTATCCACATATCGGCGACATCATTATTGGTAATATTATTGGCGAACCATTCGTGGCCGCTTTCATGTATAATTATAAAATCGAATTTCAAGCCCCAGCCCGTGCCGGAAAGGTCCCGGCCCAAATAACCATTGGCGAATTTATTGCCGTATGTAACGCTGCTTTGATGTTCCATCCCTAAATAGGGCGCTTCCACCAACTTGTAGCCATCTTCATAAAAAGGGTAGGGGCCAAACCAATGCTCAAAAGCTTCCATCATTTTGGGCGCCTGTTTGAACTGTTCCTTTGCCTTTTCCTCATTTTCCCGAAGCACGTAATAATCCATATCCAGCGTACCTTTTTCCCCTTTATATTTTTCGCCCCAATGCACATAATCGCCAATGTTAATGTCTATTCCGTAAGCATTTATTGGGTTTACAACTTGCCAGACCCAAGTTTTGGTTTCGCCATTATCAATTACATTTTTTAAGCGGCCGTTGCTAACGTCCATCAAATCCTTCGGCGTGGTAACCGAAATAGTTGCACCATTGTCAGGTTCTTCCGAGGGATGGTCTTTTAACGGCCACCATACGCTGGACCCGATTCCTTCGTTTGAAGTGGCGATAAAATCTTTGCCATTGCTGTCCTTTGTCCAAGTGAAACCTCCATCCCACGGCGGACGGCGAGCGACCCGCGGTTTTCCGGAAAAGAAAATAGTTACTTTGTTTTCCGCTCCTTTCAGCTGTTCTTTTTGAAGTTTTAAAAAATGCGCATCGCCTTCAGAAGTAAATTGAATTTTCTTTCCGTCCTGCAATATACTGTCAATTTGCATCGGCGACTGGAGGTCAATCTGCATTTTTTTTGCGGGTTCCAAGACATTGTAGGTTATGGTATTACTCCCATTAATAGTTTGTTCCGAAGGATTTACGGCCACCTTCAAATCGTAATAAGTTACGTCCCACCAAGCGCGTTCCGGAGTTATGCTTCCGCGAAGGGTGTCGGCGCGGGTGAAATCCTGTGATAAAGCGTTCAAACTTAGAAATAGACTAACGACGAGGAAAAATTTTGCTTTCATAATTATTATTTATCGGAAAACCGAATTCGGAAAAACAACCACACTTTCAAATCCATTTTTTCCAACCGAAGCAACACCAAAAAATGAATTATCAATTACAATTCCTTGCAAAGTAAATTCTGAAACATCGCCCACATAGCGGCTGTGGTCCCAAGTGGGCGAAGTGGTGTCACGCCAATAAATTTTATAACCTGCTGCGCCATCAACTTTGTCCCATTTCAGTTTTGCAGAAGCCTCTACAACACCGCCAATGGCTACATTTTTTGGTTCCGGCGGTGCCCAGGCGATGCTAGCCAAATTTATCGCGTTTACGGCGGTAAGTTTAGCGGCATAATCAAAATTTACATATTCCAGTTTATCGCCGTAATCAATACCATTTTCGGTGCGAATATCCTGATGTTGGTGATTGTAATTTTCGTGCGCTTCCATTATTCTAATTCCCGCCCAACCGAGGTCATTGAACGGACGGTGATGTCCGCCGCGACCAAAACGGTCTAGTCTGTAAACCATCATCGGGTTCATTTCTGGCATATATGTCTGCGTTGTTTTATAAACGTAACGTGCAAGCTGCCTCGAAATTCCGTCCACCTCGCCGCCGTAAAATCTTCGCATTTGTCGCTCGCGCTCAGTTTCGGTAGGAGGAACGGGTTCCGAAAAAATCCTAAAATCGCGATTACTTATTACACCGTCAACTCCTTCAATATTGCCAATCATATCGTTATTGAAAACGCCTATAATTTCCCACCCGTTCTTTTTTGCATATTCAGCAAATCCTTTTCCACCGAAAAGTCCCTGTTCTTCCCCGCTCAAACCTAAATAAACAATACTGTTTTCAAATTTATATTTTGAAAGAACCCTTGCGGCTTCAATAGTTCCTGCCATTCCGCTGGCATTGTCATTGGCTCCGGGTGCATCTTTGGTAAAATCGCTGCCGTCGCTATTTCGCGAATCAATATCGCCACTCATTATTATGTAGCGGTTGGGATATTTTGTGCCTTTTTGCACCGCCGCAACATTTACAACCCAAGTATCCTGCGGCACGCGGTCGTTACCTTCAGCTGTTACCAAATCCTTTTGATAGAAAACATTTAAGCAATTGCTACAATCTTTGGATACCTTTTCAAACTCAGACTTTATCCATCGTCGGGCGGCGCCAATACCGCGAGTGTTGCTAATAGTATCGCTAAAAGTATTTCGGGTTCCAAAATTTACAAGCGTTGTAATATCAGCTTTTATTCTTTCCGAAGAAACCGAATTTATAATGTCGTAAATACGTTGGTCTGTTTGGGAAAATGAAATGAATGTGGTATTGAGAAGGAGAAGTAATAGGAATAACTTTTTCATTGAAAGTGATTTTTGCTTAAAAATACCAAAAAGAAGTTTAAGACCTACAAGGTTTTTGAAACCTTGCAGGAATATTGAAGCAAACTATTTCTTTTCCGCAACGATGGCTATTTTTTTCCCGTCGGGACTAATTGCCATTCGCGTTATATTTTTTAAGCCATATTCCTCCAAAGAAGCTACTCGGTTCCATTCCGGATCACCCAAAGTATCGTACATATAAAGCTTGTTGCCACTGCCCACGAGGATTTGCGTATCGTTTATCCACACATAATCTTGTATGCCGATGGGCAATTCGGTTACGAAGAAACTTTCGTATGAATCCATATCGAGCATATACAAATCTAAATTTCCTTCTTCATTTATAAGTGAGTAGCTCATGGAATTGGTATTTGGGATTTTTTGAATTGTTCTTCCCGCATTTCTGAAAATGGTGTCCGCTTTTTTCGAAACCAAATCTATTAACGCCAAATCCATTTGGTCGCCATCCAAAACGGTGGAAAGAATTTTTTTATCACTATAAAATGCAAAATATGCAACCTGTAGATTTTCAATTAATTCTGAAGAAGTCCCGCTTTTATAATCATATTTATACAATCGTTGAAGACCATCCGTATCAAGCCGAACGGCTGCAACGTTTGAATTTGAAGGAAATTTTTGTGGGGAATATTCACCGCCTTCGGTTTCCGTGTTAACCCATTTTTTCGCTTTTGTCTTTAAATTATATTCTGGAATATCCGTCTGCCCATTATTATTTCCGGCAAAAAGAATGGTTTCATTTGATGAAAATGAGGGTTGGTTGTTGTAACCGGAATCGTTCGAAATATTTTCCATATTCAACAATTGCAATCCTTCGTAGGCGGGATAAATATCGAAAAGATAGATGTTAGAGTTTTCTTGCGCGAAGGTAAAAATGGTGGTTAAGAATGTGAATAAAAATAGGAACTTCTTCATTTATACTTTTTTGTTCAAAAATAGCAAACTCTACGCCATAAAAAAGAAAACCACGAATACACGAATATTTTTATAACAATTCGTGTATTCGTGGTAAACCTACAAGGTTTTGGAAACCTTGCAGGATTTTTCAGGAAAATTAAAAAGGATACTGGTTTTCCGCAATAACCTTTTCAGCAATCGTTCTTCGTAATTGCCCGATATTTGGTGTGTTTTGGTATTTGGTGAAACGCTTTAATCCCATCAGCATCATGCGCTGTTCATCGCCTTCCGCAAAGGATAGAATTGCTTCTTTTGCCTTTACTGTTATAATATCAACCGCGTGATAAAGGTACAATTGCGCCATTGCAAGTTGTTCCTTTTGGGAATCTTCCCCGAAACGTTTTGCGTTTTTTTCCGTTCTTAAAATGCCGCTTTCGGCCATATAGATTTCGATCAGAATATCAGCCGCAGCCATTAAGGTTTGCTGGTGTTCTTCCAGTTCGGTGCCATATTTTTGTACTGCGCTACCTGCAACCATCAAAAACACCTTTTTCAATTTTGCAATCATTGCCTTTTCTTCGGAAAGCAATTCGGAATAATCCGGTGTATCGAAAGAAGGGATTCCCATTAATTCCGAAGCAACGGCCTGCGCGGGATTCAGCAAATCCACATGACCTTTCATTGCTTTTTTCACCAGCATTCCAACTGCCAGCATTCTGTTGATTTCGTTTGTTCCTTCATAAATACGTGCAATTCGTGCATCGCGCCAAGCAGATTCCATTGGGGTATCCGCGCTAAAGCCCATTCCGCCAAAAATCTGTATTCCCTCATCGGCACAATTCTGAATGTCTTCGGAAACGGCAACTTTTAAAATGGAACATTCAATGGCATATTCCTCAACGCCTTTCAGTTCCGCCTCTTGGTGGCTATTTCCTTGTTCCACCCGCATTGTAATTCTATCTTCGATATTTTTTCCGGCGCGGTAACAGGCACTTTCACTTACATACGCATTCGTTGCCATTTCGGCCAATTTCAATTTAATAGCGCCAAATGATGAAATGGGCACTTTAAATTGGACTCGTTCATTGGCATATTTTACAGCTTCCGTAATTACTCTCCGCTGCGCATCAAGACTGGCTGCGGCTAGTTTTATTCTTCCCACATTCAATGCATTCATCGCGATTTTGAATCCGCCTCCGCGTTCGCCCAATAAATTTTCAACAGGAACTTTTGTTTCATTGAAGAAAACCTGGCGGGTAGAGGAGGAGTGGATGCCTAATTTCTTTCTCCTCTTCGCCCAATGAAATTCCGTTTGAAGGATCATTTTCAACAATAAACCCGGTGATATTTTTGTCGTCCTCAATTCTTGCAAAAACGATAAATGTGTTGCAAAAGCCAGCATTTGAAATCCACATTTTCTGTCCAGAGATAGAGTAATATTTTCCATCATCGGAAAGTACCGCTTTTGTTTTTCCGCTGTTGGCGTCACTTCCCGCGCCGGGCTCGGTTAAGGCATAAGCGCCAAACCATTCGCCGGTTGCGAGTTTTGGAACATATTTTTGGATTTGCTCCTCGGTTCCATAAAGGGTAATTGGAAGTGTTCCAATCCCCGTGTGCGCACCGAAAGCCGTTGCAATGGAACCGGTTGCACCCGAAATATAATCGCAAACCAACATAGTGGTTACGAAACCCATTCCAAGTCCGCCGTATTCTTCGGGAACGGCTACGCCAAGTAAGCCCATTTCACCTGCCTTGCGCATAATTTCTTCAGTAAGCGCATAATTTTTATGCTCGAATTCCTCTTTCTTTGGCCAAATCTCACGATCCACAAATTCCTTAACGGAATCGCGCATCATTTTTTGTTCCTCCGAAAAATCTTCGGGAGTGAAGACGTCTTCGGCTTTTGTCTCTTTCACAAGAAATTGGCCGCCTCTTAGAAGGTCGGATTTATTTTTATTTTGTGTTTCCATTTTAGTGTTTTGTTTTATTATATGTTTTGGAAAAAGAAAAGAGAATAGAGATCAGAGAAAAGAGATTTTTGATGAATTAGCTATCTAAACCATTCTGAAAACCCATTGTCATTCTTTGCCATTCTGCTATTTTATTTTCTAATTTATTTAATGTTTGGTCATCAATATATTTTCTGTGTTCAGCAACTAATAATTGCGTTCCCAATTCATAGGAAGAACCAATAGCATAATCTAAAAAATTACTAAAGGACTTTATCACTTCGTCCAGAACCTTCTGCAATATTACTTGGCATTGAGACGGAACATCGGCTTAATTGAGTTCTTAAATCATAACTGTTCGTGCTTGGGAAATTAATGTGAATGTCAGAAAGCATCATTCTGACTAATGATTTCCAAACCGCAATTGCCAAATTTTCAGATTCTTATAATTGTGTCTCTTTCCCATGATTCCCGTCTTCTCTCTTTCCCTTCAGTCTCTTTTCTTATTTTAGAATACTTCATAAACCCCCGCAGCTCCCTGTCCAGTCCCAACGCACATCGTTACCATTCCATATTTTCCTTGCAGGTTTCGCTTGCGCATTTCATCAAATAACTGGACGGAAAGTTTTGCGCCTGTACAGCCGAGGGGGTGGCCCAAGGCTATTGCGCCACCGTTTACGTTTACTCTTTCCTTATCTAAACCAAGTTCGCGAATGACTGCCAATGATTGGGAGGCAAAGGCTTCATTGAGTTCAATTAGTTCAATTTGATCTTGGTTTAATCCAGCTTGTTTTAAAGCCTTCGGAATGGCATAAACAGGACCGATTCCCATAATGCTTGGCTCCACGCCCACAGCGGCGAAACTCACCAATCTTGCGATTGGTTCCAGATTTAATTCCTTCACCATTTCTTCACTCATCACCATTGCAAAGGCAGCACCATCACTCATTTGCGAAGAATTACCCGCTGTTACACTTCCGCCTTCGGCAAAAACGGGACGTAGTTTTGATAATGCTTCAATATTTGTTCCTTTTCGGGGTCCTTCGTCTTTGGTTACCGTATATTTTCTAGTTTCTTTTTTACCTGCGTCATTTACAAAGGTTTCCTCAATTTCAATAGGAACTATTTGATCCTGAAAACGGTTTTCATCCTGTGCTTTCAATGCTCGCATTTGGCTTGTGTAAGCAAACTCATCTTGGTCTTCTCGGGAAACATTGTATTTTTTGGCAACCGCTTCGGCGGTCAATCCCATATTCCAGTAATAATCTTCGTGGCCTTCTTTCGCCAATTTATAATCGGGAACTGGTTTGTAACCGCCCATTGGGATATAACTCATACTTTCTGCACCCCCGGCGATGATGCAATCTGCCATTCCCGTTTGGATTTTTGCAGCAGCGATGGAAATGGTTTCCAACCCTGAAGCACAGTAACGGTTTACCGTCATCCCTGGAATATCAACTATTTCCAAGCCCATCAGAGAAATCAACCGACCCATATTTAGGCCTTGTTCAGCCTCGGGCATCGCGTTGCCGACTATTACGTCGTCAATGCGTTTTTTGTCGAGTTGCGGCAATTCGTTCATTATATATTTAATGGTTTCCGCGGCCAATTCATCTGGACGTTTAAAGCGGAAAACCCCGCGAGGTGCTTTGCCTACTGCGGTTCGGTAGGCTTTTACTATGTATGCAGTTCTTTGTTTCATAATTTTTCTTTTGAATCAAGAATCAGGAACCAAGACTCAGGACATAGTACTAATTTGAAACTGAGTTCTTTTGATTTTAATTAGTCTTGTTTCCTGATTCCCTTTTGTCCTATTTCACTTTTAGTTACGTAATGGTTTTCCTTTCTGAATCATATGTTGTAGTCTTTCCAAAGTCTTTCTTTCGCCGGTCAAACTTAAAAAGGCCTCCCTTTCAAGGTCGAGTAAGTATTGCTCGCTTACGTAGCTCGCTTCACTCAAATCGCCACCGGCCATAACGTAGGCTAGTTTGTTGGCTATTTTTTTATCGTGCTCGCTGATGTAATTTCCTGCCACCATTTGGTCGGTTCCCACCAAAAACATTCCCAATGCCTGTTTTCCGAGAACTTTTATATCGGTGCGCTGGATTGGTTTTGTGTAACCTTGATCGGCCATAAATCGAGCAACAGCTTTTGCCGCGGCAATCTGTCTGTTTTGGTTTACGATAACAATATCCTTTCCTTTTTGAAGAATTCCTGTATCGTAGGCTTCATAAGCCGAAGTTGAAACTTTTGCCATTCCGATTGCCAAGAAATATTCCTGAAGACGGTTCAATTCAACATCGTCCTTCTTGAAAGTATCGCTTGCGCGAAGGGTCATTTCCTTTGTACCACCGCCGCCGGGAATTACCCCGACGCCAAATTCCACTAAACCGATATAACTTTCGGCCGCAGCAACCACTCGGTCGGCATGAAGCGTGAATTCGCAACCGCCACCCAAAGTCATTCCATGCGGTGCAACTACAACCGGAATTGAAGAATAGCGCAATCTCATACTGGTATCCTGAAAATATTTAATCGCGGCGTTCATTTCGTCGTATTCCTGCTCCACGGCCATCATAAAAATCATCCCAATATTGGCGCCCACGGAAAAGTTTTTACCGTTGTTCGCAATCACCAATCCGTCATAACTTTCTTCTGCTAAATCAATCGCTTTATTTACTCCGGCAAGCACATCGCCACCGATGCTATTCATTTTGCTTCGGAATTCCACATTCAAAATGCCATCGCCCAAATCCTCAACAATCACATCTTTATTGCTCCAAACTTCCTTGGATTTCCGTATGTTATCAAGAATAATAAATGCGTCCTGCCCCGGAATTGGCAAATAGGTTCCTTTCGTGCCCGCGGGCATTCCTTGAGGAATGGCATAATATTGTGTTTGGCCATCCTTCACGGTATAAAAAGAATCGATGCCGGAATCCAACATGTGGTTAACCCAATCTGCCGGTTCCTTGCCCAATTCCTTAATAAGTTCAATTCCTTTTTTAACACCCACGGCATCCCAAATTTCGAATGGGCCTTGTTCCCAACCGAAACCAGCTTTCATCGCATCGTCAATTTTATAAAGCTCGTCGGTTATTTCCGGAATTCTTTTTGAAACATAGGCGAACATTGCGCCGAAATTCTTTCGGTAGAATTCGCCTGCTTTGTCATCACCTTTTATAAGAATTGGGAAACGATCCGCAACATTGTCTACGGATTTAGTTTTTTCCAAAGTGTCAAAGGATGCTTTTTTGCTTTTTCGATATTCCAATGAATCCAGGTCCAGCGACAGTATTTCGCTACTGCCATCGTCATTCTTCACTTTTTTGTAAAAACCTTGTCCGCTTTTGCTTCCCAGCCATTTACTTTCCATCATCGTATTTACGAATTTTGGAAGTTTAAATGTTTCGTGTTCCTCATCTTCGGGTACATTTTCATATATACCATTGGCAACGTGCACGAGTGTGTCCAAACCAACAACATCAACGGTGCGGAAGGTTGCGGATTTTGGGCGGCCAATTACGGGACCGGTAAGTTTGTCAACTTCCTCAACGGTAAGGCCCATTTCCTTCACTTGATGGAAAAGACTTTGGATGCCAAAAATCCCGATTCTGTTTCCTATAAATGCTGGCGTATCCTTTGCGATAACCGAAGTTTTTCCCAAGAATTTTTCCCCGTATTCCCGAAGAAAATCCAATACTTCGGGGTCGGTTTTCGGACCGGGAATAATTTCAAAAAGCTGCAAATACCGCGGCGGATTGAAGAAATGCGTTCCGCAGAAATGTTTCTGAAAATCCTCGCTATGGCCTTCGCTCATTAAATGTATTGGGATTCCGGAAGTGTTAGTAGTTATTAATGTTCCTTCCTTTCTATATTTCGCAAGATTATCAAAAACCTGTTTTTTTATGTCGAGACGTTCCACTACAACCTCGATAATCCAGTCGGCTGTGCCCACTTTTGAAATATCGTCCTCCAAATTTCCAGTCGAAATTCGTTTTGCAAAATCTTTATGGTAGAGTGGGGCAGGGTTGCTTTTAATTGCTTTCTGCAGATCGTTATTTACGATTCTGTTTCGGACTGCCTTATCATCTAGGGTTAAACCCTTTTTCTTTTCTTCATCGGTAAGTTCGCGCGGAACGATGTCCAGCAAAAGCACTTCCACCCCTATGTTGGCGAAATGGCAGGCGATGCCGCTTCCCATAATTCCGGAGCCGATTACCGCTACTTTGTTAATTCTTCTTTTTGACATTTTTTCTAATTATATATTATGAATTATGAATTCAGAATTATTGAATTCACTTTAACTCTGAAATTCTATTCAGAACCGTATATTTTTTTCGAATTAATGAGTTCTGAAATGGTGTTAGCCACTTTTTTAAAAGTCTGCAAATCATCCTCGGAAATATTTTTCTGCACGGCTTCATCAAAACCAATGACAACGTTTTTTGAAAAATCGCGCATTTCCTTTCCAAAAGGGGTCAAGTGTATTAAAACGCCGCGACCGTCATCGGGGTTGGGTTTTCGCTCGATCAGTCCCTTTTCCTCCATCATTTTCAAGGTACGCGAAAGGCTTGTGGCTTCCATTCCCATTTTAGGTCCGAGTGCCGTGGATGGTGTGCCTTCCTCGGGGTCAATACTTATCAATGCGAAGCCGGTGGCCATCGTACTTCCTTTTTTTCCTGCTTCTTCATTATACATTTTGGTTACACTCATCCAAGTGGAGCGCAGTATATAATCGATTGTTTTTTCTTTCATTAAATGACTTTGAAAAAGTAGAATACCAAAGATACAAAAATTTGTTATGCACGCATAGTAAGTAGCGTTATTTAATGATTAAGAAATTGAACAATTTATGCAGAGACGAATTTCAGTCCAATGATGGAAATTATAAGAGTTGAAATGAAGAAAACGCGCCAAAAAGTAGCGGGTTCATTAAAATAGAAAATTCCCACTAATACCGTACCTACTGCCCCAATCCCGGTCCAAACGGCATAGGCCGTGCCAATGGGAAGCGTTTTTGAAGCTTTTATAAGCAAAAACATACTAATGAAAAGGCAGATTAAAAAACCACCAAACCACAATTTTGAATCAAGACCCGTGGTTTCCTTTACTTTGCCGAGGCAGAAAGCGAAGGCTACTTCAAAAAGTCCGGCGATTATTAGTAGGAGCCAATTCATAGATTTTATACAGCGGGTCCGTAAATCCTATCATACAAATCCTTATACTGCTCTTTTATAACCTTGCGTTTCATTTTCATCGTTGGGGTAAGTTGTCCGCCCTCGATGCTCCAAACATCGGGTGTAAGTTCAAATTTTTTCACTTTTTCCCACTTTCCGAAACGTTCGTTATAAAAGTCAACTTCCCTTTGAATTCTATCAATTACCGCTTGATTTCTTACTATTTCCTTTGGATCCGAAGGTACGCTTCTACCTTTCTTGGCGCCCCATTCCTTTATAAAATCGAAATCAGGTTGTATCAATGCCGCGGGCATTTTTTCGCCTTCGCCCACTACCATAATTTGGTCAATAAATCGCGATTGCTTCATCGCATTCTCTAAAAGCTGCGGGGCCACATACTTCCCACCACTGGTTTTAAAGATCTCCTTTTTGCGGTCGGTAATTTTCAGAAAACCGTCTTTGTCAATTTCGCCAATATCGCCGGTATAAAAATATCCGTCCTTTAGCACTTCATCGGTTTGCTCCTCATTTTTGTAATAGCCCATCATCACCTGCGGACCTTTGATGGTAATTTCACCGTCTTCTGCAATTTTCACTTCGGTTTCCTTTAAAGGTTTTCCAACAGTACCGATTTTAAAACCGTGGTTACGCATGTCGTTCACAGAAACGACAGGCGAGGTTTCGGTTAATCCGTAGCCTTCCATTACCGGGATTTCCGCGGCATTAAATACACGTGCCAATCGAGGTTGTAGGGCTGCACTTCCCGAGGCAATGGCTTTAAGATTTCCGCCCAAGTGCTTCCTGCCATTTGCTGAAAATAAGCTTTCGGGCCACCTTCAGTTTTGTTTCGTACCACCAACCGTTTTGACCATATGGTTCGTATTTTAGGCCCAGTTCCATGGCCCAAAAAAACAGTTTTTTCTTTATTCCCGTAAGCTCGGCACCTTTGGCATAAATTTTATCGTACACCTTTTCAAGAAGGCGCGGCACGGCGCTCATTACTTCCGGTTTTACTTCTTTTAAATTTTCGCTGATAGTATCCAATGATTCCGCAAAGTGTATTTCAACGCCGCAATATTGATACATATACTGAAGCATACGCTCATAAATATGGCACACGGGCAAAAAGCTCAATGCTTTTGATTTTCCCAAATCTATGGGCAATCGTTCTGCACTATACTTTGCATTTGAAGCGATATTTTTATGCGAAAGCATTACGCCTTTAGGTTTTCCGGTTGTCCCGGAGGTATATATTAAAGTAGCTAAATCGTCTTCTTGGATTGCTTCTTTTCGTTTTTCAACTTCTTGTTGGTTACTATCATCTTTTCCTTCCGCCAACACCTCGTTCCAGTTTTTAGCGCCCTTAATTTCGTCAAAGGTATATACTTCTTTTAATGAAGGAACACGGGTTCGAATTTGCTGTACTTTGTCATACACTTCCTTGCAGGAAGCAAAACAATATACCGCCTCGCTGTGGTTTAAGACAAATTCATATTCATCTTCCGAAATAGTTGGGTAAATAGGTACGCCCTGCGCCCCTGTTTGCATAATCCCTATGTCACAAATATTCCATTCGGTGCGATTGGTCATTGATATAACGGCGATTTTATCGTTGGGTTTTATGCCCATTTTTATAAGTCCACGACTTATCGCGTTGGCTTTGTCAATGTAATCTTTGGTTGAAGTGGCTTCCCATTTGCCATTATATTTAGTAACGAGCGCTTTTTCCTGCGGGTATTTTTCAAGCTGGTAATAGGGGAAATCGAAGAGTCTTTTTGGGTCGTTCATCGCTGTATTGTTAAGGAAGTGAAATTAACAAAAATTATTTTAGTTTTCTTCGAAATAAAAAGGGAGAATAGATTTCTGATTCTTTTTAATTCTTATTTCCCTAAATAGATTTTTTATAAGCGCAAGGAAGAAATAGTAGGCTTTTATACTTTAATAAAATTTAAAATCTTTCAAATAAAAAAGTTGAGTGGGTGAGCTATTACCTGAAAAAAACATTTTCAACAATTTAATTATTAGACACTTATATCTGTTTCTTATTAAATAATATAATTATTTTAGTTATGTCCTATTATGGGTTTACGGTTTTCCGTAATATCAAATTCGACAGTATAAGTAATATTGAAACATCTAAACAATAACCAACCAATAATTTATTATGAACAAATTTCTCATTATTACCATTTTCCTTGCCGTTAGTTCGGCCATTTTTGGTCAAGAAACTTCCAATCTTGACAATTACAAACGAAGCTCTTTGTACACCTTTATGATTGCAGACCTACAGCAAGAACACAGGCAGACAATACAAGATGCCTTTATTAATTACCCCATTCCCGACAAATTCAATGACCACAACGGCGAGCTTCGTACTCTGCCAAAGCTTGTGGACGAAAGCCTGTCTAAAGCAGAAATAAATGAGCTTCAAAAGGATTCAATCGCACAATTTCTTTCCAATAATGATATCGCAAAGACTATGGTAGCCAAATGGTTCAATAGAAGCGCAAATGGCGGATTCAACATGGACCTCATTGCGGCGAGAGGTTCGTACAATGCCTCCGACATAGATATTAAAATTGCAAAACAAAGTGAACGAGGATTGGCATTAGTGGCAGACGCGGGCGAAGAACTTTTGAAAAACACCTTTGTTGTAGTCAATAATTTTAAATACACCAATAAGGAAGAAGTTGCCAAAAAGGCGAAGGGTGTACTTTCCGTTGTTTCCTCGGCGGCATCTGCAGCTGGGGCAGATGGAGTTAGTGTGGCCGCTGATGCCACCAGTGTAGGTGTGGGTGTAATGGGCAAAGGCTATGTAATTAAAACCGATGCATATTTGTACAGATTGGTCTGGGACGATGAAACCGCTGCTGTTTTTTACAACGAATACTGGACCGAGGACGGTGATTTGGATCCGGAAAAAGTTGCAGCTTTTGAAAATTCGACTATCTTTAAATTGCAATATGTTGGTACTGAGACTGCTTGGGCAGATTTGCAAAGCACAGCTTTCACCAAAAAATCAGATGATGAGCTTATTGCAATTGCTACCAAAAAGGCAGGAGATGCCGTTATTGCCAAACTACAAAGAGCATACGAGGTCTTTAGGACCAAAACACCCTTAATGAGCGGAGAACCAATATCCGCAAAAATAGGATTAAAGGAAGGTTTGGAAAAAGGAGATAAATATGAAGTTTTGGAACAGATAATCAACAAAGAAGGCAAAACCGAGTATAAAAAAGTGGGCGTTATAAAAGTTGATAAAAATATGATCTGGGATAACCGTTATATGGCAGAGGAAGAAAATCCGTCTGAGTTGGAATATACTTCTTTCAGTGGCTCAAAAAATAAATATTATGCAGGAATGCTTATAAGACAAATTAACTAAAACAACCACCATTTATGAAATTTTCTTATTTTTTTACAACAGTAGTATTACTATTGTTTGTCAATTTCGGCGCCCAGGCCCAATGGAAAAAACAAAAGGCGCTTGAGGACACCAAAATCTGGCGTTACGACATAGAATGTGAGGGCATTGCCAAACAAGGCGCTAAACTGGTAAAAGTTTGGTCTTACTCAAAAAATCCAAAACACGCAGTGGCCAGTTCAATGCGCAATGCCGTACACGGTATTATTTTTAAAGGATACGCAGGTGGCGGTCAAGGGTGCACTTCTTTTCAGCCCTTGGTTAATGACCCTTCTGTGGAAGAGGAGCACGAAGAATTTTTCGATGAATTTTTTGCCGAAGGGGGCGAGTACTTAAAATATGTGTCTTCCGCAACAGATGGAAATATTGCCCCCGGAGACCGATTGAAAGTAAGCAAACGAGAATACAAAATAGGAGCCGTGGTTACCGTCATGAGCGATCAACTGCGAAAAAGACTCGAAAAAGAAAACATCGTCAAATCCCTGACCAGCGGATTTTAAAATTTACTAAAATGAAACAACCAAAATTAATTTCTTGCCTATTGGCAATTTTTAGCATCGCCATTGCTTTAGGCCAGGCAAAAAAACCAACATTAATGGTAGTACCAAGTGATGCCTGGTGCATACAGAATGGCTATTCAATGACCTTCGACAATCAAGGTTCTACCGAGAAAATAGCAGATTACAAAAGGGCCTTTCAGGAAAATCCCGAGGTTTTGCAGGTTATAAGCCAAATAAACGGAATGATGGCCGACCGTGGCTTTCCACTTAAAAATATGGAATCTGTAATAAAAACAATTTCATCCAACAGTGCCGAAGACAACTTGAGACAATCTAAAGAGTCCGGATCCGATATTGCCGAAAGCCCCATTGATGAATTCAAAAAAGCGGCAAAGGCCGATATCATTATTCAACTTACTTGGACGGTAAATAAAACTGGACCCAAGAAATCTATCAATTTCAATCTTCAGGGATTAGATTCCTATACCGATAAACAGATTGCTACGGCAACGGGAACGGGAGCACCTTCTTTTAGCGCGGAAACTCCGGTCCTTCTCTCGGAAGCGGTACTTTCGCACATGGATAATTTTACCGCTTCACTTCAATCCCATTTTGATGATATGTTTGAAAATGGACGTGAAATTATAGTTCGAATCCAAAAATGGGATGATTGGGACGGCGACTTAGAAACTGAATATGGAGGTGGAGACGAACTGGGATTTGTAATTGAAGACTGGCTTCAAAAAAATACTGTTAAAGGTCGATTCAATACAACCGATATGACCGAGAACATGGCACTTTTTGAACAAGTGCGTATTCCCCTTTATAACGAAAGCGGCAATGCCATAGACGCACGGCGATATGTGAGGGATTTAAGTAAATTCCTGAGTAGCGCTCCCTACAATATTCCAAATAAACTGGTGATGAAGGGACTGGGTAGGGCAACAATTATTTTAGGAGGAAAATAAAAATTCAAATTATGAAAAAAATATATTTTATTCTCGGATTATTTTTTGTGGTCGTTACCAATACCGCCCAGAACAGTGATTCCAATATTGCGTTGGGCACATACATTCCAAATGAAATGGAGCAAATTCCAGCTGCCGCAAGACAAATATTGGAAACTAAATTGGGGCAAATGGTCACCAAAAATGGTATCAGCGATGTTTCCTATAATTCACGCTTTATCATAACCCCCAATGTTTCAGTAATGAGTAAAGACGTAGTAGGAACCGCACCACCCAAAATAGTGCTTAACCTGGACGTTACCATATATATAGGCGATGGCATAAACGGATCGCTCTACACCAGTAAAAGTTTTAATGTAAAGGGGGTGGGATCCAATGAGACCAAAGCCTATATTGCCGCCATCAAAAATATGAAGACCAATGGCGATGATGTTCAGGCTTTTGTTGCTGAAGGAAAACAAAAAATTATCGATTTCTTCAACAACAATTGTGAAATGATTCAAAAGGAGG
Source organism: uncultured Flavobacteriaceae bacterium (assembly GCA_963839235.1). Classification (GTDB taxonomy): domain Bacteria; phylum Bacteroidota; class Bacteroidia; order Flavobacteriales; family Flavobacteriaceae; genus Aequorivita. The sequence goes on along the minus strand of CAWITX010000002.1, from coordinate 9,825 downwards.
CAAATACCCTGGCAAACCAAAATCAGTTTGAAGAGGCCTTGGGACTTTTGGTAAATGTTCCCGTAAACAGCAATTGTTATGATAAGGTAGGAAAAAGTTTAAAATCGATGTATCAAAAATCCATTGACCGTAACTGCGAAGCCGATTTGGCCGAGGCTACGGCAATTTGGAACGCCAACCAGGATATGACTGCAGCAAATGAAGCGGGCTCTATATTGGCGGGCATTGAACCTTCTTCATCCTGTTATCCAAATGTAAAATCTCTTTTTTCAAAGATTGAAAGTAGGGTACTCGAACTCAGCAACCGTCCGTGGGAATACAAACTAAAGGTATTGGATGCAAATATTGCCGCGGCCAAAGGTGCACGCGAAGTGTTACTGGCATACGCCAAAAACCGACCACAGACTGTCGTTTATAACGTACGCGGTTGGTACTAAAAAAATCGTAATTAAGATACTTTTAAACCACTCCATAGGAGTGGTTTTTTTATTTAATGATTCTCTATCCATTCCCGCGCATTCACAAGCGCCTGCACCCAAGGTGAAACCTCATCATTCTTTCTGTCTTTCGGATAATAAGCCCAGTTCCACGGAAAAATTGAACGTTCCAAATGGGGCATCATTACTAAATGTCGCCCGGTTTTATCGGTCATCATAGCGGTATTGTAGCTGCTGCCGTTCGGGTTTGCTGGCAATTTATCATAGCCATATTTTGCAACAATGCTGTAGTGGCTTTCCTCTTTCGGGAAATCGAATCTTCCTTCTCCGTGGGCCGCCCAGATTCCTAAAGTACTGCCAGCCATTGAAGAAAGCATCACCGAATTGTTTTCTTGGATTTTCACCGAAGTAAAAACACATTCAAACTTTCCAGTGGCATTGTGGAGCATTTTCGGTTTTTCCTCGTCTTCGGGATTTAAAAGCCCCAATTCAACAAAAAGTTGGCAACCGTTGCAAACGCCAAGAGAAAGGGTATCTTCTTTTGCGAAGAAATCTTTTAAAGCTTTATTGGCCTTTTCATTATATAAAAACGAACCCGCCCAACCTTTGGCACTTCCCAAAACATCGCTATTACTGAAACCGCCTACGGCCACTATAAATTGTATTTCTTCCAGAGTTTCGCGACCTTCCACCAAATCGGTCATGTGCACATCTTTTACATCAAAACCGGCGAGGTGCATCATATACGCCATTTCGCGTTCACTGTTACTTCCCTTTTCACGGATTACCGCGGCTTTTGGGCGTCCCCCATCTCGAGGAGGTTTGGGTAATAGGAATTCCCCTCCTTTGGAGGGGCTAGGGGAGGCCGGAAAATCAAATTTCAGTGGCTGATTTTTATAATTATCGAAACGTTCTTTGCGCAAGGTTTTCCCCGCTTTGGTTTTTATCGAGCAAATACGAAGTGGTGTACCAAACGTCGCGCATTTCAGGAATACTGAAAATTTCAATTCCGCTGAATTGTTTTTTATTGAAAGCGTATTCATTTTCTGAAACAGTTCCGATTTTTTTGAAGTCTATATTTTTTTCAGCAAGCAATTTTTCAACCGAAGAATCTTCCGAAGCTTGGATTACCACTCCACAATTTTCAGCAAAAAGCAATTTTGCCAGATCATTTTCACCTAAAGCTGAAAGGTCAAAATCTGCGCCCAGATTCACATCGGCAAAGCACATTTCCAGCAAGGTAGTAATTAATCCTCCCGAAGCCACATCGTGGCCGGCAACGATTTTTTCATCACGAATCAATTGCTGCAAAGTGTTGAAAACCGTTTTTACATATTCGGCATTTTTTACCGTGGGTGCTTCGTTCCCCACAGAACTTAAAATCTGCGCAAAGGAAGAACCGCCGAGTTTGTATTTATCCTGCGAAATATTGATATAATAAATGCTTCCACCATTTTTTTGTAAAACGGGCTCAACAACCTTTTTAATATCATTACAATTTCCGGCCGCCGAAATAATCACCGTTCCGGGAGAAATCACCTCGCCATCCTTGTATTTCTGCTTCATTGAGAGCGAATCTTTCCCCGTGGGAACATTGATTCCCAAATCGATGGAAAATTCCGAAACGGCTTTTACCGCTTCGTACAATCGCGCATCCTCGCCTTCATTATTGGCGGGCCACATCCAGTTTGCAGAAAGGGATACACTTTTTAATCCATCTTTTAACGGGGCCCAAACGATGTTGGTTAACGCTTCGGTAATGGCATTTCGTGAACCTGCGGTAGGATCAATCAAAGCCGTCAAAGGAGAATGGCCAATGCTGGTAGCAACGCCTTCCTTTCCATTAAAATCCAATGCCATTACGCCACAATTGTTAAGAGGAAGTTGCAACGGTCCAGCGGTTTGCTGTTTTGCAACGCGGCCTGTCACACAACGATCCACCTTGTTTGTAAGCCAGTCTTTACAGGCCACAGCTTCCAACTGCAGCACTTGCTCTACATATTCCTTTATTTTTGCAACCTCATAATCAGGATTTTTATAATTCCTGTTTATGGTTTTGTCTTTCATTATGGTTTTGGGCGAGCTGCCAAACATATCTTCCAAAGCGAAATCCATGGGTTTTTCGCCTTTTTCGTTTTCGAAACAGAAACGTTTATCAGCTGTAACGTGGCCCACTTCATACATAGGGGAGCGTTCGCGGTCGGTAATTTTTTTTAGTTTTTGAATATTTTCCTCGCCAATAATCAAACCCATTCGCTCCTGGCTTTCGTTGCCCATAATTTCCTTAGCGGAAAGGGTAGGGTCGCCAATGGGAAGTTTATCTAAATCTATGCGTCCTCCAGTGTCTTCAACTAGTTCGCTCAAGCAATTCAAGTGTCCGCCGGCACCGTGATCGTGGATTGAAACGATAGGGTTTTCATCGCTTTCCACCATCGCCCGAATAGCGTTTGCGGCACGTTTTTGCATTTCGGGATTACTTCGTTGTATGGCGTTAAGCTCAATTCCGCTGTGGAATTCCCCCGTATCTGCAGAAGAAACAGCGGCTCCGCCCATTCCTATGCGGTAGTTCTCACCACCGAGAACAACAATTTTATCGCCTTCGTGCGGTTTTCCTTTTATGGCTTGATCGGCTTTTCCGTAGCCAATACCGCCTGCGAGCATAATTACCTTGTCATAACCTAATCTTCTTTGAGTTTCTCCCCCTTCGGGGGAGTTGAGGGGGCCTCTTCGTGTTCAAAAGTGAGCACCGAACCTGCAATTAAGGGTTGCCCGAATTTATTTCCAAAATCGGATGCGCCATTGCTGGCTTTTATCAAAATATCGAGTGGCGTTTGGTACAACCAGTCGCGTTCTTTCATTATTTTTCTCCCAAGGCTTTTCATCATTTAAGCGTGAGTAGGAAGTCATATATACCGCAGTTCCTGCCAATGGCAAGCTACCTTTTCCGCCGGCCAAACGGTCGCGGATTTCACCTCCGCTTCCCGTGGCAGCACCGTTAAAAGGCTCCACGGTTGTTGGGAAATTGTGTGTTTCAGCTTTTAATGAAATTACACTTTCAAAATCCTTTTCCTCGTACCAATCGGGCTTGTCGGCAGTTTTGGGTGCCCATTGCTTCACTGTTGGGCCTTTTATAAATGCCACGTTATCTTTATATGCCGAAACAATATCGTTAGGATTTGTTTCCGAAGTTTTCCTTATTAATTTGAAAAGGGAAGTAGGCATTTCGTGGCCGTCAATTTCAAATGTTCCGTTGAAAATTTTGTGTCGGCAATGCTCGCTATTCACTTGGCTGAAGCCGAAAACTTCACTATCGGTAAGTTTTCTACCTAATTTTTCAGAAAGGTTTTCCAAGTATTCAACTTCTTCAGCATTTAGCGCCAGACCTTCTTTTTGGTTGTATTCCGAGATATTTTCAATTTCCAAAATACCTGCCGGTTGAATGTGGATATCAAAAATTTCCTGATCCAACTCCTTGAATTTTTGGGAAAGCATGGGATCGAAAGTTCCCTTTTCAACTGCGCTATTATGAAATTCTTCAATTCGGATTATTCCTTCAATACCCATGTTTTGGGTAATTTCAACTGCATTTGTGCTCCAGGGAGTAACCATTGCGGCGCGGGGACCAACAAAAAAATCCGCCGTGTTTGTGGACAAGGCGGATTTTTCTATTTTGGGTTGGTTGCCGAAAAGCCACGACAATTTTTTAGCGTCTTCTTCTGAAATATTTCCGAGGGTTTGGACAGCAAAAACGGTATTTTTTACGTCTCCAAAAAAGTGAATCATTCTGTGAATTTGTTTGTTGGGATTTTAAGTTGCAAAGATAACCAAATTTGGAACATTCACCTCCCAATAAAACTGAAGTAAAAAATCAAAATTTTTTAATACTTCACGCTTTAGTTTCTAGCTTTTAAGTGAAAAATAAATACTATCTTGTACAACTTAATACACAAAACTTTAAACACTAAACAAGCATTATGAAACAAAGAAAATTACTTTTTCTACTTTTAGTATTGTTTGGTTTCGGTCTTTCCGCCCAGGAAAAATTCGGACCCGAGCAAATTATAGTAGGCCAATTCATTGGGCAGACAATGCCTTTGCGTGATTTTCCGACCCTTCCGGAAAATCTGAACCTTGACCCTAAAACTCTTATTCCCATTCCGAATGAGTCCACCACCCAAATAGAAATTAACGAGGGCTCTCCCGTTATAATTGACAATCTTCAAACAAAACAGGGAGGAATAAAAAGTATGCCTATTGAGCAGAATTTTATCGGAGCATCCTCTTCAGAATCAGGTTTTTTTCCACCTGATCCTACCGGTGCGGTGGGCCCGAACCATTATGTTCATTCAGTAAATTCACTTGTTAAGATTTTTGATAAAAGTGGAAATTTATTGGTTGGTCCAGTTTCTCTAGGCTCGTTTTTAGGCTTTGGAGGGAATGGTGGAGATCCGATAGTATTATATGATCAACTGGCGGATCGTTGGTTGGTTAGTGAATTTGGTACCATAAGCGGGGGAAATTCCTTGGCCATCGGCGTTTCGGTTACTAACGACCCAGGCGGAGCTTATAATGTTTATCAGTATGCTTTCAATGGTTTCCCAGATTATCCACATTATGCGGTTTGGCCAGATGCATATTACGGTACCGTAAATTTGGATGGCCAAACAACTCGTGCATTTGCAATGGACAGGGATGAAATTCTTTCGGGTGGAGCCAATCCAGCAATTGTTATTTTTGCTCTTCCTGGTGTAGTGGTTAACCCTAACCAAGTGAAGAGTCCTGAAGCTGCAAATCTTTTGGGCACTAACATACCTCCAAATACTCCGGGATATATAACCTATCTGCAGGACGATGCATGGAATGGCGTCTCTTTCGATCATTTGAAAGTATGGGAAATAGAAACAGATTGGGCAAATCCGAACAATGCAAGTATTTCCCAACCTCTTGTAATACCCACAGATCCTTTTGATGCGGGTGAAATTTTTGGGCAGGGTGCCGTAGAGCAGCCCGGAACGAACCAAAAACTTGCTGCCCATGGCGGTATTATTTCTTTCGGCGCAAATTATCGCAGCTTTGCTGACCACAATTCGTGGCTTATTACTTTTAACACGTTTATAGATAACAACCAAACCGGAGGAATTCGATGGATTGAATTACGGAATGACGATTCCAATCCGTGGAGTATTTATCAAGAAGGCACCTATTCAATTGCTGATGGTCATAGCCGTTTTATGAGTAGTTCTGCAATGGACGCAGCCGGAAATATTGGCCTTGCTTTCAGTATAGGAAGTTCTACACTTCCCGTAGGAATAAGATATACCGGACGTTTTGATGGTGATCCCTTAGGACAAATGACAGTTGCTGAAACCACCATTGTAGATGGAGTAGGGGTTAGAACCAATACTTATAGATACGGTGATTATAGTCACACCACAATGGATCCGGATAATTTTACATTTTGGCATACGGCAGATTTCTTTTCCTCAAATAATGCGTGGAGAACACAGATAGCTTCCTACTCATTATCGGGAGGTTTCAGCGATGATGTGGGAATAAGCAATATAATTCAACCAGAGAACGGTAGTTTGGGAACAAATGAAACTGTTGAGGTAAGTATTCGAAATTATGGTACCGATACACAAACGTCAGTGCCCCTGGAATTAAGAGTTGACGGCAATTTAGTTGCTTCGGAAACCTATACCGGTAGTATCGCGGCAAATGCCACTGAAAGCTATACTTTCACGCAGACCGTCGACCTTTCTAACGTTGGGCAAACCTATACTATTGAGGCCAGGACTAATTTAGCCAATGATGAATTCAACGGAAATGACGCATATACCAAAGAAGTGACGAACCTCTTCGCAATAGATGTAGGCGCTACGGAAATTACCGCCCCCGAAACTGGTTCAGGATTGGGTGTTGAGGAAATTTCTGCAACTATAAAGAATTTTGGTTCTACTACACAATCTGATTTTGATGTACAATACACCATTAACGGAGGAACTCCGGTGGTAGAAACTTTTACAGGTACACTTGCTTCTGAAGAAGAAGCTACTTACACTTTTACGCAAACGGCTGATTTTTCGGCATTGGGTAATTACATTGTAACGGTTACAACATCATTGCCGGGCGATAATAATGCCTCAAATGATTCGGTTACCGAAGATATTGAAAACATTTTATGCGAACCTGTCATTGATTGTTCTTTGGGAGACGGCTTTAGATTGTTCTCAGTAGCGGAAATTAACAATCCATCGCAGTGCGAAGGATATGCAGATTTTACAGACCAAGTCGCAAATTTGGAACCTGGCAGCACCAATAGTTTAACGGTTACTACAAATTATGGAAGCCAGTATATAAAAGTTTGGATTGACTATAATGAAGATTCTATTTTTACCGCTGATGAAGTGGTGGTAAACAATTATCAAATTGCGCCAGGCCAAGGTTCCGGAACATATACCGAAACAATGGATTTGGTTGTTCCGGCAAATGCTGCTATTGGTCCTCATAGAATGCGTGCAAAATCGAACTGGAATGCTCCGGTTCCTGCGGATGCTTGTGAGGTAACCTCCTACGGTGAGACTGAGGATTATACCGCTAACATTGGCGACCTTGGAGTCGAGGATATTTCCATCAGAAATTCTGAATTAATCATATCCAGCAAGGACCAAAGACATTTTGATATTACCCTTGTATCAGATTATCAAGGCCAGGCATACGTTTCGGTTTATAATCTATTAGGTCAGGAATTGGGAATTAAAATGGTAGGAAAACCAGAAGGTTCAAATACCCATACCATGAAACTCGATATGTCCTTTACTTCAAGCGGGGTATATATTGTGAAAGTTGGGGGAGAATTTACCAAAGCGGTAAAAACCGCCCGAATAATTGTAAAATAGAAACCATAACATTTGATTGAAAAAGAGCGGCGATAAGCTGCTCTTTTTTTTATTAAAGGAAGTCAATTGGTTTAATTATTTCGAATAATTTAAAAATTAAAAAAGCATTGCGACGATTAATTTGTTCAAATAAAATTATATCTGCTATCTTGTATCGCTTTTTAAAAACCCTAAAAATTTAATAATGAAATCAAAAAAACTACTTGTGGCTTGCGCCCTTTTGTTTGGAATTGGTCTTTTTGCGCAGGAAAAATTTCCGCCAAACGAGGTAATCGTTGGAACCTTTATAGGAAAAACCATACCGTTGCGCGACTTTGCCACCCAGGAAGCGGAGCCTAACCGAAGCATTAAAGAAATTGAAATTGTGCCCAATGGAACACGCTACCACGAACAAGTAAACAAAGATGCCCTTCCAAATGGCATAAACACTAACGCCCAGAGAAGCTTGGGAAAAGTGCCAAGTTTCGCCTTGGAACAAAATTTTATTGGCGCCTCATCTTCTGAATCAGGTGCCGTTCCTCCAGATCCAACGGGCGCTGCAGGACCCAACCACTATGTGCATTCCGTAAACTCTATCGTAAAAATTTTCGATAAAACCGGGAATTTATTGGTAGGGCCGGTATCATTGGGTTCATTTTTAGGAATTAGTTCCAATTCCGGCGATCCCATTGTAATGTACGACCAATTGGCAGATCGTTGGTTCGTGAGTGAATTTGGTTCTTTGAGCAATTCGCTTGCAATAGGAGTTTCCGTTAGTGGCGACCCAACTGGAGCTTATAACGTTTATCAATATTCCTTGGATGCCTTTCCAGATTACCCGCATTATAGTGTTTGGCCTGATGGATATTATTTAACCGCCAATAAAGGAGGCACAAATAAAGTATATGCTATTGAACGCGATGTTATGCTGGCCGGTGGCCCGAGTCCACAATTGGTTGGGTTTCCACTTCCAGGTTCTGTTCAAAACACCAATACCGTTTATAGTCCAGAACCCGCCAATTTATTGGGAACATCCTTTACACCAAATACTCCCGGATACATCGTTTATCTTCAGGATGATGGATGGTCAGGCGTGAGTTTTGACCATTTAAAAGTATGGGAAATAGAGGTAGATTGGGCAACGATTGGTAATTCAACAATTTCCACTCCATTGGAAATTCCTACAGATCCGTTCAATTCCGTATTTGCACCTTTTGGTACCGGCGATGTGGCCCAACCCGGCACGAGTCAAAAAATTGATATGATCGGTGGGGTTATTTCATACGCCGCCAATTACAGAAGTTTTGGCGACCATAATTCCTGGGTAATTACTTTCAACGACGACGTTGACGGTCTGGATACTTCCGGAGTTAGATGGATTGAATTGAGAAATGATAGTTCTAATCCGTGGTCCGTTTATCAAGAAGGCACTTATGCTCCCGCTGATGGTCATAGCCGTTTTATGGGAAGCGCGGGAATGGATGCGGCCGGTAATATTGGGCTTGCATTCAATATTGCAAGTGGAACACTTAAAGCAGGTATCAGATATACCGGTAGATTTAATGGAGATCCGTTGGGTGAAATGACCGTGGCGGAAACAGAAATATTTCAGGGAAGTGGGGTGCAGACATTCACAAATAGGTTTGGCGATTATTCCCATTTAACAATGGATCCGAACAATTTTACCTTTTGGCACACTGCGGAATATTTCTCCTCAAATAATAACTGGAGAACACAGATTGCTTCATTCACACTTTCCGGTGGATTTGCCAATGATGTAGGAATAAATGATATTATACAGCCAGACAATGGTCTTTTGGGAACCACCGAAACCGTTGAGGTTAGCATACGTAATTTTGGTTCGGCTACCCAAACCAGCATTCCATTGGAATTGCGAGTAGATGGCAATCTAATTGCGAGTGAAACTTTCACAGGTAGCATCGCTTCCAATGATACAGCTACTTATACTTTTACCCAAACGGTAGATTTATCAACAACCGGCCAAACATATTCCATTGAAGTTAGCACCAATTTGTCAGGCGATGAGTTTCCTGCAAATGATTCATTTACAAAAGAAGTTACCAATTTATTGGCCAATGATGTAGGTGCCATTGAAATTACCGCACCGGTTTCTGGTGTGGGCTTGGGAAATGCTGAAACCATTTCAGCGACCATTAAAAATTTCGGTGCCAATCCACAATCAAATTTTGATGTACAATATGTAATCGATGGAGGTACGCCAGTGGTTGAAACCTTTGCCGGACCAATTGGCGCCGAGGAGGAAATGACCTATAATTTCACCCAAACTGCAGATTTATCTACTTTGGGAGTTTATAATATTACCGTTTCAACTGCACTTGCTGCTGACCAAAATCCCGCTAACGATGCAGTTTCAGCCACGGTGGAAAATGTACTTTGTCAACCAAGTGAAGACTGTTCACTCGGGGATGGCCTGCGATTGTTTTCTGTAGCTGAAATTAACAATGTTTCTTCGTGTGAAGGTTATGGCG
>CAWITX010000001.1:0-7681 GCA_963839235.1 uncultured Flavobacteriaceae bacterium | reverse complement strand
CCTTACTGGATCGGTGGCTCTCTTTACGAAAAATGGAAAATTAAACGCGAAGAGAAAAAGAATAAGGAATTGAAATAATATTTCAGAATATAAAAAAAAAAGGGAGCCAATTGGTTCCCTTTTTTATTGCTGAATTTTTAGAATTCTATCCTTCAAAATCACCTTCGTCCCCTCCGTTATCCCTTTGGCGGGTTTGCCGTTGTTTCTTTTGGTTAAAGCGATAGGTAAAGGAAAGCGTTACTTGCCGTTGTCTCCATTGGAATTGACTCTCACTGGTAAAAGTGTCAGTAGTTGTTAAGGAATTTCTTTTTCGGGTATTGAAAAGATCGCTTACATTGAGTGCAAGCGTTGCGTTATCGTCAATAATATCCTTGCTTATGGCCATATCTACGGAAAGAATGCCGTCAGTCTCGGTCTGAGCGTTGTTGTACGGTCCGCGATAGAAGCCGTTTGTTTGCCAGTCCAGTTTCCAGGGCAATTTAACTTTTGAACTTGCTCTTGCAAAGTAGGAGGTATTTTCCGCACCGTAATCAACACCATTAAAGAAACCTTCCGTTTTGAAAAGGAAATAATTAAAACTTCCGTTAAGATTCAACCATTTTGTGGGATTGTACAAAAGGCCTGCCTCAAACCCGTAGCGCTGGTTTGTGGAAAGATTGATGGGAATTGTCTGAATAACTGGAATACCATTACTGGTTACGTCACCCGTTTCTTTTTGTACCCTCTCAAAGGCATCGGTTTCATTTTGATAGTACACCGAAGTGGTCAAGGTAAGTTTGTTCCATTTTCTTAAATAACCCAAATCGAAAGCACTGGCATAGGCAGGATCCAAATTCGGATTTCCTTGGAAAACATTGGTTTCACTGGAACGGGAAGGAAATGGGTTGATGAACCAACTTCGCGGGCGATTGATCCTTCGGTTATAGCCCAAAGTAATGTTTTCATTTTCCTGCAATTCCCAAGTTAGATTAACGGTTGGAAATAGGCCGGTGTAATTTTTATCGAAATTTAAATTTTCGGCACCCAAAATATTGGCATCCACTTTTCCCTTTAACTGTGTATTTTCAAGCCGAAGTCCCAAAAGGAATGAAAATTTTCCAAATTTATTTCCGTATTGCGAATAGACCGCATTCACATTTTCATCATAGGTAAAAATGTTTGAAAGGCTATCATTTCGAATAAAATTACCGCTAGTTCCGGCTTCTTCCAAAAGGGAATAATCTGTTACCGTTTCTTCATAATTACCACGGAAACCTGCTTCAAACTGTGCATTTTCCCCTATAGGCAAAACATAATCGGCCTGCGCCAAATATTCTGTTTGGTCTTCAATACTGTTGATTATTTCCGCGGGAAGCACATCCAAATCTGGAAAGGTATTTCTTTCATCTATAAAGGAATTCTGCGTTTCCTTATCCTTGTCGTACTGAAGATCTGCGGTAAGCTTATGGCCGTTATCGTTGAAATTATTTACATAATTCAGCGAAAACTGGTAGCTATTGTCATCCTCGGTTTGGTTTTCGGTCCGGAGAATCTTTTCCTTTAAATCGCCGTTATTGTAGTTGGCGGTGTTATTTGTGGTAACATCGTTATCTTTTCCCAACCTTAAAAAACCACTTGCAGTAATTGAAGATTTATCTGAAAGAAAATATTCCATCCCCAAGTTGGTATTGAAATTTTTGTCCTTCCTATCGTAGCGTCTGCTCTCGGTAACTCGGTCATAAACAGGATCTATCGTGGTTGTTTGTCCAGTGGAATCTTCAACCGTTCTCGGGAAATATCGGTTATCGAATTGTCCGTTGCCCGGCGCATTGCGATAGCTGATGCTGGTAGTATTGAAAATATTGAATTTATCGGTCCTCAGATTTATATTTCCCGAAGCATTGCTATTCAAAGGCACGCCAATGCTGGTACTCAAGGAACCATTCAGTCCCAAGGTTTTTTCCTTTTTTAGAATAATATTCAGAATTCCCGCCGTTCCTTCCGCATCATACCTCGCTGAAGGGGAAGTGATAACTTCTACGCGCTCAATGGCTTCTGCGGGCAATTGGCGAAGCGCATCTGTAGAGCCAAAACCCGCAATGGCAGAAGGTTTTCCGTTAATCAGGATTTTTACATTTTCATTTCCGCGTAAAGCGATAGCACCGTCCACATCTACAGTTACCGAAGGAACGTTGTTTAGCGCATCGCTAACGGTGGCGCCGCCTGCGGTAAGATCCTTTCCTATATTGTATATTTTTTTGTCGAGCCTAATTTGTACTTCCGTGGTTTCCGCACGTATTACAACTTCGTCCAATCCTGCGGCATCCAATGCTAAAGTAACTGGTCGTAGGGTAGTGTTTTTTGTAAGATTTTGATTGGGAAGTGTTTTCGGTTTATAGGAGATAAATTCGAACTTAACCGTGTAAACACCTGCGGGAACGTCTATGCTATATTTACCTTCCGTATCGGTAATTCCTCCTGTTACCACATTTTTTTTCGAATCAATAAAAGAAACCGTGGCATATTCCAACGGGGCGTTTGTGCCTTCTTCGATTATATTTCCTTTTACGGTAATTTGTTTTTTTTCAGATTGTTGTGCAACTATTGTAGCGGTGAAGAATAGTAGAACGGGCAATAAAATATATTTCATAGGAATCTTTGGCAAATTTGACACACGAAAATAGCCGTGGTTTAATGGGTAATTGCCAATTTTCTGTTAAATAAAGAAGGCTCAATTATAAAATGTCCAACACTTTTTCGGGCGGTCTGCCAATAACTGCATGAGTTCCCTTAATTGCTATTGGACGTTCGATGAGACGAGGATTTTCAATCATTGCGGTTATGATTTCATCATCGCTCAATTTTTTTCCTTTGAAGTTTTCTTTCCATTCCGGTTCTTGGGTTCGAACCAATTCAATCGGTTTTATTCCCAAAAGTTCAATTACCTGTTTTAACTCTTGGTGGGTTGGGGGATGGACCAAATATTTTATAATTTCCAAAGTTTCCCCTTTCTCTTCCAATAAATGGAGGGCCTCGCGGGATTTGCTGCAGCGTGGATTATGATAGAACGTGGTCATTGTATTTAATCTACGTTATAAGTTAATTTCATTGTTATTGAAGTGGTTTTTTCTTTTGAAGAAGTATTGAACGCGCCACCCCAAGAATAATCTTCGCCTGAGTTTTGGCCGGTAATTTGAAAAATTCCCATTTGGGCGTTCACCAAATCTCCGAGTTTCGAGCCGGAATTTTCCGCGATTTTTTCGGCACGAAGCCTGGCATTTTCCGTTGCGCGGGAAACCATTTCAATTTTAAGATCTTCAATTTTGGTATAATAATAACGCGGAGCTTCCGAATATAACTGAATACCTTGGTTAAGCAATTCGGTAATTTCTCGGGAAATGCGCTCAATTCCTTCAACATCCTTGGAATTTATTTCCACATTCTGTGAAAGAGTGTAGCCCGTAAATTCCGTGCCCAAATAATTGCCATTGGTACCATAACGCGGTTCTGTGTTTTCTACCGTGCTTACCGCAGAAAATACAATTTTTTCACGGCTTATTCCTTTATCTGCAAGGTATTGAGAAACGATTTTTTTATCGTTCTCCAAATCTGAGTAAGCTTGTTTCAGGTTGGTATTTACCCTAATAAACCGCGCTTCCCAGACAATTAAGTCTGAAGTAAAATCTGATTTTCCCAGGCCGGTTACGGAAATTGTCCGTTGGGCACGGTTTCGGTTCATAAAGGCATTACCCAAAACGATGGATGCAATTACAATGGCAATTGCAAAAATGACGGCTACTATGGTTTTTTTCATTTCCTGTGTTTTAATTCTTCCAACTCCAATTGATAGTCATGTTGAAGGTCTTCGTGAAGATTTTCCACCTTCTTTTTGATGAAATCAATTTGACGATTGTATAAATTGGTTAGTGTCGTGTTTCTACTTATCGAAGGTTTAAACTCCTTCAATTTCAAACAAAAGTAAAGCAAAAGTTCCACTTCCGTTTCTTTGTTTTGCGAATAGCGGATGAATTTTTTTATCTCCCGCAAAATCTTTCGGACGCTTTTTTTTATGTAGAAAAAAGTTTTGGTATTGATGCTTTCAAAATCACTATCAATCTTTGTTTTAATGCTTTCGATAAAGCCTTCTTCATTTGCGGATTCAAATAAAAGATAGGTGAGCAGCTCCTTGTTTTCTTTCTTGAATCTTGAAAGGCGAAGGCACAAATCCAGCAGTTCCTGCGTGGAACGGTGATTGAGTTCGGTCTTTATTTCTTTCAGGCTCGCTGCTTTCATTTTCTAATAATTGAAGAGCAAACGTACGTAAAATCGAGGTTTTAGCAATTCCTTTTTTAAATCTACATTATCCAACATTGAAGTCAACAATTGCTGGAGGGCTTCATTTTTATTCGCCTTTTTCACCAAAAAGTTGAAAAGCCACGGATACTTCAGCATCTTTTGAAGGGAACGGCCAATGCGTAGCTCGGGCCACATTTTTTTATAGATTTCCCTATCGTATTTTTTGTTGAATTCAGCATTAAATTTATTCTCTGAAAATGCCCGAAGGCAGTGCTCCGCAGCAATCCTTCCGCTTCGGATGGCGTTGCCGATGCCTTCCCCGGTAAATGGGTCGATTAAATTTGCGGCATCGCCGAGCAATAAAAATCGATTGCCGGAAAGTTTTTTCTTTTGTGAGCCTATAGGCAGACCGAATCCCTTTATTTCCTCCAGCGGAACCGCATTTTTAAAGCGTTCGCGAACGTTTGGATGGTTTTGGATAATGTCTTGCAGTTTTTCCTTTAGATTGATATTTTTTCGGGCTACTTCGCTCGAGAGCATTCCCAAACCTACGTTAGCTTTATTGTCCGCAAGGGGAAAAATCCAAAAATAGCCCGGAAGCAAATCTTTATAAAAATGCAATTCAATATGATTTTGCGGATGAAAACCCGAAACATTTTCAAAATACTGCCGCAGCCCTGCGCAGTGATGATTTTTATCTATTTCGTTTTTTGCAAGTTGCCGGTTTACGATGGAATTTGCGCCATCGGCACCGATAACAAACTTTGCAGAATAGCATCTTTTTTTACCTGTAAGTTTTATGGTTTGCGCTTCCTCAGAAATTTTTGAGATTTTTTCATCCGTAAAAATTGAAATGTCGTTGGAATTTTCAATCTCTTCAAACAGGAAATTGTCAAAATCCAGGCGTTTTACAACAAATCCTGCAGCTTCATCACTTCGGCTCCGCTGAGCGACCTTGAAATCTATATCTAGCCGTTGTTTGTTTGGGGCGAAAAAACGCACGCCGCTTGATGGTTGTTTTCTTTCTAGTTTTAAAAATTTTCCAAATAAATTGAAATCAATCTTCTTCAATTGGTTTAAAACATCGGCGCTCAGCGCATCGCCGCAGATTTTGTCCCGTGGGAAAACATCTTTGTCGATCAATGCTAACTTTAATCCTTTCCCCAATAACTGATGTACACAAATGCAGCCGGCCGGCCCGGCGCCAACAATAATAATATCAAAATTATCCTCATTCATATTTTTGGGGGCATTTCAATGCAAGGTAAGTTTACGCATTCAAATCTACTAAACCATATTTTGGTTTCTAGAGCAAAATTTTTTCCCTATTGAAACTTTATTTTTATTTCGCCCACTATTTTGTGTACTTTTAAACTTCAAAATTTTCAAATTCCACACATTGTACAAACATTACCTCTCCTCATTTCTTCTGCTATTTACAGGCTATTGTGCTACCGCCCAACAAGATGCGGACAGTAAATTTTACGAAATTTTTGATAACATAGTGGGTATAGAGAACACTGGGCTTTTTAATGGGACCGAATTTGTCGATCCTTATTTGAAGACAGATGGTACATTCAGGTATTTCGACCAATTCAATTTTACAAAAGGAAATATTACCTATAGCGGTCAATTTTACCCTAACGTACTTTTGAAATATGATGTTTTGGAAGACCAAGTAATTACTCGATCTGATGATAATTTGAGCATTTTTCAGGTAAAGCTGATTCCCGAAAAAATATCAAATTTTTCTGTTTATGGCCATAATTTCGTTCGATTGTCACTGAATGAAACAGAAGAAGGAAATGGTTTTTTTGAGATTGGTTTTAATGGGGAAGTATATAGTTTATATGTAAAACATATAAAAAAGATGCGGGAGAAAGCTTTAAATTCAGGGATAGAATACAGCTTCAAAAACGATAATTTCTATCTTTTGAAATATGAAAATGGATATAAGAAAATTGGTACCATTAAAGATTTAAGAAATGCACTGCCCAAAAAGAACGAACAAATACGTGATTTCTATAAAACCTACAAAACGCTTTACAAAGCAAACCGCGACGAGTTTATGATAAAAATTGTAAAATATCTTGACGGACTGGATAAAATCACCAATAATCCCAAAAATTGAGAATGGCATCTATGAAAAAACAACTTCTCATTCTCTTATTTTTTATTCCAATTTTTAGTGTTTTTGGGCAAAATGATGGAAACCTCACCCTAAGTTTCAGTAATACGCCTTTAATTGAAGCGGTGCAAAAAGTAGAAGATCTTACCCAGAAATCCTTTTTTTATGAGGAATCGTGGCTGGAAGGAAATCGTGTTACAAAAAATTTCGTCAATGCCAGTTTACGCACAGTGCTCACGGGCATTTTTGAAAATACAAATATCAACTATTATGTATCGCAAGACAGGATTATTCTATTGAACAATAGTATTGTTTATAATGAATTGCCCCCGAATTATTTCAACGAGGAAGAAGAAAAGTTAGAAGTTGTAGAAAATAATGCACCAATCTTTCAAGAGGAATATGTTGCAAAAACAGCGGGACAAATACGAAAATTGATAACAATTGGAAAACAAAAACCTAATTCGGCCAATAAAACTTATACGCTTTCGGGAATAATAAAAAATTCAAAAACAGGGGAGCCGCTGCAAAACCTTTCTATTTCAACTGTCGATCGTACTAAATATGCGGTAACCGATGCCAACGGATATTTCAGCTTGCGCTTGCCTTTTGGGCTAAATAAACTTGAAACCAATTTGCTTGGATTTGAAAAAATATATCAGGATGTACTTATGTACGGCGATGGCTCCATTAATTTATCAGCAAATGAAAACACCGAATCGCTCGAGGAGGTGTTAATAGAATCTACACGTGACGCCAATGTTCGTGATGCGGTGGTTGGCGTAACAAAAATTGATATTGAAACCGTTAAAACAATTCCGTTGGTACTGGGAGAGCGCGATATTCTAAAAGTTGCCACCACATTGCCGGGAATAAAAACGGCCGGCGAAGGCGCAAGCGGATTTAATGTACGCGGTGGTCGCGCAGACCAAAACCTTATTTTACTGGATGATGCGGTACTTTATAATCCTTCACATTTTTTGGGTTTCTTTTCGGCTGTAAATCCTTTTACAACGGGTAGTCTGGAAGTTTATAAAGCAAGTATTCCCGCAGAATACGGCGGTAGACTTTCGTCTGTTTTCGATATTGAAACAAAATCAGGGAATATGGATAAAATTTCCGGTGAAGGTTCTGTCGGTCCAATTACCGCAAATCTAGCTGTGGAAGTTCCCGTAGTGAAGGAAAAGGCTTCGATTATAGCAGGATTTAGAGCTACCTATTCAGATTATATATTGAGAAGTCTGGACGAGGAACAGCTAAAAAATAGTGAGGCTTCGT